>CAUWGX010000005.1:0-195532 GCA_963558565.1 uncultured Atopostipes sp.
ACGTGACTGTTAATCACGCCGTCGCAGGTTCGAATCCTGCTTGCGGAGTTTTTTTATAAAAGTTATTTTGCCGTTTTAGCTCAGTAGGTAGAGCGCATCCATGGTAAGGATGAGGTCGCCGGTTCGATTCCGGCAAATGGCTTTGTGAGGACAGGGAGTTTGATTCTCTGTCTTTTTTTTGTTCTTAAATTTTATAATTTAATCCCATCATTTATGATGTTGAACTGTTACTACGACACATAAATAGATAAATGAATAAAATAATTTTTGAATTAAGCTAAAAGGTCTCTAAAAAACGCTAAAATAACAATAAAAAAGAGAGTACCGGACAAAAGGTTTAGAAAGCTTCTAAAAAGCAGATGGAGATCTTAAACAGCATTGCTGATGTTACGTTTGCTGATGCTTTGATGTACGCAGAAATTAAAGATGAAGTGAACGGAGAGAACGTGCTATGCAAATTATACGGGAATTGCAGTTTATTCAATATAACTATCTTCAGCCTGAATTAGGGTGAACAGCTGATAAAGCGAGTGATCTTATTAAACAATCAACTTATTATTTAGAAGATTTAAATTATTTCCTTGAAGCTGAAGGTATGGAAAAACTTAGCATTTCTGATTCTGTTCCAATGATTAACTGGCTCGAAGATTTAAAGAATTAAATATTTACACCCTCCCGATTATTTAGCAACCAGGAGGGTGTTTAAGGATTTAGAATATATTATATCTATCAAGAGAGAGCATATTATACATTTTAAGTCTTTAAAATAGATTATATATTGTTGTAATTTATTTATATAAATAAATTAGTACTATAAATTACAAAGTGCAGTTATTGTTCTAGTAAGGCCCACATTTGGTCTTCCAAGCTCAATATCCCAGTCAGCTTCTATACGAGAATAGTAATGACAATAATATTGATCTTCTAGACTGCCGTTATCACTTCTTATTAGACTATAAAAATTATGTAGCTCTCTCTAAACCAGCATCAGCGTATGATTTTAATAATCTAGTAGAAGTTTTGGTGTCATACTATATGTCCAATATCCACCTCAAAAGTGGTATTGTAAAGTATTGAAAAATGTATACGGAGAAAATAAAGTAAATGATCCATTATTACGTAAACCTATTAGTACAGAGGCCCATTCATCTTCAGGTATATTTTCTAAGTATTCTTCTAACCTATTATTGACATCTTCGACCTAATCTTCATTTTCATTATGAAATTCCTTGATGTTGTTTCTATCAATAGATTCAACTCTTTGAATATCATCTTTTAATTGTTCATAAGCTGACATATTATCCATATTAGTATTATCCATAGCGCTTCCATAAATTGGTTCTTTAAATAAAAATCCAAAGCCAAATAAGACTATTAACATAATTAATTTATTAGTTTTCGTGAAATGCATCCTCTCTCTTTTAACTTCCTAAATAAAATAATAAATATTCTAAATTTCATTTTAACGTTATTTATTCTTTGCTAAAACGTAATTTAAAGAATTTAATACAATTGTTATTAATAAAAAAACCTGTAACTTTCGCCATTGTTATAGGTATATCTATAGCTGGCCAATCTTCGATACTAGCTAAATAGCCCGTATATGCATATAGCAACCAAATTGAAATTGCACAGCCGGTAATACTGAAAAAAAGAGATTTTTCCCCAATTTTTTATTCTGTTTTTCTTAATTAATATCATATTAATTAGAGGTAATGCCAGTGCAATTACTCCTAACAAGAAACTTCCAACATTAAGGAAATACAATGTTTTAACCCTCTTTTCTATACTAATATCTACATACGCATTTTTATTTTTTATTAGCAATATTAGGAGTAATGAAATCTGAAATCTGATCAATTGTCATATCGCTAGAAATTTGGAGTGTTTCAACTAAAGTTCCATTTTTAAAATAATTCAAGTTTGGAACATAGTCTATGTCATATTTACTCAAATAGTCATGCAATCCAGTATCGCTCTCATTGTCACTATTCAGGTAATTAATAACAACATCATTATTCTCATTTAATATGCTAGCTTCATATAGTTTAGGTGCAAACCGCTGACAAAATGGGCAAGAAGCTCTTCCGGTATAAACAAAAAAAGTTTCTTTTTCTTGTTGAAGTAACTTCAAATCTTTAGAAGTTACTTCATTAAATTTTTTTATAACTTCATTGTATTCTTTTAAAGGTTCTTCTTTTTGATCGGTATATAGAGTTTGATTTGCATTAACTTGTGTATCATCTTCTAAAGCACATCCCGAAAAAATTACGGAAATAAAGGATAATAGAATAACAAAATTCAGTGTCTTTTTCATGATAACCTCCCTTATAAATATAAAATCAATTTTCTCTATATTTATAAACAAGCATCTTAGTAACAAAATGGACAATTACATATATGACGACAAATGTTCCTACATTTACCAAGCCATTATCCATGTTTAGAGTTGTAAAATATTCTAGTAAATCTTGAATAATAAAAGCAATAAAAAAAGTTAGTATACCTAGTAAAGCATTAAGGTACTTGTTATTTACATATTTCATAATATCTTCCTCACGGTCTTTCAGTATTAGGTATTAAAAACCTCCAGCCCTACAGACTGATCTTGTAAGATCATTATAGTACTTGTAACCCTCACAAAATGCATCTAAACCCATGTTCAATAGTAATGTAGCAAGCCAACCCCATCCAGCCAATGCCAGTGTTTCTGCCAAAGCAGCTAAGAGGGCAGATCCTATTGCTATAGAGTTCGTGCCTATTCCGATATCTTCAGCATTTTCATAATGTTGTATTTTTTCTTCTGGAGCTAGTGTTTCATAATATGCTTTTAAATCATTGGCGAGTTTTTCATCCATCCCTTCGTCTTTAGCATTAGAATTATTAAAGCTAACTTCCTTTTCATCGTGATCATATTCAATATTATCATTAAAAATTTGAGTCATTTCTACCAAGTCTTCATCGGTCACTGAATTTGTTGCAGCCCCTACACTAATGGGTGTTAAAACAATATATAATCCTAAAACAGCAACTATTAAATTAACAATTTTCTTCTTATGTTTTTTCATCTATAATTCGCTCCTTTTAAATTACCTTTTACAAAATAGTCATAAAATAAATATTTAATGTTTCTATTCTTCTAAAATCTCTTCTTCTGTAAACCATATTCCCGTAGGTTCTATTTTTGCTAAACTATTCTCCTCCTTGTTTTGTATTTGTATAGGTTCTTCAATGGTAGTAGGTACTTCATCGATTAAGAAAAGAACATTTGTTGACAATATCGCAATTAACACTAATAAAATAGAGTTCTTCACTATTTAGCCTCCTTTCTTTATTTAAATTACCATAGATATAAGCATTTGCCTTATAATAGTTATATCTGAATAAAAGGAATTGATTTGAATGGAAAATTATGGAAAAACACTTAAAATAATTCGAGAAAGTCTACTTTTCACACAAGTTGGTATGTCAACAGGAATTATGTCTCAATCGAATTATTCTAAAATTGAAAAAGGAGAAATTGATATTCCTTTTTCGAAAATGATAGAGCTGTTGAATCGCTTAGGAATGTCTATTGATGAATTTTTGTATGTCCATCGTGATTATACAAAGAATCCAGGCAATCAATTAAACCGCTTAAAAAAATTAAATGCTGGAGACAAACGGAGCATTCTTAAAAATATCGAAGAATTAAAAGCAATCCGAAATTTATCCCGACGAGAACAAGAATTATTACTTATTTTTGATGCATTACTTTTGGTTCTAAATAATGATTATAACGCTGCACGCAAGAAAGTTTTACTAATATGGGACCGACTAGAAAAGCATGACAATTGGTATTTATATGACATACGATTAATTAATAGTATCCTTTATCTATTTCCAATTGACGTTGCTGGGTCTATAGTAAATCTAGCTTTAAGGCGATTAAAAAACTATAAAAATTTTCGTAACTTTAATCAGTTGTCTGCTAATCTCCAGATTAATTTTATTCTTCTTTTAATTGATAATAAAAAATTTAGTACGGCATTAAACGAAACTGAAAAATTGATCTCTTTTTGTATTGAGAAAAAATTATTTAGACATTTAGGAGTCTGTTATGTACGAAAGGGAGTTCTCTTAGATAATTTAAAGCAAAAGGATTCATTTCATTGGTATAAAAAAGGAATAAATTTGTTGGAGAAAACATACAATCAAGATCTGGTTCAAGAATTAAAAAATGAAATTAAACACTATACTGATCGATGCATCGATAACTCTATAAACCTTTAAAACAAATCCCACTAACCACAATTTTGATTTCGATTAGTTGCTTAGTATTTAATTATATAAACTTCAACTTTTGTATTATTCTTTCTTTTTTTCTTTTTTTCTCTCTATACTCTTTTTTTTCTTTTTTCCTTCATCACCGAGAGTATATTTTAAAAAATAAAAAAAGGGGATTCCTACAGCAAACTTTAAAAGAGCATCAAATAATCGCATCATTGATCACTAATACTATTAATTCGGGTATGATGACTTATTAAACCATTTGGTTGTGTATAAGGAATTAAAGAATAATTTATAACGATTCCATTAGAAGTATCAGTTACTGATGCAGCAGCCGCTCCTCCCAAACCAATTGTCGTTCCAGCTACAAGGCTATTTAAATATAATTCATAATTATTATTTCCCAAATCAACAATTTTATTAACGCCATTGATACCTATTCTCTGAGATGTTTTAGTTAAAATAAAATTATAATCACTTTCGGAAATATATTCATCTTCATAAGCTAATTCAGCTGCTTTTAAAAAGTCCATATTAGTAAAAGTAACTTCTTCGCTCTCATTATTTTGAGTCACTTTCTGTAAGTTATCTTCATACATTACTGCACCTTGAACTCCTGTTGCAGCAATAGGAGATAACAATATACCTATAAAACTCAAAGCCAATATCTTTTTCTTCATGTCCTTTATTCTCCTTTTTGATTTTAAAAAACTATTCTGTTAAATGAACTATAAAATTTATTGAGTGTTATTTTCTTTGCTATATTTGTATCAGTATATCAATTTCCAAATAAAGCATGCATGCGCTACTGCTTTAAATAAATTCGGATAATTTAGATATAAACACCTGAAAATGCCTAATTTTCAAAATATAAATGAAATAGACAGAGCTACACTAAAATAGTTTTGTTATCAACTCCTAACTATATACTATGTGGAGCTTTTATTATAAATAAAGTATATAACACATTTAATCTTTATATAACGTCGGGATTCCGACGTTACATAAAACCATTAAACGTTTTATAATATTATTAATGAGAATGGAACAAGCAAAAAACTACTGCAAGAATTGAAAGTATAAAGAAAACTTAAAGCAAAATACTACAGAGAACAAACTAAAGATATATTTAAGTGAAGAGGGATAAAATGGGATTTCCATTAAATATAATTATATCGATCATCATGACATCATTTATTAGTTACATCATTTATAGAATTTATGGTAAACAACATTTTATTTTTAAATATATGGTTGGTATCGGTATTCTATATATATTATTTTTACTTTCTTTTTCATTGTTCCCTACTATGGCTCAAAACGAAACAGGTTTAAATATAGTTCGGAATGGGATTATGGCATTTTACTTTTTTATATTTGTTCCTTTTTTCGGTACTGTTTTATATTTTTTAGTAAAAAAGATTTTCTATACAAATTGGAAACCCAAGGGAGCGGGGTACTTAATCTTAATAGTAACCACTTTTTTTACTATTGTAGTATTTATAATAGGACTTTATGTCTTTGTTTATAGTTTTTATGGCTTTGCTCCTTAGATATTTGTTTTCAAACCATATTTTATTATGCTCTTATTTATTACAAGGTAGAATGCTTAGCTTAATGGGGAAAAAGTTGAATACTTATAGTAATTATTGAAGTTGATTGAGATAGTGGTGTTTGATTAGGATTTTTATATAATGTAGGAAAACGATAATTTAAAATTGTGGGTTTTTACGTTTACTGGACGATGTTATTGATTAATCATATATTGATTATAGCTAATGGAAATTACATTGAGCTTTGCCATAAGTATAAAATTAATTATGAATTATTTGATGATTATTTAATGGTGTTTTGCATATAATTTGCCTTTGCAGTGACGAGGCGATGACGATTTTAAAATGTCTCTATCTCTTTATATAACTTAGAATTTTCAAAAACTTTCTATTTAGCGATTCAAAACAACTAGATTACCTTATAGTATAGTGTAAGCTGAATGGTAAGGATGAGGTCGCCGGTTCGATTCCGGCAAATGGCTTTGTGAGGACAGGGAGTTTTTATTCTCTGTCTTTTTTGTTCTTAAATTCTATAATTTAACGCCATCATTTATGGTGTTGGACTGTTACTAGGATACGTAAATGGATAAATGAACAAAATAATTTTCTGATTAAGCTAAAAGGTCTCTAAAAACCGCTAAAATAACAATAAAAAAGAGAAATTACATTTGTTGTGTAATTTCTCTTTTTTGTTTAAAATGAATGACTTCTGCTCTAGGTTCTTTTTTTGGTCTTTCTCTCATTTACTTTTGAAATAATTATGAGTAACTATTAAAAAATTTAAAAGAACATATATAAGCACCAAAATTAAATAGCCTTGGGTAATTTTTGTTATTGTACTTTGCCACTCATATAATTCATAATCATTTATTATTTGCACTATAATAGATAACAATATCCCTACTAAAATAAGCCCCCATGAAATATAACGCTTTATTTTCATATAAACTCCTTAAAGATGATAGACATAATGACCGTAAAAATCACCTGTGTCAGCTGTAAAAGACCACACGAAACGATGTTGTGGTGCTCCGAACCCTGGGGTATATCTTTGAGGATTCTACTCTTAAAGTTTCGCCACTTGCTGAAGCAGCAAAGTTTTCTTAATAATGGTCTTGTCCTTTTCATTATATTTTGGCACCGATTATATGCGCAGAGTATCAATAAGATGTCGTCTTTATTCACACAATGCTTAAAATTGTTGAAGAACTTTGAAAAAAATCTATTTTAAATATAAACAAAAAGAAACTTTGATAAGACAATTACGTTTTTTGAAAATGAAATTCATATTACAGTCATAAACACAATCATAATCATAGTCATAATCATAATCAAGAATCGTACGCTACAAATCGTAAGACGAGTCGCGAAATCAACCTGAAACTCCATTAAAATTGGTAAATAATAAAAAAAACACTGAAGTCCTTGACGAAAGGTTTCAGTGTTTTTTATTGATCTTCCTGAATGAGTTTTTCCTATTAATATCTATTGTAATATGGAAAAATTTTAGTGAGAAATGGTGACTAGTTTTCGAAAATAAATAACTACACAAAATAATATACTACTCTTAAGCTGATAGCGATATTTCCTTTACAAGTTTAGATAAATATTTAATATCAGAAGGTTGAATCACATCATTTATTAATACTAATTGTTTGTTTTCAAGGTTGTGAATAGGAAAGTTGCTGATGACGATGGGTTCTGGCTCATTATTTATTTGAGATAAATTTTCAATTTGATCATTGATTAGTCGGATTTTGAGACGGTTATTAAAATGATTTTTTAGAATATGTTTGGTCATTTTAGCATGGTAAACATCGATATCACTTATGAGGAGCACTTCTACCGTATCAATTGGTTTAAAGAAAAATTGATGAAGGTTTTCCCAATGGACAAGTAGGGTGTAAAGCATATGTCTTAAAAAGGAGCTGTTCACATTTTTCTTTTCGGCTAATATCATTTCAGACATAGCGTTTTTAGCATAATGGTAAAAATCAGGCATTTGTTTTCTTAAATAATCTAATAAGGGCAATCCATTCTCAAAGAAAAGATAATCCGAGTAAATTTCAAATTTTTCAAAGTATAAGGTAATATGAATCGTTAAGATGAGTTGATCTTTATCTTCAATCGGAATAGAAAATTGATCAGAAAGTTCGGCTAAGAGTAGGGAGATTCTCATATAAGAGTTATTAATCGCTGGCTCTTTAATAGCCAAATTAATTAAGGCCTCTTTTGAAAAAACGACACCTTTTTGCGCATAACATGAAAAAATATCGATTAGTAATTCGCGTGATAGAGGTGCTTTAAATAAATACTCCCATAATGAAGCCATTTCAGGCGCCGATAGAATATAGTCCATAAGTTTTGATATTTTATCGTCATCAATCGAATGGCTCTTAATATGGTATCCATCATTATTTCGAATGATCCCTACCGAAATTAATAACTTTATTTTTTGAATCACAGCAAAATCAATGGGGACTTCAAAGACTAAAAGGCACTCATGGATAAATTTAGACATTTTATCTTCATCAATGCTAGGAAATGGCCACGTTTCTCTTGAATATTTTTCGCTGATGAGTTGCGCAATAAAGTGGCGGATATTGACTTCGTTTCCTACTAATTGAAAAGGACTTGTGGCAATTTTGAAATCATATTCAGACTCTAAAACGTTATTTAAAGTATTTATTTTTCGGTACAGGGTAGCTGAACTCAGATGAAGTTCTTCGCAAAGATCTTCTAACGAACAGCAATCATTGAAAAAGATAGTCTCAATTAATAAATATTCTGGTGTGTTTTCAAATAAACGATAGTGAATGTCTTTGATACATTTATTCGGTTCAAACTTGAGTTGAAGCGTTGATTGATTAATCTCTATCTTAAACAAGTCAGGAGCAATATTTGCGTTGATCCTTTCAATATCTTTTCGTACGAGTCGTTCAGAGGTGTTTAAATCTTTCGCTAATGCAGCAATATTTACTGAATGCTTGCTTGAAATTAAATAATTTATAATATTTATTTGTCGATTAAACCATGATGATAATACTTTTCTCAATTTTTACCCTCCTATAAAATACGGATTGATTTTTTTGTGTATATTATATGCTATTTATTTTATGAATTCAAAATATTTTATTTCTTCCAATTTATATAACGTTATAAAAGTATCCAATGGCTTTATATTTGCTTTCTCATTTTATTCAAAAGAAGGACGTAATATGATTTGAGGGAATTAAGTGGGATTGATATTCTATATTGCGTCCTTAAAGGATAAACTGCTCTTAGAGTAGTTTATAAAGTATGAAAAGTAAAATTGGAAAAGGAGAGAAAGACGGTGAAGAAAAACAATATAAGAATAGGTTTCAGACAACAAAACAATTGCTTTAAAAAATACACCTTAAAAAAATTAAGTATTGGGGTCGTATCTGTTGGGATTGGGATCGGTTTTGTTGTACCGAATGAACCTATTATTGTCGAAGCTGCTGCTGTAGAAACAATCGAAGAGGAAGAGCAAACAAAGGAGGTTGCGCACGAGAAGCCAGAAGAACTAGAAATAACGGCTGAAATAGAGGAAACATCAGAAGAATCTGAGCTAGAAGAAACAGCTGCGGAAACACCGGAAGGAGAAAACGAAGAAGCTACTCAAGAATCCCTTGAGGGAGAAGGAGAACTTGAAGAAACTCTCCTGGAAGGACCAGTAGAAGAGATAGGCGCTGAAGAAGCATCCATGGAAGGATCAGAAGAAGAGGTGCTAGATTCAGAGCAGTTGACTGCAGAACTATTGGAAGAAGAGCTAGAAGCTGAGGAAGCGACTACGGAAGCCTTCGAAGAATCCGAAGAGGCGCTTCAAGAATCGCTTGAAGACGAAGCGGAACTCGAAGAAACTGCAGAATATACAATGAGAGCCGCAATAGAAGAACCTGCCTCTGAAGAAAGAGCTCCGGAAATAGCTGAAGAAGATCAAACACTAGCAGAGCCGAATGATGTTGCTAAGGGGCATACGCAGATTATTGAAGCGGATGCTATTGCGAATGGCTATATAAAATCAGGGACAGATGCTTCAAATGCAGTGAGCACACTGTCTGGAGGAGCTTGGGTTGTAGATAGAGGAACACCTTCAACTATGGCAAATGGCCTGACAGCTGTTCCGACAGGGACAAAAGTTTTCTTGAGATGGGTGGATCGAGACGGAGCAGTGTCTCCCATTTATTCAACAGTTACTCATCACCATGTAGATGTCAATGATGACGGCGATGCTTCAGGTAGTTTTGCTTTTGATTTACGTCAACCATGGGTAGACGCTAATGGAAAAGAACATATTTACCGCGCAATATCCGGCCAATATTATAAACTCTGGATTCAAGATTATGAGACAGAGGAAGGGAATACAGCGACCATGTTTCGTCAAGTGGGCGGACTTTTCCCAGGTTCTTTTGTAAATTCAGTCTCTTATTCGAATTTAGGTCAATTTCCACTTATCGGGACGAATCTGCAACGTACGGGAATATTTATGTATATAAAACCCACAAAAGGGTACATGACGAAACCGGAAGAAGAGCATGTTGAGGGAACTTCAACTGGTGGGTTGACAGGTACAGGATCAGTGGCAGGAAGAGTGTGGCTAGAGACAGGAGCCGGAGATTATGCGAATTCAGCGACCGGACCGAACTATAATATAGCAGATACACCGGCAGAGAATTATACCGTAGTATTTTCTTCATTGACACCTGAAGGAGCAGCCGTATATAAAGATATTGTAGAGCGTTTAGACACTTCAGAACAAGTGAATGCGACTAAACATTTATTAGAAAAGCATCCAGAATATATAGCTGCTACAGTATATACAGAGACTGATGAGGAGGGAAGATATCAACTAACATTTCCTGAAGGGACTTACAATCATCATTATTTATATGGGTATGTGTCAGATCCTAGTGGAAAAGTAGTTAATAGTTATTCAAGCTATACTTCTCCTTTATTTAGAAGTCCGAATGCTAATCTATCTTTCGCTCCTCAAGCTGCGCCATCCCCATTAGTAAAAGCATGGTTTAATGTGAACTTTGCTGTGATGCCAGATACTCAAGTTACTCTTGATATCATTAATTATGATTCCACAGCAAACCCTGCAAGTATTGGAGATACGGCTTTATTGAAAATAAATGGCAATCAGTTATCTCCTCTGAACAATCGAATTGTTTGGACGAATTCAAAAGGAGACGTTCTTCTTACTTATGATCACTTGGCCACGATTGCGGAAGCAGAAAAATCTGTCTTCACAGTTCCAGAAGGGACACCAGATGGCGAAATCTTCCAAGCGACTTTATATGCAGAAGAGAATGCCATTGCTTCGGATTCATTTATTGTACATGTGCCAGGTGAAAAGTCTTTAGAGGCTTCAAATTACGAAGCGCACTATGAAGATATTAAGGTTAAACAAGGAGAAGAGGGAATTGTAAAATCTCCTACATTTATAGATAGTAATGGAGAGCGTGTCCAACTTTCGGAAGGAACCCATTTTAGATCAGGGAACTTTGTGCCGGAATGGGCTTTAATCAATCCGGATGGCTCTATTACAGTAAGACCAGGGGAAGAAGTGGAAGAAGCAACTTATCGTATCCCTGTAGTGGTCAATTATGCAGATGGCTCTTCAGAGACCGCTTTTGCTAAAGTATCTGTGACATCTCCATTGTCAGAAAAATATCTGCCAAAAGCCGAGATAATAGATAAAAATTATGGTGAACCGACAACGGAAGAAGAAGTGTTTGATGCGGTCACTATCCCAGATTATCCAGTAGATGAAGAACAACCAACGCTTACAATACCCGAAGGAACCGACTTGCCGGATGGAACAGCATCAGGAGAGTATAAAATTCCAGTGGAAGTGACTTATCCAGATGGTTCGACGGATGAAGCCACAGTGACGGTTGTCGTAGGTAACCAGCCTTCATCAGCGATTTATGTACCAGAAGCTGAGTTGATCGAAAAAGATTATGGTGAACCAACATCAAAAGAGGAAATCATGGATGTCATAACGATTCCAGGCTATTCGACTGATGAAAAACAACCAGTGCTTACTATCCCAGAAGGAACCGATTTGCCGGATGGCACAGAAGCTGGAGAATATAAAATTCCAGTAGAAGTAACTTATCCTGATGGTTCAACCGATAAAGTTATAGTGGCTGTTCACGTTAAAGAACAACCTTTATCTGACATCTATACACCAAAAACTGAATTCATTAAAAAAGCCTATGGTGAACCGACAGTCGGAGAAGAAGTTTTAAATGCGGTCACAATACCTGATTATCCAGAAGATGAAAGACAACCAGCACTTACGATAACCACCGGTCTACCAGATGGTACAGAGGCAGGGACTTATGAAGTCCCAGTTAAAGTTGTTTATCCCGATGGTTCGGTAGATGAAGTCATAGTCACTGTTGTAGTTGATGACCAACCATACTCAGATATTTATACACCAAAAACTGAGCAAATCGAGAAAGATTATGGGGAATCAACAACCCAAGAAGATGTTATCGAAACAATCACTATTCTAGATTACCCAGAAGAGGAAGAGCGACCAACATTTACAGTGATTACAGATTTACCAGATGGAACTGAACCGGGAGAGTATATAGTTTCAGTAAAAGTAACTTATCCGGATAATTCCTCTGATGAAATTAAAGTGACTATTGTAGTTGGCGAGCCATTAACTTCTGATCATTCTGTCGCTAAACCGAAAACTGAACCAATAGAAAAAAGCGAAGGGGAACCAATAACGGAAGAAGAAATTATTGAAGCCGTAACATCCCCAGATTATTCAGTCACAAGCGAGCAACCAGTTCTCACAATACCTACTGAATTACCGGATAATACTGTGGCTGGAGAGTATGAAATACCAGTAGAAATTACTTATTCAAATGGTTCAACCGATGAAACTACAGTAACTGTTAGAGTGAAAAAACAGGATTCAGCGAACACTGATAAAACAGACAATGTAGAAGAAGACGTAGAAAAGACAATATCTATGCTTCCTAAAACAGGCGTCACAACTTCACTATTTTCAGCACTTACTGGTTTATTCATGTTAGGAATAGGAGGTGGAATGCTTATTAAGAACAACAAAAACAAAAGAAAATAGAATATTTTATAAAGCAAAAAAGACAGAGGGACTCTCTGTCTTTTTTTGACTTTTAAATAACTAAGGAAAAAATGAAACCGAGTAGGGACGAGTCATTCGTTGACTCATTGCCTACTCGGTTTTTAATTGGTTTTAAATATTGTTAAAAATAACATAGTCACATTCTATTACAAAGAAACACAGAGATTATTTTGGACTAATCTTGAATCTAATAAGTTTTATTCTTTGAAATTACAAAAAATTACAAAAAAGTTACAGAAGGATTGCATATTATTTAAATAAAAGGTACAATATCGATAACACAAAAATGTATTTCTCTTTTTTATTAAATATATGAAATATTTTTTAGTCTACGTGAAAGCGCTTGATATGTAATTGAATGGTCGCGGCCACCTGAGTTCAAAATTCTGCAAAATGCCAAAGATCGATAATCAGTTATGATTAATCGATCATCACACGTACCAACCAGAGGAGTTGACGTGCTATGGAAAAAAAATCAATTGATTTATTAGAATTATTAAGCAAACTGGTTGTAGAGAAAAAACAAATTGACTTATTAAAACTGTTGAGTAAGCTAGTCAAGGAAAAATCTACTTCTGGCCGCGAAGAGAACGAATGAAATCAATGGCTCCTTCTAACTCTTCATCGGATGCCGGTTCTCCATCAACAGTGAGCTGGTATTTGTCTTGTAACTCTTCTATTGTTAGATCTTCTGTATCTTCAATAAACTCTTCTTCGTTTTCTGTAACTTCTTTATCCTCCGCACGATCTAGTAAATAATCAATGCTTACATTAAAAAAATCAGCGATCTGGTATAATCTATCAGGTCGCGGAATTCGTTCGTTGTCCTTATTTTCATAATGGACGATGGATGTACGATTGATATTTAATTTCTCAGATAGTTCTTCTTGTGATAATCCTCTGCTTTCTCTTAGTGCTTTAAGTCGGTCTGAAAACCCCATTAAAAAAACCCTCCCACGTTTTTTATTTTAGATAAATATACCATAAAAACGGTCCAAAACAAATTGATCTACTTTTATAAGAAATAGAGTGATTAAACTTTACATACACATATAAATTATGTATCACATAGCAAATAGTTCGTTAAACGCACACACGAAAAAGTGTTTCCGCTTACCTATATTCATTTAGAAACGGGTAGAAATAATAGAAAAATAAAAGGAGGGAGTGTATTTTTTTAACTAAATTGTGCGTTTAAAGCACTTAACAATGATTATTTGATTCCTTTAGGAAGAATAAAAGAGTGGTGTAAAAATAATACTGGAAATAAAAAAGGAGTTTTTAGCGTGAAGACAAAAATTTTGGCAACTTTAACTTTTTTACTATTCGGCCTTTGGCTCATTCGTATGGAGAGAGCGGATGCTATCGAGGAGAATGTAACAAAGATTGATCCAAACACGAATGTACTCGTTGTTTATTAATCAGAAAAGGGCGAAATGGATGAACACCAACGCTTACTCGATTTATCGCTTGGCCATTTTTCGGAAAATATTGAATATAAAAGTAGCGAAGCGGTCGAATTAGGGGATTTAGCCGACCAAACTCATCTCATTTATTATGGTCAGGCAGAAGAGGCATTGTCTTCAAATGTTTCGGAAGTTTTTTCTTCATTCACTGGGCCTACATTGGCGATTGGTTATAACGTAGAACAATTAGGTGAAAAATATTCTTTCCTTCAAGTCGGCGAAGATAAAACCATTACGGAACTTGAATATCTGGGAGATGATGAAAAAACAAGAACCATAGGCCCTAATACGATTTTTGAAACCACGTTAGATAAAGAGGCGGAAGTTCTTGTCCAAGGAAGCGGAGATCAAGGCGTTTTTCCTTTGATTATGCATCAGGATAAAAATTATTATATGGCATCTGATTCAATTCTCCTTCCTTATTCAGTTTATTTTTCACAAGCGCTTAATGATTTTTTTGAGACGGAAACGATAGAACAAACACCGGCTTACATTCGTTTAGAAGATGTGCATCCATTGACGGACGCAAAAAATCTAATGGCTGCTGCGGAAGAATTAGCGCGTCGAAATATTCCTTATATGGTCGCAACCATTCCGGTTTATACCGATCCGGACACTGGACGCGTTTATCATTTTGAAGATAGTCCAAAAGTTTTAGAAGCTTTGCGTTATATGCAAGATAATGGCGGGAGCGTTGTTCTTCACGGGTATACACACCAATTTCGTGGGAGTGAAACAGGGGAAGGATTTGAATTTTGGGATGTAGAGCATCAGATGCCTATTTATCATGGGCCAGCAGACGAAGTGGTCCAACGAACGGCAGAGGATTTTGAAAATCCAGCAGACTATGAAGCCTATATGGATGACAATAAAAAGTTTGAACGAGAGTATATTGAAAGTCGACTCACTCGAGGGGTTCAAGAATTAGCAAATTATAAAATTTATCCGCTTGCTTTTGAAGCGCCTCACTATACGATGTCTCAAAATGGTTATGATGTAGTTTCTGATATGTTTTCGACTTATGTTGGGCAAATTCAGTTGAGTGATGAGAGATGGGAGATTATGAATACGGCACCTTACGCAACAAAGCCGACGATTCTGAACGGGATGCAACTATTGCCTGAAACGATTGGCTTTGTGCAACCTGAAGAAGATGCGCCGGTAGAAGTTATGATGGAGGCAGCCTCAGAGTATCAAGTGACAGATGGAGGAATGATTGGCGCTTTTTATCACCCTTATCTAGGCGTAGAAGGACTTAAAGAATTGTTAGATGAGATGGAAACGATCGAAAATATTGCATGGATAGACCTCAAACAAATGGAGAACACCGTCGCTGTGGATAATGTAAAGATTAGCAGTGGAAATGGCGAGATTCAAGCCGATATTAATTATCTAGGGTTAATGACAACTTCTTTAGATTTTCCATTTTACTATCTTGGCCAAACCGTCATTGTCCTCACATGGATCATTGCAGGAATCGGAATTCTCAGCGTTCTTATGTTTGTTAGCTTCACAGTACATCAAGGGATAAGACGTAGACGTCTAGAAAGACAGATCTCTAAAACACCGCAAAATCGCGTATGAAAGGATCGTGTTAACCATGGCTAATTTTTTCTTATATGTTGCTCTCTTTCTCCTCTGGTTTATGTTGCTTTACCATGTATTTTTAATGCTTGGAGGTTACTTAGAGTATTTAAGACATGATAAAAACCTGAAGGAGTTTTCGGAAAATCCAGGAGAACTACCTGTTGTTAGTATATTGATTCCTGCCCACAATGAAGAAATGGTAATTGAGAAGACACTTCAAGCGATGATTCAATTAGAATATCCAAAAGACAAATTAGAAGTGATTCCAATCAATGATAACTCAAGCGATCGGACGGGGGTTATCGTCGATGATTATGCAGCACGCTATCCTTTTATTAAGCCGTTGCATACCAAACCACCACAAGGAGGAAAAGGGAAATCAGGCGCGTTAAATCAAGGACTCAAACATTCAACAGGCGAAGTCATCGTGGTTTATGATGCCGACAATACTCCTGAACCTGAAGCTGTTTATCATTTAGTGATTGGTTTAAATAATGATGAAAAAGCAGGAGCTGTGGTTGGAAAATTTAGAGTGGTCAATGCGAAAGAAAATTTATTGACACGTTTTATTAATGTCGAAACGTTGACTTTTCAACGATTGGCTCAAGCAGGGCGCTGGTATTGGTTTAAGATGACTACTATTCCAGGCACCAACTTTGCAATCAGACGTTCTGTGATTGAAGAATTAGGAGGCTGGGATGAAAAAGCGATCTCCGAAGATACAGAACTCAGTTTCCGCGTCTATAATGCAGGGTATCATATTCGTCTCTTTACGGCAGCGGTCACTTGGGAGCAGGAGCCGGAAACTCTGAAAGTTTGGTGGAGACAACGGATGCGTTGGGCTCGTGGGAATCAATATGTGATTTTTAAATTTCTATCTAAGTTTAAACAAGTTAATAATAAAGTGAGATGGGATCTGTTTTACTTTTTATTCACCTATTTATTCTTTTTCGGTGGGATTCTTATTTCCCATACCATCTTTATTTTAAATCTGTTGTTTGATTTGCGACTATCGATCGGTAATGTCTCTATTGTTTTACTCGTCACCGGTTTCTTACTGTTTCTAGTAGAAGTCTTGTTATCGATTAGTCTAGAAAAGGATCAACTGACCTTGCGCAACGCTTTAGTCGTTATCCTGATGTACTTCATCTATTCCCAAATGTGGGTAGTCTTAGTATTATGCTCAGTTTATCAAGAACTCAAACGAGTCTTGTTGAAACAAGAAGTAAAATGGTATAAAACAGAGCGATTTAATCCCGATCAAAAAAAGAAGCTCAGCATTGATCAAAGACAAGAAAAGAAACTTACCATCGATCAAAAACAGGAAAAGAAACTCCAGGAGGTTGATTTCTATGTTAAAAACAATGACGATTTTCGGAACAAGACCAGAGGGCATTAAGATGGTGCCGGTTGTTCAGGCACTCAATGAAGCAGAAGAGATCACGAATATTTTTGTGAACACAGCGCAGCATCGAGAAATGTTGGACCAAGTGCTAGAGCTTTTTGATCTGGTGCCTGATTATGATTTAAATATTATGCAAGAGAATCAAACACTCGAACAGCTCACGGGGCGATTATTAAATAAACTTTCTGAGATTATTGCGCAAGAGAAACCCGATTTAGTGCTGGTTCATGGGGATACGACCACGACTTTTGTCGGTGCGTATAGTGCCTTTTTAAATCAAGTACCGGTGGGACATGTAGAAGCTGGTTTAAGAACCGATGATATTTATTCGCCATTCCCTGAAGAAATCAACCGTCAGATGGTTAGTCGAATTGCGGCTTACCATTTTGCACCCACTCTAAGAAATAAAGAAAATTTATTACAAGAAAATGTGGAAAGTGAAAAAATAACCGTTGTAGGGAATACGGTCATCGATGTCTTGCTCCAAATTAGTCAGCAAGCATCTCAGTTCCCTGAAGAACTTGAACGTGTTTTTGGAAATGGGAAGAAGACGATCCTCTTAACTTCACATCGAAGAGAAAATTTAGAAGCCATGGAAGGTGTTTTTCGCGCTATTAATCGAATCGTGCTACTCAATGAAGATGTTCAAGTGGTGTTCCCTATCCATAAAAATCCAAAAGTACGAGAAAAAGCCTTTAAAGAAATCGGAGGGCACAAAAATATTCACTTAATAGAACCTTTGGAATATGAACAATTTATTCAAGCGATGAGTCGAGCTTACCTTGTGATTACAGATTCTGGAGGTATTCAAGAAGAAGCACCAGGATTAGGGAAGCCAGTATTGGTTACCCGAAACACGACAGAGCGTCCGGAAGGTGTTTTAGCGGGTACCTTGAAGTTAGTCGGCACTTCTGAAGAATTGATTTTTCAAGAAGCTCAAACATTACTAACAGATGAACGGCTCTATCATGAGATGCAGAAAATAAGAAATCCATTTGGACAAGGAGATTCGGCTGAGCAAATTGTCGATTTTATTAAGAAAACCTTCTTATATGAATTAGTTGCCCAGCCGAAAAAGTAAGGAGGAAAGGGTGTGAGGGATGTTGCTGTTGTAATAGTTATACTGATCGTTGGGTTAGGAGTGATTATAGGAGTGCTGAATCGAGAAGATCCGCAAGAGCAAATGGAGAGTACCGAAGCGTTTATTCATCGATGGTTAAAAAATGACAACGGCACCATCGCCACTTATATCCAAGATAGCGGAGAGATCGATGAAGATCTGGTTCAAGGGAGAGAATCACTAGCTGAGACAGTAGGACTTTGGATGTTTTATGCTTTGGGAGAAGAAGATCAAGCGCTATTTAATGAGGCTTATGACCAATTAGAAGAATATTATTTAGAACAGGATGGTTTTGTTAATTGGAAACTGAACGAAGAGGGAGAAAGTGAAGTTTCAACGAATGCTTTGATTGATGATATTCGGATTGTTGAAGCGCTAGTCAACGCTTATGATCAATGGGACGAAAACCAATATTTAGAGACGGCTACTTTAATCAGTGATTATGTAACTGCGCATAATGTGTATGACGGTATCTATACGAATTTTTACGAACGAGCGGAGGCATATGAAAGCCCCGATATTACCTTATCTTATATAGATGCACAAGCGTTGGAGACAATTGTAGATCACGGATTATTAGACCCTGAAATTGTAGCCGCAACTACTCAAGTGTTGACTGAAGCGCCTTTAGACAATGGCTTTTATCCGATGTCTTACAATGTAGAAGACAACGCCTATATTTTTGATCAACCCATTAATATCGTCGATCAAGCGTTCCTTGCTTACCATCAAGCACGAATTGGTCATGACTCGGAAGCATTCCTTGCATTTATTCGAGAAGAAATGGAGAACCGAGGTCTCGTTCACGGCTTGTATGATCGGGAAACAAAAGAGCCGACTGTCGATTATGAGTCACCCGCTATCTATGGCTACCTTATTTTATACACACTAGAGGTTGGTGAAGATGAACTCGCTCAAGAACTCTATCAGCGAGTGAAGACATTTCGAGTAACAAGTAAGAATAACGAGTACTACGGAGGGTACTCGATAAGTGATGATAATACACACATTTTTGACAATCTAGTTCCACTCCTTGCAGAACAACGAATTAATAATTAGAGAATAAGCACATCGACCTTCTTTTTCACTAGAATATCGGTGTGCTTATTTTTTTGTGTAAAACATTTTAAATCTATATCGTACAGATCATTAAAGACAGGTAGGGCGTTTCGCCATTTTTATCAAGAAAGTTATTATTCTGTTCATTTGCGCCTTTTAAAATCTAGGGATATGTTGAGGAAAATTATAAAAACAGTACAGAAAAAATCAAAAAAATTAAAAATACTCTAGTGGGATAAAGGTTTAGATACGTCTGTCTTTATAAACGAATAGAAGGATTATTTATTTAATAATGGGTTTTGGTAGAAAAGGGAATAAATTTTTGTTACATTGAAACTAACGATGTAAGCGGTTAACATTTAGTTAAATTTGAGGAGGATTTTATTAATGGCTTATCAAACAGTCAATCCGTACACGAATGAAGTTGTCAAAGAATATCCAGATGCGACCGATCAACAGTTAGAAGATGCATTGCAAAAGGGACATGAATTATATGAAACATTTAGAGGACAGGATGTCACAGAACGAGCAGACATGCTCCGCCAAGTAGCTGCGAAAATACGTGAACGTTCCGATGAGTTAGCTCGGATGGCCACAACAGAGATGGGGAAATTATTACCGGAGTCAGAAGGTGAAGTTGAATTATGTGCGATCATTGCAGAATGGTATGCAGATAATGGGCCAGAGATGTTGGCGCCCGAAGAAATTGAAACAGGAGCCAATGGAACGGCAGAAGTTCACTATCAATCAACCGGTGTAATCATGATGGTTGAACCATGGAACTTCCCATATTATCAAATTATGCGCGTGTTTGCGCCAAACTTTTTAGTTGGGAATCCAATGGTCTTAAAACATGCTTCCAATACACCGGGATCCGCGCAGTTAATGGCTGACGTGATATTAGAAGCGGGCACACCCGAAGGTTCATTAACGAACTTATTCTTAGATTATGACCAAGTGGCCGATGCGATCGCTGATCCTCGCGTTCAAGGTGCGGCTTTAACTGGTTCTGAACGTGGTGGAAAATCGATTGCAACTACAGCCGGAGAGAACTTAAAGCAAACAACGTTAGAATTAGGCGGTATGGATCCTTTCCTTGTGTTATCCGATGCCGATATGGATCAGGTCGCTGATATTGCTTGGCGTTCACGAATCTACAACGCAGGGCAAGAATGTACTTCTTCGAAACGTTTCATTGTGATGGAAGATGTCTACGACGAATTTGTCGAACGTCTAAAAGAGAATTTCAGCAAGTTAAAACCAGGTGATCCACTCGATCCTGAAACAACTTTAGCGCCGATGAATACGAAAGACGCGAAAGAAGAATTACAAGACCAAGTTGATGAAGCCGTTGAAGCAGGGGCTCAAGTGGTCTATGGGAACGAAGAATATGACTTAGAAGGCCAATTCTTCATGCCAACAATCTTAACAGATATCGATCGTGATAACCCAGCCCATAAAACGGAACTATTTGGTCCGGTCGCTGTTGTTTATAAAGTCGCTTCAGAAGAAGAAGCGATCGAATTGGCGAATGATTCTCCTTATGGTTTAGGAGGTATTGTCTTTGCTGGAGATGCCGATCATGGCGCAGAAGTTGCGGCGAAGATTGAAACAGGTATGGTGTTTGTTAATAACATCCGCTATTCTTTACCTGAATTACCATTCGGAGGCGTTAAGCGTTCAGGTTATGGCCGTGAAATGAGTCGTACCGGTCTGATGGCATTTGTAAATGAGAAATTAATTATCAAAGCAGAAGAACCAGATATGGATAATGTAGCAGGTGGCTTAATCGCCACTCAAGACCTCGATTAAAAAAGATGTTCAATCAGCTGCTAGCATCCTTCAGAGTGATGTTGGCAGCTTTTTGTATTTCTTAGAATGAATAAATGAAAGTAAGAATATAAGTATAGGAGTAGTCGAAGTGACGGATCATAAATTCACGATTTATAATTTAAATACTCATCCACTCATAGAACAGCAATTAATCAATGGGTTAAAAAAAGGGCTCCCAGCGTCTGTAACGTTACAGGCTTATAATTTTTCGCGGGCGGGCAATAGTCTGTATGCGTTATTAAGACGGGAACAAACAGCGGGTCCGCTCGAATGGTTGACTTTGCGTTTGGCCGATCATCCTTTGTGGTTGAAAGGGGCCCAGCAACTATTTATCAATTTTGGGAATCCTGCTGATTTAAAGGGGATCGCTCAAAAAGTCACTCATTTATTTAGACAGCCAGAGGTTGATAATTATTTTTACAAATTGTCTTCTTTGGAAATAGCTGTTTTACAATTTTTAGATGCTTGTCAAAAAGAGGGAATGATATGGGCGGTTCGTCTACCGACGGAAGTTTTTGCGGCGCGGAAGCAGTTATCTTTTGATTTAAAACAGGATTTCTTGGAAACTGATTTATTTTTAGGAAATCGCAATAATTTGAATACCTTATTATTGCCGGTAGAAGCTAAGGAATACCAAGCTGAACTAGGCATACTATTTGGTAGAAACTTATTGTTTTCTCAGTTTGCTCGAGGTGACTTATTACGCTTGTTGCCGACCAATCAATGGATTCAGCCGCTGATTGAATACGGAAAAGATCAAGAGCAGGACTGGCAGGAACAAATTGCCAGCGAATATGGCGAACAATTATTGGAAGCTTATGAAAAAGGGAAGAAGAGCTCTTAAAGGTTTAAAAATATAGACAGTAAAAAAGGAGTTACCCGCTTTGAGGGAACTCCTTTTTGTGCATGCTTTATTTTGTAGTAATCAGAGCATCACATTTATTCATTATTATTGTTTGTTTTTAATTCTGCACGTTCACTAAAGAACGTCTGATAAGCAAAGTAAGTGGCAATAAAGACAGTAATACTTGCAGCTGAAATCATGACAAACATGACCATGATCTGGTACAAAATAGCTTTTGTTGGCGTAACGCCCGCAAAGAGCAATCCTGTCATCATCCCTGGTAAAGAAACAAGGCCCATGGTTTTGGCTTGGTCGATCGTCGGGATCAAGCCTTCAGAAATGGTCTGTCGAATCAAGCCAAGTGATGCTTCTCGGGGTGTTGCTCCTAAAGCAAGTCTTTCTTGAACACGTTGGTAATTGTCTGTAAAGAAGTTGACTAAGTTTGAGTAAGCAACCCCGACCGCTGACATTGAATTTCCAGCAATCATCCCCGTAATCGGAATAACTTGCGAAGGAACAAATTTCAATGAACCAGAAATCAACAGAATACCTAAAATAATCACCGTTGTAATTCCGATGGAGATGAGTGAGATTCGAAAACTATTTTCAATATTCTCACCTCTTTTAGAAGCATTCCAGGAAGCATTTAAAATAATGATCAGAATCGCCAGCAGATTGACATAAATACTATCGACATCAAATATTTTAGTTAAGACAAAGCCGGCAATACTTAATTGAACAAACGCTCTTAAAGCAGCGACAATAATGTCTTTTTCAAAACCTAACTCTTCTTTATAAGAAATAAATAAGCTAAGCAAAACTAAAACAGAAGTAAAAAGTAATGATAAAGGAGTTATTTGTAAATCACTCATTGTTACCCTCCTTTGGCAAGTTTTTTAATTCTGCACGGTCTGTAAAGAGCGACTGATAAGACAAGATTGTTACTAAATAAGAGGAAAGGGTCGCTGTTGAAATTTGCGTAAAGATAATCATAATCTGATACGCCACAGCAATCAGCGGTGAAACGCCCGCAAATAATAACCCATTCATTGTTCCGGGAAAAGTGACAATTCCTAAGGCTCTTGCTTTATCAATAATCGGAATTAATCCATTTGAAATACTCTTTTTAATAATTCTTTGCGAAGCTTGTCTAGGAGTCGCTCCTAAGGCGATTTTTTCTAAGATCTTTTCTTGGTTATCGTGATACAAGTTTTCTAAGCTGGAAAAAGAGAGACCAATCGCGGTCATTGAATTTCCGGCTATAGTTCCAGCGAGCGGTACGATTTGTGACGGCTGGAATTTAATCGCTTCAATTAACACTAAAAGGGTCAACGTCCCAACAGTGGTTAAGGTTAAAGCAAATAAAGAAATAAAAAAACTGCGGTCAAAGGCAGCTCCTCGTTGTTTAGAATTCCAAGCCGCGTTTAATAAAATCACAGCAATCATTGCGAAAGTCACCCAATTATTATCTAATTGGAAAACTTCGCGTAAAACAAAGCCGACAATGATTAATTGAACGGTCGCTCGGACAGCTGCAATGACGATATCTTTTTCTAGTTTCAGTTTTTCTTTATAAGAAATTGAAATACTAATAACGACTAAGATAAAAGTTAAGAAAATAGATAAGGGAGTGGCTTGTAAAGCATTCGCATCCATTATTCATCTTCCTCGCTTTCTTCCGAGTCGTCATCTGTTTGTTCTTCTTGTTCTTTTTTACTTAAATCTTCTGTTTTTTTGATCTCAAGGACGCGGTCTGTTTGCTCATACTCCTCATCTAAATGGGTGACTAACACCATACTGATGTCGGTATCTTTTGTATAGTCTTCCAACCAATCCCACACGATATCACGTGTGTTACTATCAAGTGCACTGGAAATTTCGTCTAATAAGATAACTTTGGGTTGGATCATTAAGTTTCGAATAAGAGCCACACGTTGTTTCTCTCCACCTGAAAGGGTATCAATCTCTTTGCTTAAATAATCAGGCCCTAAGTTGAGTTCTTTTAAATACTGTTTTGCTCGTTCTTCTTCAAATTCTTCTCCGCGAATATCAAAAGGAAACTGCAAGTTGTCTTGGACTGTTTGACCAAAAAGGGAAGGGCTTTGGAAACAATAAGTAATTTCTTTTCGGATATCCGTGGGTTCATAGTCCATAATATCTTGATCCTGGTATTGATAATCCCCGGAAACCTCCAAGTTCGGATTCAGGATTTGTGCCATATATTTTAAGATGGTACTTTTTCCACTACCAGAAGGGCCTTTAATCCCCACAAACTCTCCTTTTTTTAAAGACAGAGAAAAGTCTTCAATAATATTTAAAGAATCTGTACGAATCTTTAAATGCTCAATTTCAATAATATTTGTCATTTGACTGCCTCCATTATCCTAATTGTTCTTCTTTTTCATCATAACAAAAATATGCATATTATGAAAATAAAGTACTTTAGAATCAATTTAATTAATAATGGGTATAAAAAAACCTACCCAAATGGGGTAGGTTTTTTCGGAATTCAATCCTATTTTGTTTTATTTTATTCTAATTAATACCAACCATTTTCTTGCCAGAATGCTTGAGCTTCTGTCCATGAACCATAGCGTCCTTCAACGTAATTTTGAGCAGCTTCTTCTTGTTCTGCTGGTGAAGCACCATGTTCAATTAATGTTGGGTTTAATTGGTAACGACCGTAGTATCCACCTGCTGGGTTATAAGCATCATATGAACCATTTGATTCACGTTGTGCAATCCATTCTTTCGCTTCTGCTTCTGAACCACTTGCTGGCGTTTCAGCAGCTGTGTTTTCAGCTGGTACTTCTTCGGCAGGTGCTTCTTCAGCAGGTGCTTCAGTTGTTTCTTCTGCGACAGGCGCTTCTGCTTCTTCAGCAGGGGCCTCTACTTCTTCAGCTGGCGCTTCTGGTGTTTCTTCCACTGTTTCTTCTACTGGTTCTTCAACAGGAGCTGTTGTTTCTTCTGTTTCAGGTTCTTCTTCTAATTCAAATGTTTGAACTTCATGTGTGGCGTTATCTTCTACAGAAACGGTATTTGCTTCTGCTGATAAGTGAAGAGTATTTCCAGCAATAATTAAGTCACGGTTTGCGATCTCATTTACGTCAACAATTTGGCCTACGGAAATATCTAATGCTTTTGCAATAGTTCCTAAAGTGTCTCCCCATTGGATCGTATAGCTTGTTTCTCCGTCAGTACTTTGGATATCGTTTTTCACTTCTTCGACAGTACGTGCTTCCCATCCTGCGGCTTCAGCATCAATTGTTCCATTTATTGCGAATGCTCCTGTTAATGCAGCGGTAGCTCCGAAAGTTAACAAACCTTTTCTTACTAAATTCATTTGTATAATATACTCCTTTTAAAAAGTCTAAGTTTCGTTTCTTACAATCAGTCATCCAACGAGGCGCTCGCCTCATTGAGTTAGTACTTTACCATAAAAAAATTCGAAAAAAAGGGTATTACAGTCTTTGTGATGAACTAGTATTCTTTATGTAGTTTTTTGCAATTTTTATGTAATATTCGTTATCCAGTGTTACAAAGAATGTGGTATTTAAGGGGATTTGATGACAATCAGGACTTTATTTTCCGTTGTAAAAAACAGTTCGGGGAGTAGAGGGACGCAGGATTGGATGGATCACTAGATGGTGGAGGAAAGGTATGTCCCTATAAGCATCTTCTTTCAGCTCGTTCTTTCTTAGTGTTATCCTATGCATATGTGTATAGAAAAGGATAGAAAAATAAGAGAAGGAGTTTATTGCAATGGCCAAAACGAAATTAATTGATATGGATAGAATTCAATCATTGACAAATATGGATGAGATTAATCAAATTGTAGATAAGACGTTTCGCGAATTTGGGCGTCGCCGGATTAAAAACCCAACAAAAGTAACTTTAGATTTAGGAAATAACAGCGACTGGCCGGATTATGAAGGGTACATGAATGCGATGCCTGCTTATATTGAATGGTTAGATGTGGCTGGGATCAAGTGGGTCGGTGGTTTTGATGGGAAACGTAAAGAAGCAAACTATCCGTATATAACGGGGATGATTCTTATGATTGATCCTCAAATGGGCACTTTTGAAACGATATTGGATGGGACCTTTATTACAAACATGCGGACAGGCGCTCAAACGGCCGTTATTCTGAAAAATTTAGGCTTTGAACGCGATCAAGACCTTACGGTGGGGTTATATGGGACAGGCATGCAGGCGAAGACTTCACTGATGGCTTTAAGTGAATGGTATAATATTAAGGAAGTTAAATTATGGAACCATCGTTATGAAAGTGTGCCTCCTTTTATTGATGAGGTCGAACATTTAATAGACGGTTCGATAAACTATAAAGAAGATCCTGCAGAGGCGAGCGATGCGGATGTCGTGATTACGGCGACTAAAGCTGAAGAACCTATTATTCATTCTGAATGGATTAAACCCGATACTGTTCTTATCCCTCTAGGTTCCAGTCATGAGATCGACAATCAGACCATAGCCGATGCGGATTATGTTATTGTCGATCATGCAGGTCAAGCAGCACATCGTGGAGCTTTGGCCGATGCTTTTTCTAAAGATATTATTGATCAAAATGATATTGATTCAACTATTGGGAGCTTAGCAAGTGGGCGTACTCAATTAGGCGATCTATCCGGCAAAACTGTAATCGCCGTTCCTATTGGGATGGGCGCACATGACGTTGCAATAGCGGGTGTGATTGCTAAGCGGGCACAAGAACAAGATATCGATGAAGAATTTGAGTTTCAGCCTTATTAAATATTTTTTAAAATGAAGATATTTAATAAGCATAAACTGAGGATGAATGAACACAGAGAGAAGAAACAGGTTTGTATGAACATTAAACACTCTAATGATGAGCAAAATAATGAATACGCAAGCGAAGATTAGAATAAAATTAAATTAAAATTAACAAAAACACATAAAACCCTTGCCTCCAAAAAATATCTCTGCTAGTATATCTCTTAACAACAAAAAAATATAGAAAGAAGGTGCAAGGATGGAAATGCAAATGAATAGTCACTCAAAAATGGTTTCAACTCTTTGCGCCTTTTTCATTCAAATTTTAATTATTATTATTATTAAGTAGCGGATTCTGACATTTTTGGAAAAATGTTTAGAGTCCTATTTTCGTTAATTTAAACGGGGCTCTTGATAATAAAAAACCAACGAGCCTCGTCTAAAGGTTCGTTGGTTTTTTTGTTGTTAAAAATATGTGGAGGGGATAGTCAATGAACAATCAAAATGTACGACCGAAAGCAGTGTGGAGGCTTTCAGGTGCCATTATCGCTTTTTTAATTGGTTCAGGGTTTGCGAGTGGGCAGGAAATTTTTCAGTTTTTAACTTCTTATGGATATAAAGGAATTATTGGTTCACTGATTTCGCTCGTTCTTTTTTGTCTTGTTTCTGGAATTTTAGTGAAATATGGATTTAAACATCTAAAAAACCAAGACAAAGAATCAAGTAATCCTTATACGTACTATTTAGGAAAAGTTTTTGGTAAATTTATGCAATGGTATACGCCATTCTTCGCTTTTTTAATTAATATTGTCATGATTTCAGGAGCGGGCGCTACAATGCACCAATATTTTGGATTAAATACAACCTTCGGGACGGTGCTAATGACGGTTATTGTGACGGTTGTTGCTCTCTTAGGTCTCAATAAATTAATAGATATTATTAGTTTGTTAGGCCCTTTGACTGTCTTCTTTTCAATGTTGATCGCGGTCTGGACTTTAGTTCAGAATCCGGGGAACTTTTTACAGGCGGAAGAGGTCATTGCGACGACAGAAATGCCCTTTGGAGCAGGAAATAGTACGTCTTTTTGGTTACTCGGCTCCATTTTGTTTGTTGCTTATAATATTGTGGCGGGAGTTCCGTTTATGACCACTTTAGGCTTAGAAGTTCAAAATAAAAAAGAAGCTTGGCTAGGAGGAATCTTCGGCGGAATCGGTCTTATGGTGTCGGCGATTCTTTTAAATATTGCCATGCTCGGTCATATTGATGAACTTGTTGCAGTGGAAGTTCCTGTTTTATATTTAGCTCAAAGAATATCACCTGTTTTAGGCTTTATTTTTGCTTTTATTTTACTGGAAGAAATTTTCTCTACTTCGGCACCGATGCTTTGGACTGTTGTCGACAGTGTTACGAAACCAGAAACGAAGAAAGGTACGAAACAAATTCTGGTAGTACTCGTATCTCTTGTGACGTTGATAGGAGCGCAGTTGCCTTTTGGAACATTAGTGAATATGGTGTACCCATTCACGGGCTATTTTGGAATTGTGATGATCGTGCTCTTTATCGGACGCGAAATTTACGACCAAGTCACGGCTAAGAAAGGAGTACGTGTCGTTTATGGAACTACAAAAGACTGAATCACAACAGATGATTGAAAAGGCTGAATCAATGTATGCACCTGCGGGTCAAATTCGCTATTATGATATGGTATTAAAAGAAGGAAAAGGGGCGCTACTTAAAGATATAGATAACAACGAGTATATTGATTTATTGGCGAGCGCTTCAGCGACGAATGTTGGACATTCTCATCCGAAAGTGCTGGAAGCGATGAGTACACAAGCTCAAACCATGATCCATTATACACCAGCTTATTTTTATAGCGATAAAGTCATTGAGTTAATGGAAAAATTAATTGAGCTTACCCCCGGACAGTTTGAAAAGCGTGTCTTGTTTGGGAACTCTGGGTCGGATGCGAATGATGGCATCATTAAATTTGCCCGAGCTTATACTGGACGACAGACGATTGTGTCCTTTAACGGAGCTTACCATGGTTCAACTTATGGATCGATGACACTTTCGGCAGTTAGTTTAAATATGCGTCGAAAAATGCAACCTTTAATGTCCAATATTCACTATTTACCTTACCCGAATAGCTATCATCGCATGGAAGGCGAGACAGAAGCTGAACTCACTGAACGTTACTTAGGTTATTTTCAAGAAGCTCTCGCAACCTATCTTCCCGTAGATGAGATCGCTGGAGTTATTATTGAACCGATTCAGGGAGACGGAGGATTTATCAAACCACCGCAAGAATACATGCAAAGATTGTATGATTTCTGCCAAGAAAATGGCATAGTTTTCGCCGTTGATGAAGTCAATCAAGGGTTGGGACGGTCTGGAAAAATGTGGGGAATCGATCACTTTGATATTGCGCCGGATATTATGTCTGTGGGTAAATCTTTAGCAAGCGGTATGCCACTATCAGCGATTGTAGGAAAGAAAGAGATTATGGAAAGTCTAGAGGCCCCGGCACATCTGTTTACTACTGCTGGTAACCCTGTTTGTTGTGCTGCTTCTCTGGCGACTTTAGAAGTTATTGAAGAAGAAAATCTCGTTGAAAAATCTCACGAACAAGGGGAGTATGTTCGGAAACGATTAGAAGAAATGCAAGAACGTTTTGACTTCATCGGAGATGTACGAATCTTGGGCTTAAATGGCGGGATTGAGATTGTTGAATCAAAAGCTTCTAAAGTAGGGGATAGTGAAGCGGCTTCTAAGATTATCACACACTGTTATCGAAAAGGTGTTCTAATGATCACCGTGGCTGGAAATGTTCTCCGTTTCCAACCTCCACTAGTGATTACAGCAGAACAATTAGACCTTGCTTTAACTGTTTTAGAAGATGCCTTCACTCAACTGGCGACAGGAAACATTACTATAGATTCAGATCGAAAAATCGGCTGGTGAAATAAAGCTAAGAAAAAAAAACGAGGCTAAATGTATCATTCGTTAAATATTATGGTTCTTAAAATAAAAAATTATAAGAAAGCTTCCTTTTTTATTTTTATAGAAAAGGAAGCTTTTCTAATGGCTTTAAAGAAATAAAAAGTGTTGCGGTATTAGAAGTAGGTAAAGGTGAAGAGCACGTCTAGGATTATATGTCACCACACGCTCCTGTGGTTCGCAAATTTTTATTGCACAATGATCGATTTACGACAAGCAAATGCGCCTTCCGTCATAAATTGGCTGTCATTAGTCAATATTAAAAATAAATTATAGATTAAATGATTAAATAACGGTTGACAAGCGGAATTAATTTGAGTATAGTATTAAACAAGTTAAAGATGAAATATTGATGAGAGAATTATTAAAAACAATTTGAAAAGAAAAGTACATCTAGGATGTCTTCGCAGAGAGCTTGTGTTGGTGGGAGCAAGTAAGAAGGAATAGATGGAAAATGGTCTTTGAATGGAGTAAACGAACATTTGCGTAAGTTTACTACGGGTCCACCCGTTACAGTGGCTCAGTCTACAAAGGATTTAAAAACTTTGTGTACTGGAAGAGGCATTATTAGAAATAATAGTGTGAAATAAGGTGGTAACACGATGAAGTCGGATCGTCCTTAAAAAAGTTCTATTCAAGAAGATAGAATTTTTTTAAGGGCGTTTTTTGTTTTTCAAAATTAAAAAATTAAATAAGAAACTGCAAAGAAGAGTAGAGTATATTTACAAGAGAGTAATGACAGAGAGCTTGATGAGGTGAGAGCAAGCTTACTTGAGTAAATAGAAAATGGACTCAAAGCAGCAGATACCGAGTGAGTAGTCAAAAACTATTCATAAGGCTATCATGGGTGCGCCCACTACAGCGTCAGAGTATCCGATGATTTTCGCGTACTTGTTGAGGGATTTGTTGGAAGGCAAATTCAAATGAAGGTGGTAACACGAACAGAAGCGTTCGTCCTTTGAACCAGAAAGATTCTGGTGCGAGGACGAGCGCTTTTTTATTTACAAATTTTGTACAAAGGAGAATTTAGATGATTGAACTAAAAAATATTGATGTCACATTTGAAACGAGTGAACAAACTGTCCAAGCTGTCAAAGATGTTTCTTTATCGGTAGATAAGGGAGATATTTACGGGATAGTTGGTTACAGTGGAGCGGGCAAAAGTACATTAGTCCGTACGATTAATTTATTACAGCGACCAACGGCCGGTGAGGTTTTCGTAAATGGTCAAAATTTATCGGTTTTATCGGCTGAAGAATTAAGAACAGAGCGTAAAAAAATAGGAATGATTTTCCAACATTTTAACTTAATGAGCCAACGAACGGTTGCGGGCAATGTTGCTTATCCTTTATATAAATCTGGTTTATCTCAGCAAGCAATCGACGAAAAAGTCAATGAGTTATTAGTGTTAGTGGGGTTAGCGGATAAAACAGACGCCTATCCTTCCCAATTGTCCGGAGGGCAAAAACAAAGAGTGGCGATCGCGCGTGCATTAGCTAACGATCCTGAAGTTCTTTTATGTGATGAAGCGACGAGTTCACTCGATCCTAAAACCACCGCTTCTATCTTAGAACTACTCAAAGATTTAAATAAAAAACTATCTTTAACGATTGTGATTATTACGCATGAAATGGAAGTCGTCAAAGAAATTTGTCATAAAGTAGCGGTCATGGAAGAGGGCGAAGTAATTGAAAAAGGTGATCTCGTTTCAATCTTTACGGCACCGCAAGAGCGACTTACCCAAGAATTTATTCAGACAGCGACCCATATTGATCAAGCAGCTGAAAAAGTCATTAACCATCCGACGCTGCTGAGCTTAACACCGGATGATGTGTTGGTCAGTATCACTTATGTTGGCGAAAGTACTAGCTCGCCTTTACTCGCTAGTTTATATGCACGCTTTGGGGTGACGACGAATATTCTCTATGGAAATGTAGAAATTCTACAAGGCACACCAATTGGAAACTTAATTGTTGTGCTCTCCGGAGATACTGGACAGCGCGACCAAGCGATTGCTTATTTAGAAGCGAAACAGGTAACGGTCAAAGAAATTAAACATCAAACCAATGTCATTTCGTTTGCCGAAGAAAAATTAATTTATGAGGAGGAAGGTAGATGATGAATTTTTTAGAGAAATATTTTCCAAATGTGATCCATATTCAAGGAGAAGTTATCGATAGTATCTGGGAAACGCTATATATGGTATTAGCGACTGCTGTCATTGCCGGAGTTTTAGGTATTATTTTAGGCGTTGTTTTAGTAGTGACGGCACCAGGTGGTATTTTAGAAAACCGCCGAGTCAATCATTTTCTAGAACAAGCGGTGAATATTTTCCGTTCGGTGCCTTTTATTATTATGTTAGCTTTAATTGCCCCGATTACCCGCCTGATTGTAGGGACAACGATTGGTACCACAGCGGCGATTGTTCCATTAGTGGTAGGAACCGTTCCTTTTTATTCGCGCCAAATTCAAAATGCTTTACTAGAAGTGGATGATGGAGTGATTGAAGCAGCAGAGGCGATGGGTTCTTCACCTACAGAAATTATTTTTCGAGTTTATTTAAAAGAAGGGTTACCTTCCATCATTCGGGTTTCTTCAGTGACCATTATTAACTTAATTGGTTTAACCGCAATGGCGGGAGCGATCGGAGCAGGTGGATTAGGCAATTTAGCTATCGCACGAGGGTATAATCGTTTCCACACTGACGTTACTTTAGTCGCGACGGGCGCCATTTTAGTGATTGTTTTTGTGAGTCAATTGCTTGGAAATTATTTAGTGAAGAAAACGAGTCATTAAATACGGAAAGATCTAGATATTCAAGAAGGAGCTTGTCAATGAAAAAGAAACAATTTGGGTTACTTACTTTATTAGCTGTTATCGTTGTATTTGTTTTGTCGGCTTGTGGACAACAGGCCGCCTCCGAAGAAAATCAGACCGTAACAATCGGTGTCGTCGGTGAAAAGAACGAACCGTGGGAATATGTGCAAGAAGAACTAGCGGAAGAGGGGATTAACATTGAGTTGGTGAAGTTTTCCGACTACTCTACCCCTAACCGTGCATTAGCCGATGGTGAAATAGATATGAGTTCATTTCAGACGAAAATCTTCATGGAAGAGTTTAATGAAGAGTCTGGTAATCACTTAACACCTATTGGCGATACCGTATTAGCACCACTAGGTATTTACTCCTCTAAAGTAGAAGATGTCAGTGAAGTCGAGGAAGGAGATACAATCGGTATTCCCAACGATGGCTCCAATGAAGGACGAGCCTTACGTTTACTCCAAGAAGCGGGTTTGATTAAAGTCGATCCTGCCAAAGGCTATTATCCAGTCGTTGCAGATATTACTGAAAATCCTTTGAATTTAGAGATTAAAACATTAGACTCTTCGCAAACAGCACGCTCATTGGATGATTTGACACTCTCGGTGGTAAATAATGGCATGGCCGTGGATGCGGGCTTTATACCGACAGAAGATGCTATTTACTTGGAGACCGTCTCCGAAGAATCGGATCCTTATGTGAATGCGATCGTCGTTCAAGAGGAAGATAAAGACAATGAGTTGTACTTACAAATTGTAGATGCTTATCAAACAGAGGGGACGAAAGAAGTCATTGAAGAAACATCCAAAGGTTCTTCAATTCCAGCATGGGAGTAACAAAACGCTCCTATATTCAAAAATATTAAATCGCTTAAAAAGGGGAAAGTAAATATGAAACAATTAAAAAAATGGATTTTATCATTAGGTTTCGTCGCTATTGTCGCTGTTCTAGCAGCCTGTGGAGCGAATGCCGAGGACACCGTGCGCATTGGTGTGGTGGGTGAAGATAACGAAGTTTGGGACTTTGTGATCGATAAATTAGAAGAAGAAGGTATTTCAGCCGAATTGGTAAAGTTTAGTGATTATACACAACCAAATAATGCGTTAGATCAAGGGGAGATTGAGCTGAACTCTTTCCAGCATAAATTATTCTTAGAATCTTATAACGAAGATAGTGGGACTGATTTATTCGCGATTGGGGATACGGTGATTGCCCCTTTAGGGATTTATTCTGAAGCCATTTCGTCGGTTGATGAGATTAAAGAAGGAGACACAATTGCTATTCCAAATGATGTGACGAATGGAGGCCGCGCGCTTCTATTACTTCAAACAGCAGATTTAATTACCGTGGACCCAGAAGCGGGCGTGACACCGACTGTTAATGATGTGACCGCGAACCCTCTAAATCTTCAAATTGAAGAATTGGATGCTTCACAAACAGCTCGCGCGCTCGAAGATGTAACAGCTTCAGTGATTAATTCAGGGATGGCTGTTGATGCGGGTTTTGTACCGAATAATGATGCAATTCTTTTAGAAGAAGTGACTGATGAGACAGATCCTTATGTCAATATCATTGCAGCAAGAGCAGAGGATGCGGACAATGAAGTTTACCAAAAAATTGTAGAAGCTTATCAAGCGGAAGATACGATTGAAGTGATTAATGAAACATCGGCAGGTTCTTCAGTTCCTGCTTGGAAATAATACCCACCACAAAGAATGATTTCACGAGAAAGGAATGGATGCATTTGACAACATTAACAGATCTTTCAATTAAAGAAGAGGTAGCTGCTGGCGCTGAAGAGGTTATTGCTTTAAGAAGATATTTTCACCAACATCCCGAACCAAGTTTAAAAGAATATGAAACGATCAAACGGATTAAAGAGGAACTGACGAAATTGGATATTCCCTATGAAGCGGTTGGCGAAACCGGAGCCATTGGAACCATCCAAGGACAAAAAGGACCAGGACGAACGATCTTGCTACGAGCAGATATCGACGCTTTAGAACTAGATGATGCTAAAGAAGTGGCTTATAAATCGAAAACGCCAGGATTACATCATGCTTGTGGACATGATGGTCATACATCCGCTTTATTGGGAGCTGCTAAAATTTTAAAAGCACATGAAGACAAATTCGCAGGCACCATTAAATTAGCTTTCCAACAAGCAGAAGAAATTGGTGCAGGGGCTCGTCAATTTGTAGAAGGTGGTTTTGTGGAAGAGGTCGATGAAGTTTTTGGTTTGCATCTAGATTCAAGTGTGCCGGTGGGTAAAATAGTTTCTACTCCTGGAGCGACCAATGCTTCTTGCGATATTTTTAAAATAAAAGTCCATGGAAAAAGCGCGCATGCAGCGCGCCCAGATCAGGGGGTAGACGCTTTGCTGGCAGCAGCGGCGATTACAGTAGAGTTGCAGAGTATCGTGGGGCGCGAAGTGAGTCCATTGGATAATGTAGTCGTTGCGGTAGGAGTACTCAATGCCGGTACGCGTTATAATATTGTGGCTAATCAAGCGGGACTAGAAGGAACGGTTCGAACCTTTAGCCACGAAACACGTGCTTTCGTCTTAGAAGCGGTTCAACGCATTGCCCGCGATATTGCTCAATCTCATCGCTGCACGATTGAATTCGAAAACTACGATGCGGCCGCGCCTTTAATCAATGATCAAGAACCTGCACAGCGAGCAGCGGCACTCGCAGCAGATATTGTGGGCGAAGAGAATGTAATTACCGATCTACCAAAAAGTTTAGGAGCGGACGATTTTGCTGATTTCTTAGCCGAAGCTCCTGGTGTCTATGCCCGTGTCGGGACGCGTAACTTAGAAGATGAAGAAACTTGGTATGGTCACCATCATGAGAATTTTGATATTGATGAAAGAGGGCTCGCTTATGCTACGGAAATCCATGTTCGCTATGCGTTAGACTTTCTGAATCAATAAAACCAATCCAACAAATAGAAAACACCTCTTCCACCATTTAAAGAAGGGGTGTTTTGTGGTGAGGTGACTGAAAGAGTCAATAGGCAAACTTCATTTAATCTAGTATTCATTGCTTTTTAACGAAAACCATCATTTGTTTTTAGTGAGCAAAAAGTAAGCAAATAATAATGAATCATGAAAGCTATATTGTTTTTTTAGTTGGGATTATATCACCTGTTTAACGGGATAAAGACGATTTGATAGAGTTTTAAGAGTTATAGCTAAGCGTTTTCTGAAATGGTGGCGATCTTTTAATAATTGCTCATGATATTCTAACGATCATTGAATTTTTATTTTATAAGTGCTACAATATTTCTTAATTGTCGTTTTTTAATTTTTAAATATGAGGAAGGTGCGAAATAATGAAAAAATGGTTAAAGGTTACTTTGTTTTCAGCAATCGCTTTATTCTTAGTAGCCTGTGATAATGGAAATAGTGGTGAGGGGGCTGGTGGTGCAGATGATGTCCCACAAGAATTAAATTGGACAACAAGCTCTGAGCTTCCAACGATGGATGCAACACAAGCAACTGATACAGTAAGTTTCGAAGTACTTTCGAATACCAACGAAGGTTTATACCGTCAAGGCCTTGAGGGCGGTACGGAATTAGGAGTTATAGCGGAAGAGCCAGAAATTGCAGAGGATGGTGTCACTTATACTTATAGCATTCGTGAAGACGCTGAGTGGTCGAATGGTGACCCAGTAACGGCTGATGACTTTGTCTACTCATGGCAACGATTAGTCGACCCAGATTCAGCAGCCGCTTATTCTTACCTAGCGGATGGTATCATTGCAAATGCTTCAGACATTATCGCAGGTGAGATGGATCCAAGCGAACTTGGTGTGACAGCTATTGATGATAAAACACTAGAAGTTCAATATGAAAAAGCTGTTCCTTATTTAGAAGGACTACTAGCTATGGCTCCATTTTACCCATTAAATGAAGAATTTGTAGAAGAGCAAGGGGATAGTTATGGAACAAGTTCTGACCGTGTGCTTTACAATGGACCTTTTGCTTTAGAAGATTGGGATGGAACGGGTTTAACTTGGACGTTAACTAAAAATGACACCTATTGGGATGCAGACACAGTTCAGTTAGATACGATTAATTATCAAGTATTGAAAGAACAAAGTACTGCGATCAATTTATATGATTCGGCAGAGATCGACTTTACAACCGTCTCCAATGAATATGTCCAACAACGTCAAAATGACCCAACCATGCAGCAGAACCCAGAAGCTTCTGTCTTTTACTTAAAGATGAACCAAGAGCGTGATGGGGAAGAAACACCATTAGCGAATGAAAATATTCGTCATGGAATTGCACAAGCAGTTGATAAAGAAAGTTTAGTTTCTGATGTTCTTCAAGATGGTTCTGAAGCCGCAGACTTTATCGTTCCTTGGAACCTGACATTCAACCCAGAAACAGATGCTGACTTTAGAGAAGATAGTGGCGATCATTTAGGTTTCGACGCAGAACAAGCCAATGCTGATTTCCAAGCAGGATTAGAAGAGCTGGGGACAGATTCGGTAACCTTCGATATTCTAACGGATGATACAGAAGGTGGACAACGTACAGCAGAGTTCTTGCAAGCACAGTTAATGGACAATCTTGATGGCATTGAAATTACGATTTCCAATGTGCCGTTTAAGAACCGTATTCAACAAGATTCAAATCAGCAATATGACTTGCAAATTTCTGGTTGGGGAGCCGACTATACCGATCCGATTAGTTTCTTAGATTTATTTGTAACAGATGGTGGTAATAATAATACAGGTTATGCCAATCCAGAATATGATGAATTGATTGAAGCAGCAAACGCTGAGACGGATGATGAAGCAGCTCGTTGGCAAAGTTTAGTGGATGCAGAGCATTTACTATTAACAGAAGATGCCGCAGTTGCCCCACTTTACCAACGTGTTCAAAACTACTTACTCAGTCCTAGAGTACAAGATGTAGGTGTACATGCTGTTGGAAGTCCTTATTCATTTAAATGGGCCTCCGTTACTGAAGAATAGATTTACGCTTCGCTCTTTATAATAAAAAAGAATAAGACAAAAAAATAAAATCGCCAATCAAAGACGTTTTTGATTGTCGATTTTATGCCTTTTGTCAGATGTTATAGAATAGAAATAAAAAGAACAGAGAGAGTAGTAGAAAAAGACCACCAATTTTTAATCCTGTTTTGTACCAAGTGCCGATTGAACGTGATAAGCGTTGAGGATCTTTGTTTTTTCTTTCGTCGTCTGTATAAGGTTTAAAGAGGCGTTGGCCGAAGTTATTCCAAGTATGGTGAAAGAAATCAAAAGTCCCGTCTTTTAAGACGGCCCCAAACAAGGAAGCAAGTAAGATTGGTGCAGCGATATAGAAATAGGCATTACTGAGGAATGATAGCCAAGATTCCGGTTGGGTGAATACACCGATTAGAATCGGAATAACGAGTAGAGTGATTAAAAGAATTGAGCGAAAATTATTTTTCAAAATGGAGATCAAACCTTTCATATGTGCAGATATAAGTTATAAAATAACATAATTTAGGAGGTGAAGCAATTTGAAATCATATACTAAATTTATATTAAGACGTATTTTTTATATGATCCTCACACTTTTTATAATTGCTTCAATTACATTTTTCTTAATGAATTTATTACCGGGTACGCCTTTTAACGCAGAGGATAAGTTATCACCCGAGCAAATTGCGATGATGAATGAGCGCTATGGTTTAAACGACCCGATTATTGTCCAATACTTTCGTTACATCGGGGGAATGTTGGTTGGAGACCTGGGAGTTTCTTTCCAATTTAATAATACGCCGGTTGTTGATTTAATTGGGAATCGGATCGGACCATCGATTCAACTTGGTTTGCAAGCGTTAGTGGTGGGAACCGTCATTGGCGTTATTTTTGGCGTGGTTTCAGCGATGTATCGGAATACATGGTTGGACTCGTCCTTAACCTTTTTATCCATCTTAGGTCAGTCGATTCCAAACTTTGTTTTTGCTGTGTTACTGCAACTAGTTTTTGCCGTCTGGTTGAACTGGTTCCCCATCGCACTGTGGAGCGATGGCTTTGCATCGACCGTTCTGCCTACCGTGGCCCTTTGTATATCGCCCTTAGCGAACTCGGCGAGATTTATGCGGACGGAGATGGTGGATGTCTTAAACTCAGATTACATTGAATTAGCGCGTGCAAAAGGTTTATCCCAAATGGCCGTCTCTTTTAAACACGGACTAAGAAACGCGATGATTCCGATCTTAACCATTTTAGGACCGCTAGCAGTTGCTTTAATGACAGGTTCTATGGTCGTTGAAAATATTTTTGCTATCCCTGGAATTGGTGAGCAATTTGTTAAATCGATTACGACCAATGATTACTCAACCATTATGGGTGTAACCATGCTTTATTCATTGGGCTTGTGTTTAATTCTATTAATTGTTGATGTTCTTTACGGTATTGTTGACCCACGTATCCGCATCAGTTCAGAAGGAGGAGACTAATATGAGTGAAAATGTGAATGAATTTCCCAAAATAGCGCCCGAACAATTTTCACCTGCGCATCGCGAAGACTATAAAGAACGCGAAAAAATAACGACGCCTTCTTTAAGTTTTACGAAGGATGCTTGGCGCCGTTTGAAAAGAAACAAGGCAGCAATGGTCAGCCTTTGGATCTTAATCATTGTCGTTATTATTGCGCTCCTGGCTCCTCTGATTGCGCCGCATCACTATGCGGCACAAAATGCAGCTTATGCCAATTTACCTCCAAAAATACCCGGTTTAGAGTCTATCCCTTTATTTAATGGGATGAGCGAAATGGCTGGGAGAGCGGTGGATACGTATGCAGCCGCTGGTGTTCCTGACGATGTTTACTTCTACTTAGGAACAGACGCACTCGGACGAGATTTATTATCACGAGTCCTTTATGGTTCTCGAGTCTCATTATTTATCGGAGTGGTCGCTGCGCTATTGAACTTGTTAATTGGCGTGCCTTACGGAATGATTTCCGGCTGGATGGGCGGCAAGGTAGATAACGTGATGCAACGAATTCTTGAGATTTTATCGGGTGTCCCGAACTTAGTGGTGGTTATTTTACTCCTCTTAGTTTTAAAACCAGGGATCAGCTCAATTATTCTAGCTTTAGCCATTACAGAATGGATTACAATGGCTCGTTTAGTGCGAGCGGAAACGTTGAAAATTAAGAATGAAGAATATGTCCTCGCGGCAACCGCTCTAGGAGAGTCGCCCTTTAAAATATGTATGATGCATATTTTACCGAACATTTCAGGGGTCATCATTATTCAAACGATTTTCTCCATTCCATCAGCTATTTTCTTTGAAGCCTTCTTAAGCTTTATTGGATTAGGAATTCCTGCTCCACAAGCTTCATTAGGTACTTTAATTAATGATGGTTACAAGACCTTTAGATTCTTACCTCACTTAATGTGGTATCCATCTGGTGTATTAAGTGTCATTATGATTTCATTTAACATGTTAGCGAATGGATTACGCGATGCATTAGATCCAAAGACAACTGATTAGGAGGCGAGTAAATGAACAATGAAAATGTATTAGAAGTAAAAAACTTAGAAATTGATTTTGAAACGTTTGCTGGCCCAGTCCATGCAATACGTGATGTTTCATTTGATTTAAAAAAAGGAGAAACCTTTGCGATTGTAGGAGAGTCTGGATCAGGAAAATCCGTAACCGTTAGAAGTTTGATGAACTTACTCAGTAATAATGCGGTCATTAAAAATGGCCAGATTATGTACCATGGAGAAAATATATTAGAAAAAACAGATGAAGAAATGCAAAAAATCCGCGGCGCTGAAATCGCGATGATCTTCCAAGATCCAATGACTTCACTTAATCCAGTGATGACGATTGGCGATCAAGTGTCCGAGCCGATTGAACTTCATCAAGATGTTTCGAAAAAAGAAGCTCAAGAACGAGCGTTACAATTACTCAAAAGAGTGGGCATTCCTCAAGCGGAAGAACGTTTTAAAGATTATCCACATCAGTTTTCAGGGGGACAGCGTCAGCGGATTGTGATCGCAATTGCTTTAGCTTGTGAGCCTGAAATATTAATTGCCGATGAACCAACAACGGCACTGGATGTAACGATTCAAGCTCAAATCTTAGAATTAATTAAAGAATTACAAGTCTTTAATGATACTTCGATTGTGTTTATCACGCACGATTTAGGCGTTGTAGCGAATGTAGCGGACCGAATAGCGGTCATGTATGCAGGACAGATTGTTGAATATGGAACGGTGGATGAGATTTTCTATAATCCACAACATCCTTATACTTGGGGCTTAATTACTTCGATGCCGACATTGAAGACAAGAGGAAAGTTATTATCAATTCCTGGAACCCCGCCCGATCTACATGAACCACCTAAAGGGGATGCTTTTGCAGCTCGTAGTGAGTATGCGATGAAAATTGACTATGAAGAAGAACCCCCTTTCTTCCATGTGTCTGATACACATGCGGCAGCTACGTGGTTACTTCATCCTGATTGTCCAGGGGTGGAAGTTCCGCGGGAAATTGCTGAACGCTTTAAAGTCTTTGAAGACTTACGAAAAGAACATGAAATTGAAATAAATACTGCTCATGCAGTACCCGACCAAGCTCAACGGGACCCTAAACGTGTGAAGGAGGGAGCGAATGAATAATTCAAAAGAACCGATTTTAACCGTGAAAAATCTAAAACAGTATTTTAATCCAGGAAAACCGACTGAAGTACGAGCGGTAGATGATGTCACTTTTGATATCTATCCAGGCGAAACATTTGGTCTCGTAGGAGAATCCGGCTCAGGAAAAACGACCACGGGCCGTTCTATTATGCGCCTCTATAACCCGACAGACGGTGAAGTCCATTTTGATGGCTATGACTTATCAGAGCTGAATAGTCGGAAGGCCGACCTAAATTTCCGGAAAGATATGCAAATGATTTTCCAAGATCCTTATGCGTCTTTAAATCCACGAATGAAGGTAGAAGATATTGTGGCGGAAGGACTAGATGTTCATAAATTAGCTAAAAACTCGAAAGAACGTCGTCAACGTGTAATTGAACTGTTGGAAGTTGTTGGTTTAAATGAGGACCATGCAACCCGTTATCCGCACGAGTTTTCAGGAGGTCAACGACAAAGAATTGGGATCGCTCGAGCTTTAGCGGTAGCACCTAAAATGATTATTGCGGATGAGCCGATTTCAGCGCTCGATGTGTCTGTGCAAGCGCAAGTGGTCAATCTCTTACAGTCCTTGCAAGATGAATTTGATCTCACTTATTTATTTATTGCCCATGATCTCTCGATGGTAAAATATATTAGTGACCGAATTGGTGTGATGTACAATGGGAAGCTGGTCGAAATTGCGGAAGCGGATGAACTTTACTACAATGCGCTTCATCCGTACACGCAGAGTTTACTTTCAGCTATTCCTTTACCGAATCCAATCTATGAACGAGAACGTGAGCGAATTGAATATGAGTATCAACCATTTACAGGGAAAGAAGAGATGACTGAAATTTCCCCTGGTCATTTTATTTTCTGTGAACCGAACCAAGTAGACGAACTCAAAGCAAAAAGAGCTGCACGGAATGTAGCGCAGAAAGAATATGATTAAAAAATATTGACTCAAGGAGAACAGGAGCTTTTACCTGTTCTCTTTTTTTATGTGTTCAATCGTTAAATTAAAATTATATTAGAAATAAATGAATAAATGATTGTTATTTGATGGGCTTTATGCTAATCTAATCCATAACATTGAAAAGATACAGATGGAGAAGGGGAAGGTCAATGAAGAAAACTTCAATATATTTTGTATTAATAATTAGTTTATTTTTAACGGCTTGTGGTACAGATACAACGGAGGAAGGAAGTGCCGCTGCAAGTCACGTTGTAAATTATGTGGCACCGACAGAAATGTTAACTTTGGATTCTACTTTAGTGACGGATATGAATAGTGCAAACTATGTATCACATATGCAAGACGGTCTCTATTGGGAAGATGCTCATAATAATATTGAACCCGCTTTAGCAGAAGATTTACCGGAAGTTTCGGAAGATGGATTAACTTATACTATCCAATTACGAGAAGATGCGCAATGGAGTGATGGGACACCGATCACTGCAGACGACCAAGTCTATGCGATTCGTCGCCTAGTAGATCCTGAAGTTGCGGCACCTTATTCTTATTTAGCGGAAAATATTGTGAATGCACCAGAAGTGTCTGCCGGAGAATTACCTCTTGAAGAGCTAGGTGTGACGGCTTTAGATGATTATACTGTTGAAATTCAATTAACAACGCCGACACCGTATTTGACGAACCTCTTGGCATTTCCTGTATTTTATCCTTTAAACCAAGAGTACGTTGAGAGTCAAGGCGATCGTTACGGCACTTCGTCAGAGACAGTCATCGCAAGTGGTCCTTATACAGTGGATGATTGGGATACAACACAGGAAACCTGGACATTAAATAAAAATGAAGACTACTATTATGCTTCAGAAGTTGAGATTCAAACCGTTAATGTCCAAGTATTAAAAGAAGTATCAACGAACGTGAATCTTTACGAAGCCGGAGAAGTCGATAACGCTATTTTAAGTGGAGAACTTGCGAAACAATACCAAGACCATCCGGAGGCTGTGCCTCATGAAAAATCGAGAACTTACTGGTTACGTTTTAATGAAAATATTGACGTATTAACGAACCAAAAGGTAAGAGAAGCAATGGATTATGCGATTGATAATCAAGAATTGACACAAGAAGTGATTGGAACGGGCGCTATTCCAATCTCGACCTTAGTTCCAACAAACTTTATTTTCAATCCTGAAACGGAAGAAGACTTTGTAGAAGAAGTAGCGATTGCTCCCAAATTTGATACAGATAAAGCGTCTGAATTGTGGGAGGAAGCGAAAACAGAATTAGGTGTGGAAGAGTTGACGATCCGCTTAGTGACAGATGATGAAGAGCATATTAAGAAAATATCGGAGTATATCCAAGGACAAATCCAAAGTGCCATGCCAGGCGTGACGGTTGAGTTACAGAATGTGCCGAAGAAAAATCGCTTAGATGCCGAAGATAATCGAAATTATGATATCATTCTATCAAGCTGGGCCGCAGACTTTGCTTCCGGTGTGAATTTTTACGAACTTTACGAGTCGGACTCTCCATATAACCGTGGCGACTACAATAATGCTGAGTATGATGCACTCTTACAAGCGGCTAAAGGAGAAGATGCGAATGACGAGCTGGCTTCTTGGGAAGATTTCAAACAAGCCCAACAAGTTCTTTCCGATGAAACAGCACTCGTTCCTTTATACCAAGAAGTGGAAATTCAATTAAGAAATCCAAATATTCAAAATATGACTTTAAGATCGGTCGGAAACGAATTCGATTTACGTACGGCCACTTTTTCAGAATAATGAATAAAATAAACCAGAATAAAAACGATGAATTCTCGCGAATGTCATCGTTTTTATTTGGCTTGAATGTGTCTAAAAAGGCTTATTTCGCTATTCTTTTCGTTTTGCTTCAGGGTAAGCATCAATTTCAGCCGAATAAGCTTTGATATCGAGTAAAGGGCTTTGGTCGAGCGCATCTAAATTCCTAACTTTTAGGCAGTTGTCTTTCACTTCAACCACTTCTGCCACGCAAAAAGCGACGGGATTGGGGCGGTTAGGTGAGCGCGTTGAAAAGACGCCCATAGTTTCTTCACTCCACGGGGTCTTGGTTTCCAGAATCTGACGATCAGATTGACTCCCCCAATATAAAATAATTAAATGGGTGAGCTTTTCGATGTTTTTTAAACCGGCTTTGTATTCATCGAAAAGCTCGATTTCACTTATTTTATCCTCAAATTTCCCTTGTTTAGGGGCTTCTTTTTTGTTTGGTAGGGACTATGGATGATTCCAATTTGTTTTAATTCCATCACCAACACTCCTTACATACTATCTGTTTTGTCGCTTCTAAGAAAGGATATCGCGCATCGTTTGATCGACACTTTGTTCATAAATGCCGCCAAATTTATGAAGGTGAACCATAAATAAATACAAACGATAAAAAGCAAGACGTTTTTCAAAGCCAGGCTCCATCGGGAAAATTTCTTGATACGCTTCATAAAAACTTTGACTATAGCCACCGAAGCCAGTCGTCATTCCGATATCAAATTCACGATCCCCATAAAAAGAAGCAGGGTCAAATAAAGCAGGCTCGCCATTGGTTAGAAACATATGGTTACCGCCCCATAAATCACCATGTAATAAGGAAGGTTTACTTTGATGCTGGCTAAGCTCATCAACGATTACTTCACGTGCTCGTTCATACGTTTCAGCTTGCTGCGGACTCCATTTATTCGTTTGGATAATATCATCCCGTAATTTATCTAAGCGTCTTTCGACAAATAATTCAATCCAAGAATCCGTCCAGTCATTACTAAAGGTAGTATCCCCTCCTTGATGAGGGTAATCATACCCAAATTGACCGTTTTCGCTGTAAGTCTGGTGCATTTTGGCGATCATTTGAGCTAAGTTGCGGTCATCTCCGCGTGCTCCTTCTTGTAAGAAACTGATTAAGAGATAAGCATCCCCGTCAATTTCTCCGACATGATACACTTCGGGGACAGTAATTCCTGCTTCTTTTAAGTCCTTTAGACCAGCAGCTTCTGCATGGAAAAATTCTTCGCCAGTATTCGGTTGTACCAACAAGAAATATTTCTGCTGTGCACTGTCCACCTCATAAGCATCATTTACATCACCACCACTGACTGCTTTGATATTTTCTATCTGATCTACTGGTAATTCATCGATCCATTTATTGTTCATCTTACCATCCTTTCGCTAAATATAGTGTAGCAATATCTGATGAATTTCTCTTGTATGAGCGTTTCAACATGGATTCTTTTATTAAAAAGTCGCATTGTGTAGGAGGATGTTCGAGCGGTAGATGGTTGAGCGATCATCCAAAAAGATTGCTACGAGAGCAAAGACTTGACAAAAGTGTCTTTTCATCGTAAACTACTAAATCGTAACGATTACGATTTAGTTCAAAAAATGATAATCAATCATAAAAACAATTTATATAGGGAATACGGAAAGGAATTATTTATATTTATGGCTAAAAAATCCAAAATAGAGAAATTAAAAAGACAACGTCGTACGGTTGAAAAATATGCAGCACTTAGACAAGAGTTAAAAGAGAATAAAGACTATGAAGGGCTCTCTAAATTACCAAGAGATGCTTCACCGACACGTTTACAGAACCGTGATCGCCTAGATGGACGCCCACGTGGTTATATGCGAAAATTTGATATGTCACGATTGAACTTTCGCAAATTAGCTCATGAAGGGAAGATTCCTGGGGTTAGAAAAGCTAGCTGGTAAAAAAAGAGTGAATATCCCTTAGAGGAGGAATGCCAATGTCTGAAAAAGTCGATTTAGCAACAGCTCAGCGGATGATGAAAAGTCCTAATAAAAAGACGGCACGCCGCGGCTTAAGAGTGATTAAAGAATATAAACAACAACAAAAAGGAATCAAATAGAAAAATCCTGCCTTGCAAAAAGGGCAGGATTTTTTATTGTTCATTTATATTATTTCTTCTTCATTGATTTCAGTCAGCATTTTTTGAAATGCACTTTTAGCCGTATCATTTTTAGGCAGCGCCTCTTTAATGCGTTTCAGGCATTCAGTATGATCATGTTTACGTGCGACGCATTGGTGACGACCGAATAATAAGATCGAATGATGCGCCGGATACCACATTTCAGATGGTAGTTTATCGGTCATAATGTCTTCAACAGCGGGGACAGAAGCATTTTTAGGGACGAAATGCAGTTTTTTCGAAACGCGATCGACATGGGTATCGACCGCAAAAGCAGGGGTTTGAAAGCCGTTAGTTAAAACGACATTGGCTGTTTTCCGTCCAACGCCCGGCAGGGACATTAGTTCTTTACGAGTATGAGGGACTTCGCCGTCAAATTTGTCTAACAAGGCTTGCGCCATATTTTTTAAATATTTAGATTTATTATTATATAAGCCAATACTCCGGATATGTTCTTTAATGTCTTCGACCGGTGCAGCAGCCATCGCTTCAGGAGTGGGGAAGCTTTCAAACAAAGCTGGGGTCACTTTATTCACCGAGATATCAGTGGTCTGGGCACTTAAAATAACCGCACATAATAATTGAAAATTACTTTCATACTTTAAGGCGGTTCCGAGTTCAGGATAAATTTTAGTTATCGCTTTGATCGATTCGATGACTTCTTTATCATTTAATATAACTTCTTCAGACACAACAATCTTCCTTTCTATACTTTCTGTACCTCTATTGTAATCCTTTTACCTTCATTCATAAATCAATTGCTTTGCCTCTTGCTGGGCTTAAAAAATTTGAAGATATGTGCTTTTTATAAGGTTAGTCAGTGGTAAATGTAGGCCATCTGTGGTAAAAATAATTTGAAAGGGGTTTTATAAATGGATAAAATGTATGATGCAGTAGTAATTGGTAGTGGTGTTGGTGGCACAGCTATCGCGAATGGTTTGGCAGCAGCGGGGAAAAAAGTAGCAATTATCGAAAATGATCTCTGGGGCGGAACTTGTCCGAACCGCGGGTGTGACCCAAAAAAAGTATTATTAGCTGCGGTTGAAGCCAAAGACCATGTCACGCAATTAATCGACAAAGGTTTTACAGAAACACCTGCAGTTAATTGGCCGGATTTAATGGCGTTTAAAGAAACCTTTACTGATCCTGTTCCGCAATCGAGTCAAGAAAGCTTGCAGTCAGCAGGTGTTGAAACGATTACAGGCAGTGCGCAATTTATTGATGAAGAAACCTTACAAGTGAACGAAGAGACAGTGACTGCGGAATATTTCGTTGTTGCAGCGGGTGCAAAACCTTCTATTTTACCGATTGAAGGTAGCGAGCACTTTTTAACAAGTGATGACTTTTTATCTTTACCTGAGATGCCGGCAATGATTACCTTCGTGGGTGGAGGCTACATTGCCTTTGAGTTAGCAGCGATCGCGAATGCCGCTGGGGCTGAAGTTCATCTGATTCAGCACAATGATCATCCGTTAAAAGCTTTTGAGGAAGAATTCGTCAATGAGATCGTCCAACAATTGGAAGCAAAGGGCGTCCACTTTCATTTCAACATTGAGACTGAAAAAATTGAGAAAATAGAAGATGGTTTCCTTTTAACCGATGGAGAAGGGTTTGAATTAACAAGTGATCAAATCTTTTGTGCGACAGGACGTGAGCCCAATATCGAAGAGTTGGAATTAGAAAAGGCTGGCGTAGAAGTTGAAAAACAAGGCATTACTGTCAATGAATATCTACAAACGGCTAATGACCATATCTTTGCTTGTGGTGATGTATTAGCTAAAGAACAACCTAAATTAACCCCTGTTTCTACTTTTGAAGGGGACTATCTCGTCAGCTACCTTACTGGAGAAACAAAGGAAAAAATTACTTATCCAACGATTCCGACCGTCGTGTTTGCGAGCCCTAAATTAGCGCAAACAGGCATCACTCCCACAGAAGCGGCTGAACAAGAAGATTATGAAGTATCAGAGATCGACGCGACTTCTTGGTTTAGCTATCGCCGTGTGAACGAGCCGGTTTCGAAAATAAAGATTGTCACCGAGCGTGACACCGGTTTATTAGTGGGAGCAACTTGTATTAATCAACGAGCCGATGATCTGATCAATTTCTTTAGCTTATTAATTGATCAAAAAACACCGTCTGCAGAAGTTGCGCAAATGATTCTCGCTTATCCAACGATTGCCAGTGATTTACCATCGATTTATGCTTAAAGAGCTAGTTAAACAGTTCAGTTTATTCAAATCTGGCGAAGGTATATAATGAGCCTGTAGATGAAAGAATGAAAGGGAGGCTAAACATGAAAAAAATTGTGTTTGTACGTCATGGACGCAGTGAATGGAATGCTTCGAACCAATTTACCGGTTGGGTCGATGTGGCTTTGGATGACCAGGGGATAGAAGAAGCACATGAAGCAGGACGGAAGTTAAAAGAAGCGGGGATTGAATTTGACTTAGCTTTTACGTCAGTTTTAAAACGAGCGATCAAGACTTGCCATATTGTTTTAGAGGACTCCGACCAACTATGGGTGCCCGAGATTAAAACTTGGCGCTTAAATGAACGACATTATGGAGCGCTCCAAGGGTTAAACAAACAAGAAACAGCGGATGAATATGGAGCGGAGCAAGTACAATTATGGCGTCGTTCCTATGATACTTTACCCCCTATGTTAGACCCGGATGATCCGCATTCGGCTTTAAATGATCGACGTTATGCGCATTTACAAAAACGTGTGATTCCCATGGGTGAGAATTTAGAAACGACCTTAGCGCGCGTTATTCCATTTTGGGAAGATCATATCGCGCCAGCGGTCTTAGATGATAAAACAGTCTTAGTTGCCGCGCATGGGAACTCTTTACGCGCCTTAGCGAAGTATATTGAAGAAATTTCAGATGAAGATATTATGGAACTCGAAATTCCAACAGGACAACCCTTAGTCTATGAATTAGATGACGATTTAGAGGTTATTCAAAAATATTATCTTTAATTTAAAAAAAGTTAGCGTAAGTGTGTCTTGAAGTGCCCTTCGTTAAGTTAGAGTTTTTACTCAAACTTTCGGAGGGCATATTAATGCTAAAAAATCTTTGATAGAAAGTGTCTAAAAATAATTGACAAAGAATGGGACACCCCTTATAATGTTTAAAGTTTGGCAAACAATAAACAGGAAGGGGATTTGACAATGGAACGTAGACAACCGATTATCGCATGCGATTTTAATCAAGCATCGGAAGTTCATAATTTTATTGATTCATTAGGTATTGAAAAATTAAATATTAAAATTGGAATGGAGTTATTTTATTCCAGTGGTCCTGATATCGTGATTGATCTTATTGATTCCAATCACGATATTTTTTTGGACTTAAAGCTGCATGATATTCCAAATACAGTCAAAAAGACGATGAAAGTCTTAGCTCAATTGGGGGTGGGCATGGTCAATGTCCATGCGCAAGGAGGCAGAAAAATGATGGAAGCTGCTAGAGAAGGACTGGAAGCAGGGACACCTGCTGGAAAACAGCGCCCCAAATTACTAGCGGTCACTCAGCTAACTTCTTTATCCGGTCAAGAAATAAAAGAAGAACAGCAAACGTATGCCACGCTAGAAGAGAGTATCTTGCATTATGCCGCGTTAGCTTTTACCTCGGGTATGGATGGGGTGGTCTGTTCCCCTTTAGAAGCTAGAAAAATTCATGAACAGATAGCATCTGAATTTTTAACGGTCACGCCAGGTATCCGTATGACCCAACAAACCATGGATGATCAGACGCGGTTCGCCACGCCTAAAAATGCTGCAAAAGGTGGTAGTGACTATATCGTGGTGGGTCGACCGATTACCCAAGCAAAAGATCCACTCTCTGCTTATAAAGAAATTCAAGCTTCATGGGCACAGGCATTAACAGAAAGGATGAAAGCTAATGACGAATAACATTTCTTCGCAAGTAGCAAAAGCACTTTTAGATATTGAGGCTGTTTCACTAAAACCAGCGGATCCTTATATATGGTCGAGTGGGCTAAAAGCACCGATTTATTGTGATAATCGTTTAATTATGAGTTTCCCTGAAGTTCGAACATTTATCGAAAATGAACTGGCACACTTAATCCAAGAAAACTATCCCGAAGTGGAAGTGATTGCAGGCACTGCTACCGCAGGGATTCCTCATGCGGCTATTGTGGCTGATAAGCTTGGTCTACCGATGATTTATGTTCGTTCAAGCAATAAAGACCATGGTAAAAATAGTGCGATTGAAGGTTCCCTGCAGAAAAAACAAAAAGTCGTGATGATTGAAGACTTGATTAGTACGGGAGGCAGTGTCATCGAAGCTGCCGATAAAGTAACCGCAGCGGGGGGAGAAGTCATCGGGTGTGCCGCTATTTTTAGTTACCTCTTGGACGAAGGACGTGCAGCTTTTGCAGAGCAAACCTATGATTTACAGACCTTGACGACTTATCCGGAATTAATTGAAGTCGCTGTTCAAGAGGAGGAACTGCTTCCCTTTAAAGAGACTTTGACGGATTGGTATAAAGATCCGGTGAAATGGTCACAGGAAGCGAACTAAAATAATAGAAGGAGTGGGTTATTATATGAAAACAAATGATAAACGGGTATTAGGAACGGCTATCTTAGGCTCAGGCTTAGATGATATGAATGTGATGTTTCTATCCTTCTCCCTTTCGAGTATTATTGCAGATTTGAATCTATCAGGGTCAGAAGCCGGCTGGATCGGCACGATTACAAATCTGGGAATGTTAGTAGGCGGTTTACTTTTTGGAGTCCTTGCTGATCGGTATAATAAATTTCATATTTTTAAAATAACCGTTTTGATTTTTAGTCTAGCCACTGGCTTTATCTTCTTTGTAGATAATATTTACATCCTTTACCTCTTGCGTTTCATTTCAGGTGTCGGCGTGGGTGGTGAGTATGGGGTGGCCATTTCAATTATGGCGGGTATTGTTCCTTTAAATAAAATGGGCAGAATCGCGTCTCTCAATGGCATTGTAGGTCAAATAGGCTCTATCTTAGCTGCTATTCTTGCGGCCTTGATAGCGCCGAGATTAGGTTGGCGTGGTTTGTTTCTCTTCGGTTTTCTGCCGGTAGTACTCATTGTGTGGGCTCACTTTTTCATAGATGCCCCAGCGATTACAGAAACAGGAGCCGAAACGACGCCACAGACGGAAAAGAACCCCCCACAAATCAAAGAATTATTTGCGACCCCACAATTGAGCCGACTCACTCTTTCTTTGATGTTGATGGCGACGATTCAAATCGCCGGCTACTTTGGGATGATGAACTGGCTCCCTACGATGATGCAGTCTCAGTTAGGGGTTTCGGTGAGTGATTCATCGCAATGGATGATTGCCACCATTATAGGTATGTGTATCGGGATGTTTGTTTTTGGGCAGATGATCGATAGAATAGGCCCTAGAAAAAGTTTTGGCAGTTTCTTAATTTGTTCCGCACTCTCTGTGTATTTGTTTACATTGGCGAACACGACCTTCACAATGATTCTAGGCGGAGCCGTTGTTGGTTTCTTCGTTAATGGCATGTTTACCGGCTATGCGACGGTGACGACTTTATTATATCCGCAACGCATCCGGACCATCGCGAATAATACGATTTTAAACGTTGGTCGAGCAGTTGGCGGCTTCTCTTCTGTTATTATCGGCATGATCTTAGACCATTCTGGGATACCGATGGTGATGCTTTTCCTGGCGAGTTTATATGGCGTCAGTTTATTGACCATGTTAAGCATCCCTGATTTGAAAAAAGAAAATTACCAGCCGAGTACACAAGCAGTAAAATAATAGGGACTTCTTATGACCTTGGATCACTGAATGAGGTATAAGATAAAAAAGGACCCAACCGATTCATGGGTTGGCGTCCTCTTTCTATTTAATTGTATTGATTAATATTCAAGAATTGTTGTAAGGTTTCATCTTCCGGGTGGTTTAATATTTCGTCCGGTGTGCCGTCCTCTGCGATCCGTCCCTCATTCATAAAAAGCACCCGAGAAGCAATGTCTTTAGCGAAAGAAATCTCGTGCGTGACGAGCAGCATCGTGATATTGTCTGTTTCCACCAGATGTTTAATAGTCTGTAAAACTTCCGATACAAGCATAGGATCAAGCGCAGAAGTTGGTTCATCAAATAAGAGAACTTTGGGATTGACAGCTAATGCGCGTGCGATCCCCACTCGCTGCTGTTGCCCACCAGATAATTGCGAAGGATAAGCATCCTGTCTTTCGGCTAAACCGACTTTTTCTAACTGCTCAATGGCGATTTCTTTGGCTTCGTCTTCAGGGACATTGCGTACAGTGACGAGAGACTCCATCACATTTTGGAGAGCCGTCATATTTTTAAATAAATTATAATTTTGAAAAACCATAGAAGTCTGTAATCGTAACTGCTGGACATCTTTTTTAGAATAATTTTCAGCATCAATCGTCACATCGCCCACGGTCATTTTTCCGGTTGTCGGTTCATCTAAAAAGTTTAACATCCGCAGAAAAGTGGATTTCCCTGTACCCGATGGACCAATAATCGCTACGATTTCATTTTCTTTAATTTTTAAATGGATATCTTCCAACACTTGGTGCTCACCAAATGATTTGGATAAATTTTGAATTTCAATCATGTTTTGACTCATTGATTTGCTCCTCTCTCTAACTTAATAAGCTTCAGAGAATTTTTTCGCGACGTATCTCTGGACAATCATTAATAAGCCAATAAGGACTAAATAAACAATAATGACGCCCCCATAAATTTCGAAATAACTAAATGTTCTAGAACCTTCAATACGGGCAGAACCCATCACATCGACCACACCAAGCATAAAAGATAAGGATGTCATTTTCGTGATACTAATGACATTATTAAATAGACTCGGTACCGCAATTCTCACCGCTTGAGGAATAATGACGCGTCGCATGAGTTGTCCGTTGGTCATTCCTAATGAATAAGCGGCGTCTTTCTGACCTTCATCCACAGACAGCAAAGCACCTCGAATACTTTCAGCCATAAACCCACCGGCCGTTAGACTAATAATAATCGAAACGGCATTTAAAGGTTCCATTTCACTGACAAAGGTACTGTAGCTCGCAATTCCATAGTAGAAAAAGTAGAGCAGAGCTACCAGCGGAGCACCGCGCATAATGAAAAGGTAAACTTTTGCGAGCGGGTTCAGAATTTTTACTTCATAGTAACCGATGACCGCAAGAATGAGACCAATGATTAAGCCGAAAAATGAAGCAACCAGCGTTAAATATAAAGTAAATCTGGCAGCATAAAAAAGGTTAGGAAGAACTTCCAACAGGTAGTTAAAATCAAATCCCAATTCAATTCATCCTTTCCATATTATTCTTGTTCTGTTTCCACATCTTCAAGGTTTTTAGTCATATCTGTATAAAGCCATTTTTCTGTGATTTCTCCCATCGTTCCATCCGCAATCATCTCTTCAATCACAACATTTAGTTCATCGCGAAGTTGCGCATGTTCTTCCGTATCTGGTAAGAAATAAACAATAGGGGTAGCGCTCAGATTTTCTTCAAGAATCTTAAAGTCAACATCTCTTCTTTCGATATATTCATTTAAGAGAGATCTTGGGCCAGCAACGGCATCAAGGTTATCAATTTCTAATTGTTGAAATGCGTCGCCTGTTCCTTCATAACGAACTAATTCAAAACCTATTTCTTCTTCTAATTGAGTAAGCGGGATATCAGCTGCTTGTCCGGCCATCACGCCAACTGTTTTTCCAGCAAGATCATCAAGCGTATTGATTTCATCGTTCCAACCTTTAGTGGCTACGGTATTGGCATCCGCATAAACAGGTTCGGTATAAATATAATTTTGCGCTCGTTCTTCCGTTAAGGCGTAATTATTGGCTGCGACATCACTACGGCCTGTATCAAGCTGCCCAAAGATAGCATTCCCGCTGACTCTTTGCACATCAATATTCCAGCCTGTTCGCTCAACAATCTCCGCCCAAATCTCAGCTTCTGTTCCGGTCCAATTCCCTTCATCATCAATTAAACTGTAAGGAGGTCCACTACCAGGGGTTGCGACATTGATCGTTTGGTCTTCCCATGCCACTTCTTCTGAAGCGTCATTTTCTGAACCACAAGCGACTAAAACAAAGGTTACGAGGGCTAAAAAGCTAGTCATTGTTAAAAGTTTTTTCCAATTGTTTTTCATGTTTATTCACCTTTCTTTTTACAAATTAAAGATTACTTGTGCAACAAAATATTTTAGAAGAATTCTTCCATCCTTTCTACAAAAAATGCCCCTAAACAGAAATGACTGCTAAAAAGAGTCATCTTTGTTTAAGGGCAAAATAAAATTACTTTGCGTTTCCACCTTAATTTTACGAAGCCATCTATTGCTCTTCTGTTCTTCGTAAATCTCTGACCGGTACCACAATAATAGACCGGCGAGCGCTAACGGGCTCTCCCGGCATAACCTCAAGAATTTCTTCATTCAGCTATGCAACTTCAAGATGCACTTCCAAACGCATGACAGATCTCTTTCCACCTACCGAGATTCGCTGGGCTGTTGTTCGTTTGTACTCTTCTTTTTATCGTTTTTAATTAGAGACAATTAATTAAAATACAATTTAACAGACCTTGTTTTGAACTTCAAGAAAAGTGTCTCGTTCTTTCGAAAAAACTGTTTCTATAATTTGAAAACCAAAAGTGCTATAATAAAAAATAAAAGGTATGAATCAAAATGAAACTTTTAAGAAAACTGATTGCGCTATTTCTAGCGATCTTGTTGGGGTTTTGGCTGGCTTCGGCAAATATTCTGAGTGGTACCAAAGCCGGAGAAGTTATGGACACGATTGTGCGATATCTTCCAGACCGAGAAGATCTACAGCAAATACCGATTTTAGAAGATATTTATCCGCCGGCCGAGCCCGAAGTAAAGGAACCAGTAGAAACAGCCCAAACGTTAACCGCGAGCGATCAGGAAGTCGATGCGCAATTAATCGAAAGTAAAGTGATCGAATTAGTGAATGAATTGCGCGCTGAACAAGGTGTGCCTTCGGTGGCTCCTAATGAAATGTTGCGAGCCGCCGCGACGATTCGAGCAGTGGAAACCGAAGAGGCTTTTTCACATACGCGGCCAGACGGTTCCGACGCTTTTACAGTCTTTCAAGAAGAAGGGATTTCGTATCCTTATCGAGCTGTAGGTGAAAATTTAGGAATGGCGACTTATCATTTACCGGATGAAGAAATGGCTGAGTTTCTATTTAACGGTTGGGTTGAAAGTGAAGGGCATTATGAAAATATGATCCGCCCGGAGTATAATGAGATAGGAATCGGCGTGCACTATGATGGGGACGTTTTATATGTGACTCAATTATTTGGCACTCAATATTAGCGAGAAGATTAAGATCTCAAGAACTCTTCGAGGAGGGGAGGCTTGAGATTTTTCTTTTTTTAAATAGCTGATAGAATAAAAGATTCAAGAACAAAAAAATAGGAGCGAGATGAATGAAAAAGAGTAGAATTAAAAAATGGTGGTTGGCAGGGATCGGCTTGTTGTTTTTAGTGCTAGGTACAGCCTGTGAAGCGGTCGAAACAAATACGACACTCAGCGTGGAAGAGGATGATCTGCGGATTGCAGCGGTAGGTGACAGTATTACTTATTATAGTTTTTCTGGAAATAATTATCCTGAACAATTAGATGAAATGCTGGGTGAAGGTTACGCGGTGCAAAATTTCGGAAAATCGAACTATGCTGCGCAGTCCTCGAGTGATTTTCCTTACAGCACCACCGAAGCTTATCAAGAAAGTTTAGACTATGAACCCGAGATTGTTCTGTTTATGTTAGGTACTAATGATACTAAAGCGAATAATTGGGCAGGAGCTGAGCAATTTAAGGAAGAGTATACGGAACTTTTAGAAAGTTATTTAGAACTTGAAAGTGTTTCGCGTGTCATTTTAGCGGCACCACCGACTGTATTTTTAGAAAATACTCCCCGTGGTTCAATTGACCCGGGTATTATTGAACCGATTCATGATGTGGTAGAAGAAGTCGCCGCGGAGTATGACTTAGAATTTTTAGATATGACAAAAGCGACTGCCGGACACCCCGAATGGTTCTTTGACGGCATCCATCCGAATGAGATAGGCGCGAAACAATTGGCTATAACCTTCTATGAAAAAATAAGCAAGGAGGCAGAAAAACAATGAAGATAACCATCCGGCAAGAAACGCCAAAAGATTATACAGCTATCGAAGAAGTGATTAAAGAAGCTTTTTTAAGGGAAACAATGAGTGATCAGCAAGAACATGTTCTTGTCCAAAAACTGCGCACTTCCTCGGCTTTTGTCCCTGAACTCTCTTTAGTGGCGTTCAATGAAGAGGAAGAGATCATTGGCTATCTATTACTGACTGAAAATAAAATTGTCAATGAAAACCAAGAAATGCGAGCTTTATCGCTGGCCCCTGTTGCTGTCCATCCAGCTTTTCAAAAGCAAGGGATTGGTAGCCAATTAATAAAAGAAGGTATCAAAAGAGCCAGAGCTGCCGGCTATCGAGCGATTATTGTTTTAGGGCATCCTGATTATTACCCACGATTTGGTTTTAAGCCGGCTTATTTGTGGCAGATAAAAGCCCCATTTGATGTACCGCAAGAAGCTTTTATGGCTTTAGAATTAACTCCTGACGCTTTAGAAAACCAAACAGGGACGGTGCAATATCCCTCTGCATTTTTAAATTAAAGTTCGTATAGATGGGTAATGAATGATTTTGACTGTTTGTGGTTGAAAATGAGCGGATGTAGTGCTATTATTGAGATATAAGGTGATGAGAATGCTTACAGAAGAACGACATGCATATATTTTAGATAAACTTAAAAGAGAAAATACCGTTAAAATTAAAGATTTAGAGTCGGAATTAAATTGCTCGATATCAACGGTTCGAAGAGATTTATCTGAGCTTGAAGAACAAGGGCTGCTTACACGAGTTCATGGGGGCGCAAAGAGAATTTATACCCTGAACACAGAGTTGGAGATGAAAGAAAAATCATCCAAAAACATTCATGAAAAGAAACAAATTGGCGCTTTAGCCGCTTCTTTTGTGACAGCAGAAGATATTATTTATTTGGATGCGGGGACGACTACTTACGAAATGATTCCTTTTTTAAAAGACATCAAAGATTTATTAGTGGTCACAAACGGGGTCAATCATGCTGATTTATTGACGGATTATAATATTTCTACTGTCTTGTTAGGCGGACAGATTAAGATGAGAACCAAAGCCATCATTGGCTCTGTTGCTTTCAAGCAATTAGAAACATATGGCTTTAGTAAGACATTTTTAGGGATGAACGGGATTGATGGTGAATTTGGTTATACCACCCCTGATCCTGAAGAGGCCGCTTTAAAACGTTTAGCCGGAAGCCAAGCGAATCAAACGTATGTCGTTGCAGACTCAACGAAATTTCATAAAGTAAATTTTGTCAAAGTGAGTGAATTGGAAAATTATGCGGTGATCACCAGCCGACTCGACGAGTCAGATCGAGCACAATTTACAAACTGGACCAAAATATGGGAGGCGAACCAATGATCTACACATTAACATTAAATCCATCGATTGATTACGTGATCAACTTAGATGAAGTGAAGCTCGGCGAGCTCAATCGCATCCAAGCGGATCACTTTTTTACGGGGGGAAAAGGCATTAATGTTTCAAGAGTTTTAAAGAATCTAGGCCATGCGAATACCGCTCTGGGTTTTATGGGCGGTTTTACGGGTGACTTTGTTGCAGAAGAGTTAGCAAAGGAGAACATCCAAACTGACTTTACAGCGATTGAAGAATACACGCGGATTAATATAAAAGTAAAAGCAGCTGAAGAAACAGAATTAAATGGTCAAGGACCGCGAGTTGATGAAGCAGCGGCGACCAAATTATTAGATCAGCTGACAGCGGTTCAACCAGACGATCTCGTTATTATTTCAGGCAGTCAACCACGGAATTTACCGACGGATTACTACCAACAAATTATTGCGGCGATCAAAAAGGCAGGCGCGGAATTTGTGATCGACACGACGGGTAGAGCGTTAGAAGCCGCGTTAGATTCCAAGCCTTTTTTAGTAAAACCAAACGATGTAGAGCTAGCTGAGTTATTTAATGTGACTTTAAAGACGGAAGCGGATTATATGAAATACGGGCAAAAATTAATTGATGCAGGTGCACGTTTTGCGATTGTGTCGCTCGGAAGTAAAGGCGCCCTTTTATTTTCTGAAGAAGGGATTTTCCGCGGAAACTCTCCGACAGGTGCTGTCAAAAATACCGTCGGTGCTGGCGATTCGATGATTGCTGGCTTTGTGGGCACGTTTTTAGAAACAGGAGATCTGCAGGAAGCTTTTAAAACTGGTTTAGCCAGTGGGAGTGCGACAGCGTTTACGGAAGATTTAGCGACGAAAGAAGAAATTGATACGCTGTACCCCCAAATTCAGATCGAAAAAATAGGAGAGGATGAATAAGCATGCAAATTGAGGATATATTATTTGAAGACTTAATGATCATGGATCTACAAGCTGAAACGAAAACAGCGGCGATCGAAGAAATGGTCAATAAGTTAGCCGAACAAGATATTATTGACGATGCAGAAGGTTATAAACAAGGGATTATTGCTCGTGAGCAACAAACTTCTACGGGGTTAGGAGACGGCGTGGCGATGCCGCACGCGAAGCATCGTTCAGTGAAGAAACCCGCGGTACTCTTTGCTAAAAGTAAAAAAGGCGTTGATTTTGAAGCATTAGATGGTGAACCCGTCTACTTATTCTTCATGATTGCTGCGCCTGAAGGTGAAAACGATGTGCACTTACAAGTGTTAGCTAGTTTATCACGTTCTTTAGTCGATGGTGATTTTATACAACAATTGAAAGAAGCGGAAACTTCCACTGAAGTTTTACAATTGTTCACAGCTAAAGAACAAGAATTAAATGGGGATGAAGCAGCGGATGAAGGTGATGAAACGCCACAAACGACAGAAACAGAGTCGACCTCCACTGCGGATACGGAAGAGAAACCATTTATTGTAGCCGTTACTGCATGTCCGACAGGTATCGCCCACACGTATATGGCCGAAGAAGCGCTCCAAAATAAAGCAGAGGAGTTAGGCGTAGAAATTCGCGTCGAAACTAATGGCTCAAGTGGTGTTCAAAACCGACTCACGGCGGATGAAATTGAGCGAGCGGATGGTGTCATTGTTGCAGCTGATACAAAAGTTGAAACGAATCGTTTCGCAGGGAAACATGTTGTTCAACGTCCCGTTAGCGATGGTATTAACAAAAGCGAAGAATTAATTAACCGAGTAGTGGAAGGTCAGGCTCCTATTTTACAAGCAGATGAGGCACATACTGCCGAAGAAACAGCAGCAGATGAAGACTCATCGATTTGGAATAATATTTATAAAGATTTAATGAATGGTGTCTCCCACATGCTGCCTTTTGTAGTCGGTGGTGGAATCTTAATGGCGATCTCTTTCTTATTAGAAAGCTGGTTAGGATCGGATAGCGTTTGGTTTACTTCCTTAAATGAAATTGGAAATGCTTCTTTCGATTTCTTAATTCCCATTTTAGCTGGATTTATTGCATCTAGTATTGCCGATCGACCAGGTCTATTACCCGGTATGGCAGGTGGTTTGCTTGCTGTGAACAGTAACGCAGGTTTCCTCGGAGGACTAGTTGCCGGGTTCTTAGCCGGTTATGTAATGAACGGCATCAAGAAAGGTTTGAGAAACTTACCGCAATCCTTGGAAGGACTTAAAACCATTCTATTATTCCCTGTACTCGGACTACTTGCTACAGGGTTACTGATGTATTTCATTGTGGGACCTATCTTTGCAACAATTAACACAGCAATGATTACTTTCCTAGAAAATATTGGAACAGGAAACGCCGTAGTATTAGGTGCAATCCTTGGAGGTATGATGTCCATTGATATGGGTGGGCCTTTTAATAAAGCAGCGTATGCTTTCTCCATTGGAATCTTTACCGATACAGGAGACGGAAGTTTAATGGCTGCCGTAATGGTTGGTGGAATGGTGCCACCATTAGCGATTGCTTTAGCCACGACATTCTTCCCGAATAAATTTAACGAAATTCAAAAACAATCAGGGCTTACAAACTTTATTATGGGAATTTCCTTTATTACGGAAGGAGCGATCCCATTCGCAGCAGCAGACCCTATGCGAATTATTGGCTCTTCCGTCCTAGGATCAGCGATTGCTGGTGGACTGACTCAGTTATGGAATGTCGCTATTCCAGCGCCACATGGTGGTTTATTTGTCGTCACCCTCGCGGATCATCCGTTGATGTTTGTCCTTGCCTTAATTATCGGTAGCGTGATTGCCGGTGTTGTATTAGGTTTATGGAAACCACAAGAAGAAACAGCGGAAGCAGTCAATTAAAAAATATGAATAAAATGAAAACCGTTTGGATAATGAAAAATTATCCAAACGGTTTTTGTTTCTTGGTGGATGGGAGATGGCGGAAACAGAGTATGCCATTGGAAAAAATAGAATCATTGAAGAAGAATAGCTCTTCGTGCGTACGAAACTGATATACGGCACCACGAGCATGGTTCCCGTGATCATGAAATTGACATACGCCACCACGAGCATGGTTCCCGTGATCACGAAATTGACATATGGCATCACGAGGATGGTTCCCGTGATCACGAAACTGGCATACGACCTCACGAGCATGGTTCTCGTGGTCACGAAAATGATATACAACACCACGAGCGTCTCTACCGCACGAGAATCCTTCAGAAAAATCAAAAAAGGAGCCCCAAACCTACTGGGGCTCCTTTTTTAAATTAAAATATTCCTAAAAATCTATTTTCTTATACAAGATCGCATAACCACCGAGTAAGAGAAGGCCGACACCCGTCAATACAACACCCAGTTTAAGAAAAGGAGTGTGGTAATTGAATTCGACAGTGTGTTCTCCGGCAGCGAGAGGGATTCCAATAAACCCAACATTCACTTTTTCCGTAGGGACAGACTGTCCGTCGACTATCGCTTGCCAAGCAGCAGAATAAGGAATGTTCGTGACAAGCATACCATCTTCAGCAACATCCACTGTCCCTGCTATTTGTTGATGGTTAAAAGTTTCGATATTTAAAGCTTGTGCATTTTTTTCTTGAGCCTCTCTCGCGATTTGTTCTTCATCAAGAGGGCGGGAAACAACTGAGACATTTTCGAAGGAATAATGTCCAGGATCTTCAAATTCTACGACTAACTCTTCCTCAGTTTCATCGACTTCATTGAGATGCAACAATATATTCTCGCGTTTGAAATAGGAACTAAAGGTGTATTGATCAGATTGTAAAACCGTTTTTTCCTGATTATTATAATCCACATTTAAACGGAAAGCAGTTGATGCTTGTACACCGGGAGAGGTTGCGGGTGGCTGATAGTTGATACCTTCAAAATAAATAAATACTTCTTGGTCTAACAGTTCTTCCGGTTGATCAAGTGTCAACGTCATCTGACTATTTTTATCCTCGACATGCACTTCCATTGATTCGTTAAGTTTCACTTTGTCTTCTAAATTCAGACCTTCTCCAGCCGTCCATTTTCCTGCATGGGTTTGGAGAGATGGTATTTCAGCGGGTGCTTGTAACTCTTTGGCTTCGTCTTCAAGAATAACCGTGTTAGCGAGCAAACTTTCTCGTTGTAGCGGATGTAACTGTTCCGCTTCCGTGCGTGAAATGCTGTTTGTTTCAACATAAGCAAAAGGCGCTTCGTGAGCTGTTTCTGCAACTAAAGTGTCCGTTGCTTCGTCGGATAGCTCTGTATTCATCGTATAATCGGGCGGTAAATAGTTAGCGTTCGCCTTATCCGTTAAAATATATTTAACCCCTAACGCTTGGTTCGCTACGCGGCGATCATCGATCCCATTACGTAGCGGTTGAATAATTTGATACTGGCTCGTCTCTAACATTTGCGCAAAGTCAGCGACCGCACCATTGGTTAAAGAAGCGTAAGAATTTGTACCTGGTCGATCAATATAAGCGTATTGATTACGGACGTTATTGTCTTTCGAACTGACACCGATGCGATACCATTCATCTTCGGGTAAGTTTTTTTCAGCCCCTTCAAAGACCTCCGCATAAGCTTCGTCAATGGTGCCATAATCTTCGGTTTCAGACATGGCGTATTTCCCATGAGGTAAGTAAAAGTTTAAAGCGTTAATGATCATATTGAAGGCGATTAAGCCAATGAGGAACTGTTGAAATTTTTTCATTGAAACTTTTTGAGTGACTCGTGCCTGAATCAGAGAGTAGAAAATCCAACCGATCACGACAGGCGTTAAGTAAAAAATGAATTCACTCGTCATGACACTTATCACTAGATAAAAAACTGAAAAAGCAAGCAGCAAACGTCGGATCCAAGTCAGGTCCGTTTCTTTCATTTCATGGAAATGATTGATAAAATAAGCAGTCGCTAAGGCCAGATAAAAAGGCAACACAAAGGTAAAACGATTATAAGGCCCGGACATGCCGTTCATCAAAGAACCAAAAAATGGGAAGAGAAGCATAACGCCGATGATCATTAAACCCCAAAAGAGGGTGGGACGTTGTTGACGTCGTTTTGTTAAAAACGGTAAAGTTAAAACACCGACAACAGATAAACCTCCTACCGTCCAGTAAATGGTTCCCGGTGTAATGCTATTGACAAGCAGTAAACCATAGTACTGCAGAGGGTAGACAAGCAATGAAATAGGCGGTAAACTCGCTGAACGGGAGGCGTTTAAGAAACCGTGCACGAGTGGAACGAAAATGGCTGCTGAAATAAGTAATCCGATGAGATATAAACCGACAAAATAAGCAAACCATTTAAAAAATGTGAGCCAACCTTCTGCTTGTACAGCACTTTTATAACGTAGTAAAGCATATAAAAAGATCATCCAAGTCAGCATATAGAAAAAGTAAAAGTTGGAAACGGCACTGATCGCCACCATGAGGCTGAAAAGAACGCCAGATTCTTTTCGGAAAACTTTCTCAATCCCTAAACATAATAGAGGAAAGAAAATCATAGGGTGGATAAAGAACGGATGACGCACAACATTATAAATAACGTAATGACTAAACGCATACATTAGGCTGCTAGCTAAAGCACTACGATGGGAAAGCGCCATTTTACGCGCATAGAGTAGAAAACTTGCTCCAACGGCCCAGATGCGGACAAACATAATAAAGTAAAAAGCTAATTCCTCACTGCCTTTAGGAAATAATAAGCCTAAATAGACAAAGGGATCGCCGACTACATAATAGCCATAAGTAGTCAGCGTGTTTTGTCCTAAGCCGATATTCCAATCCCAACTCTGCCACTGACCGGTTTCAAAGAAATTCCGAATAATCGTTAAATATTCACGAAAGAACGGGTAGTGTTGATGGAAACCGTCCCCTTCCCAAATAAAAGTCTTGCCTTGAATAAAAAAGGCCGCATAAATAACTCCAAATACTAAGACAAATAAAGCCGAATATTGTAAAAATGTTTGAGCATTAATCGGTTTTTTCTGTGTTCGAACAGACATGATTTCTCCACCTTTATAAAAAGATAAAAAATTTACTAAAAACATAATTTAAAACGACGACGATGAATTGCGTAGCTAATTTTGAAAGACTCGTATCGATCGTTAATAAATCTACTAGTGCCCACATCGTCAACATATCCGCCAGACCGGAAATTAAGCGGAAACCAAGAAATCGGAAAAATTCTAAAAAGGTCTCGCGGGCATTTTGAGTGTTCGATTTAAAAACCCATATTTTGTTCGTGATATAAGCAAATAAGATTGATAGAATAATGGCGATGGCGTTTGCAATTAAATACGGCCACTGGAACCCCGTATCCAAAATAAAAAAGACGACAATATTGACAACTGTCGTCAAGCCACCAAAAAATGCATAATCAATGAGTTCTCGATAACGGTAATATAAATTAATGATTTTTTCTTTCATCTGTTTGATCTCTTTCTTTTGACTCAGACCTATCTTCTTCATTCGATGTTTTTCTTACGAAGTAGGCTGGTCGATTTTTTGTTTCGGTAAAGACTCGAGCTAAATATTCACCAATAGCGCCTAGCGAAACTAACTGAATGCCTCCTAAAAACACGATAGCGGCAATTAAAGTAGGGTAACCGGCGACATTGGATCCAAAAATAAGGACTTTAATCATTTCAATCAATAAAAAGATAAAGGAAAAGAAGGAAATCACGAGGCCAATGACCGACCACATACGTAAAGGAATCGTACTATAAGAAGTAATCCCATCGATCGCTAATTTTATTAAAGCAGAAAGTTTCCATTTGGTAGCTCCCGCTGCTCGCTCGGATTCTTCATACTCTAAGGCTTTTTTACGAAAGCCGATGTAAGCATACATTCCTTTGGTATTTCTTTCATTTTCGCGTAAATCTTTTAAAGCTTCAACACATTTCCGATCGAGCAGACGAAAATCCCCTGCACCTTGATGCACTTCATAAGAAGAGAGACGTTGCAGAATCGCATAGTAAGCGGAGGAAGCCCAACGTTTGAATGGGTTCTTTTCTGCTTTTTCTTTCCGAATGGTAAAGACATCTTCATAACCTTGTTCCCACCAGTAAACAAATTCTTGAATCATTTCTGGGGGATGTTGCAGATCGGCATCCATGATGATGACTGCATCTCCGAGGGCGTAATCAAAACCTGCCAGCATAGCAATTTCTTTCCCGAAATTACGAGAAAGCTCAACATATTTTACTCGCTCATCTTCCATGCTATATGCTGTCAGTAATTGAGCGGTACGGTCAGAGCTTCCATCATTCACAAAAAGAAATTCAAAACGGTACTGCGACAGTTCGTTTGTCACAGTATTTAAAGCCTCTTTTAAGGCAGGCAACACTTCTTCTTCATTATAAGCTGGAATCAGGATCGTAATTGTCTTCATTTTTCATTTCCTTTTCTAGAATCTTTCGTTTTTACATGAGCAAGCTCATCTAACATAAACTATAACCTTGTAACATATATTTATCAATGGTTTTTCCTTATTCCTCGAGGAGGATTAGTTCTTTCAGGCGCTGATTGCTAGACCTTTTTCGTTTTTTAATATAAAAAGAAAACGACCATTGGAATAAAAAGGGCAGGCACGAAATTCATCACTTTTATATCCGTAAGTCTTAACATATTTAAACCAATCGCTAAGACTAAAATAGAACCGATCGCATTGATATCATCAATCATCGGGGTGGTTAAAAGGGCATTTAGACTGCCTGAAAAAATGACAATCGCCGCCTCATAAATAAAAACTAAAAAGCCTGAGAATAAAACGCCAACGCCTAAACTCGAAGCTAAAATAATACTAGTGAAACCATCCATCACAGCATTTGTAAATAAAATCGTATGGTTCCCTGTTAGACCACTTTCGATGGGACCTACAATGGATAATGCACCTACACACATCATCAAAGTGCCCGTGATAAAACCTTCGGAAAACGTTGAGTCTTTATCTTGGGTAGGAACTTTTGAAGCCAAGAAGTGCGTCAGACGGTTCACATTTCCATCTAGCTGTATAAACTCACCGATGACGACCCCGATAACGAGAGATAAAATAATAAAAATCGTATTCTCTCCTGATGTCATTCCCGTTATCCCAATATAAATAGCACTGAGTGCCAAAGCTTTCATAATCGCTTGTTCTACTTTTTCAGGGATTCCTTTATGAATAAATAATCCGATCGCTCCCCCAAGAAAAATAGCGAGGGTATCGGCAATCACTCCAGTAAACATATAATATCTCCTTCATCTAGTAAAAAATTCACTTTCATTATTATAAAGCCCCCCTCTAAGATACGCAAATTGTTTTATTTATCACTAAAAGGATCACCTTAAACAAGAAATAGAGTAGAAACCAGGTCAAATGGGGGCCTTATAAATTATTTGTAGCTAGTTATGGTATAATAAAAGAAGGTCGTTAGAGTATTTGACCAGGTTTTGTGCAGGTTGTGGGCTGATGGACTATCCACAGCGATAAATACAAAGCCGCGAACGAAGATAAAATGAAGAAAATTACAAATATTGTGATTGATGAAAATAAAGAAACACCAGAAATGAAGGAGGAGTTATGGAACAATTACCACGATGTCCACAATGTCAAAGTGACCTGACTTATACAGATGGTCGTCTGATGATTTGTCCGCTGTGTGCCCATGAATGGACACTAGCAGAACATGAAGCGGCTTTAGAAGCAGCTATCGTACGCGATGTAAACGGGAACGAATTGGTTGATGGGGATACTGTGATCGTCATCCAAGACATTAAATTATCAGGCGCCTTTCGAATTAAACAAGGAACAAAAGCAAAGAAACTAACTATTCTAGATGAGCCTTACAATGATCATGATATTGAATGTACCATTGACGGAATGGGTCGCTTTTATTTAAAATCTTTTCTCGTGAAAAAATAAAGAAAAACTCGCCTTGAGCGAGTTTTTTATTTGGAAAATATTTATTCTATAATTCTTGTTTAACCTGTTCTCTGATTTCTTTAATTTCTGTTGGTTCTAATTCCGCAGCTGAACCTGTTTCTAAAACACTTTGAATGTTCTTCATTTGCACAAACCAGCCGGTAAAGTCTTGTGGGATCGCTTCGAAATTCAACGGCAATGTTTCGTGGAAAGTGAGTTTTGTTCCGTTTTCTACTTCTTCTAATTCAAAGGTTATCTTTCCCGTTGCCCATTCATATGTAATTTGTTTATCGGTTGTGAAGTCAAGCAACATCATTTTTTCAAAAGTTCCATCTCCCATATCAAATTGAATAAAGGATTGGTTGTTTTCCTTACTCAGCGACAATTGAGGAAACCAACTTGAAATCCCTTCTGAAGTAGAAAGATAACGGAAAACTGTTGGTCGATCCGCTTGAATCACAGCCGCTAAAGTTTGATAAGCATTCTCAGCATCTTTAAAATATTCTTTTTTAATCATGTAACTATCTCCTTTATGTACTCATAAATATATATTAACGCAAAAAGTTCATTTTCAATACAAAAAAAGGAACCCTTCTTATTTTAAAGGATCGTTCTTCTTTATAAAATATATTAAAGAAAATTTATGAGACACTAGATGGTTTTTAATTGAAGTGACCCTTATGGTAAGCAATCTGGAATATCTTTACGTAGCGTCCGTTCTATAGACCATCATCGACATAAAATAAAAAACAAATAGAGGGAGTCAACTCACATACTTTCCCGAGTCACACGGTTCGCGCTGGGCAAAGCGCCTATTCAAACAAAAAAGCAACTATTTTCTAACTAGTTTAGAAATAGCTGCTAAATTTATTGATTTATTTTCCACCTGTTGTTGAAATTCCTTCTTCAAATTGACGTTGGAAGAAGATATAAAGAATAATAATAGGGACTACTGAAATCACTGTCCCGGCCATTAATAATGGATAGTCATTTAAAAATGACTCTTGGAGTAAAGCAAGACCAGCGGATAAAGGAAGCTTTTCTTGCGAAATATTAACCACCAATGGCCACATTAATGATTTATAGGAGTTTAGAGCCGTAAAAATTCCTAAGGCTACAATCCCTGATTTTGCGAGTGGGAAGTAAACCTTCCAAAAGACTTGCCAAATCGAAGCACCATCGATAATCGCGGCCTCCATTAATTCATCGGGCAATTGCATATAATACTGGCGAAGTAAAAATGTACCAAAAGCGGACACAACTCCGGGCATAATTAAACCAGCAACCGTATCCAGTAATCCTAAATTTTGTGCATATAAGTAATGAGGCGTCATATAAATTTGAGGCGGGATCATGAGTTGCGTTAAGACCATCCAGAAAAATAAAGTTTTTCCGGGGAATTCTAATTTAGCTAATGCAAAAGCCGCCATAGTACTGAAAATCGTGGTTGTAATGACGCGCACAATAATCATTAAAAATGTATTTTTGAAAAAATCTAAAAATGGTAATACATTCCAGGCTCTCGTAAAATTCTCCCATTGAAAAGAGTCAGGAAGGAGAGTGGGTGGGATCGATGTTGTTTCTGGAATTGTTTTTCCAGCGGTCAATATCATCCACACAAAAGGTAAAACCATAATAAGCGAACCGGCGATCAATAGAATATGAATAATTGTTTTTTGTGTCTTGGTTAATTTATTGTACATACTTCCTCCTCCTTTTTAAATGTCATAGTGGACCCAGCGATCTTGGAATTTCAATTGAACAAATGTCAGGATTGAAATCAATATAACGAGCATAATCGCTATCGCTGCTCCATAGCCTTGATCCCCTAAAACAAAGGATTCGTTGTAGAACATATAAGATAATGTTTGAACGTTTATTAAAGAAGGATTCGTATTACTAAACATTAAATAAACAAGGTCAAATACTTGTAAGGAGGTAATTAAACTCGTCACAACTACAAAAAATAGTTGAGGCGTAAGCAGAGGTAATGAAATATGGAAAAACTGCTGAAATTTATTCGCTCCGGCAAGTGTTGCTGACTCATAGTAAGTTTTAGGGATCTCTTGGAGTCCGGCTAAGACTAGAATCATGTTATACCCGATGTTTGACCAAACACCTACAATAATTAAACTCCAAATAATTACATTAGGATCGGAAAGCCATTGAATCGACCCACTCATTCCAAAGAACTGTAAGAGTTGGTTCACTAATCCAAATTCCGAATTAAATAACCAACGCCACACCATGGCTACAGCTGCTGGAGCGGCTAACATTGGCATAAAATAAAGGGTTCGATAAAAAGATAAACCTTCCATTTTAGAATTTAGTAAAACAGCAAGAATGGTTGCGATAACCACTGTTGTTGGGACTTGAATAAAAGCATAGAGGAGTGTGTTTTTTAAAGAACTCCAAAATTCCATATCTTGAAATAAGCGAATATAATTTTGAAAACCAATAAAAAGAGATTCGCCAAATGTACTCACGCTTTGAAAACTCATCACGCCTGTAATAAATACAGGAATGATATTCAGAACTAATAAACCGATAAAAGTTGGAGCAATGAGTACCCAAGCCCACTTAATCATATCTTTTTGTCTTGCTGACTTTCTTTTTTTATTCTTTTTAAACTTTTTAGTCGTGGATTGTTCAGCCATCGTTATTCCTCCGTCTGTGTACCACTAAATTTATTCTGTACTTAATACATTCTCAACTCCTGTTACCATATCGTCTGCTGCTTCTTCCATGGTTCTTTCACCTGAAAATACGGATAAAATAATATCATTCTCGACATCACTCCACATTTTCGTTTTATCAGAATATGGTTTAATGACAGCATCGTCTAATTGATCGATTAGAACAGGCTCTAAGTTATACTGTGGGTAAGCATCAAGATAAGCATCGCGAGCATCTTCGTGAGAAGGCATTGTTGTTCCGTGCTCACCCATAATTCGTTGCCCTTCTTCAGAGCTTAAAAAATCCAGGAACTTTAAAGCTTCCTCTGGATGGTCGGTGTCTGCAGCGATTGAATTTCCGGTACCGTTATAAATGGTTGCATTTGTTTTTCCTTTAGGTAAAGGAGCAACGTCAATATGTTCGGCCGTGTATTCGTTTCTGACAAATGTACTCGCTTGATAAGAACCAAAAGTTCCCATGGCAGCTCGACCTGATTGGAAATAAACCATTCGATCATTATCCGCAAACTGCGCAGCGGTTGGTGAAACACCATGTTCTAGACTGAGGTCTACGTACCATTGCATACCTTCTACCGTATTCGGATCTCTGAAGCCAGATTCTGTTTTATCTTCATTTAATACATAACCATCATTTTGGTAGAGGAAACTATAGTAACCTTCTTGGTTATTGACCGGCGCTAACATGCCGTAAATTTCATTTTCTTCGTCGGTTAATTCTAAAGCGGTATCTAGCAGGGTATCCCACGTCCAAGTTTCGTCAGGATAATCAATACCAGCCTCATCAAAAATTTCTTTGTTGTACCAAAGCCCAATCGTGTCATAGTCGCGTGGAATAGCTATCTGTTCATCTTCCTCCGTAAGATAAATTTCAGAAATATCTTCAGGATATTTACTCATGTCGATGTCAGCTTCTTCAATATAATCATTTAGTGGCAGTAAGACATCGCCTTCAGTATATTTAGCCACTTCTTGCGAGTGCATCACGAATAAATCCGGCATACTTCCACCTAATGCAGCTGCTTCTAGTTTGGGCCAATATTGATCCCATGGGGTTACTTGTACATTGACTTGTATTCCCGGGTTTTCTTCTTCAAAAGCTCTGGCGATAGCATCCATTCCGTCTTTACCGGAAGCATTCCAGATCATATAATCGAGGGTGACATCTCCAGAATTCTCTGCTTCTTCAGAATTGGTTGTATCATTTGTGTTCCCACATGAAGAAAGAATTAATCCCGCTGCAATCATAGAGAAGGGAATAATTCTTTTCATAAATTTTTTTGTTTTCATTTAAATCACTATCCTTTCTTTCTATATTTAAAAGAATTTCAAAATATTAATAAAAATAAACACTCGAAAACGTTGCTACCGCTTACAATTAAATGTTTGTTAATATTATATTATAATGATTCTCATTAATCAATACAAACGTTTATCACCAAAATCCAAAATCAGAATAAAAGCAAAGTAGTGTGCGTGTGTTAAAATGAAATTACAACCTAACAAAAGGAGTGTCGTTATGAAAATAGCATCAGCAAAAGAAGTCTATGATTTTTGGTTCAATGAAGCGGATGAAGAAGATTGGTTTAAAAAAAGCGATGAGTTTGACGAAGAAATTCGGGAACGATTTTATGACACATGGGAGGCTGGACGACAAGGGTTGCTTTATAAATGGCGAGATACCTTTGAAGGACGACTGGCAGAAATTATTGTGCTCGATCAGTTTTCACGCAACTTAAATCGAGGGACGGCATTAAGCTATACGCAAGATTCAATGGCGCTTGTGCTTTCTCAATACGCGATGACTTGTCCCGAGTTTGACGAACAACCGCTTGAAAAGAAAAGTTTTGTCTTGTTGCCTTGGATGCATTCAGAATCAAAAGCGGTACAAGAAATAACTGAAAAACTTTATCTAGAATTAGACGATGACTTGCATACGGAAATTATGTACGATCATAAAAAGATTATTGATCAGTTCGGACGTTATCCGCATCGAAATGAAGCCTTAGGACGAAAATCAACAGTTGCCGAACTTGATTTTTTAAAATCAAACGACTTAGACTTTACAAAATAAGCCGAACAGAAGACCTATCCAAATCGAGGATAGGTCTTTTATTTTTATATAAGAAGCTTGTGTAATATAGACAAATAAATTAATAATTTCAGCACAAAGAACATTGAATGCGCTATCACTTTTAGCTAATCTAGAAATGATATCGCTTAACAGGCTACGTTATATGTGGTAGTTTTTAGATGCTTTCTACCGAGCGTTATTTAGGGTTTGGAATCTGCAGGAACAACTTTTGTATTTGTGATCTCCCTTAAGTGACGTCCTATTTGTTTAAATGGAAGGGGTGCCTTTAAGAACATCATTGATTGAAGCTAAAGGGAATGTGCAACAACTGCTTATCTTCCCCTCTAAATGGGTTGGAAAATTTAAATAAATAGAGAGGAGTTGAAAAACTTACAAACATTTTTAGTTGTTTTAAGTGACTCAAAATATCAGAAGAAATGAGGAAACAACAATGAGTAAAGAAATAAAAAGGAAGAAAACGTTAAAAGAAAAGTTTCAAGATATGGGTCCGGCGGCGATCGTAACGAGCGCTTTTATTGGACCAGGGACGATTACCACCACAACATTAGCTGGCGTAAATTATCGTTATGAACTGCTTTGGACGATCTTATTTTCAGGACTCGCACTTATTATTTTAATGGAAATGTCTTCAAGAATTGGTATTATTTCGAATCATGATATTACAGAGGGAGCGATTGCAAGTTTCTCCAACCATAAAGTCGCTAAGATTCTAATTACCGGTATTGTTATTCTTACATTATTTGCAACGGCATTTGGACTTGAAGCAGGGAATCTTATTGGAGGCTCCTTAGGTTTAGCGGACGCATTAAATATCCCGCAATGGGCGGGCGCTTTGATCCTAGGAGGGGCTGCTTTTTATGCCGTAGTTGTGGGGACGGCGAAGACCTTAGAGAAAATTATGTCTGTTTTTGTCAGCTTAATGGGTGTTATTTTCGTACTCACAATGTTTTTAGTAAACCCTGATTATGGGGAAGTTCTTACAGGGTTTGTCCCGACGAGTATCCCGGAAGGCTCAGGAGTTACGATTATTGCTTTAATCGGTACAACCTTGATTGGGATCAACTTATTAATGCAAGCGGTAACGGCGGCTGAAAAATGGCATACACCTGAAGACTTAGAAGCGTCAAAATTTGATACAAGTTTCAATGTTGGTATTGGTGTTGTTATTACAGCGGCTATTATTATAACCAGTGGAACGGTTTTATATGGTACGGGGACAGAAGTGGATAGTCCGATTGTCTTTTCACGAATGTTAGAGCCTGTACTTGGAAGCTATGCACGAATTATTGGCGATGTGGGGATTGCAGCAGCTGGTTTATCTTCTGCGATTGCTACCCCACTTATTTTAAAAGTAGTACTGGCCCGTATGTTCAGATGGGAAGCCAATGATATTAAAGCTAGAATGGCTAGTGGAGCCTCCGTGGTGGTAGGAACAGTATTCGCTGCCTTAGGTACGAGCCCTACACAAATTATCATTTTCGCCTCCGCGTTTAGTGGTTTATTCCTACCGATTGTAGCGATTTTGATTATGATTGCGGCAAACAATAAGGAATTATTAGGGGAATACAAGAATAATTTAACGCATAATATTTTAGGAGGATTTGCGACACTAGTTACTTTAGGCCTAGGATTAAATAGTCTCTTATCTTTCTTCGAAAATTTGTCCAATCTATAGTGTTGAAATGAACTGTCCAAGTCTCGGAAAATTTGTCCAACTAATCTCTCTCAGAGTATTTAAAAAAATGAAAGGAAAGGCTATAATAAAAGGGACCTTCAGTGGTTCAAAACAAACTACGGTTTTCTGCAAAATAGTCTATTTTTAAATAGACTATTTTGTTGTGCGATTACCAATATTTGTTGGCTAAGGTAGCGTTTCAAAAAAATGAATAGTAGAAAGGGAGTCATGACAAATGGATATACCTATGAATTTATTTTATTGGATTTTAGGCACTGTCCCAATTATTTTATTAATTCTTTTTATGGTCATTTTACAGTGGAGTGCAATCAAAGCAGCTCCCATTACACTAGTCGTTACGATCGGTTTAGGTATGACGATTTTTCAAGGATCATTTTCTGTTATTGGTGTCGAATTACTACGAGCATTATGGGGTTCACTAAGTATTATTTTAGTCATTTTTTCAGCTATTGTTTTATATGAAGTCAGTTATGAAGTTAATGCGTTTAAAACGTTGAACCAGCTCTTTAAAACCATTGCACCAAATGAACTCATTCGCATTTTATTAATTGGTGTCGTTTTTGCTAGCTTTTTACAAGGCGTAACAGGCTTTGGAGTTCCAGTATTAGTAACGGCTCCATTATTAATCCAAATTGGTGTCAAACCGATGTGGGCTGTCATTGTTCCGTTGCTTGGGCATAGTTGGGCAGGAACTTTTGGGACCTTAGCGCTGGCTTGGGATGCACTGATGGAACAAGTGATGATTGAAAGTGTCCCTTTGATGAATAATATTGCTTTTTTTGCGACAGCTTTTTTAGTCATTTTAACTTTAGTTGCGAACTTTGTGATTACGTATTTATATGGGAAAGGCGAAGCGATTAAAAAAGGTTTTGTAGCTGTGTTAGTTATTACGGCTATCCAAGGAGGCGGCCAATTATTAATTGCTCAGTTTAATCCAGAGCTAGCCGCTTTTCTACCAAGTGCGCTCACCTTGATTGTTCTCATCTTATTATCTAAATCAAGTTTATATAATGAAGAGTGGGCGGTTCAAGAGAGTAGAATTATGGAGGATAAAGATTATGAATTAGAAGATGAAAAAGAACAGTTAGAAATGTCTCCTTTTCAAGCGCTTATTCCTTATATCTTGATGACTCTCATTACTTTAGGTGTCTTATTGATCACGCCATTAAATCGTTTATTAAATCAAGTTTCCTATGGACCAAATTTCCCAGAGACTGTCACAGGCTTCGGGGTTGTGAATGAAGCTGTACAGAATTATTCACCGTTTCAGCCGTTCACCCATGCGAGCACATTCTTATTTTTAGCGGCCTTCATTTCATATCTTTATTATAAACAAGCGGGCTTTGTTAAAAATCAACACCCTGTAAAAAATATATTTAAACGAACGTTAAAAAGAGCGATCTCGCCAAGTATTGCGGTCCTTTCTTTATTAGCAATCTCTCGAGTAATGACGGGAACAGGTCAAATTATGGTGTTAGCGGAAGGGATAACAGCTGTTTTAGGTTCTTATTATACGCTTTTTTCACCATTTATTGGTTTATTAGGCTCTTTTATTACTGGAAACAATATGTCTTCCAATATTTTATTTGGAAACTTCCAATATCTGACCGCTGACTTTATCGGCTTAAATATTCCAGCGGTACTAGGAGCACAGACAGCTGGGGGTGCTATTGGGATGGCTTTAGCTCCAGGAAATATTGTTTTAGGAACTTCAGCAGTCAACACACCCGGGCTTGAAGGAAAAGTGATGATGCGAATTATTCCCTTTACTTTATTTGTGGCAGCGATTATTGGAATTGTCTTGTTATTTATCTATTAATGAAGGATTTAGTTTTGAATTGTAAAAAAAGATCTCTTCTAAGAAATAATCCTTAAATCATCTGAGGATTTTTTGTGAAAAATTGAGAAAAGACAAGATTTTTGTTTTGATTTCTGTTACGATTTAGATATGGATTTTTAATGAGGTAGTGTTCAGGGATTGATTTAAACAGTGTTTTCTATTTAATTTTAGAGAATTTTAGCCGATAGAGGTAAAGTTGTATATTGAACATTACCATTGGAGGGAGTCATGACTAAGCTTCATTATATAGTAATAATACTAGGAAGCGGTTTGTTTATAGCTGGCCTTCCCTATGGGATCGGTTGGTTAGTTGGTTGGTTATTCATGGTTTTGCTACGGTTGAACCGCGAAAAAATACTGAACCGAATAATAGATGTTAAAAACTTTTCGGTAAGCTCTTACGTGGCCTATTTATTTGGGGTCATTGTTTGGATTGCGCTTCCGTTATTAGTTTCATTTATGATACCGGAATATATTAATCCATTAGCTATTTTCGGTGCGTATTTTGCAGACCGCATTTTAATGTTTATTACAAATTACTTTGGTTAAAGGGGGCGTGATGATGTTTCAAACAGAACAAATATCTATTGTGATTGTAACAGCTGCACTTTTCTTTGCTTTTTGGTATATCAGTAAAGAAATAAAGAGTCTTCGAAATGATGAAACTCCAAGTCGTTTAACAGCAGCTGCTATTTCATATGTTGAATGGATAAATAACTACACCATTAACACAATGGGCGATTATTATGGACCTAAATTCTCTGCCTATATAGGATCGATATTTATTTATCTTTTAGTATCCAATATAAGTGGTTTAGTGGGTCTGCCAGCGCCTACAGGGAACTTTAGTGTTACTTTAGTTTTCGCTGTAATTACTTGGTTGTCTATTCAAGGAGTTAAGTTAAAAGAAAATGGAGTGAAAGGGTATTTTCAAAGTCTATTAGAACCATTCTCTTTCTTTTTAATCCCTAATATCTTTTCAGAGATTGCTCCATTAATTAGTTTACCTCTACGTATCTTCGGAAATATTATTGCAGGTTCAGTCATTATGTCTTTACTCTATACATTTACTGGCTGGCTCAGCGGTTTTGTTCCGTTGATTGGTAACTTCAACTTTATTGGTGTGATTGTGGCACCAGTATTGCATTTGTACTTTGATTTATTTGCAGGCTTTTTACAAGCTTTCTTATTTATTTCACTATCGTTAATACTCATTGGGGTAGAAATACCTCAAGAAAAATTATAAAACTATAAAAAAGGAGACGTTTTAGATGGGAATTGGAGAAGGATTAGTAGCTCTAGGAGCAGCATTAGCAGTATTTACAGGACTAGGTTCAGGTATCGGACAAGGGATGGCAGCAGCTAAAGCTGTTGAAGCAGTTGGTAAAAACCCTGAAGCAGAAAATGAAATTCGTACCATGTTAATGTTAGGTGCGGGTATTGCAGAAACTGCGTCAATTTACGGATTGCTAATTGCATTCTTACTATTATTTGTATTCTAAGATTCAAAAAATGAGGGATAAAATATGACCGATATAGCGGAGAAGCTTTTTCCGAATCTTTTAACATTCTTAGTCCAGTTAGCAGCAACAGGGATTATTTATCTTTTATATCGTAAATATGTTCATGAACATGTTATGAATTATTTAGATACCCGAGCTGAAGAGCTAAATAAAGCTCAACTGTATGCGGAAGAAGTTGAACAAGAGGCTGAGGAAAAATCTCAGTCTCTAAAAACAGAACACAAACAAAAAGTAGAACAATTACGTAAACAACAAGAAATGATGCAAAGAGAAGCTGAACAGGAACGCGAAAATATTATAAAACGAGCTGAAGAAGAAAGAGAAGCATTACTTTCGCAAGCTCAAAACCAAATTGAAAAAGATCGAGCACTTATGTTACAAGAAGTGGAAGATCATGTCTTAGAAATCGCTGTAAATGTTACAGAACGAACATTAGAAAATTATAGATATGATGATGAAGAAGTCTTTCAGGTATTAGAATCAGAATTGGAGCAGGTGAACAATGAGACTCACTAAACAATATGCTTATGCATTAATGACGTCGATTCCAGACGAAGATTCTGTGACTTATTATCATGAACTAATTCGAATGGTGAAAGTATTTGATAATTTACCAGATTATGTCAGTTTAGTTGAATTTCGACCAGAAGAGTTTTCTTCTATTCGAAGTATTTTGGCTGATGAAATGGAGCCACTTTTAATCAACTTTTTAGAAGTGTTAGCTCACGATCGGATGCTTAGTCAATTGGACACTGTGGCTGAAGACTATCGCATTGTTTTAGTTGAAGAAAACTTACTATACGATGTACAAGTTTTTAGCGCGGTTCCTCTTGGTTCAAAGATTAAACAACAACTCGAACAGTTAATTGAAAGACGTTGGGGTAGTGATTATCTAATCAACTATGTTGTAGACAAGAAAATTCTTGGAGGACTACGACTCGAAGTAAATGGTGCGGTTATTGATACGACGTTTCGTTCGCGCATCGATCAAATTATAAGAGAGGTGCAGCATGGATCAAAAAGATGAACAAATCGTACAAAAATTGAAAGAAAGAATTCAACAAATTGATTGGGAATTTAGTGATTTAGACACAGGTTCCGTTTTAACAGTTGGTGATGGGATTGCCTTAGTTCGCGGTTTAAGAGGCGTGCAGTCCAATGAGTTAGTCCGTTTTGAGGATGATACTTTTGGTCTAGCCTTAAACTTAGAAGAAAACCAAGTAGGTGTTATCCTTCTTGGAGGCGACGAAAATATTCGTGAAAATGATCTCGTTTACCGAACAGGCGAAGTTGCACAAGTTCCAGTAGGGGATGAACTACTCGGACGAGTAGTTAACCCACTAGGAGAACCTATCGACGCCAGAGGGGAAATTAATGCAACAGAAGAACGTTATGTGGAAAGAGAAGCGCCAGGTGTTATGGCAAGAAAAAGTGTTCACCAACCCTTATATACAGGGGTAAAACTAGTGGACGCTATGATTCCAATTGGTAAAGGTCAGCGTGAATTAATTATCGGTGACCGCCAAACAGGAAAGACAAGTATTGCAATTAACGCGATCTTGAACCAACAAGATCAAAATGTGAAATGTGTTTATGTAGCGATTGGTCAAAAATCATCAACCGTTGTTGAAGTTCAAGAAACACTTGAGCGATACGGTGCTTTAGACTATACAGTGATTGTAAATAGTCCTGCAGATGATTCTGCCGCTTTACAATATATAGCGCCTTATGCAGGAACTGCTATCGGTGAATATTGGATGGATCAAGGAGAAGACGTCTTAATTATCTATGACGACTTATCAAAACATGCGGTAGCTTATCGTACAATTTCGTTACTATTAAAACGTCCATCTGGTCGTGAAGCTTATCCAGGAGATGTCTTCTACTTACACTCACGTATGCTAGAACGTTCCGGAAAGCTGAATGAAGAAAACGGTGGCGGTTCGATGACTGCTTTACCAATTGTTGAGACCCAATTAGGAGACATTAGTGCCTATATTCCAACAAACGTTATCTCAATTACGGACGGGCAATTATTCTTAGATACAGAAGACTTCCAAGGTGGAAGACGTCCTGCGATTGATAGTGGACTTTCAGTCTCACGTGTTGGTTCTGATGCTCAGACAGATGCGATGAAAGATGTTTCTGGGTCTTTAAGACTAGACTTAGCTCAATATGATGAAATGCAGTCTTTTGCACAATTCAGTTCTGATATTGATGAAGAAACCCAAGCGGTAATTGATCATGGTCGACGATTAACTGAATTATTAAAACAACCAGCACAACAAGTTATTTCGCATGAGCTTGTTATTTTAAGTATTTATTTAAGTAAGTATGGTTGGTTAGACAAACTTGAAGTGGACGAAGTGCGTCCATTCGAGCGCTATATGCATGAAGCGTTCCAAGAAAACCACCAAGACTTATTAGCAGATATTGCAGAAGATTATGAATTAACAGATGATTTAAAAGAACGTATTGATGCGGTCATGCAAGAGCTTTATGACGAGTTTAAGGTGATGCAAAATGGCTGAAAACGTTAAAACGATTCAGTTACGTTTAGACACAGTCAATCAAGTATCAAAAATTACGAATGCAATGAATCTCGTTTCAATGAGTAAGCTTCAAAAATATCAACGTCAAATGCAAGAATTAGCGGAAATTACAGAAGATTTTGAACGGATGGAAACAGAAACGTTTGAAGATTCTAAAGATTTACCTATTCTCGGCATTTGTATTGCTTCTGATTTAGGGCTAGCTTCTTTATATAATCGTACAATGCAAAAAGCTGCTCAAGAATTAGATTATGTCTATTGGATTGGTACACAAGGCTTTGAAAGAATGAAAAAAAATGCGAATGTCGAAGTCGTCAACGACCTCCGCTCGAGTGATAGCTTATATATTGAAGAATTTTATGATGATCTTGTAGAATTAATGAGAGATTATCGAATTATAATAGCTGTCCCTAAAATGAGCGGAAACACCGTTGAAATCCATTGGCGTAAATTGAATCAGCAATTATTACGAACAGATATGGTGATCTATGAACCTAATTATGACGTAGCGAATCAACGGTTCCAAGAATTTTATTTATTTATGACTTTATACGAAGCGTATTATCAATCGAAATTTTCAGAAAACATGTCCCGTCGTATTGCGATGGAACAAGCAACAGATAATGCGAACGAGATGCGTGAAGAGTTGAGAAACCGTTACAACCAGTTACGACAAGAAGAAATTACTCAAGAGATTTTAGAACTATCAGCGGGGGTGGAATAAAAATATGAATATTGGAACAATCAATCAGATTATTGGATCAGTGGTTGAGGTAAAATTCAAAAAAGAAGAACTTCCGAATTTATATAATAAATTAATTGTCCAAACGGATCCGGAAATTGTATTAGAAGTGGCACAACACGTCGGACATGACATTGTTCGTTGTATTTCAATGGAATCCACTGATGGACTTGTGCGTGGTACGAAAGTAGCAGACACAGGTGCACCTATCGAAGTACCAGTGGGAGAGGCTACCCTTGGACGTATGTTTAACGTTTTAGGAGACACTATTGATGGAAAAGGAAAGCCAGAAGCAGACCTTGAAATGCCTATCCATCGTAAAGCGCCAGCTTTTGATGAACAAAGAACAAGTACAAGAATTCTTGAAACAGGTGTAAAAGTTATTGATTTACTCTGTCCATATCCACAAGGTGGAAAGATTGGATTATTCGGGGGAGCCGGTGTTGGAAAAACGGTTCTTATGCAAGAGTTAATACATAACACGTCAATGGAAACGGGTGACTTATCCGTCATTGCTGGTGTTGGTGAGCGTACCCGTGAGGGGAACGATATGTATTATGAAATGAAAGACTCAGGCGTATTAGACCAGACCGTTCTTATTTATGGGCAAATGAACGAGCCACCAGGAGCTCGTATGCGTGTTGCTTTATCAGGACTAACAATGGCTGAATATTTCCGAGATAAACAACAACGAAATGTTTTACTCTTTATCGATAATATCTTCCGTTATATCCAAGCAGGTCAAGAGATCTCAGCTTTACTCGGACGTATGCCATCAGCAGTTGGTTATCAGCCGACATTGGCAAACGAGATGGGAGACTTACAGGAACGAATTACTTCAACACAAGATGGTGCGATTACATCGATTCAAGCGATCTACGTACCAGCGGATGACTTAACGGACCCGGCGGCAGCCATCGCTTTTGCGCACTTAGACGCGCGAACCGTATTAAGTCGTGACATTGCGTCATTAGGAATTTATCCAGCCGTTGACCCACTAGAGTCAAACAGTAGCTTGCTTGCTGCAGAATATGTGGGTGAAGAACACGTAGAAATTGCACAGAGAGTTCAAGCAATTTTACAACGTTATGATGAATTACAAGATATTATTGCAATCTTAGGTATGGATGAATTGAGTGAGGAAGACCGTCTAACCGCCAATCGTGCGCGAAAAATCAGAAACTTCCTATCACAACCTTTCCACGTTGGAGAAAGCTTTACCGGCATGAAGGGTGTATTTGTACCAGTAGAAGATACGATTCGTAGTTTCAAAGCAATCTTAGATGGTGAAGTGGATCATATTTCAGAAAGTACTTTCTTATTTAAAGCAACCATTGATGATGTTATTGAAGCTGCCGAAGAGTAGTGGAGGGATAAGATGTTTGAATTAACCATGTTAACAATGGATGGTAAAAAGCAAGTAGAAGAAATCGAACGCATTTCTCTCCCTACAGAAGATGGAATTCGGACGATTTTAGCGAACCATATGCCGGCAGTTATCCCGGTCAAAATAGGGAAAGTTTTATTAATTCGAGAGAACAGCCGCGAAGAAGTGGTTGTCTCTGAAGGAATTTTCAACTTTAAAGAAAATCAAGCACACTTATTCGTTCGCACCTTTGAATATGCCGATGAGATTGATCAAGCAAGAGCAGAACGTGCGAAAAAACGAGCAGAAGAACGCTTAGCTTCAGAATTATCAACACGAGAAGCACGCGAAGCGGAATTAGCTTTAGAACGAGCGATTACGCGAATCTCTGCCGCAAGATAAAACACTTGAAAAAACAACGCCTTGTCGCGTTGTTTTTTTATCGTACAGAAAGGATAAATTTTAAATACGGTTAAATGTTGAGGGGTCACGGTTAAGTTAGGTACAGTTAAGATAGAAAAATTTTAAGGGTTTGAAGATAAAAGAAGATATTCACATTCATATGCATCAACTAAACCCAAACTTCTTAAACAATAACAATTGGAAAAGATTCAAAAAATCATAAGAAAAAGATTCGGCCAATCCTTATCAAAAAGGCTGAAAAGCTCTTGTATTGTGTCGATTGATTGAACGGCTTTCGAGTCTTCAAATGTGAAGCTTGCTAAAATCACAAAAAGTTTCCTGTTCGATACAAGGGGAAATTTTGACTAATCTGTGCGGTTGACGAGGTACAAAACTGGGCAGAAGTGACAGCCCAATGACATGTATAGTGACAGAAAATATCCCAAGGGATGTCGTCAATCATTGGATTTCATGGACGAAGGCGATCCACTGACCCCCACGATTTCGTTGTGGCCAGTGTGCAGGAGTCTATGGCCCCTGTTTATTATCAAGGCTTACAGGGTGTCACTTATGACAATAGGGATCTCAACAGGCACGGTTTTACTTTATATAGCTCCAGTATTTGTTGCGATATTATCAACATTGGTATTTAAGAAAAAATTATATAAGATAACTACCTAGCCCTGGGCATGAACTTAGTCGGGGTATTTTTAATGGGTACGCTAGGGAATTTTTTTATCTTGAACATCGCGCTTTTAGGCATTACCTCGGGGTTAAAACTCCAGCTTTTCTGCATGCGTCAAACACAATGATGGCCAAGTGGTCTGGAGATAGCGACGATGCATTGACGAGGGCGTTTTATATGTTAGTATTCTCAGCTATAAGCCAGGGAACATTTGCCCAGTTTTGACGCCCTTATAACGGAGAATGATTGACAAATGATAACTTCCTATTTTGGACATGATAAATGCTTCTGTTACAAGGGCTGGACGAACTTAGGTTATCTAAAAGGGATATCAAGGAACGACGATGCTTCAAAAGCACCGATTGTATCTTCAGTAGAAGACATTGTGGCTAGTTTGCTGAGTGTAGTGGTATTTAACGAGAGAAGTATACTTGGAATAATCTTAATGTTTGGTTCTATTTACCTAATGAATATGAAACCAGAGAAATCAATGGAGGGAGAATTATATGAAGAAGTTTATTAATGCAAAAATTTATAAAAATGATCAAGCAACTGAAATTTTAATAGAAGATGGGAAATTCAAGGCCATTGGTAATGATTTAGGTGATGCAGATGAAGTGATTGACTTAGGCGGACGTTTAGTGTTACCACCATATGTGGATTCACATTTGCACTTAGATTACTATATGACAGGGCAAACAGAAAAAGCTAAAAATGAAACGGGTACACTTTTCGAAGCCATAGATATCTGGAATGACTTCAAAAAAGGTACAACGAAAGAAGAAATGAAAGAGCGTATGTATGCTGCTGTTGAAGATGTTGTGGGCTACGGAACACAGTATATCCGAGCACAAACAGACTGTACAGATCCTAATTTAACAGGTATTAAAGCGGCGCTTGAAGTTCGAGATGAACTAAAAGATAAAGTAACGATTCAAGTAGTTGCTTTCCCACAAAATGGCATGTATTCGTTTGAAGAGGAAGGAAAAACAGGTCGTGACTTGGTTGAAGAAGCGCTTCAATTAGGTGCAGATGCTGTTGGAGGAATCCCTCATAACGAATGGTCGCGTGAACTGGGAGAAAAGTCGGTTAAAGAAATTGTGCGCTTAGCAGTCGAGTATGACAAGTTGATTGATGTGCACTGTGATGAGACAGATGATACACATGCACGCTTTGTAGAAGCATTGAATGCTGAAGCGATGAAAGTCGGTCGCGGAGATTTAACAACCGCGAGCCACACGACTTCATTTGGCTCAGCGGATGATTCATATGCTTTCCGCATGCTTGGATTATTCCGTCAATCGGGCTTAAACTTTGTCGCTTGTCCGACTGAGAACTTGTTCTTGCAAGGTCGTCAAGATACATATCCTAAGCGTCGTGGATTAACGCGCGTAAAAGAGTTTGTAGACAATGACATTAACGTTGCATTCGGTCAAGACTCTATTGTGGACTTATGGTATCCGGCAGGAAACGGGAACTTGATGAATATATTAGATAATGGTATCCATGCAACACAATTGATGCGTGAAGAAGACTTCCCACGCAATTTCGATTTGATCACATATAATGGGGCAAAATTGATGAAAATTGAAGAAGAGTATGGTTTAGAAGAAGGAAAGCCAGCTAACTTCATCGTTCTTGATGCACCAGATGTATTTGAAGCTCAGCGTAATCGTGTAGAGTGTCTAGCGTCTGTTCGTGGTGGAGAATATTTATTTAAGAAGCAACCACGTAACTATGATGTAGAAGTAAAATTATAATTTTCTAGATGGATAAAGAAAGGAAAGAGTTCTGTTTCGTGCAGAATTCTTTTCTTTTTCTATTTTAATCGCATAAAACAGCACATATAAAGCTCTTTTTGAGGCAAACTATTTTTACAGATAGATGATTTTACACTTTAACTAAATGGATTTTGAATTTACTAAAAAAATTTATGGTTACATGTCCAATATAAAAGCCTGAGTGTTCACATGTGAAAAACATGGAAGCTTCGGGCTTTTTAACTATCCACAGTGATAATCTGTGGGCTAATTTCATCTTGTTACATATATCACCACAAAATAAAAAACAGAACAGAAACTGAAATTATTCCACTGGTATCTTTATATTTATGAGCTGAATATTCGTCACAGCATCATAATGATAAATATGTCTTTTAAAAGTGATCTCACAGTATTGATAGGAATCGAAATGGTCGTAGGTGTTGAGGCACAAGCAGAGCAATTACTAAAAATTCTGATGGAATAAAAGTGAATCCATAAAATACCGCCTGTTGTTTTTGTATAAAATCAGCAGGTGGTTATTTTATACTGAAAATGTTCCAATAAGGCCAAAATAGAAAAGCGAATGGGATCAAAATTTTAGATGTTGATCAAGTTGGGTACATATTTGTTTCTGTTGACGCACTTAAAGAACAGAGTTAGTATTAAATGCATTATTGATGGTTTGTGGACAGCAACTGATAAGATTGACAATTTTCCGGTTAGAGTCCTCAATGGACTTGTAGGTCTCAATCTTTTTCATTTCACTATATGCGAGGTGTATTCCTTTGCCTGATTCTGCGTTCCTACTAATTTGATTCATGTGAATTTTCCTTATATTGGAGGGGTGTATATTCAATATAAAATGAATTTCATATGATTTTTTATGTTCAAAAAATGGAGAACATATTGACTCTGTATGAATAGATTGTTACACTTTTAACAACTGAGAAAGCGTTTTAAAATCCGAGGAGGAAGAAAAATGGATGCTTATTTAGATTGGGACGAATATTATAAGTTTGTCAAAGCGGTATTTGTGGCGAATGGCGTACCCGAAGAAGATGCCGAAATTTGTACGGATGTCTTACTTGATGCGGATAAAAAAGGAATCGATAGTCATGGAGCTAACCGTTTGAAACCTATGTATATCGATCGAATTCAAGCGGGCACGCAGTCAGCAACGACCGACTGGGAAATTATCCGCGAAACACCGACAACGGCCGTGATTGATGCACATGATGGAATGGGACAAGTGGTTTCTCATCATTCCATGCGTATCGCGATTGAAAAAGCTAAGGAATACGGAATGGGAATGGTAGCTGTTCGTAATTCCGCACATTATGGGGTTGCTGGCTATTATACTGAAATGGCCGCTAAAGCAGGCTGTATTGGTATGTCAGGGACGAATGCGCGGCCGTCGATTGCGCCCACATTTAGTGTAGAAAACAAATTAGGAACCAATCCATTAACTTTTGCTTTTCCAACGGATGAAGCTTTTCCATTTTCATTAGATGCTGCGACTTCAATTATGCAAAGAGGAAAAATTGAAGTCTTTGAACGACAAGGAAAAGATACTCCAGCAGGTACAGTTATTGGAAGAGACGGTATCGCGATGACGGACTCCGAGGAAATTTTAAAAGGCTTAGTGACAGGTGATGCGGCTTTAGCTCCCTTAGGGGGTATTGGCGAAGAACTAGCGGGCTATAAAGGGTATGGCTTTGCGACAGTGGTCGAAGTTCTTTCCGCGGCCTTACAACAAGGGAACTTTTTGAGTAAGCTTGCCGGAATGAATGATGAAGAAGGTCATTTAAAATACCATCTGGGCCACTTTTTTATGGCGATTGATACTGAAGCTTTTATGGGCCGGGAAAGTTTTGAAAAAACGACGGGCGATATTTTAAGAGAATTACGCGCTGCGAAAAGAGCCCCTGGAGAGGCACGAATTTATACGGCAGGCGAAAAAGAATACTTAACTTGGCAAGAGCGAAAAGAAACCGGACTACCAGTGAATGAATCGATTCAAAAAGATTTGATCGAACTTCGGGATGATGCTGGTTTAACTGAGTTTGTTTTCCCGCTTGAAAAAGCAAATGAATAATAAATAAAACAGAAAAAGACGGCTATAATCACTCATTATAGTCGTCTTTTTTGATATGAAAAAGGTTAGAACCGTTGCCGATTCTAACCTGATAACCAATTTAATTCTTTTTATTCACTCAATCTTGAGTGTTTGACGTTTGGTTCTAAACCTTCTTCTTCTAAGAATTCGCGGAATGGTTTCAAGTGCCAAGCTTCAAAGCGGTCTTTGAATTTTTGAATGTCTTCTTCAGAATGTTCTTGTTCATCTAAGACTAAATATTCAACAGGAATGGGTTGCTCATTGGTGATTTTCGCATCAATGAGTACGACTTTTCCTGCTTTTTCATCGGCCATTGCTTTCTCAAAAATTTCGTCAATTTCGTCAATAGAAGTAATCGTATAGCCGACAGCTCCTTGTGCTTCTGCAACTTTTGCGAAGTCAACAGGGGCTTTAAAGTCTACACCAAAGAATGGATTTTTGTTTGAAATTTCTTGTTCGCGTTTAATAAATCCATACATCATATTGGAGAAGACAATGTGGATAGAGGCTAAGTCATATTGAACCATTGTCACGATATCTTGCATTACCATCCCCATTCCACCGTCACCGGATAAGTTCCATGCCTGACGCTCGGGGAATTCAAGTTTGGCAGCCATGGAGCCTGGCAAACCGTTCCCCATCGTCGCAAATTTAGGAGAAGTTCGCCATAAATTCTCAGGTGTTAAGTGTAAATGACGGACAGAGTTTTGGGTCACATTTCCAACGTCTACTGAATAAGTGGCATCTTCATCCGCATATTTATTAATGGCGTTAAAGATTTGGTAAGCTTGTAAGTCGCCTTCCGTTTTCGTTTCCAGTGAAGTCATATAGTCGCGCCAGTTTTTCCCGTTTTTCAAGCTTGCACGATACCAAGCACTTTCAGGTTTATCGTCTACTTTTTCGGTAATTTCACGAATCGCTTCGGCAGCATCCCCCACAATCGCTGCATCTACTGCACGACGTTTACCAATTCGAGCTGGATCGATATCAATTTGAATGAATTTTTTATCTTCAAAAAGACCTCCTGACTCAACAAATGGGTAATCACTACCTGCGAATAAGACCGTATCGGCTTCTTCGAGGATCTCATTTCCTGGCTTCCAGCCAACACGACCAGCGGAGCCCATAAAACCAGCATATTCGAAGTCAAAGGTATCATAGTTTTTACCTGTGACGACAAGAGGTGCTTTCAATTTATCCGCTAAGTCTACAACCTCTTTACCATGCCAACGGGTACCAATTCCGGCATAAATGACCGGACGTTCTGCTTCATTTAACAATTTTGCAGCTTCGTCTATATCTTTATCATTTAAATGCGGAGGTAGTGGTTTACGGTAACCATTTGCGGAAGAGTACCATTCATCGTTGTCAATTTCAGCCCAGTGGAAATCAACGGGCACTTCGACTGTTGCGACGCCACCTTTACCAATCGCTTCACGAAGCGCACGGTCAATAATTTTTGGTAATTGTTCGGGGTAAGCAACACGTACGTTATAATCAGAAACATCGGCATAAATTGGGTTTTGGTTTAACTCTTGGAAACCGTCTATATTCACTTCCTTGAGCGGACGAGTACCGATAATCGCAAGCATAGGCACTCCGTCTTCGCGTGCATCATACAAACCGTTCATCAAGTGCGTCGCTCCTGGACCACCAGAACCTAAAACGACTCCGATATTTCCAGAAAACTTAGGTTGCATCGCTGCAGCTAAAGCGCCCACTTCTTCGTGGCGAACTTGAATAAAATCGATCGTATCTTGCGCCGTATACAAGGTATCCATGATCCCGTTTAATGAACCGGCAGGAATCCCATAAATCTGTTTGACGCCCCAGCTTTCAATAACGTTTAACGCAGCTTTTCCAGCTGTAATTTTGTCAGCCATGATAATTTCCTTTCTTTGCTTCATTGTTCCGGTAGTTTCAGACCTTCTGAATTCACCATAAAACAAGGATTGAAAATTATCAAAGATATCGAATCGGAGAAGATTTTCGGTATATAAAAAGAATAATGGAAGAAAATAAATACTCTGTATTGAACTGTACAGAAAGCAAAGGGTTGTATCTTTCTGTAAATTAAGTTCTATAGAACGTTAAACAATCTCTCTTTCTATAGGATAAATAGCTAGAAGAAAAGTGAAAATTGGTATTTTTACGGCTAAATGCCATAGATAGAGACCATAACTCTTTAAATTGAAAAGGCAATTGTTTGACAATTTATGTCTACAATTGTAAACTATCAGTGTAAAAATAAACAAGGAGGCAATAGCTATGAGTGAACACGAACATCATCACGAAGAACACCAACATGAGGAACATCATGATCATGGAGGTGGTGGACATGCTCATCATCACCATGGAAACTTTAAAGAGTTATTTCTGAAATCATTGCCGATCGGTCTAATTATTATGATCCTGTCGCCGATGATGGGGGTTACTTTACCTTTTCAGTTTACATTTCCTTATTCCGATATTTTAGTTGCGATTTTATCGACGATTTTACTCGTTTATGGAGGGAAACCATTTTATCAGGGCGCGGTGGACGAATTTAAACAAAAGGCTCCGGGAATGATGGCGCTCGTCTCTTTAGGGGTCAGTGTTTCCTTCTTTTACAGTATTTATGCGGTGATCGCTCGCTATACAATGGATACTCATATTATGGATTTCTTCTTTGAATTTGCATCTTTGATCTTAATAATGCTTTTAGGGCACTGGATCGAGATGAAGGCGATTGGTGATGCGGGAGATGCGCAGCAATCGTTAGCGGAACTTGTTCCTAAAGATGCTCATGTAGTCCTCGAAGATGAAAAAATTGAGACACGTTCGGTCGCTGATTTAGAAGTAGGCGATTTGATTCGAGTACAAGCTGGAGAAAATATCCCGGCGGATGGCGTGATTACGAGTGGACAATCGCGTGTGAATGAAGCTCTATTAACAGGAGAGTCTAAACCAGTAGAAAAAAATGTCGACGATGAAGTTATTGGGGGTTCTACCAACGGAGACGGCGTTTTATATATTGAAGTTCAAGAAACCGGTGATCAATCTTTTATTTCGCAAGTGCAAACACTGATTAGTGAAGCGCAAAATCAACCTTCACATGCCGAAAACTTAGCACAAAAAGTAGCTGGTTGGTTATTCTATATTGCTGTTGCAGTCGCGATGATTGCTTTCATTGCGTGGTTATTAATGGAAGATTTACCGACGGCGGTGACTTTCACCGTGACAACGTTAGTCATTGCTTGTCCGCATGCTTTAGGCTTAGCGATTCCACTAGTCGTGGCGCGTAGTACGAGTTTAGGGGCTAGTCGTGGGCTATTAGTGAAAGACCGTGAAGCGTTAGAAGCGGCTCATGAAGCAGATGTTATGCTTTTAGATAAAACGGGCACTTTAACAACAGGTGAATTTAAAGTTTTAAATATGACAATTTTAGATGAAAATTATACGGAAGCTGAAATCACTGGTTTAATGGCTGGTATCGAAGGAGGTTCTAGTCATCCTATTGCGCAATCTATTACCCAGTATGCGGAAGAAGAAGCGGTAGAAATTGTGAACTTCGATTCGATCGATGTCATCTCTGGAAAAGGAGTCAAAGGCGAAGCCAATGGCAAACATTATGAGCTTATTAGCCAAAAAGCGTATGAACAGGACTTGGATCTTGAAATTCCAAAAGGAGCGACTTCCAGCGTTTTAGTAGAAGAAGGACAAGCAATTGGAGCGGTCGCTTTAGGGGATGAATTAAAAGCCACCAGTCATGATTTAATTCAAGCGTTGAAAGAAAACAATATCGAACCAATTATGGCCACAGGGGATAATGAGAAAGCAGCACAAGGTGTCGCTGAAGAATTAGGTATTGAATATAAAGCGAACCAGTCCCCACAAGATAAATATCAATTCATTGAAAAGTTAACAGATGAAGATAAAACTGTCATTATGGTCGGAGATGGCGTGAACGATGCACCGTCCTTAGCTTTAGCCGATGTTGGAATTGCGGTAGGAGCAGGCACGCAAGTTGCTTTAGATTCTGCAGATATTATCTTAACGCAATCTGATCCCGCGGACATTGAGGCTTTCCTAGAGTTAGCAAATAAAACGACGAATAAAATGTCGCAAAATCTCTGGTGGGGTGCTGGTTATAACTTTGTTGCAATTCCTTTAGCTGCTGGCGTATTAGCGCCTATTGGTTTTACACTGAGCCCAGCTGTAGGAGCGATATTGATGTCCTTGAGTACCGTGATCGTCGCAGTTAACGCGGTGGCTTTACGCCTTGAAAATTAAAAGAAGGATGCATGATTGAAATTGCTTTCTTCAAAATGAAAAATGCGCTACAATGAATTTAGAAAGACAAATGAAGGACATAGAAATAATCATTGTAGGGCACTTACGGAAAAGTTTTTCTATTGTAAAATCATTCTGTTACAATCTACGCATACAAAATGAAAACCTCAAAAGAGGGAGTAGTTCAGATGTCAGATCAAGCAAAGTTTAACAAAGAAGTCCAAGATCGGAAGAAAGAATTTCAAGACAAAAAAATTGAACTCATTTCTCGCTTATGCGCAGAAGAAGCAACGGAAGAGAAACAAAAAACAAAGAAGCGTTAATCGATTTAGATCATAAAGTGTTTAAATATTGAATGAGGTGTTAGAAATGGAATTTAAAAAAGATGAAAATAGCTTCTATCAAGAAAATGAAGCTGGCGAAAGAATCGCGGAAATCACTTATAAACCAGTTGGTGATAGCGATGAAGTAGTCGATGCCGACCATACCTTCGTCGATCCTTCTTTACGAGGACAAGGTATTGCCGAACAATTAGTTGATCGTTTAGTGGAAGAGATGGAAAAAGAAGGAAAGAAAATTAGCCCTTCTTGCCCGTATGTGGTCGAATTATTTAAACGTAAACCGGATAAATACGGACATATTATGGCAGACAAAAATTAAAAATAAACATTCGAAAAGACCCATGAGTCTACTCCCCAGTAGCTCATGGGTTTTTTGCTATCTAAAACGGATCGCGTGGAAGACTCGACTAAAAATGTGTTCGCGCAGCACTACGCCATCGGTATAGTCAGAGGCCCTTCATTAAGTTTCATCTCTTTCATCTTTCTCAGCAAAAAAGGAAGGAGAAACCCCGTATTGTTTTTTGAATAATTTACTAAAATATAAGGAGTCGCTATAGCCCACACTTTGAGCAATGTCTTTAATCGAAAGTGTTGGATGTGCTTGGATCATATTTTTTGCTTTTTCTAAACGATAGGTAATTAAATAATTGATCGGTGTATCGCCTGCAAATTGTTTGAAAGAGCGTGAAAGAGTGGTTGAATTTGTATAAAACGCATGAGCGATATGGTCTAGGGTCAACTCTTCATTATAATGATTTTCAATATATAATTTCACTTCGTTCACAAATTCTTGTTTTTCTTGATTAGAAACAAGCAAGCGTTCTTCGCTTAAAGAGGTCCGATCATCCCGAAACAAGTAGACAATTAATTTAAAAACAAGGGCTTTTAAAATCAATTCATAGCCGGGTTTCGCTTCGTTTCGTTCGGCAATAATTTCTTGGCAGGTGTCAAAAAACTTTTCTTTGTAGTCACCCAATTGGATAATATTGGTTTCTAAAGGGAGAAAGTCCCTCTGATAACCAGAAAAATTAAAATGACGTAAGCCGATATGAATTTGGGAACTCTCCATACCTGCATGAGCGTATTCTTTATGTTCAACGCCCGGGTTTAAAACTAAGATTGTTTCTTGCTGTAGATGGTGCATTTTATCGTCAATCTCATAAAAAGTCTCACCGGTTAAAAGAATGGAAAGTTCTAAAAAATCATGGGCATGTTTTTTTCCTGAGGAAGGCCCGGTGTTGAAATGATCAAATACATAAAGAACTTCTGGATTAAATGTTTTTGAATGGATTTTCAGCATAAAATCACCTGTTTTCTGATGTGGTCTCTTAAAGTATACCATTGGTGCTGAGAACTCCCATTCATTTTGTTTTCTATTTTCTAATAAAATACATGTGATTTGCTATTATAATCCATTTTAACCGTTTTTAAATAGCGATAAACTATTTGTAATGATAAGACAAGAAGAATTCAGGAGGGGAGAAAATGGACACCATTCGTTGGTTAGCAAGATATATTCGTCCTTATTCAACAAGTTGGTTAGTGGGCAGTCTTTTGACCGTCGTTGTTGCTTTATTAAATATTGTACAACCTTATATTAGTGGTTTAATTGTAGACTTTGTGATCAATGATCGTCGGATAGATTTATTAATTCCGCTATTATTGACGATGCTCGGAAGTGTCTTGATCCGAACTTTTTTTAGATATCGCTATCAAGTACGCTTTGAAGCCATCAGTCAAGATGTTTTATTTCAAATCCGAGGAGATCTTTACCGTAAGCTGCAAGAATTAGATTTTTCTTTCTTTAATCACACGCGGATGGGTGACATTATGGCACGAATGACGGGAGATACGGATGCAATTCGTCATAGTATTGCCTGGGTGTATTTTAATATTTTAGATAATATTGTTTTATTCATCTCTTCCTTAATCTTTATGGGAACGATTGAATGGCGTTTGACCCTTTCTTTATTAATTGTGACGCCATTTATTGCACTTTTTACGGTTCTACTTTCTTCGCGGGCGAATCGAGCTTTTTATGAAATTCGTGAGAGTTTCTCCCGCTTGAACTCAATGGTGGAAGAGAATATTCGAGGAAATAAAGTCGTCAAAGCTTTTGCGAACGAAGGTTACGAAGAAGAAAAATTCAAAAAAGTGAATGATGATTATAAGGAAAGTAATATGCAGTCAGCTTCTATTTCGAAACGTTACTTACCTTTGCTGGAGACATTTGCCAGTTTTATGTCAGTGATTGCGATTGGTTTTGGAGGTTGGTTAGTCCTCGCAAATGAAATGAGTGTCGGGGATTTAGTGACTTTTACCGGTTTAATTTGGATGATTAATTTGCCGATGCGTAATCTTGGCGGCCACATGAATGACTTACAACGTTTATTTGGAGGAACGACTAAAATTCGTGAGATGTTAATGATTGAACCGCAAATTCCGATTGAACAGAGAAAAAAAGCCGACCGAATCCAAGGAGAGGTTGAGTTTCAAGATGTTTCTTTTGCCTTTCCTGACGATCCGGAACAGCTTGTGTTGGATCATGTATCCTTTAAAGCTCATCCAGGCGAGACGGTTGGCATTTTAGGGGAGACAGGTTCTGGGAAATCGACGCTCGTTAATTTAATTTCACGCTTTTTTGACCCGACAGAAGGAAAAGTTTTGATTGACGGGGTCGATATTCGGGAGTGGAACGTGATTGACTTGCGGGAAGATATTACGGTCGTGATGCAAGATGCCTTTTTATTTTCGGATACGATCCAAAGTAATATTTCTTATAGTTTCCCACAAACACCGATTGAAGCGGTTGAAGAAGTAGCAGAGGTAGCGGATGCGAAGGAGTTTATCGAAGAAATGCCGGAGAAATACGCGACTTATTTAGGAGAACAAGGAAGCGGTCTTTCTGGTGGACAAAAACAAAGAATTTCTCTTGCTCGTGGTTTACTAAAAAATCCTGCGATTTTAATTTTAGATGACACGACGTCGGCTGTGGATATGGAAACAGAAGTTAAAATTCAAAAAGGAATGGAAGACATTAGTCAAGAAAGAACCACCTTTATTATTGCGAACCGTTTATCTTCTGTAAAAGATGCCGATCAAATATTGATTCTTTCGCAGGGAGAAATTATTGAACGCGGGACGCATGAAGAATTGTTAGCCAAAAAAGGCGCGTATTATCGAATTTACGAAGAACAACTCGGACAAGGAGAGTAAGGAGGCATCAAAATGGACCAAGTGAATGAAAATAAAGAAGAAAAAGAATCGCTAAATGTAGATAATTATAAACGAATTGGAGGTTATTTAAAGCCTTATAGTAAAGCGGTCATTGCTTTATTATTGGTGGTGTTACTGGCAAATATTTTGATGATTATGGGTCCTTATCTAACAAGTATTGTGATCGATGAAGTGATTCCTAGGGGAGACCGTACGTTATTGGTGATTATTGTAGGAGCCTACACCGCCATTACGATTTTAAATGGATGGACGATTCGGTATCGTCAGTATCATATTAGTTTGCTCGGGCAAAATGTATTACAGGATATTCGTTCTGATTTATTTACACACATTCAAAAATTATCTTTTACTTTTTTTGACACCCGTCCGCACGGGAAAATACTGATCCGCGTGGTGGATTACATTAATAATCTGAGTAATATTTTATCCTCGGGTTTAATTAACGTCATCTCAGATGTATTGAGTATTCTCGTTACGCTAACCATTATGTTAGTGATTGATGTTCGTTTAACTTTATATAGTTTAATTTTACTCCCCGTTTTGTTTTGGGTGACGATGATCATTAAAAATAAACAGCGAGTGGCTTACGACCGCTTGAGTGACAAGCAAGCGAACCTCAATGCCTATATACATGAGAGTATTGCCGGGATTAAAACCACTCAATCTTTTACACGCGAGCGCTTTAACCATGATGTTTTTTCCGATGTCAGTAATCAACAAAAAGATGCGTGGATGGATGCGGTCAAGATCCAACTTTTACTTGGACCGATTGTCCAAAATATTGCTTCGATTACGGTCGCTTTAGTTTATTTTGTCGGTATTCGGGGATTAGGAGTTGATGTTTCTACAGGTGTTTTGATTGCGTTTGTGGGATATGTTAATAATTTTTGGAATCCGATTATTAATATTGGGAATTTTTATAACTCTTTAGTTTCGGGAACTGTTTATCTTGCACGAGTCTTTGAGATGTTAGATATCCCGCCGGCAATTGAGGATGCGGAAGATGCCTTTGAAATGCCACCGGTTAAAGGAGAAGTTATTTTTCAAAATGTGGAATTTGGTTATGAAGCAGACCAAACGATTTTTAAAAATCTATCTTTTCACGTCAAACCGGGAGAAACGATTGCTTTAGTCGGACCAACAGGTGCCGGGAAATCAACGATCATTAACTTAATGAGTCGTTTTTATGATATTCGCGCCGGGTCAATTTTAGTCGATGGGATCGATATCCGCGATGTGACCGTCCATTCGCTACGAAAGCAGATTGGAGTCATGTTACAAGAAACGTTTATCTTTTCGGGGTCGATCTTGGAGAATATTCGTTATGGTGATTTAGAGGCGACGGAAGAAGAAGTCATCGAAGCGGCTAAAATTGTCCGGGCCCATGATTTCATCAAAGATTTAAGTCGAGGGTATAATACTCGTGTGCAGGAAAGGGGAAGCACCTTATCGGCAGGCCAAAGACAATTAATCTCTTTTGCGCGCACCTTATTAGCCGATCCAAAAGTACTCATTTTGGATGAAGCGACCTCTAGTATCGATACGCAGACAGAAATTCTGCTGCAAGAAGGACTGGATCGATTACTGGAAGGACGAACAGCCTTCATCGTTGCTCACCGTTTATCGACGATTCGGAATAGTGACCGGATCTTTTACATCGGTGACCGTCGAATATTAGAGGCGGGTACGCATGAAGAATTGATGGCACAAAGAGGTTATTATTATGATTTATATAAGACACAATCGGATCTCTTAAGAGGCGTATAAGTTTTACAATAAAATGCGAGCTGAGGATTGATTGCTCATCCTTGGCTTGTTTTTTATTTGGCGTTTCTCTATAGAAAAAATACGAATAAAAAGATTGTCATTAACAACTTTTCGAGAAAAAGACGTAAAAAAGTTACAATTTTTAAAAATATAGTTGACAATATTCACTCCATCATGTAAGATAGGTCTTGCGTGAAAAAAGAAGGCCCCTTGGTCAAGTGGTTAAGACATCGCCCTTTCACGGCGGTATCACGGGTTCGAATCCCGTAGGGGTCATATACATTTTGGAGGGATAGCGAAGTGGCTAAACGCAACGGACTGTAAATCCGTCCTCTTTCGAGTTCGAAGGTTCGAATCCTTCTCCCTCCACTTATATTGGGCTGTGGCCAAGCGGTAAGGCATCGGGTTTTGATCCCGTGCATCCCAGGTTCGAATCCTGGCAGCCCAGTCAACCAAGCAATGCACGGATCCGTGCATTGCTTTTTTTGATTTTTAGTCTATTTTTTGAAGAATACAGCTGTAAAATTTGTCAGCTATGATATACTAATGGTACAAAAATAACGAGAGTGGTGCTTTATGCTTACGTGGTTAGAGAACTTTGAATGGACAAATCTGTGGTCCTGGACAACTTTAGTTAATATTATTGATATAATAATTGTAACGCTTTTTATTTATCAATTAATCCGCATTGCAAGAGGAACGAAAGCAACTGAACTGTTAAAGGGTATTTTAGTGATTATTAGTATTAAATTCCTGAGCTCTTTATTTCAGTTACATACAACAGAATATATTGTCGATTTTGTCATCCAGTGGTCAGCGATTGCGCTGATTGTAATCTTTCAGCCGGAACTACGGCGGGGCTTACAGCATATTGGGCGCGGGAGTCTTTTTTCTATGCGAAAAGAAGCGAACCCCGTTGAAGAAGCGATTGATGAAATCGCTGAAGCTATTCAGTACATGAGTCGCCGGCATATTGGAGCATTGATTTCTATTGAGAGAAGTTCGCCTTTGAGTGAGTATATCAAAACGGGTATTGCGTTAGATGCTAAAATTTCTTCTGAAATTATTATCAATACCTTTATTCCAAACACGCCACTGCATGACGGGGCCATGATTATTCGAAATTTAGAAATCGCATCGGCAGCGAGTTATTTACCGCTTTCGGAGAGTGCTGCAATTCCTAAGAAATACGGCACGAGACACCGAGCAGCGATTGGCTTATCTGAAGAAACAGATGCGATTACGATCATTGTTTCGGAAGAAACAGGTTCCATTAGCATTGCGAACCGCAGTAATTTAATCACTGATTTGACTCCTGAAAGTTTACATGATTATCTATCCGAACGTTTAGTACCAGAAGAAGTCGAAGAGGAACCGAATAAATTTGCTGAATATATGAATAACATCATCGAAGCAATTCGAAAGGCTGTGAGTGGTGAATGAAATTTAATTTTGATAATCCATGGATTGCTCGAATTTTCGCTCTCATCCTTGCGGTCGGTCTTTTTTTCTTTGTGAATTTAGAAAATCAGGCCCGTTTTCAATCAAATAAACCGACAGATGGGGCCAGTATTAACGGATCCGAAATTATTACGAACTTACCGATTGAAGTGAATATGGATACCGATCAATATTTTGTTTCGGGGATCCCGGATTCAGCCACCCTTCGCATTGAAGGTCCACAAGCGATTATTTTTCAAACCGTTGCGACACAGAATTATACGATTACTACCCCCAACTTAAATGAATTAGGGGAAGGGACACATTCGGTGGAACTGCAAGCGAAGGGTCTCTCGGATGATATCACGGCGAGCGTGAGTCCGGGGGTTGTGAACCTAACCATTGAAGAGAAACAGACGGAAGAACACGAGTTGGCAGTGGAGATCGATGAAGACTTAGACATTGCGGAAGGCTATGAAGTTCTACATCCTAGCTTGTCCACAAGTGTTGTTCATTTATCAGGCGCCGCCTCTACCATGAATGAGATTGACCGGGTCATCGTGGAAGTGACTTCCGATGAACAAGAGATTAAATCCGATCTATTGACGTCGGCGCAAGTCTTAGTATTAGATGCCAATGATAATTTATTAAATGTCAATGCCGATCCTAGTCAAGTGGAGATTAATGCTCCGGTCGTCCGCACCCAAAAAGAAGTCCCGATCGTGTTACGAGAAGGTAATGGCGGGGTTGCAGGTTATAATTATGAACTGAAATTGAGCAATGGTGAATCTGAATCTTTAACAATTAAAGGAGATCCAGAAGCGGTCAATGATTTACAAAACTTCCCGGTTACAGTAAACTTAGAGGGTATCACAGAATCTACCTTAATCAATGTCCCGGTGGGCAGCTTGCCTGAGGGCATTGAAGAAGTCAATCAAGACGAGGTAGAAGTATTAATTGAAGTAACAGAAGAAAATCAAAATAGTACGATGAGTGAGTAATCATATCGAAAAATAAAGGAGTATTCTATAATGGTTAAATTTGGTACAGATGGTGTGAGAGGACAAGCAAACAGTGAGTTAACACCAGAGATTGCTTTTAAATTAGGTCGTTTCGGAGGTTATGTGCTTGCACAGCATATTGAAGAAGATCGTCCTCGAGTCCTTGTTGGGCGCGATACACGTATTAGCGGGCGTATGCTAGAGTATGCGCTCATTTCAGGTCTCTTGTCTGTTGGAGCAGAGGTTTTACGCTTAGGCGTCATCTCAACACCAGGTGTTGCTTATTTAACACGACAGCAAAATGCAACAGCCGGCGTGATGATTTCTGCTTCTCACAATCCCGCAGAAGATAATGGGATTAAGTTCTTTGGAGCAGATGGCTTTAAATTATCTGACGAACAGGAAGCAGAGATCGAAGAGTTAGTGAATGCAGAAGGTGATGACTTACCACGTCCTAGCGCAGAAGGCATTGGTACTTCTGAAGAGTATAAAGAAAGTGTCCTTAAATACATTCAATACCTCAAACAAACGATCCCAGGCGATCTATCAGGACTCCGTGTTGTTCTAGACGCAGCAAATGGTGCAACCAGTCCGATTGTTAATCGTTTATTTGCAGATTTAGAAACGGATTTTTATGTTATTGGAGACTCTCCTGATGGCTTGAATATCAACGATGGAGTTGGTAGTACACATCCAGAACTTTTAGCTGAAACAGTGGTTGAAAAAGAAGCCGATTTAGGTCTTGCTTTTGACGGAGATGGCGATCGGTTGATTGCAGTTGATGAAAATGGAGAGATTGTCGATGGCGATAAAATCCTTTATATCTGTGGAAAATATTTAAATGATCATGGACAATTAAAGAATTCAACCATTGTTTCTACGGTCATGAGTAATATTGGTTATTATCATGCGCTAGAAGAACAAGATATCCAGTCTGTGAAGACAAAAGTGGGTGACCGATTTGTAGTCGAAGAAATGCGTAAAAATGGTTACAATTTAGGTGGTGAGCAATCGGGACATGTCATCTTCTTAGATCATTCAACAACAGGAGATGGATTATTAACCGGTATTCAGTTGATGAAGGTCATGGAAGATACAGATCTTCCTTTATCTGAATTAGCTGCAGCTGTGACCACTTACCCACAAGAACTCATTAATATTCGTGTTACGGATAAAGAGGCCGTCATGGAACATCCCCGAGTGCAAAAAGTGATCGAAGAAGTAGAAGCAGAGATGGGGAATGAAGGACGCGTGCTTGTGCGTGCAAGTGGAACGGAATCCCTTTTACGTGTGATGACTGAAGCACCGACCCAGGAAGAAGTCACTGCTTATTGTGAACGGATTGCTGCTGTAGTGCGGGAAGAATTTGGTATCGAGTCAACAAATGAATGAGGGTAATGCATGAATTTTATAACGGGACAAGATTTTTACACATCATCCGAAATAAAAAAAGAAGCGAAAGCACAACTAAAAGGTCAATGGCCAAAAGCATTCATGATGGCTTTAATTCCCGCTGTATTTTCTATTATTTTTTACAGGAGTACAGCCGATGGGCAGACCTGGAGCCTGATTCTTGACTTAGTCCGTGACTTTTTACTATTAGGGATAACGTTTGGTTTTATGGATTTACTCAGAAATCGAGAGTATATTCTCCAACCGCTACAGGAAATGGCAGCCCCTTTTCGAGCGCAATATTTTTCAAAACTCTTTTTATTGAAGTTGTTGAAATATTTATATATCTTCTTGTGGACCTTGCTTTTGATTATTCCTGGAATAGTAAAAGCTTATAGTTATTCACAAGCAGAACTCATTTATAAGGATTCGGTCGATCGAACGGGTGAACAACCAAGTGCGCGGGCTTGTCTAGCGGAAAGTCAGAAATTGATGCAAGGACATAAAGCGGAGTTATTTGGTTTGAATTTAAGTTTTATTGGCTGGGTACTCCTTTCTGGTCTTACTTTTGGCTTGCTAAATTTATGGTTAACCCCTTATATGGTGATGAGTGAAGTGATCTTTTACGAAAATATCACAAGAGGTTACTACTTACAGGATGAGCCTACAAGCGGACAAACGATGTCAGCTCCAAGCAGAGAAACCTCTCATCCAGAAGAAGTCGGCCAAGATCCCGATGACTTTAGCGATTTTGATGATTTTTAAATCCATTAAAAAAGACGTGCCCGCAAGGGTTCACGTCTTTTTTATTTACATATTTGTTTTTATTGTTAAATCATTTACAATAGAGGTAATGAAAGAGGCCTATGGTTTAGTTTCTTCGACGACCTCCGCCTCCGAATAAGAGGAATAAGCGGAAGACGTTGAGGAAGGAAGCAATTGCGGCAGCCACATAAGTTAAGGCAGCGGCACGTAAAACTTTACGCGCTCCTTCCAATTCTTCACCGAGTAATATTTGTTCCGATTCTAAAATTGAAAGCGCTCGATGTGAGGCATTAAGCTCTACAGGCAGCGTGACAATTTGGAATAAAAAGGTTAATGAAAAGAGAATTAAACCAATATTAATCAGGGTCTGGCCGCTCCCAGTACCCAAGAAAAGGCCCACTAATAAAATAGGGAAAGCAGCGGTTTGGCCAATATTTGTAATAGGTACCAACGCCGAACGGAAACGTAAAAAGGCATAATCATCACGGTCTTGTAAGGCATGCCCCGCTTCGTGCGCGGCTACCCCAATCGCTGCCACCGATGTGGAATCATTCGTCGCGTCGGATAAGCGCAATACTTTATTTTGTGAGTCATAGTGATCCGTTAAATTTCCGCGTATTCTTTCAATGCGAACATTTTCTAAGTTGGCATAATCTAATAAATAACGTGTAATTTCAGAAGCATTGTAACCCAGTTGGGAATGGACATCGTTGTAACGGTTAAAAGTACTATTAATATAAGCCGATGCGAGCCCGGAGATCGCTAACCCAATAATCACAAGAATATAGGTCGGATCAAAATAAAATGGAAAAAACATTTATGAACAACCTCCTTATAGGATTGTATAGGATTTAAATTTCATTTTATTCTTTAAGGCCATTATAACACAAGCGAATAGCCTAAGTTTGAAAATATTGTAACGAATTTAATAAAAAAGGTTAAAAATAAAAGAAAAGAGGCATATCTTGATGGAAAATAAAGAACAATTGTTTCAGCGTTTTGAAGAGGTCTTTGGTTATACGGGAGAACGGTTTTACTTTTCGCCAGGACGAGTCAATTTGATTGGTGAACATACGGATTATAATGGCGGAAAAGTATTTCCATGTGCGATTACGATGGGAACTTATGCCGTGGTCGCGCCACGAGAAGATCAAAAAGTGGCAGCTTATTCTGAAAATCTTAAAGATTTAGGCGTCCTTACTTTTTCACTCGCTGATATTCAGTACGCAAAAGAAAGTAAATGGACGAATTATTTAAAAGGCATGTTACTATATATTCAAGAAATGACGCACGAGTTTACGACGGGTTTTGATGTGTTGATTTATGGAACCATTCCAAACGGCGCTTCTCTTTCTTCATCGGCCTCTTTAGAAATATTGACTGGTGTGATTGCGAATGATTTATATGGTGTGGATCTAAGCGGCGAGACGCTTGCACAGCTGGGGATGCGCGTTGAAAATGAATTCTTAAATCTGAATTCAGGCATTATGGATCAATTTATTGTCGCTAATGCTAAAAAGGGGTATGCGATGTTGTTAGACACGGATACTTTAGACTATGAACAAATTCCTTTTGCTTTACCTGATCATCAATTGATCATTATGAATTCATTGAAACAACGTGAATTAGTCGATTCTGAATATAATACGCGTCGCGAGCAGTGTGAAGAAGCCGTGCAGATGCTACAAAAGGTTGTTTCTATTTCAAACTTAGGAGAATTGTCCGAAAGTGAATTTGAAGAATATAAGTATGCCATTACGGATAGAGAAATCGCACGCCGAGCGAAACATGCGGTGTATGAGAATCAGCGAACGGAACGAGCCGCTAGAGCACTAGCGGATGGGCAACTTGAAGTATTTGGAAAACTAATGAACGAATCCCACCTTTCCTTACATGAAGACTATGAAGTCACCGTTAAAGAAACCGACTTACTCGTTCGCTTAGCTTGGGAACAAGAGGGAGTGATCGGGGCGCGAATGACCGGTGGCGGCTTTGGGGGCTGTTGTATCGCGATCGTTGAAAATGAACAAACCGAGCCGTTTATAAAAAATGTTCGACAAGGATACGAAACTAAAATTGGTTACGCCCCTGAGTTTTACCGTGCAGAAACTGCTGATGGTGCTAAAAAATTATAAGAAAGAAAATGGAGCATGATGATGAAGATTGATCAATTAATTACTGGTTTTATACGAAAGAGTATAGAGATAGGCGATTTAAACCCACTAGATGAAGTATATATAACGAACCGCTTATTAGACCTTCTGGGGAAAACAGCGTTTAAAAAATCAGCGACTTTAGAAGATAGCCCACAAGATCGCTTAGATATTTTAGATGCTTTGGTGGAATACGCCGTAACAGCAGAAGTGATTGATGACTTAGCGGCTTCGCGAGATGTTTTGGCTTCTAAAATTATGGATCTTGTTACACCTTTACCTTCTGAAGTGAATCGTGTTTTCTGGGAAGATTATAAAGCGAGCCCTAAACAAGCAACGGACCATTTCTTTGAAAAGAGTCAGCAAAATAATTATATTAAAACACGTGAAATTGCACAAAATATTGCTTTTACTTACGAGGATCAGAATTTTGGCGAAATTCAAGTCACCATTAATTTATCCAAGCCTGAAAAAGATCCCAAAGAGATTGCCTTAGCTTCAAAATTTGAGCAATCGACGGCTTATCCAGCGAATGCTTTAGTTGTTGAAAACGAGGGGTACGCCGGACATTTGACCCATCCCGGGCGTACGAATCATCGAATTGTTCGGATGGATTTAGCAGGCGATGCTTGGGGATTTCAGTTTTCTCCTTACGCCTATTACAATGAACATTCGATATTTTTAGCGTTAGAGCACCGACCGATGGATGTCGGTCCTCAAGCTGTGCGTAACTTGTTGGAAATTATCCGTCAATTGCCCCATTATTTTGTGGGATCGAATGCCGGTCTCCCGATTGTGGGAGGATCTATTTTAAGCCACGATCATTATCAAGGCGGGCGTCATCATTTTCCGATTCAAGATGCCGCTTATACTTACCAATTTACGATCGATCAGGCACCCAATGTCGAAGCAGGGATCTTAAACTGGCCGATGTCTGTCATTCGTCTGCGGGGAGAAAGCACAGACGAAATTTCCGCAGCAGCAGAAAAAGTGATGGCGGCATGGGAAGATTATTCGGATGAAACAGTAGGTATTCACGCTTACACAGAGGACACTCCGCACAACGCGATCACACCGATTGCTCGTAAACATGGTGAATTATTTGAGTTAGATCTGGTGTTGCGGAATAATCGGACGTCAGAGGCGTTTCCCGACGGTATTTTCCACCCACATCCGCATGTGCAGCATATTAAGAAAGAAAATATTGGTCTGATTGAAGTCATGGGCTTAGCGGTGTTACCGCCTCGGTTAAAGGATGAACTATTAGAAGTAGAAGCGTTTCTATTAGGTGAACAGGACGAAGTAGCTGAAATCCATCAAGCTTGGGCGGAAGAATTAAAAGCTGCACAAGATGAAATTACCCCCGAAAATGTGCGAGAGATTATAGAAACAGGGGTTGGCCAGGTATTTGTAGAAGTGCTAGAAAATGCGGGTGTTTTTAAAACAGATGAAGCAGGCCAAGCTGCCTTTATCGCATTTATTGAAAAAACTTTAAAGTAAAAGAGTGATAATATGGATAAACAAGACATGATTAGTCAAGATATTGATCAGATGAAAATAGGCGAACAGATCACGATTAAACCGAAAAATAAAATTTTATTTATTGGAGATAGTATTACGGACGTCAATCGAAATCGCAACGATGATCAGGACTTAGGTCAAGGGTATCCGTTGCTTTTAGGTGCCTATTTACTCAATAAATATCCTACCTATGATTTACAGATTTTAAATCGAGGAATCGGTGGCGATCGGATCGCTGATTTAAAGAACCGTTGGGAAGAAGATTGCTTGGAATTAAATCCAGAAATTGTTTCGATCCTCATAGGCATAAATGATGTTTGGCATGGGATGGGAGACGAGGAAACTTTAGATGAAGCAGCATTACAGCAATTTGAAGCGGATTACCGCTGGTTATTAAAAATGCTAGCGCATCGGACGGATGCACGTGTTGTGTTGATGGAACCTTATGTCTTGCCTTACCCTAAAGATCGCGTCCATTGGCGCAAGCATTTAGATCCGCGGATCCAAATCATCCGCCATTTAGCGAATGAGTATCATGCCGCTTTAGTTCCATTAGACGGCATCCTCAACACGCTAGGCATTGAAAATGGATTTCAGACTTATACGGGAGACGACGGTGTCCACCCCACTTTAGCCGGCCATGCGGCCATCGCGGAAGCTTGGATTCATTATTTAGATGTATAATTGAACGCGAACACCTTTGCTTTTTATTGTAAGAAGTAGAGGTGTTTTTGTTTGGAAACAAAAGAATTTTTTGTAAGAGTTTATGAAGTATAGGAGTTCTTATTTTCATGAAACACGCTCGACTAGTACAATAGAGGTATGAGTAAAAGATAATATGAAGTAGGAGGGAAGAGATGACGAAACAAAAAGTACGCCAAAAATCAGTCGGATTGAGTTTCGCAGGTGGTGGTGTTCAGGCTTGGGCTGAAGTAGCTGCTTACGCGGACTTAGAGCGGCAAGGCATAGAAGTTGATGCAGTAGCAGGTACTTCGATGGGCTCCTTTCTCGCGGCTGGTGTAGCAAGTGGCTTATCAGCAGAAGAGGTTTATCAAATTATTCGCGACACGGATGAGGCGATTGAAGAAAGTAATCTTTTTGGTATTCAAGCCTTTTTCAGTTTGTTCTCCTTACGACAACCAATGGGATTGGTGTTGATGGATAAATTGGCAGAAGTTATCCGACCCGTCAATAAATTATACGGCGAGGTGATGCTGTCTGATATTCCAAAACCATTAGCGATTCCAGCGGTCGATATTATTAGTAATAAAATGATTGTTTTCTCTAACCAACCTGAATATTTTAAAACGGTGTATGAGGATGCCGTATTCTATGAAGAAGACATTTCAGTCACCAAAGCTTGCTTGGCTTCCAGTGCCTATCCGATTATTTTGAGCCCGGTAAAAGTTGGCGATTATCAGTTGGTTGATGGAGGCACTTTGATGAATTCTCCTGCTCCTTTATTTTCAAAAGATAAAATTGAGCATGTGATCGCCTTGCGCATTCCTGTTTTGGACAATACAATACCAGCTGAAAAACGTTTGGAGGTCGCTTTACGCGCGATTAATTTGATGGTCGAAGCCCAAGAAGAATCCTTGGCTCATCAAGCCGACCAACAATATTTTTTCGATGTAAAGTTACCAGGACTTTTTAAATTTGGAGACAGCGAGCCGATTATCAGTGCGGGGGAACAGTTCGTGAAAGATCATCCCATTGATACTACCGATATCTTTGAGAAAATTGTTGATGAGCCAGTTCCTAAGAAAGAAACACCCGACGAAGCGATCAAAATTACGATCGAAAAACCGGAAACGACCCGTCAGAAAATTGGTAAACTTTGGGAACAAGTCAAAAATATTATGCATTAAAAAACACCTCAGACGAGGTGCTTTTTTTATCGAAAGATGAGTAGAGTTGAGGAAAATACGCCTTGGTTTTTATTTAAATGCATTCACTTATTTTGAAGAAATCCTAAGCCTTCGGACCATAATGTCTTTTCTCAAAGGCATTATCTTGGGGCTGGTATCCCAACTCTACTTGTGCTTCTTCATAAGAGAGACGCGGGAAAGTATTTTTGGAGATGCCATTCACAATCAGATAAGGGGTTTTAAGCTCAGCTTCTAAACAACAATCCACTAAATGATTCATATCTCGGCTAGAAAAATACATCGCTAACCCGTGTTCATCCGCATTTTCATCGAGCTCCTCATCACTTGCTTTATAATCTGCGATACGAATTCCAATCGATTCAATCCCATGAATCGCTGCATGATAAGAAGCTAAACCTTCCAAATAAACTTTCGAAACGCCATATAAATCAGCCGGACGTACGGGATCTGTGGCTTTCACTTGAACATAATCGGGATAAGCATCCACCGCATGCACAGAACTAGCAAAGATAATTCTTTTTAAATCAGGTGCCTGGGTGGCTGCTTCATATAAATTATGAGGTAGCTTATAGTTCATCTCCAGTAAGTCTCCATAAAATACTGCTTCAGCATCCGGCTCCCCCGCAAGTTGGATCACATATTCAATCCCATCAAGAATCCCCTCCCAGTTCTCAGGAAGAACCAAATCTGTTTCTATAACTTTCGCACCTTCTGTTAGCTCTTGGGGAAAATCAGAAAAATCAATATCGACTAATGTTAGTTGATGTTGACCACTTAGGTGTTTTGTCAGTTCAGTACCGATTGTACCCGTTGCGCCTGTAATTAATATATTCGCCATTACATTGCCTCCTAATCAGGTTGTTTTGAAAAACAAACCATTGAGTTGATTAGAGCTTACTGCAACCCTTTCATGCATTGCAATCAATTTGCATAGGAGAAGGGCGAGCATCACTTGATTCCTCAGAAAGAATCAAGCGGATACCGTGAAATATTGAGGAGAAATTCGTTGTGTGGTTGTTTATCGCACAAAAGCTTCCTTTAAAGGAGCTCGTGGTCATATAATCAGGTTTCGTGGGCACGAGGATGTTGCTCGCGGTCACGTAATGAAGATTCGTACTCACGAGGATGACACTCGTGGTTACGTAATTGGCTTTCGTGTTCATGAGGAAGGTTTCCAGGGAAATGTAACCCGTTTTCTTACCAACGAGTGAGAAACTATCCCCACAAACTATTACTGCAAAAAAAGCGTATTGAAACAGCAAGGTTTCAATACGCTTTAAGGAATATGATACTTATGGGCCGCAGGGGGATCGAACCCCTGACCCATGGATTAAGAGTCCATTGCTCTGCCGACTGAGCTAGCGGCCCTTTGGATAAATATTGGTGTTGATAGATCTTTCGATATTTCCTCGTTTATCTTTTCGAGCATTTACGAGATTCAGGTTCAAAATAAACCAATAGTCATGCAACACCTGTTAAATAGTATAACGCTGTGAATAAAAATTGTAAAGAATCTGAGCTAGCTTTCTTTATTTTTAAACAGAAAAACTGGAAGACAGGCGTAAGTGTCTTCCAGTTTCTGCTTTTATGACTTAATATAATTTATAAACTTTATCAAACAACTCAGCTTCGGCATCGATTTGGTTTTTATTACCAATCACAACGATGGTTGAGTCGTCTAAAACGTTTTGAATATCATCCGCTAAAGGTGGCAAATCTTCGGCTTCAGTTGCTAAGATTTCTTCTTTTAATTGGACAATATCATCTGCTGATAAACCGCTCTTCAGACGGTTCAAGGCCGCTAAACCTTTACTGGCTGCTGATTTAGGTTGTTCAAGTGGGCTCATTGTTCCGATGATATATTTATTTAACTCTTCTTCGGAAACTTGTAATTGCTCGACATATTTCGGAAGGTTTTTATAAACGGCTAACGTGTCTTGAATATTTGGATCCCGATAGGAACCAAGAGCGAAACTTCCGTTACGGCGGTGAACATAGAGTGAACCATAAGCACCGCCTTTCACGCGAATTTCATTCCATAAATATTCAAAGCGAATGGCGCTGGCTAGTACATTAGAAGCACCGGTATAAGCCAGTTTGCCACTAGCATCCGCTCCTGTACCTACATAATTTACATCTTGAGCCGTGACATAAGCTTCATTTTGTTTCGTCCCTGGTTGAACCTCTACCGCTTCTCCTAAGGCTTCGCTCGGAAGGTCAGAAAAGGCTGTTTGGAATTGTTCTTTGACTGTTTGTGCACGTTCTTTTTCGCCCGTATACAAAATATTGAGTCGTTGTTTATTTAATAAGCGTTGCAGCATCGTAGATAGCTCACGACTTAAATCTTCCGTTTTTTCAACGGACAAGGCATTTCGTTTTTCTTTTAAGTAATTGAACTGATCGATTCCGGTCGATAATTCACCTAATTTAGCTAAAGGACGCACTTGACTGAGTGCACGATTAGCCGCTAAGACGTGTGAACCATTATTAATCATCGCTTCAAACTGTGAGATGAGACGCTGTGTAATTTTATAAATTTCTTCCGCATCATCAAACTGAGTATGAACTATAATTTCTTTCATGAGTTCGACTAATTTTTCGAAAGAAGACTCCAAAGCTTTACCCGCTAGGACAAAATACGGCTGCAATTCACCTTCCTGATTTTTATAAATAGAGATGCGTCCGTAAATGCCTCCCGTGTGCGTGTCAATTTCCGTTTGTAATTTTGCGACGTCGTAGGTCTCGGTTCCTAAATGAGACAGCAACTTACTCAAATAACCGAGTGTTTTATAATCTTCGGCAGCAAAATCACGGATATCAAAATATAAACGTACATAATCAATGCCCGCTGTAAATTGTTCGGCACGATAAAAGGTTGTATTTTCACCAAAAGAAAAGGCCTCAAGGGGGTAGTCTTCCACCTCGGTATTTAAATCTTCACGGGTAAGTGTTGGAATTTTCGCTAAATCTTCCGGACGGTCAGGTGTATCCTGTCGTTCAATTAAGTCATGGGTTTCTTCCACTAACGCTGCAATTTCACTGTCCGATAATTTGGCTTTATAATTTTGTAAATCCCGTAAGCTTTCTGCTTCTAACCGGTCATTTAAACCAGGTTCCGCTTTTAGTGTTAATTCAATGCGGAAATCATTCTCTAATATTTTTTCTTGAATTAATTTTTCAAAATAACCCTCATGCGCAATGGCTGCTAATTGATCTAAATATTTTGAAAATTCTAAATTTACATAAGGCGATTCGCCATATAACCACGTACTTAAAGCCGTAATCGCATAGAGCACCCCACGTGGGTTATCCTCAGAAATCGCTGCTTCTTTCGTTTCAAAAGTAATTTTATTTAAAGCCGCATCAATTAAGTCTTGGTCTAAGCCTTCTGTGACTAATTGTTCGAGTGTTTCTTGCACAATGTCTCGGAAGCGATCCATTTTTTCAGCGTCAGAATATTTGGCCGAAATATAAAAGGATGCTGGGTATCCAATTTCAGCGGTACCGCCACTAATGTCGCCACCAATTTCCGCATCCAGTAAGGCTTTTTTCAGAGGGGATTGGTTGTTGCCTAACAGGATTTCATCTAATACTTTCATCCCATAATTATCGAGCGTATCTTTAGGTTCACCGACATGCCAGCCAATTGCTAGATAATCTTTATCTTTCGGATCATCGCCAGCAGTGATCGAGTAAGTATCTTCGAAAGTAGTTGCTGCCGGTGGAACTGCGTCAAAAGCTAACTCTACTTCTTCTTCGAGCTTCCCTTTCCCTTCAAAGTATTCTTCTAAATCCGCAAAAGCTTCTTGGAGATTTAAATCCCCATAAAGAATCGTGAAAGAATTAGAAGGGTGATAATATTTTTCATGATAATCAATAAACTCTTTTTGCGTCAACCCAGGAATTGCTGCGGGATCTCCGCCTGACTCGTAACGGTAAACACTATTGGGATAGAGAAGAGCAGATAATTGTTGATGCAATTGTCGTTCCGGATCGCCAAAGGCTCCTTTCATTTCATTATAAACGACCCCTTTATAGATTAAGTCATCCGCTTCATCTTCTAAATGATAATGCCAACCTTCTTGCGCTAAAATTTGTGGATTCTCGATGAAAAGAGGTTGGAAAACTGCGTCTAAATAAACCCCCATCAGGTGTTTGAAATCTTTTTGGTTCGTGGAAGCGACGGGATAAATGGTTTTGTCAGAAAAAGTCATCGCATTCACAAAAGTATTTAGCGAACCTTTGATTAATTCGACAAAAGGTTCTTTCGACGGATACTTTTTCGAGCCATTTAAGACCGAATGTTCCAAAATATGCGTAATCCCATTGTCATTATAGGGAGGCGTCTTAAAACCAATTGTAAAAGCTTTATTGGCGTCATCGTTTTTTAAATGTAAAACTTGTGCGCCCGTTTCGTCATGTTCGTATAAAGTACCCGTTGACTGAATGTCAGGTAGTTCATGTGTTTCAATTTCTTTAAACGTCATAATTTTCTTCCCTTCATTAAATCCGTAATTAACCTCTATTTTCTCATAAAATCCGTAAAGTTTCATTCATCTTGTGGTATATTTGCAAATAAAAAACAATAAGGGGGTCGATTCTGTATTGAAAAGCTGAAATATGATAAAATAATACATGAATAGGATGGCGATGCAAATCGGCCATCGGAATGATTAGATGGAGTGACAAATATTGAAAATACTTGCTTTTGATTCTTCAAACGAACCGCTTAGTGTAGCGGTTGTTGATCAAGAAAAAATACTGACCGAACAAACATTAAATATAAAGAGAAACCATAGTATTCAATTAATGCCAGCGATTGAGGAAGCCTTGCGTCAGGCAAAAGTATCGCTTAGGGATATTGACCGGATTGCAGTTGCTTCAGGACCCGGCTCTTATACTGGTTTAAGGATCGCGGCGACGGTGGCTAAATCACTCGCTTGGGCGCAAGACATTGAATTAGTCGGAGTTTCTAGCTTGAAAGTTCTGGCAGCGAACAGTTATCCAGAAAAAGAGGGCCTGATTGTGCCTCTTTTTGATGCTCGTCGTCAAAATATCTACACCAGCTTGTATACAAGAAATGAAGAGGGAAACTTGGAACAAAAAACACCCGATACCCATTTAGCCGCAGCTGAATGGGCAGAATATTTAAAAGGGCAGGAAGGAACAATTGAATTAGTCGGTCAAGATGCGCCGGCTTTTCTAGAAACCTTCCAAGAAGAACTAGGAGACCGCGTGCACTTGGCACCGGCGATCCAAAATGTGCCCCGAGCAAGTGCACTAGCGTTTCTAGCGCAGCATGAAAAGCCGACATCTACCCATACTTTTACTCCGACTTATCTGAAACTAGCCGAAGCGGAAGAAAATTGGTTGGAGGCAAATCCCGATCATAAAGGAGAGGATTGGGTTGAGAAGATTTAAAGCTTGGATGACTAGTAAGAAAGAGGAGATGCAGCAGATGTTATTTCCACCGCTCATTCGTCAAGAGATGCTTCCAGAAGAAAGTTATTTATTAAATAACGAGGAAAGTATCCAGGTGCATATTGCCGACGAAAGTGATCTAGAAGATATTATATTAATTCAAGAAGCTTGCTATCAGGGGAAAGCGCCTTGGGGAAGAATAGCGGTTAATAATGAATTACGAAATAAACATACTGCTTTTTTTCTGATGGCCCATACTTCACAAGCAGCGGTTGCCTTTATTGGGATCTCGATGCGAAATGATAGTTTACATGTGACGAATATCGCGACCATTCCTACTTATCAAAAGCAAGGCATCGCGACGTTTTTAATTCAAACGGTGATGGATCTCGCCAAGCAGCTTAAGCGCAGAAGGATCACCTTAGAAGTGCGGATGTCTAATGAAACAGCGAAGAGTTTATACCGAAAACTTGGGTTTAGAGATGGCCGCATTAAAAGAAATTATTACCATAGTGATGGCGAAGATGCTTTAGATATGATTTATCTTCTCGATGAAAATGAAATGGGTGAATATAATGAATCCCAGTCCTTCAAATAAAATTTCTATCCAGTTATTAGAAAAAAACAGGGCAGACGAAGCAGTAGCTCAAGATTTATACCAGGTCGCACAGGCTGGTTTCCAAGGAGAGTCGCCTTGGGAAGTAGAACATATCTTGAATGCGATCACCGCTAAAAATGCGCTCGTCTTGCTGGCCCGTTATGAGGGAAAAAACGCCGGCTTTATTGCGGCGACGCAAACACCTTTTGAAATGGATGTCTTTTTCGTCGTCGTTGCGGCTGTTTATAAAAAGAAAAATATTGGAACGCAATTATTTGAGCGTTTATTCGAATACGCGCGCATGAAAAAGATTGAAGCTGTTACTTTAGAAACACGGACCTCTAATCTGCCGGCCCTTGCTTTATATGAAAAAGTCGGCTTTCAAAGAGTCGGGACGAGAAAAGCTTATTATAGTCGTCCGATTGAGGATGCCGTCGTGATGAAACGTGAGTTAGGAAAGGAGAAATAAAGATTGTTAATTTTATCAGTTGAAACAAGTTGTGATGAAACGAGTGCGGCTGTGATTCAAGATGGGAATAAAATCCTTTCGAATATCGTCGCCTCACAAATCAATAGTCATCAGCGTTTTGGAGGGGTAGTTCCTGAAATTGCTAGCCGTCATCATGTGGAATATATTACTTTGATTATTGAAGAAGCGATGAAAGAAGCGGAAGTGGATTTTGATGATTTAGACGGAGTGGCTGTCACGGAAGGACCTGGTTTAGTCGGGGCTTTGCTAGTTGGCGTGAATGCTGCGAAAGCTATTGCTTTTGCCCATAATTTACCGCTTATCCCTGTGAACCATATCGCTGGGCATATTTATGCGAATCAGTTAATTGAACCCTTAGAATTTCCACTCTTAGCTTTAGTCGTAAGTGGTGGACATACGGAACTTATTTATATGAAAGAACATAGAAGTTTTGAAGTCATCGGGGAGACACGTGATGATGCGGCGGGTGAAGCTTATGATAAGATTGGCCGTGTGATCGGTGTACCTTACCCTGGTGGGAAACATATCGATGAGATGGCGCAAGTCGGTGAAGATACCTTTAACTTCCCACGAGCCATGATTCATGAAGATAATTATGATTTTAGCTTCAGTGGTTTGAAATCTTCCTTTATCAACACGGTGCACAATGCCAACCAAAAAGGAGAGACTTTAGATAAGAACAATTTAGCGGCTAGCTTTCAAAATGCCGTCGTAGATGTCTTGGTGGATAAAACGATCCGCGCTGCGAAAGAATATGAAGTCAAACAAGTAATGCTCGCAGGAGGTGTAGCGGCCAATACTGGTTTAAGAGAAGGCCTTAAAGAGGCGGTAGCGGAAGAACTTGAAGGTGTTCAATTAGTGATTCCACCTCTCTCATTAACAGGAGATAATGCGGCAATGATTGGTGCAGCAGCCTTTTTAGATAGGGAAGATCCACAAAGTATTGACTTGGCGTTAAATGCTCAGCCTGGTTTAATGCTATAAAAAATTTAGATGGGAGCGAAGATTGTGCGAAAAGAAATCCAAGTAGTTTTGGCTGTACTCGTCTTTTTATTTGTGGTACCCACAGTATCTGCTCAAGAAAATAAAATTGAAGATATCCACATTGATGTCCAACTTCATGAAGATGGTTCAGCCACCATCCTAGAAACACGCCAGATGGAAACCACAACAGATACGGAACTTTATATTCAATTAGAAAATTTACAAGATTCTGAGTTGCTCGATTTCCATGTAGAAGGCTTTGTAGAGGAAACAGACTGGAATATTGAAGACTCTTTTGAAGAGAAAGCCAATAAATATGGAATCATTGAAGAGGGCGATGATTATGAATTGGCCTGGGGAATCAGTGAATATGGCCATCCTGAATATCAGGTCAGTTATACCTTGTCGAATTTAGTGCGTCAATTAAAAGATGGCGAAGCTCTATTTTGGAACTTTGATACCTTTCTTTCGCTCCCGACTGACCGTATGACGCTTGAAGTCTCGGCTCCCTTTGATCTAGAAGATCAAGTACTCGATTTTTATGGTTTTGGTTTTGAAGGGCCGCTGGAAATCAATGAAGGAAACCTGCAGTGGACCGGTTATGGGTTAGATGATGGGAATGACGTCATTGTCTTACTGCAATTTCCAACCGGCACTTTTCAAACTTCTGCCCAGGAAGAGATGACTTTAGAGGAACAGCGAGAGATGGCGTTGGAAGGTTCCTCTTATAATGAAGCAGGTCCGATGCCATGGTGGGCAAAAACTTTGATTGGTATTTTTGCGACGCTAAGTGGGGCAACTGTCGTGGCTGTTACGGCTTACGGTATTCGCGGGCATCATATTCGAAAAGAACAAAAACATTTTTATCCGAATCAATGGATTAAAAAGAATCAAGGAAAAATTTCTCCGACGCCACCGCCACTTGAAGGAGATATTGGAAAGTATGCGGCTTTAATTTCGAAAGTGAGCTTTACAGGGGGCGGCTTTTCTGAATATTTCTTTGCTTATTTATTGATCTGGTCGCTTGAAGAAAAGATTACGATCGAAACGGATGAAAAAGAACGAATGTTGCTGGGCCCTAAAACTGAAGCACGCTTATTCATTGAAAATTATGAGGATGAAGTGCAAATGAATCAGCTTTCTTTTAGTGAGTATGTGGATTTATTTGAGCTCGGTGAAAGCACTTTAGAAGAAGTCTTTTGGGCGATGTTACTCGAAGCCGCTGGCGCCGATCATGAAGTCGACGGTCAGGATATTGAACAGTGGTCCGAGGACAACGCCGAAGAAGTGGCGAAACTCGGGCCGTTGATTGAAGAAGTGTCTAAAGACTGGTTAGTTGAAAATGATTATATGACGAATCACAAAGTGAAAGATTGGGGCGTTAATTTCAAAGTTGAAGGCTTGACTGAAAAAGGTGAACAGCTCGTGACTCGTATTATTCAGTTTGATAACTTTATTAAAAATATTAAAGAAGTTCCACTGTCTGAATATGAAAATTGGCATGAACTGATTGTATGGGCCGCTTTATTTGGGGAAGCGGAAGATACCGTGGAATATTTAGAAGAGTTCCATCCCCAAACATGGGATCACCTACTGGCTACCTATCCCGTCTATGGCCATTATTATGGTTACCATTACTTTTATGCAAGCAACACCAAAGGCTTATCTTCAGGAGGGTACAGTGGTTCTGGTGGTGGCTTCTCCTCCAGTGGTGGGGGAGCAGGTGCCGGTGGTGGCGGAGGCGGCGGTTCACGCTAACGTGATCGATAAATCAAAAGCTTCGACTTCCATCATCATGCAGAGCACTTTATTTTAACCCGATCTATATTTTCAAGCACAAATTAAAAACGCCTGGCTCTTGATCACAAGTAGCAGGCGTTTTTTTATGTTTAATCTATTTCTGGATATTGTTCGAGTTCTTCTTGGAGCGTGGCCCATTTTTCAAGATACTCTTCAAGGACGGCATTTTCTTGGTCAAAGGCACGTGACAGGTCATTCAGCTTTTTATTGTCTTCCTCAGAGAAGTCGCCGCTAGTGTTTGTCTCTCCATGCGAGATTTGATTCATACTCGTTGTCGTATTTTCGAGGAACTCTTCACTTTCCGCAATGAGTTTCTCGACTTCTTCAATCTCACGTCGAAGTCGCCGTGTTTCTCGTTTAATGTCTTTTCGTTCTGCCCACGAAGTCGACGAACCACTTTCCGCCTCTTTTTCCGCTTCTTTGGAGCGGTTCACATGTTCATTCATTTCTTCTTCCTGGGCTAACTGTTGTTCATAGGCTTCTTCTTTTTTGTGTAAATAATAATCATAATCTCCTAGATAGAGAATCGTTCCTTCGGGGCCAATTTCAATCACTTTATTCGCCAAACGGTTAATAAAGTAACGGTCATGAGAAACGAAAAGAAGAGTGCCTTCAAAATCAATTAAAGAATTTTCTAAAACTTCTTTTGAATCAATATCCAAATGGTTGGTCGGCTCATCTAACACGAGGAAGTTATCATGATTCAAAGCTAATTTCGCGAGTGACACGCGGGCACGCTCGCCTCCACTTAAGGAGGAGATCGTTTTTTCAACATCATCACCCGAGAAAAGAAAGCTCCCTAAAAATGTGCGAATGCTTTCTTCATTCATTAAAGGATGTTCATCCCACACTTCGTTTAGGACAGACTTGGAAGGAGTTAGTTCTTCTTGTTCCTGTTCATAGTAGCCTAAGTCGACTTTGGTGCCGTATTCGATTTCGCCGACTAAAGGATCGATATAACCGACTAACGTTTTAAGCAAGGTTGATTTTCCAATCCCATTTGGCCCAATTAAAGCAATCACATCCCCTTTGCGGATATCTAAATCAATCGCACGACTTAGAACCGTTTCAGGCGGATAACCGATAGCGAGATCTTTAGTTTGCACCACGACATTTCCTGATTCACGCGTCGGTGAAAAGGAAAAGAAAGCAGACCGTTCATCGCCTTTAGGCTTTTCGATGCGTTCCATTTTTTCTAATTGTTTTCGCCGAGATTGAGCTCGCCGAGTGGTGGAAGCACGAACGAGGTTACGTGCGATGAAATCTTCCATCGCTGCAATTTCTTTTTGTTGCTTTTCATAATCTTTTTGTTGTTTTTCGATCCGCGCTGCTTTTTCGTCCAGATAGTCCGAATAATTTCCTTTGAAATAATGCATCTCCCCATAACTGATTTCATAAGTTTCAGTCGTTATTTTATCTAAGAAATAACGGTCATGGGAGACAATGACCAGTGCGCCTCGATAATTCATTAAATAACTTTCTAACCAAGACAGCGTCTCAATATCTAAGTGGTTGGTCGGTTCGTCAAGAATTAATAAATCACGTTTTTCAAGTAGTAGCTTGGCTAACGAAAGACGTGTCTTTTGGCCGCCGGATAAATGAGCGATTGGTTTGTCATAATCTTCTTCGTAAAATTTAAAACCATGCAAGACCATTTTGATTTCGCTTTGATAACCATACCCATTCCGACGATCAAATTCTTCTTGGAGTTTATTATATTCCATTAATAAGGCCTCAAATTCCTGATCCGTTGTTGGCGTCGCCTCCGCCATTTTTTGTTCGATGGCTCTCATTTTTTTCTCGATAGTTAAAACAGGGGTAAAAATTTCAAGCATTTCTTCCCAGATCGTCTGGTCTGACTCAAGACCGCCATGTTGATCTAAAAAGCCAATGGTTAAATCTTTACGACGCATCACTCGTCCTTCATCGGGGGCTTCCAGATCGGCTAAAATTTTGAGCAGTGTTGATTTTCCTGCACCGTTTCTTCCGACTAAACCAATCCGAGCGTCTTCTTTGATTTCAAAAGTGATGCCGCTAAATAATTCTTCACCACCAAATCGGCGTGTGACATTTTGTGTTTGTAACAGCATATTTACTCGTCCTCATTTCTTAAAAATCGTAATAAGTTTATCATAGATTTGGAAGGTTGCCAAAGGGCTTTCTTGTGTGATGTAAAGCGCATGCATTTCGAAAAAAGGTGATGCAAAATGAGACCGAAAAGTCAAGAATGGGTTAAAATTTGTGAAATAAGTGTTTTGAAACCTTTGCTTGCAATGTTCAGCTTGTTATAATAGAATATAATTACTAATCATTACGGAATGTATAGAAGTTCACGTAAAATGTCGAATTCAAAAGAAAGATAAGGATGGAGAAAACATGGAAAATAAACAAATACCAAAAGCAACAGCCAAGCGTTTACCGCTTTATTACCGTTATTTAAAATATTTATTTACTTCAGGGAAGAAAAAGGTTTCTTCGGCGGATTTGAGTGAAGCGGTCAAGATTGATAGCGCCACTATACGCCGTGACTTCTCTTATTTTGGCGCTTTAGGAAAACGGGGTTATGGTTATGATGTAGAAGATTTAATGAATTTCTTCAGTCGTCAATTAAACCAAGAACAGTTGACAAACGTCGCTTTAGTCGGTGTCGGACATATTGGTCGCGCCTTATTAAACTATAACTTCCAGGGACAAAATAGTATCCGAATTAGTGCCGGTTTTGATGTGAAAGAAGACTTGGTCAACTCTATTTTAGAAGGCGTGCCGATTTACCATATTGATGAGCTGGAAGAACAAGTGAAAGCTCAACAATTTGAAGTAGCGATCATTGCGGTGCCAGGTGATTATAGCCAAGAAATAACAGATCGCTTAGTAGAAGCGGGAATTAAAGGGATTATGAACTTTACTCCTATGCGTCTCTCGGTGCCGGATTCTGTACGAATCTTAAATATTGATTTAAGTAATGAATTACAGTCTTTAATTTATTTCGTCCAATATAGCGATTCAATTCTTGATGACGATACGGTATAAATGAACAAAACTCTTTTCTCATAAACAAATGAGGAAGGAGTTTTTTTAATGGTTAAATGTAAAACAACGAAGCTAACGATAGGGCGTAAGATTTGACTTCTTCTTAAACGAGATGTTTACATGAATAAGAATAAGTAAAAAATAGAAAGGGGTTTAAAAATGAGTAAAGAAGCGATTAGTGGATTAATTGTGTTATTTGGAGCAACGGGTGACTTAGCACAACGTGAGATTTTACCGGCTCTACATCAGTTGTACCAGCGCGGACATTTATCGGAGAATTTTGCGGTGATGGGCGCAGCTCGTACCGAGATGGATAATAAACAGTTTCAAGACTTGGTCCGCGAAGCGGTGGAAGCAGGCGAAAACTTTGAAGAATTTGAAGAAGAATTTTTCCATCATTGCCGTTATTCGACCTTAGATGTGACGGCAGTGGATGACTTTTCAAACCTTAAAGCAAGAATGGCAGAAGTGATCGAGGAATTTCAAATTGATTCTGAGATTGTCTATTTCTATTCAATTGCGCCACAGCTTTATGATGATACAACCAGTAATCTAAGTGAGGCGGGCGTTACGGACATGGAAGGAAATCATCGCGTGATGATTGAAAAACCTTTAGGCCAAGATGTCGAAACGGCAGAAGAATATCATGAATTGTTGCAGAAAGTTTTTGCTGATGATCAAATTTATTATGTCGATCATTATTCCGGCATGGACTTTACACAAAATGTGTTAGCAACACGCTATTATAACCCAATCATCGATGGTCTTTTAAATAAAGATTATGTGAAAAACATTCAAATCTCGCTACCGGAGACGAAAGCCATCGGGACACGCGGGAAGTTTTATGACGATACGGGGGCATTGTTGGATATGTTCCAAAGTCATATTTTACAGCTGCTGACCTTAATTGGCATGGAATTGCCTGAAGAACTAACAGCGGAAGAAATTCAAACGAAAAAATTAGAGTTGCTCGAAAAAATTCCGAATTTTACAGAAGAAGAGGTCGAAGAACAAGTGGTTCGGGGGCAATATGGTCCAGATAACGAAGGAAAATTCAAAAGTTACCGCCAAGAAGATGATGTGCCGGTCGATAGTGAGACAGAAACCTATATTGCGCTTGAGATGGGTATCGATACTCCTCGTTGGGAAGGGGTGCCGATCTACGTACGGACGGGAAAATCACTCGTGGAAGGTTTTAATGCGATTGATGTTGTATTAAAAACACCGGATCACGTCGAAACAAATGTACCGAACCGCTTATCTTTTGGGATCCGACCAGAAAAAGGGGTTTCCCTCGTCTTGAATCAAAAATTACCTAAAAATGATTATGAAACGATGTCTACTTTCATCGGTCCGGACTATGAGACAATCGATACCTTTTATATAGCGAGTCCTTATGAGAACTTGATTGCGGATGCGCTGATCGGGGATCCGACGTACTTTATAACGTTTGAACAAATTAAAGAACAATGGCGTATTACCGACAGTATTGTGGAAGCCTGGGCGGAGTTGCCGGTGCCTGATTTTCCTAATTATCGAGCGAATACTTTTGGTCCTAGAGCAAGTGCGGAATTATTAGCCAAAAATGGAGATGAATGGATTCATCGTCATTTAAGATACTTATAAAATGATACGAATGAACGTAAAATAGTTTTCAAAAAGGAGTGGTAAAGCGTTGTTTGAAGAGAGGCACGATATTTTTAAAAGATCGGTTGTCGCTATTTTAGGGGTGCTTGTCCAAGCTTTTGGTTCAGCTTTAAGCTTAGCGTTGAATATGGGGTTAGATCCTTACAAAGCGATGAACTATGGAATCGCCGAACAAATAGGGATGACCTATGGAAATTTACAGTTAATCGTCAATATTCTGATCTTAGGTGTGGTTGTTTTGATGAAGAGCGACCAACTAGGGTGGGGGACGATTTTCAATATGGTCATTCTAGGTTATGCGGTAGATTTCTTTAATGATTTCTTTGTGAACCATTTTGAGTTAGCTAATTTATCCTTGATTGCTCGTTTAGCGATTACGGTGGTTGCGGTAATTATTTTCTCCTTAGGGGTCGCAATGTATGCTGAACCCGATTTAGGTGTGTCCCCTTATGATGCGATTGCGCCGATCGTAGTAGCGAAAACAGGCTGGAATTACAGTGCCAGTCGCGTGGGTCAAGATATTTTAGTTATCCTAGTGACCTTATTCTTAGGTGGACCGATCGGTATTAATACAATTATCCTCGGCTTCTTTACGGGGCCGTTAGTGGATTGGTTTGCGGATAATGTAACAGGTCCAGCAATGGAAGGTTTAAATGTGGAGACAGAAGGCATTAATTAAACGTTCAATAAAAAAACTCCTTTCTCAAAAAATGAGAGAGGAGCCTTTTTATTTGTCTTTATCGTTTTTCTTATTCTGTGAGTTCTTTTTAATGTGATAGTAAACCTGCGTTAAACGGACAGCATGAACAAAATCCCGGGTGGCGAAAAAGGCGAAGATAATCGAGAAGAAACTCCAACCTGAAAAAGAAGTCACGCGCACCGCAAAAAATAAATTCAATGCGAAAAAGAGAAACCGCATGATAACAGGACCTAATAGATTATTATAATTCAAAAAATGACTCCTAACTAGTATAGTCGTATTCTATTCACAATAATCATAACATAATTTTATGGAGAGAATAAAGGTCTAGTCGAAAATACCAAAACACCTCCTCGATTTTCAGGTATTTTTCATAATGTTTTCTAACATTTTTCAAGGGAAGTCGCTTGCATCATCCGCTATTTTTTCCTATACTAGAACATGTGATTAGCACTTGACGTCATTGAGTGCTAATTTTAACGAAGAAAACATTTTGGAGGGATTTTGAATGTTAAAACCATTAGGAAATCGCGTTCTGCTTGAGATTGAAGAAGAAGAACAAACTACACCAAGCGGAATTGTGTTGCCCGATTCAGCAAAAGAAAAGCCACAATTTGCGAAAGTTATCGCTGTGGGTGAAGGCAAATTACTAGATAACGGTGAGCGTTTAGAAGTGGAAGTGAGTGTCGGTGATAAAGTTGTTTTTGAACAATATGCAGGCACTGAACTAAAACTAGATGGCACTGAATATTTAGTGGTTAAAGATACAGATATTATTGCGATTGCTGAATAAGCGGTTATTTTAAAAAAATAGAAAAGGAGTTTTATCGAAATGGCTAAAGAAATAAAACATTCTACGGATGCACGTCAAGCAATGCTTGATGGGGTAAATCAATTAGCAGATACAGTTAAAGTAACTTTGGGACCAAAAGGACGTAACGTCTTACTTGATCGTTCATATGGTGCACCGCAAATTACAAACGATGGCGTAACCATTGCTCAAGAGATCGAACTAGAAGATAAGTTTGAGAATATGGGTGCACAATTACTTGTTGAAGTTGCAAGTAAAACCAATGATATTGCAGGAGACGGTACAACAACAGCGACTGTACTGGCTCAATCAATTGTCCAAGAAGGGATGAAAAACGTTGCAGCTGGTGCTAATCCAGTGGGTATTCGCCGCGGGATTGAAAAAGCGACAGAAGCAGCGGTAAAAGCTTTAGAAGAAAACTCTACAAAAGTGGATAGTAGTGAATCCATTGAACAAATTGCTTCCATTTCATCAGGTGATGCGGATGTGGGCGCTATTATCGCAGACGCGATGGAAAGAGTCGGCAGCGATGGTGTAATTACCATTGAAGAATCACAAAGTATCGATACAACGTTAGATGTCGTTGAAGGTATGCAATTTGACCGTGGTTATTTATCGCAATACATGGTGACAGATAATGAAAAAATGGAAGCTGACTTAGAAAATCCATATATTTTAATTACTGACCAAAAAATTACCAATGTTCAAGAAATCCTTCCATTACTAGAAAATATTATGCAATCCAATCGTCCACTATTAATTATTGCAGATGATATTGAAGGCGAAGCATTACCAACCCTTGTCTTAAATAAGATTCGTGGAACATTAAACGTTACAGCGGTTAAAGCTCCAGGATTTGGTGACCGTCGTAAAGGAATCTTAGAAGACATTGCGATTTTAACAGGCGGTACTGTGATTACAGAGGACCTTGGTCTACAATTAGGTGACACCACCATTGATCAATTAGGAACTTCAAGCCGTGTAACGGTAACACAAGATGAAACAGTCATTGTTGAAGGTTCGGGCGAGAAAGAATTAATTGAACAACGTGTGGCTTTACTACGTAGTCAAGCGGAAGAAACAGATTCAAGCTTTGACAAAGAAAAATTACAAGAACGTATCGCGAAATTAGCAGGTGGAGTAGCTGTTATCGCGGTTGGTGCAGCGACAGAAACAGAAGTCAAAGAACGTAAATTACGTATTGAAGATGCACTAAACGCTTCACGTGCAGCCGTTGAAGAAGGTATTATTCCAGGCGGTGGAACAGCCTATATCAATATCTTAGATCAATTAAAAGATATTGAAGTTGAAGGCGATGAAGCAACGGGTGTGAATATTATTATTCGTGCTCTTGAAGAACCTGTTCGTCAAATCGCTAAAAACGCTGGCGTTGACGGTAGCGTAGTCATTGAACGCTTGAAAAATAGCGAAGGCGGTGTTGGTTTCAACGCGGTAACAGGTGATTTAGTGGATATGCTAGATGCAGGAATTATTGACCCGACAAAAGTAACGCGTTCAGCCTTACAAAACGCTTCTTCAGTGTCTGCTTTACTATTAACGACTGAAGCAGCCGTCGGAACGATTCCAGAACCAGAAGCACCAGCGCCAGATCCAACAGGCGGTATGGGCGGTATGATGTAAAAAAGAATGAAAGAATGAAAAACGAAAGCCCTCAAACATTCAATGTTTGAGGGCTTTTTTTGTGTGGTGATAAATTTTAAACTTATTTCGATTGCTAATGAAAGGAATAGAGGGACTTATTTATAAACTCTTTCCACACGGTTCCCGATCCGGCAAAGTAAGTCATATTCCGACTCATTCGCCAGCTTGGCAACTTCTTGAACACTCGAGTCCCGATGCGCCGGATTCCCAAAGTAGGTCACTAGATCTCCGACAGCGAGCTCTTCTTCCACCGCCGAACTGTCTAACATGACTTGATCCATACAAACCGCTCCTAGAATCGGCAGCTGTTGTCCTTGATAAGTGAAGGCTCCTTTATTGGAGAGCGATTTAGCTAATCCGTCTGCATAGCCCATGGCGACCGTTGCAATGCGTAACGGCTTTTCTGAGAAAAAGGTCCGATTATAGCCGACACTTTCTCCCGCCGGAAAATCTTTAATATGTGTGACGGTAGCTTGCACTGTTTCAATCGGTGTGAGATCGATAGCTCTTGATTCGCCTTCAGTCGGATTTAAACCATATAAGCCCAATCCCACTCGTACCATATCTAAATGGTATTCAGGAAAATTAATAGTCGCAGCGGTATTACAAGTGTGACGGAGCTCAAAGCCCACTCCTTCGGCTTCAAATTGCTCGAGAATATCTTGATAGCGCGCAAATTGTTCATGGGTAAAACTATCCCTTGTTTGCTCATAAGCATCCGCAAAGTGTGTATAAATGCCTTCAATAAAAACGCGCGGGGAAGTTAAAGCTTCATAAACTTCCCAAGCCTCTGCAAAAGTCGTGACACCTAAACGCGCCATGCCGCTATCGATTTTTAAATGTACTTTGGCGGTCAAGTCTAATTTTTCTGCAGTGGCAACAATCTGAGCCGCAACTTCTGTAGAGAAAACAGTCATCGTGATATTTTGTTGAATCGCCTCTGCGATATTTTGCATGCGCATAGAATTAAACACTAAGATAGGGGTTTGAATGCCGGCAGCACGTAACTCTAAAGCTTCGCTCAGTTGAGCGACACCGAAATAATTCGCAGCCGCTGCTTCTTCCATTTTCCGAGCAAGGGGTACAGCTCCGTGACTGTAAGCATTCGCTTTGATCACAGCCATGAATTTTGTTTGTTCAGTCAGTAATTCTTTGAATGCAGTAATATTATTGAGTAAAAGATCGGTATGGATGGTTGATTTTGCTAAAGAAACTTCCTCGAAATTCATCATAAAAACGCCTTTCATTTTCTAAAATAATTTCCAATAAATACTTATTGTTCTAAGTAGACCATCGTCAGCCTCAAGCTTGAAGTAAGGGCAGCGCCAATCAAAAAGCCCATTAAAATTTTTATAATAAAATGCCAACGATAAGAACTAAAATCAGTACCTTTTTTCTGCTCGGACTTTTGATTGATGGACTGGTTCCCAAAAAAATAAAAAAGACCAATCGTCAGCCCGATGAGGGGTAAATACTCTTGAATTAAAAGTGGATAAAAGTAACCGACAATGGCGCCGAGCCCACCACTGAGTAGACGAAATAATCGATTTCGTTTGTGAGGTTCCATAGACTGCCCCCTTTGAACTTTACGTTATAAATTATACCATAAGGAAAGGAAAAGCGTAAAACGTCTATTTTTTTTGATCGGTTACAAGAAAGAATGGAAGGACTCAATCATACAATTTAACAACCAAACTTAGCATATTCTTTGCAAGCCATCCATTTAGCGTTTAAAATAAATAGGATAAGACTTCACTGATGGAGGGGAAATGGAATGAAAGCTGAAATTATTGCGGTGAGTGATGACTTGCTGACAGGAAAAGTTCACGACCAAAATATTGCCTTTTTAGCAAAAGAACTTTCAAGTTTAGGGATTAAGATTCATCGCAGCCATTTAATCGAAGATGCGAAAGAAACATTACTGGCTACATTAGAACAAGTCGGGGAAACTACAGAAATTGTGGTGCTGACGGGAGGCTTAGGCCCCGATGAAAATGATATTACGAAACAGACAATAGCTGAATATGTGGATATTCCTTTAGTTTTAGATCAAATTTCTGAAGAAAAAATTATCACTTATCATAAAAATTCGAGTTTACGAATGCCCGATAATAATCAACTTCAAGCCCTTGTGATTCAAGATTCGACCCCCATCCGAAATGCGACAGGTTTAGCGACGGGGATGTTTTTTGAATACGAACAGACGACTTATATTTTACTCCCCGGTCCTTTTGATGAATTAGCGCCGACGTATATAGAAAGTGTTCGTCCTTTAATCTGTGAAGACCTGTTCGATGATGTGAAATTCGAGACGAGGACTTTACGTTTATTTGGATTGAGTGAAGCCGAATTAAATGAAAAAATTGCGCCTTTCACCGAAGCCACAGAGACAGCCTTTGTGGGCGTATATCCACAAGAGGAAGAATTTGAAGTGCAGATTACAGCTCGCGCAGCGACAGAAAAGGAAGCGGCTAAAGAAGCGGAAGCACTGAAAGAAGAGATCTTAAACCAAGTAGGAGAGTATGTCTTTGCTGAAAAAAGTCAATCCTTGTTGACAACTACAAAAGAATTACTCAGCGAAATGGGCTTAACCATCACCGCTGCCGAAAGTTTAACCGGTGGGCAATTCTTGAGTGCCTTTGCGAGTGAAATGGAAGCGAGTGCTGTCCTGCCGGGTGGCATGGTAACGTATAGTACGGAAGTGAAGAATGAAGTCCTAGGTGTTTCAAAAGCCATCACCGATGAATTTGGCGTCGTTAGCGCGCAATGTGCACTAGAAATGGCGGAAAAAGCGAAAGAAATGTTCCAAGCCGATGTGGCGGTCTCTTTAACCGGAGTAGCAGGGCCTTCTTCTTTAGAAGGCGAACTACCAGGTACGGTTTGGATTGGAGTAGCGGGCGCGACGGAAAAAGCTTTCGCAAAGAAATATCATTTTGCCTATAAACGAAATCAAAATCGCCACTTAGCGGTCTTAACGGCGATGAATTTAGTGCGCTTAGCGCTTTTAGAACAATCGATTCCCGATATTGTTTTTATGGATGATGAATTACGCGAAGAGGAGAGCGGGGAAGAGCGACAGTAAAAATATAGACTAGAAATTCTATACTTTTATGAAAATAATCGTTATGATGAAGCTAGCGAATTTAAAATAAAAAGAGAAAATTGAAGAAGTAGAGGATGTTGACGGATGGAACCAGCAGTTTATGAACGAACATTACGCGTCCCTTATTTTTTAGGGGATCGCTATGGTCGGATGAATTTACCTTATTTAATGAATCTATTGATTGAGATTTCAGGCGAACAGACCGCAGCCATTGGCGCAGTTCCTGTGGAGGAATTAGGTTTGCATTGGATCATTACCCAATATGAACTAAACATGAAAAGAATGCCGCGAACGGATGAAGAAATCACGGTCCGAACATTTACGAAAGAACATAATCGTATTTTTTCTTATCGAGAATTTGAAGTTTTCGATGCCGCCGGTCATTTATTATTAGAAGTACTTACTGTTTTTGCATTAATTGATGAGCAGCGAAAACTTTCACGAATCCCGAAAGAAATTGTGAAAGGCTATGGTTCTACGGAGAGTCGTCGTATTCGACGACTGCCCAAACCGAAATTTCTTAAGGATTTAGACGAAGCCCATCGTCGTGATTATCAGGTCCGTTATTTTGATATTGACACTAACTTCCATGCGAATAATTCGATGTATTATATTTGGATGTTAGATGCTTTAGGGGATGAATTTTTGGCGACCCATGATCCCGTCTATGGCAATATTGTCTTTGAAAAAGAAGTCCATATTGGAGAAAAAGTAGAGTCCTATGTGGAGTTAGCAGAAGATGAGAAGGATCCTTTAACTTCTCACCACCAAATTGAAGTCAACGGGGTCACCAAGTGTACGGCCAACTTTACTTGGAAAGAAAACGGCATCGAGTACCACGGAGCTCAAGATCACGCGGAAGAATAAATCAAAGCTCAAAAATAGTCATAGAGAAGTCTATGTTGCGTCAGATCGAGAAACGTAGAAACATGTAAGCATTGTTGTAAAGGGGAGTATAGATGTCAAAGGCGCGCAAATTTTCATATTATGTTTTGTTTTCGACGATTGCTAGTATTCTTTTGATTATAATCGGGCTATTTAATATGACTTCTGATCTACTCCTCACGGTGGCGCATCTTGTATTTTTAAATGCACTGGTTGCCGGAAGTGTTTTTGAAACTTTTTATCTAGAGAAAAAGGATCAAAAGCGAAGACGCCGCTCGTTGCTCTTGATTGCGATTTTTACCATCACCTATCTGATTTATCGTTATTATTTTTGGGAAATCACAGAAGACACCTACGTGCTCATGCTTCTAATCAGTATTGGTCAGTTATTTAAATATTTTAATTAACCCCTGTGTATTCAGTAAAAAACTTCCTCTTCTGCGTCAATCACAGAAAAGGAAGTTTTATTTTTAGGCGCTGTTTAATTAAAGAAGGGGTTGGTTTTTATTTCTTTGCCAATCGTGGAAGTTTCACGATGGCCAGGATAAATCGTATAATGATCGGGTAACGTAAACAGTTTTTCTCGAACATGCGGCACTAGCTTTTCCGGTTCACTGCCTGGAAAAATGGTGCGGCCAACACTTCCCGCAAACAAAGCATCACCGGTAACAACAAAATCGTCCTCATCAAAAATGAAAGAGACGCTGCCTGGCGAATGGCCGGGTGTGGCGACGACTTTAAATGTGAAATCTCCAATTTCCACTTCTTCTTCCGGTTGAAAAATATGTTCAGCGGCTCCCACTATAATATCTTGCCCTTGCATTCTTGATAAATTCATCGTCGGATTTTGTAGCCAATCTTCTTCCTCTGGGGAAACATAGACTGGGATTTTATATTCTTCGCGAATTTCATCAACAGCCCCAATATGATCAAAATGGGTATGAGTTAATAGAATCGCTACCGGTCGTACATCTAATTCTTCAATCGCAGCTTTGATTCGCTCGACTTCCGCTCCCGGATCAACAATTAGAGCTTCTTCATCATTATAAATCAGGTGACAATTGGCGTCGAGAACACTAACAGTTAGTGTTTTTACCTTTAACATATGCTTCTTTCCTTTCTAAAATACTTGATTCACTTAAAATAAGTTTAGCAGAAATGTCCGAGATCTTCAGTGCTAAAACGTTCATTTCCTCATACAGAATGAACAGACGGGACTAAAGAATGAAATTAATATTTATTTTCAACGATCATTGGTATACTAGAACAGAATGAAATGAAAACTTTGAATAGAAGCTGAGGAGAGTATTATGATTACAATCGTTACTGCAAATGAAAAAGAGACCATTGCTTTAGCTGAAAACTTAACAAAATATTTAGAACCCGGCATGACGATCTTGCTCGAAGGCGATTTAGGCGCGGGGAAGACGACCTTTACGAAAGGGATTGGTGCAGGACTCGGGATTCAACGCATCATCAAAAGCCCTACCTATACAATCGTTCGTGAATACCAAGAAGGAAAATATCCGCTGTATCATATTGATCTCTACCGTTTGGAAGAGAGTGAAGTGGCGGATTTAGGACTGGATGAATATTTCGATGGTAGTGGCCTTTCTGTGGTTGAATGGGCTTCAGTCGCGCCAACAGATGTTCCACCGGAGCGTTTAGAAATTTCCTTGAAGGTGGATCCACAGCAGCCCGAGCAGCGTAAAATCACATTGCAACCCATCGGGCCAGCTTACGAAGATTTAGTGGAAAAATTTCAAAAGGATCGCTAATTCGAGAAGGGAAGCAATCAGTCTTTATTCTCTGCGAGAAGGTATTTGAAATGAAGGAAACGGTGACTATAAAAAACAAAGTATTTTAAAGCAAAAGATTGCATTTCAAATAGTCATTGCTTATAATAGCATTAACTGAATATTTCATAAGGGAGTAACTGGAGGGGCACCCCCTCGTCAGTATCAACAGCGATAAGTGACTATAGTAATTAGTCCACTGGTACTGTACTTAAATAGTGAGACTTATGCCTACAGTTTTTTTGAAACTAGTTGAGCATAAGTCTTTTTTTAATCATACGACTTTTATGAAATGACAACTAGTTGATATTATGAAGGAGGAAAAAAAGAAATGAAAGATACAGAGTCTTATCGTCAATCGAGTGAAGAAATCATCTCTCAATTAAATACGGATGCTCAAAATGGGCTTAGTTCAGAAGAAGCCAAAAAAAGGCTCGAAGAGTATGGACCCAACGAAATCCAAGAAGGCGAAAAAAGTACCACTCTGCAAAAATTTATTGCACAATTTAAGGATTTTATGATCATCGTCTTGATGATTGCCGCACTTGTTTCTTGGTTTGTGAGTGGTGACGCCGCGGATGCGGTTGTGATTATGATTGTTGTTGTGTTAAACGCCATTATGGGTGTTTTCCAAGAAAATAAAGCCGAAGAAGCGATCGATGCTTTACAAGGGATGGCTTCACCCGAAGCGCATGTTCGCCGGGACGGAAAAATTAAAGTATTAGAAAGTTACGAAATTGTTCCGGGAGATATTGTACTCCTCGAAGCGGGTGACGTAGTTCCAGCCGATATGCGTTTGCTGGAAGCGAACTCTTTACAAGCGGAAGAGGCGGCCTTGACGGGTGAATCGGTGCCAACTGAAAAAGATACAGCGATCATCGATGAAGAAGCCGGAATTGGTGACCGTACGAATATGGTATTTTCAAGTACGAACATCACATACGGTCGTGGACTTGGTGTGGTTGTTAGTACCGCGATGGATACGGAAGTCGGTCATATTGCTTCCATGCTGGAAACGACTGAATCCCAACAAACACCACTGCAAAAAGACCAAGAAGAATTAGGAAAAACTTTAACGTACTTAATTATTGGAATTGCAGTGCTTACTTTCTTTGTCGGTACGATCTTCCAAGATATTCCTTGGGGTCAGATGCTATTAGTAGCTGTTTCGCTAGCTGTAGCGGCGATTCCAGAAGGTTTACCTGCGATTACAACCATTATTCTTTCAATTGGTACGCAAAATATGGCGGATCGAAACGCACTTGTTCGATCACTTCCAGCGGTTGAAACTTTAGGAAGTACGCAAGTGATTGCCTCAGATAAGACCGGAACGTTAACCGTCAATCAAATGACAATTGAAAAAGTGTACTACAACGGAGAAGTGCACGATGCAGACGAAGAGATCGATTTAGATCATCCGTTAGTGCGTGCAACGAGTTTCGCTAATGATGCGGATACTGATTCAAACGATCAATTAGTTGGAGACCCGACAGAAGTTGCCATGATTCAATACGTCTTGGATCAAGGGTTTGATTTAGAAGCAGCCCTTCAGCAAACACCACGGGTAGCGGAAGTTCCTTTTGAATCCGATCGTAAATTAATGTCAACGATTCATGAATTAGAAGATGGTCGTTATCTGATCGCCGTTAAAGGGGCACCGGATCAATTAATTAAACGAGTGACACATATTTACAATAACGGAGAAGTTGCTGAATTTACCAAAGCGGATGAAGAACGTATTCTTGATGCAAACGAAGAATTAGCTCGTGAAGCGTTGCGTGTCCTGGCAGGGGCTTATAAGATTGTGGATGAAATTCCAGCAGAAGTAAACACAGACACGGTGGAAAATGATTTAATCTTTGCTGGTTTAGTGGCTATGATTGACCCTGAACGTCAAGAAGCACGCGGTTCAATTGAAGAAGCACGAAACGCAGGAATCCGTACCATTATGATTACCGGAGACCACGCGATTACAGCGCAAGCAATTGCTGAGCGCTTAACGATCTTAGATCCAAATGATGCCAATAACCAAGAGCATGTTTTAACAGGGGCCGAATTAAATGAAATGAGCGACGAAGAGTTAGCAGAAAATATTGAAGAATACTCCGTCTATGCACGTGTGTCACCTGAACATAAGGTGCGAATTATTCGTGCATGGCAATCAAAAGATAAAGTGATTTCGATGACAGGTGATGGGGTCAACGATGCACCTTCACTGAAACAAGCCAACATTGGGGTCGGTATGGGAATTACCGGTACCGAAGTTTCGAAAGGTGCCTCAGACATGGTGCTAGCAGATGATAACTTCGCCACCATCGTGAATGCGGTGGAAGAAGGACGAAAAGTCTTTGCGAACATTCAAAAAGCGGTACAGTACCTCTTATCGGCAAACTTAGGTGAAGTGCTCACGTTATTTATCGCGACTTTACTGGGTTGGCAAATTCTAGAGCCGATTCATATTTTATGGATTAACTTAGTGACCGACGTCTTCCCAGCAATTGCTTTAGGTATGGAAGATGCTGAAAAAGACAGTATGGAACAGGCTCCACGATCAACAGATTCTAGTTTCTTATCGAATGGTGTTTTACCAAGTATTGGTTATCAAGGGGTTCTTGAAGGAGTCACCACTTTATTTGTTTACTGGTTTGCGCGCTATCAATATGCCCCAACACTAGGGATGAGTGTTGACGCAGCAATTGCGATTAACTTAGCGGAAACAATGGCTTTCGCAACGTTAGGAACGATTCAATTGTTCCACGCATTTAACGTCAAGCATGTCTTTGATTCCCTCTTTAGTGATAATCCATTCAACAATAAATATTTAAATGGCGCTTCCTTACTATCCGGCGTTTTATTATATGGTGTAATCTTAATTCCGGGTATTAACGACTTCTTTGATGTAACCCTTCCAGATGGAAGAGGTTGGTTAATCGTCGTCTTGGCATCTGTCAGTATTATTGTTTTTGTTGAGATTATTAAATGGGTCTTAAGAAAAACAGGTGTGGCGGACAAATATCAGAAAAAAGCTACACAAAAGTAATGTTTTGATTTATAATTATAATAATATGGAAAGTGGTTTAGTTTACAAGAAGCTAAGCCGCTTTTCTATCTATTTGAATTTAAAGATGAAAACAATCAAATTTTTTTGAAATATATTAAGGAGAGAGTTGAGATATGGATTCTTCCGGGAGTTCCCTGATTACAGAGTTATTAATCATTGTTGTATTAACATTAATCAATGCCTTTTTTGCCGCTGCTGAGATTGCTTTTGTTTCGATTAACAAGACAAAAGTGAATCAAGCCGCAGAAGAAGGTGACAAGAAAGCCGTTCGCGTATTAAATTTACTCGATGAAGCGGATGATTTCTTGGCGACAATTCAAGTGGCCATTACCTTTGCCGGTTTTCTATCGAGTGCGCAAGCTGCAACCAGTTTTGCGGTTGTCTTTGCTGAATTTTTACCAGCGTTTACGGGGGCGGACACCGTCGCTACGGTGGTCGTAACGTTAATTTTATCTTATTTCACCCTTGTGTTTGGTGAATTATTTCCAAAACAAATTGCGCTCCAAATGCCAGAGACGATTGCGATGGGCACAAGTGGGATTGTGTCCTTTGTTCAGAAAATTTTTCGACCATTTATTTGGTTACTTTCGGCTTCGACAGACCTTTTACAACGGATCACACCGATTGATTTCACCGAGAGTGACGAGAAATTTACACGCGAAGAAATGCGGGTGATTATTGATCAAAGTCGAGAAAGTGGCAGCTTTGATATGGATGAATTGGATATGATGGAAGGTGTCTTGTCCTTAGATACAAAAATCGCTCGTGAAGTGATGGTGCCTCGAACAGATACTGTGATGATGGATATTGATGCGGATTACCATGAAAACTTGAGAAAAGTCATCGATAGTCCTTATTCAAGAATCCCCATTTATAAAGAGGAAAAAGATAATGTCATTGGGATTTTACACATGAAGACATTATTGAAGAAGGCCACTGAAGAAGGCTTTGAGAATATTGATTTATTGAAAACTTCTAACCGGCCTATGTTAGTGCCGTCAACGATTTACATTGATGATTTACTGATTGAATTTCAACGCGAACAACAACATATGGCCGTCTTGATTGACGAGTATGGAGGCGTTGAAGGGATTGTAACCATGGAAGACCTGCTCGAAGAGATTGTGGGAGAAATCGATGATGAATCAGATATTACAACCCTTGGCGATATTCGGATTATCGATGAATTTAATTACTATATTAATGGGGGTATCTCGATTGAAGAATTTAATGATTACTTTGACGAAGATATTGAAGCCGATGAAGTCGATACAATTGCTGGGTTTATCATTCATCATATTGGCTATGTCCCCGATGAAGAAGAACGCGTATCCTTACGCATCAATAATTATGTCTTGACGACGAGCGAGATTCAAAATGGTCGTATCTATGGCGTGCTTTTAAATATCGATGAAGAACGAATGATCGAAGTCGATTACATCGCTGAAGATGAAGGACCCCAAGACAAAGAAACAACCACAGAAGATGAAAACACGGCGGTAACAGAAAATGAATAGAAACAAAGTAAGCACTTATTTGAATACTCAGATAAGTGCTTTTTATTTGTGTGCTATGCTGCGCGCACAAAAACAACTTATCAACACCCTCTGTGGATAAGTTGTGGATAAAAGGATGTCCATTTAGTTAAAATAATCTCAAAGGGATGACATACTTAACAAGAACAAACGCGCAGAGGGGTACTTTTCTGTTGTTTTTCATGTTATTATAAATAAGTAAAACTGAAATTAATCTAGATTGCATTTAAAGCTGAAAGGAAAGAGTCTAGTGGACTATACAGAAATCTTAAAACAACATCCAAACTTAATTGTTAAAAAAGATGAACCTTTATCGAATTATACTTATACTAAAACGGGCGGACCAGCCGATTTACTATTTTTCCCCGCAACGGTCGCCGAAGTCTCCGCTATTATTGATTGGGTACATGAAGAGAACCATCCCTTAACGATTTTAGGGAATGCGAGTAATTTAATTGTACAAGATGGCGGTATCCGCGGTGTCACGGTTATTTTAACGGAACTGAAAACAATCAAAGTAGAGGGAACGACGATGGTTGTTGAGTCTGGCGCACCAATTATTGGAGTCAGTGAAACAGCTTATGAACACGAGTTAACGGGTTTAGAGTTTGCTTGTGGAATTCCAGGTAGTACGGGTGGAGCCGTTTATATGAACGCTGGCGCTTACGAGGGTGAAGTGAAAGATGTTATTGAAAAAGTGACGATCTTGACGCGTGATGGCCGGATTATTGAAGCGAGTAATGAAGAGATGGAATTTACTTATCGCCACAGCAAACTTCAAGAAACAAACGATATCGTGTTAGATGTTACGTTTAAATTGAAAAAAGGAAAATCCGAACAAATCAGAGAGCGGATGGATGAATTGACGTTCTTACGTACTTCCAAACAACCGCTTGAATATCCTTCTTGTGGTTCGGTCTTTAAACGACCAACTGGCCACTTTACGGGTAAATTAATCCAAGATGCTGATCTCCAAGGCTTAACTTGGGGCGGGGCGCAAGTTTCTAAAAAACATGCCGGGTTTATCGTTAATATCGATGGAGCAACAGCTACCGATTATATTGAGCTCATTGAACACATCCAAGAAGTTATTTTAGAAAAATTTGATGTCGTCTTAGAGCGCGAAGTTCGAATTATTGGTGAAAGTGTTGAAGAAGCTCAAAACAAATAAAATAGCAATCATGGAGTTGGTTTTCTTAAGTGAAAGCCAACTTTTTTCTTTGGATTTAAAATCTTTCTTTTTATACTTGACCTTAACGTTACGTCAAGGTCTATACTAGGGCTGGAGGTGAGGAGATGGAGTATACAGTGAGTCAATTAGCTGAGTTATCCGGGGTCAGTGCACGGACATTGCGGTACTACGATGAAATTGATTTGTTAAAACCTGCGCGCACGAAAGCGAATGGTTATCGGATCTATGGACCGACGGAAGTGAATCTCTTACAGCAAATCTTATTCTATCGTGAATTAGAAATGCCTTTGGAGACGATTAAACAAATGGTCCATGCGCAGACGTTTGATGTTGAACAAGCCTTGCAGCAGCATCTCATCTACCTACAACAAAAAAGAAATCGTTTGGAGGACTTGATTGTTACAGTTGAGAAATCCATTCAAGAAGCCAAAGGAGAAATTAAAATGACGGATCAAGAAAAATTTGAAGCCTTTAAAAAAGACTTAGTCGAACAAAATGAAGCACAATATGGTTCGGAAATCCGTGAACAATACGGAGAAGAGGTCGTCGAACAATCCAATGAAAAAATATATGGAATGACTAAAGCAAAGTATGAAGCATTCGAAGCGGTCACAGCTGAGTTAAATGAAAAGTTAGCACAAGCAACTAAGCTTGGGGACACTGTAAGTGACTTGGGGCAAGAAGTTGCAGCCCTTCACCAGGACTGGTTGAAAAGGGTCTGGCCAAAGGGGCATTATACGGAAGAAGCCCATTATAATTTAAGTTTGATGTATGTTGAAGATGATCGTTTCAAAGCTTACTATGAACAAATTGCGCCGGGTGCGGCCGAATATTTATATGCTGCACTAAAAAAATATTTAAATATGGAGGCTGAATAAATGAAACGCTCAAAATGACGATTACTGGTCATTTTGAGCGTTTTTAATGGCTATTTTAATAGAAAATGATTAGAGAAAAGAAAGATAGAGGAATGAATATTGCTGGTTACTTATGCTATAATAGATGTATATTGAGAGCGTTTGCGAGGAGCGGAAGAAAATGAATCAAAAGAAATTAGTGGGCGATGAAGCAGCCACATTTGTTGAAGATAATATGACTGTAGGATTAGGTACAGGCTCTACGGCGGAATATATGGTTAAAGCAGTCGCAAAGAGAGTTGAGGAAGAAGGACTCCATTTAACATGTGTGTCTACTTCCACCGTCACTGAAAAATTAGCGAAGAATTTAGGGTTAAATGTCAAAGACTTAGCAGAAGTGGACGAGATTGATTTAACGATTGATGGCGCGGATGAAATTTCACCGACTTATCAAGGCATCAAAGGAGGCGGTGGCGCCTTATTATTTGAAAAAATTGTAGCGACAAATTCAAAGAAAAATATTTGGATTGCCGACGCATCAAAATTAGTTGAGACATTAGGGACTTTCCCACTGCCAGTAGAAGTTGTTTCCTTTGGAAGTGAACATTTATTTGCGACTTTTGAAGCCAAGGGCTACCAGCCAGCTTATCGTTTAGATGAAGAGGGCGATAAATTTAAAACAGATGCAGGCCATTTTATTATTGACTTGCATTTAGAAAAAATTGAAGAGCCCAAAAAGTTGGCACAAGCATTAAAGAATGAAGTCGGCGTGGTGGAACATGGTTTGTTTATCGATATTGTGGACCAAGTAATCGTAGGACATGACGACGGTGAGATTGAAATATTGCACGCAGACTAAAGAAAAAGGGGACTTATTAAAATGGTTCGTATGGTAGATTTAATTGAGAAAAAGCAGAAAAAAGAGCGACTGACAACACCTGAAATCCAATGGATGATCAATGCTTTTACTGCCGACCAAATCCCAGATTACCAAATGAGTGCCATGTTGATGGCGATTTATTTTAATGGCATGATGGAAGAAGAGTTGCGAGATTTAACGATGGCGATGGTGGAGTCCGGCGATCAAATCGATTTATCAGAGATTAAAGGCACTAAAGTCGACAAACATTCCACAGGAGGTGTGGGCGATACAACGACCTTGGTCTTAGCCCCATTAGTAGCGAGCGTTGGCGTGCCGGTTCCCAAAATGAGTGGCCGTGGTTTAGGCCATACTGGGGGAACTTTGGATAAACTGGAGTCGATCGAAGGTTTCCATATTGAAATTACAGAAGATGAATTTACGGCTTTAGTCAACAAGAATAAATTAGCTTTAGTGGGACAAACAGGGAATTTAACGCCTGCGGATAAAAAGATCTATGCTTTACGAGATGTGACAAGCACTGTCGGCTCCATTCCTCTAATTGCTAGTTCCATTATGAGTAAAAAAATTGCTTCAGGCGCGGATGCGATGGTCTTAGATGTCAAAGTAGGAACCGGCGCCTTTATGAAAAGTATTGAAGAAGCGGAGAAATTGGCGCAAACGATGGTCAATATCGGCAACAGTGTTGGTCGAGAGACGATGGCAGTTATTTCTGATATGAGCCAGCCACTCGGTGAAGCGATTGGTAATGCTTTAGAAGTGAAAGAGGCGATCGCAACGTTGAAAGATGAAGGACCTGCAGATTTAACGGAATTATCGCTCGTACTCGGGAGTCAAATGGCTTATCTCGGCGGCGTGGGTGCCGATTTAGCGGAGGCGCGTCGTTTACTAGAAGAAAATATACAAAATGGTCAAGCGCTAGAGAAATTTAAAGTCTTTATAGAAGCACAAGGCGGCAATCCGGAAGTGATTGAACGCCCTGATGAGTTGCTGCCCAAAGCTGCTTATCAAGTAGAGGTTAAAGCCGAACGCGCAGGTGTCGTCTCTGCAATGGAGGCAGAGGAATTAGGCATTGCGGGTATGTTATTAGGCGCTGGACGCGAAACCGTCGATAGTGAACTCGATTTAGCGGCAGGGTTGATGTTACATAAAAAGATTGGCGATAAAGTAGCTGTGGGGGATGTTTTAGTGACCATCTATTCCAATAAAGAAGATGTCACTCCTTCGATTGAAAAAATTAAAGAAAATATTACGATCAGCGATCAAGCAGTACCGGTACAGCTTATCCATGAAATTATTCATTAATCGTTAGAAAAATAAAAGAGGAGTCCTGATTAGTCAAGGACTTCTTTTTCTCTATATCGTATTGAACGAATCAAAGTATTGGCTTGGTGAATCGTCGGTTTTCAGTGCTAAACGACCGTTCATTAGAAAATTTTACATGAAAGTAAAGAATGGTTGTTCTATGCATCCAGTGAACGTGTTTCATGTCAGAACAATCAAATGAATAATAAAGGGGATAAAATGGATAGAAAAGTCATCTTTTTCGATGCAGATGGAACGATTATAAATGGGGATTATATGTCGCCACGAGTGAAAGAAACGTTACAAGAACTGGAAAGACAAGGCCATATTTTAGTTTTAAGTACCGGCCGTGCTTTACCGGCCATGGGCGAGGCACTGCAAGCCATGGACTTTGAAAATATTATTTGTTCAGGCGGAAATGTCACTTTGGCTGAAAATAACGTTATATTTAATCATGCGCTAACTACCGAGCAATTAAAAGAAATTCGCGCCTTTTTAGATGAACGAGAAATCCCTTACCATATGGAAGCGCCGGATTATATATGGATTAAAAAGGGTGAGATGCAAAATTATATTGACCGCTACAAAGGGCTATTTCCCGCTAAAGAAGATTTAACCAAAGAAGAATATGAAGAAGCGAGAAAAATGATCGAAGAAACGGCTGCACGCTCCAAAGAAGAAAATACCCAAGATTTGACCATCAATAAAATCCATTATTTCAGTGAAGAGCTTTCTTTTGAAGAATTAAAAGAAAGATTTGGCGAACAATTTCATTGTGTCCCGCTGTCTTTATCGAATCAATTTTCAGGCGGTGAAATCAGCACAAAAGGAGTCACTAAACGCATAGGAATGGAAAAAATATTAGACTATTTTGACATGCCTTTAGCAAGCGCCGTTGCTGTAGGTGATGACTTTAATGACATTGAAATGTTAGAGTATGCCCCTTATAGTATAGTGCTTGAACATGCCCATGATGAAGTAAAAAAATATGCCGACTATGTCACCGAAGATTTCGATAATGATGGCTTTTATCATGCGATGGTCCATCTTAATTTATTGTAAAAGAAAAAGGGCAAGAGAGGAGGAAAGATCCACTCTCTTGGCCTTTTTTAATGAATAAACAAATTACTTTGAAGAACGTTGGGCATATTGTTTGAGATCAATCCCTCGTAAAGTGGCCCATTCCGCCGTATCTCCAGTAATGATAACGTCTGTATTTTGTAAATCAGTGACTGATTTGGCGCTGAGTAATGTCATGCTGCGTTCAATTTCCATTTTCCATTGTTCTACTTGCTCAATAGCTAAGTCAACATCTTTTAAAATCATATGCATAAATTGACTTGAGATGCCTACGAGCGAAGCTCCGAGAGCAAGAGATTTTACAATGTCTTGAGCCGTACGAATTCCTCCAGATGAAATAATCTGGCTGTCATCTTGGACTTCCATCGCCTCAAGCAAGGAAACAGGCGTTGTTTGCCCCCAAGGTTCCAATCCATCTAATTTCAATTCAGGACGACGGAAATTCTCAATTTGGGCAAAGTTCGTGCCGCCTTTCCCACTGATGTCGATATACTTCACACCGATTTCTTGGAGCCGTTGAATCGTCTCGCGGCTCATACCAAAGCCAACTTCTTTGACAATTAAAGGCACATCAATGGTTTCGACAATTTCTTGAATATTTTCTAACCAATTTGAAAATGTACGATCGCCTTCAGGCATCACTAATTCTTGGGGCGCATTGACATGAATTTGTAATGCATCGGCCTCGACTAAATCAATGGCTTTTTTAGCGTTTTCAGCGCCATGCCCCGCGCCTAAGTTAGCAAAGACTAACCCATTAGGATTTTCTTTGCGGACGATTTTATAAGATTCTTCGACTTCTGGATTTTTTAGGCCCGCGCTGATAGAGCCGGTCGCTATTGCTAAACCAGTCTCGTACGCCACGATTGCTAATTTTTGGTTCAATTTTCCTGTCCAGTCGCTCCCACCCGTCATAGCATTAATGAAAAAAGGGAGAGAGAACGCTAAAGGGCCTAAGTGAGTTGATAGATCAACCTCCGTAACATCCATCTGTGGGAAAGAATGATGCATAAAATGAACATCTTTAAAGGCAGAATCTCCATCTTTATAAAAGTTCTCCGAAAGAGATACGTGCTCGTTTTTACGGTTTATTTGTTTTGACATGCATAGCCTCCATTATGTAGTAGTTGATTTTTGATAAATAGTCAGGGGTAAGTGTGTAATCCCCGCCGCTTGCCAGTCGGAAATGACGGCAGCGATCTTTTTTTCATTGAAGATAAAAGCAATTCCCGAATCACCACCACCGGCTCCGGAAGTTTTGGCTGCTCCACCATGATGAAGCGCAATTTCGCATAGCTTCGTGAGTAGCGGGGTTTCAATTTGCACATTTGTTTCTTGTCCCATTTGGACTAAAGCACAGCGGTTTTTATGGATCGCTGCAGCCATTTTTTCTGTATTTTTTTGAGCTAAGGCAGAAGCTAACTGATCGACGGCTGTTTGACTTTCTTGCAGAAAGTGTTGATATTGTTGATGACTTTGTTGTTTCTTTTCTTGGACAGCTCCCACTAACTGATCACTGGAAGCGGGACGGCCGGTCCAACCGATTAAAAAGGTCACCTCATCAGGGATCGCTAAACGTTCAACCGCTAGTTTGGGCCAAACAGTTTCCACAGTTTCTTTTACGGAATGCTTTTTAAAAAAAGCACGGACAGTCTCACGCTCAAAACTCGTATATTTAATCCAACCTGTATAAGTAATGGCCGCTAAGTCTCCAAAAGAACTGTTAACACCCAATTGGAGTTGGGCGAGAACACTTAATTTATAAACAAGCCCGTCTGTGAATGTTTGTTTATAAAACTTCAGCAAACCGCGCACAACAGCTACAGTGACGGCACCTGAAGAGCCTACACCTAATTTATGGCCCGTTTCATTCTCCAATTCACTTTTGAGGTGAAGGTGATAAGTTTTTAAAGGTTCTCCCAGTTCTGTTACATAAGCTTCCGTTGTTTGGATCGCAGCCAACACATAGTTAAGTGCAGGGGCGGACGTATTCAGTTGAATTTCGTTTTTTATTCGCTGCCATTTTACAGGCTTGTCCGTAAAACCGGCTGAATAAATTGTCCCTTCAGGCTCTTCAGTTTCCGTTAAGGATAAATGGATAAACAAGTCAACCGCTGTTAAAATCGCAGAATAACCAGGTTCGACCACAGCATATTCACCGGCAATATACAGCTTTCCGGGGGCTTTTACATGGACTTCTTCCACAATAAATTCTCCTTAATTTGGCTCTTCATCTAATATTTCTAGACCCGGGCCAGGTTTTGCTAAGACTAATTGGTCTTGGTGATAATCCTCGAGTAACAATGCTTGTAGCTCTTCCATTTGCGAAGCTTTACAGATGAGCTTCACGTTCGGGCCGGCATCCATCGTTAAGTAAACAGGATAACCTTGAGCGCGTAAGTCCTTGACTTTTTGCATAGCTCTCATCGTTTCCGGTGTCCAATAATTGAAAGGTGGGTTAGCACTTAAGTTGAGGGCATGCATTTTTAAAGCACTACGCTCAGCAATTTCGCCCACTTTGACAAGATCTTGTTGAGCAATAGCGGTCTTAATCGCAGCGAGGTCGGTTTCAGTTGAAGTCAACCAGCCTTCATAATAAGGGGAGGTCTCAACGACTCGGCGCATTCCTTCGGTACTCGAGATTTCTTTTTGGGCGTCTTCGACAATAATAAAGATCATCCCAATATCCCAATCCGCGTCATCAATCGGAACAGCGACAGAATCAGCGTCTGAAGTCCCTTGTTGCCATTCAGCAAAACCGCCATAAATACTGCGAGAAGCAGAACCTGATCCACGTCGAGCTAAGCGTGATAATTCTTTTTTCGATAAGTCAAGACCAGCGGCTAAGCTGGCGGCTCCAGCTAAAGCGGCGAGCCCGGAAGCAGAAGAAGCCAGTCCAGCGGCTGTCGGCACATGATTAATGGATTCAATCTTAGCGTAATCCTCAAGACCGGCTTTTTGGCGGACAATATCTAAAATAACTTGCGCTTTCTTTAAAGCTTTTTCATCTTGCTCTTCATGATCAAGCCACAAGACATCTGCTTTTAATTGAGAATCAAAAGTGACTTTGGTTTCAGTATAAAAAGCATCTAAAGTTAAAGAAAGAGAATTATTTTGAGGCAAGATGAAGGTTTCATCTTTCTTGCCCCAATATTTTATAAAAGCAATATTGGTGTATGCTCGCACCCATTTTGATTCTTTATTCAACATCTATATTCGCTCCTAAAGGATGAATCCAAGTTTTAGTGGCTCCTGCTTGTAACAAAGCTTTCGTTAAGTCTTCTGCGCGTTCGATTTTATCAACAAGCGCAATGATACAGCCTCCGCGCCCACCACCTGTTAATTTGGCTCCGAGGGCTCCATTTGCTTTCGCTGTTTCGATGAGTTGGTCTAGTTTTTTATTACTAACTGTTAATTTTTTTAATTTGTTTTGTGCTTTCTCCAGAATTTCCCCCAAGTGCTTGAGGTCTTTTTTTTCGATAAAAGTACGGGCTTCGTTCGTCAATTGCCCAAGTCCTTCAATGAGTTTTTGCCCTTCATGCTGAGGATCGGCGACTAAGCGACCGACATCCGCGACGGCCTCTACGGTTTCTCCTTGTTGTCCGGTATCGGCGACCACTAAGTAAGCGGGCAATTCGATATTGAAAAACTCTGCTTTTTTATTTTTTACATAAAAAATGGATTCATTTGAACTGACTACTTTTGCATCTAAGCCGCTCGGATTTCCGTGGGCAATTTTTTCAGAAATGGAAACAAATTGGTACAACAATTCATCTGGTAACTCTTCATCAAAATAATTAAATAATGCTCGAACTAAAGCGGTCGCAACCGCTGCACTTGATCCCATCCCACGTTCCGCCGGGATGTCACTTTCGATTGTAATGTGTAGATGATCCGGTGAGAGCGCAAAGTAATCACACACGGCGTGCAAGGTTTTAATTAAATTGTTTAAAACAGCCGGAGCTTCTGAAATTTTTCCTGTGTGATAAATACTTTCCATCGTACTCTCGCCATCGATTCTTTCAACGGTTACTTCAACATTTGCAGAAGTAAATGGAATAGCAATTGCTGGTTCATCATGTACCACGGAATGCTCACCGATTAAGATGATTTTTCCATGGGCTCTTCCAGATGCTGTATTTGATAGAACCTCCATATTTACCTCCCTATTTTTCTTTAATATTTTATTTATACTCATACTCTACCATATTATCATAATATCCTTAAAAATCATTTAAGAATGCAAGAAAAAGTTCTACAATATATTTATTCGCAGCTTTTTTTGTTACACTATAAAAGGTTATTATTGGGGACGGGGAGGAAAAACATGGAAAAATCGAATACTTTCTATATATTCGATCGGGAAGACTGGACAACGTTGAATACAGCCGAACATTTTTCGATGACGGATGATGAACTAGAAAAACTGAGTGCTTTAAATGATACGGTATCTTTAACCGACGTACGTGAAATCTATGTACCGCTCGCGTCGATCTTAGATATTTTTATCCAAAATTATGAAAAACAACAACTTGAATTGAAAAACCTATTAGGCGCACCACCAAAAAGTGCTCCTTATGTGATTGGTATTACGGGCAGTGTGGCGGTTGGAAAAAGTACGCTGGCGAGACTGCTTCAGACTATTTTGGCGCAATATTATAAAGATAAACAAGTCGATTTAATTACAACGGATGGCTTTTTATATCCGAATGAAGTCCTGAAAGAAAAGGGACTGATGGAACGTAAAGGTTTCCCAGAGAGTTATGATATGCATCGTTTAATTACTTTTATGGGCGATGTGAAAAGTGGGAAACCAAATATTAAGGTTCCCAAATATTCGCATGACATTTATAATATTGTAGAGGGCGAGTATGAAGTGATCGATCAACCGGACATTTTAATTGTCGAAGGGATCAATACTTTGCAGTTGCCTGCGAACGAAAAAATATATGCCAGTGACTTTTTTGATTTCAGTTTTTATGTGGATGCCGAACCGAAAAAGATTGAGAAATGGTATTTGCAGCGTTTTGGGATTTTGGTAGATACGGCCTTTAGAGATCCGGATAACTTTTATAATATTTTTGCGGATGTTAAACGGGAAAAAGCTTTTGACTATGCGCGAAGAATTTGGAAAGAAGTTAATCTGCGAAATCTACTGGATAATATTTTGCCGACACGTTTCCGAGCGGATGTTATTTTACATAAAACGACTGATCATTATATCGATCAAATATTACTTCGAAAACATTAAGAAAGAACAATGGAGGTCTTTATTCAATGGAAAATACACCAACAAAAAATGTGCCAACGTTAGCCGTGATTGATTTTGGGAGTCAGTTTAATCAGCTGATTGCTCGTAAAGTACGCGAGTTAGGCGTTTATTCTGAGCTCTATCCTTACACGGTTTCACCGGCTACTTTAAAAGAAAACAATGTGCAAGGACTCATATTTACCGGCGGACCGCGTCGCGTTCTAGATGAAGATGCGTTTAAAGTCGATCCTGCGGTTTATGATTTAGGCTTGCCGATTTTAGCGATTGACTATGGCGCGCAATTGATGACTTACCAATTAGGGGGAGAAATCACAGCAGCTAGCCATAGCGAAACAGAAATAACGACTTTGAAATTATTAAAAGAAGACCTGCCTTTATTTAAAGGGTTGAATGCCGAAGAAAAGGTTTGGCAAAGTGTGAGCGACCAGGTGACCGCTTTACCGGCTGGTTTTGAAGTCGTCGGCGCTGCCGCGCACGATGAGCATGCGGTTATTTACAATGAAGAAAAGAACTTTTATGGTATCCAATTTCACCCGGAAGTGAATCAGACAGAAAAAGGCCAACAAATCATTCAAAACTTTGCTTTAGAGGTTTGTGGCTTTCAAGCAGACTGGGACATGGGCCAATTTATTGACTTAGAAGTTGAGAAAATCCGTGAACAAGTGGGCGATAAAAAAGTCCTTCTAGGCTTGTCAGGTGGCGTGGATTCATCTGTGACCGGTGTTTTATTAAACAAAGCAATCGGTGATCAGTTAGTTTGTATTTTTGTGGACCACGGGCTTTTACGTAAAAACGAAGCGGATGAAGTGATGGAAAGTTTATCCGGTAAATTTGGCTTAAATATTGTGCATGTAGAAGCTAGCGAACGCTACTTATCAAAACTAGCGGGTGTGAGCGATCCGGAAGAAAAACGTAAAATTATCGGCAATGAATTTATCGAAGTGTTTAGCGATGAAGCGCGTAAATTAGATGGCGTGGAATTTTTAGCACAAGGAACACTTTATACCGATGTCATTGAAAGTGGTACAGAAACGGCTGAAACAATTAAATCACACCATAACGTCGGTGGCTTACCAGAAGATTTAGAATTTGAACTCATTGAGCCGATGAATACTTTGTTCAAAGACGAAGTACGTGCTTTAGGAGAAGAATTAGGAATGCCGGCTGATTTAGTCTGGCGTCAACCGTTCCCAGGACCAGGTTTAGCTGTACGCGTCCTTGGTGAAATTACTAGCGAGAAATTAGAAGTTGTTCGCGAAAGTGATGCGATTTTACGAGAAGAAATTAAAAATGCAGGCCTTGAACGGGATATCTGGCAATACTTCACCGTCTTACCTGGCTTCAAAACCGTTGGCGTCACCGATGATAAACGAACATATGATTACACGATCGGTATCCGGGCTATTACCTCAGTCGATGGGGTCACTGCCGACTGGGCGAAGATCCCCTTAGACTTACTTGGGAAAATATCTAAACGAATCACCAATGAAGTCGATGGGATTAACCGCGTCGTTTACGACATCACTGGTAAACCACCAGCAACCGTAGAATGGGAGTAATTTATTAAAAATATTTTCAGTAAAAATCTTCGAGCTCTTTATCTCCTTATTCAGATAAGTGAATAGAAATGCACGAAGAACCTGTTAAAGAAAATAAAAAACTGCGCAAAAAGAGATATTACGTAAAAATAGTATCTCTTTTTTTTAGCACTATTTCCTTTGAAGTAGAAGAAATCATTCATGACTTGTACGGAGGAAAAGTTCGAATTGTAGAAAAGAAAATGGAAGAGGAGCGAGATCAATGACGGATACGAAAATTTTTAAAGCGGTAGAGGATAATGATCTGGCAACAGTGACTCAAATTGTTCAAACAGTGGATAAAAATTATTTACATGAAGTAGTAAACAACCAGGGCCAAACGTCTTTAATGGTTGCGGTGCTTCAAAATAACTTGGCGCTAGCTACTATTTTACTAGAGGTAGGTTTTGATCCTAACCAAAAAGATAAGAACCATCTGTCACCTTTTGTTGCGGCTGCCGCGAATGGCTTTGATCAAATCTTTTCTGTTTTAATGTCGGCTAAACCAGATCCCACACAAGTCAATCGTTTTGGCGGCACGGCTTTGCTTCCTGCGAGTGAAAAAGGTTATCTCAAAGCTGTCCAACTGGCGCTTGCTTATGGTGTGCCTGTGAACCACCAAAATCGCTTAGGCTGGTCGGCATTGTTAGAAGCGGTTATTTTAGGAGATGGTGGTTTTTTATATCAAGAGATTATCCAAGAATTAGTGTCAGAGGGCGGCGATGTTCATGCAGTTGATTTTGACGGTCAATCAGCTGTTCAATATGCGCTTGAAAGAAACCAACCGAAGGTACAAAAGATCTTAGAGGGAACGGCTCAAGAGGACTATGCAAAAATCCAACAGCTTATGTGTGAAGAGCGTTTAACGGAGGCGTTAGTTGAGCTTTATAAGAAGCCGAATAGCTTACAACAAACGTATTATTTAGGCGCTGTGTATGAAAGATTAAAAGATGTAGAAACTGCTCATTACTACTTTGAAAAAGGATTAGAAAAAGATGCACGGTTTGCCTTTTACTTAGCGAATCTCAACAGAAAGCAAGGGAAAGTTGAAGAGACGTTAGCGTACTTCAAGCTTGGAGCTGCCAGAACACCCGACTACTATTTTGATTACCATCGCTCAAACTACTTGCGTGAATTAGGTCGACATGAAGAAGCTGTCGCATTGATGGATGAATTATTAATAGAATATCCTAAACGTACCGACTTTATGTTCCATAAAGCCAATAGCTTAAGAACATTAGGGGATCATCAAGCAGCTTATGACACGATGATTGAAGCCGCTACGATCCAGCCGCAAAACCCTTTATTTATGGAACAAGCTGAAGTTTCCAAAACGTTTATGTAGGAAAGAATTGGTTACTGTTGCTGGAACTTCAAGTCATCAAAAAATGATGCGTTTACTAAATGGAGGAGAGATGAAGATGAAAGTTCGACGATTAAAACCAGCGGATGCGGAAAAATATTTAGCAATAAGACAGGCAGCGCTAAAAGAGAGTCCTACTGCCTTTGCAGCAAGTTATGAAGAAGAAAAAAATCAAACAGCTGAAAAATACAGAGAGCGGTTCGCTCTTGCAGAGGATGCCTTTACTTTTGGTCTTTTTGAAGATACCCAGCTTATCGGAGTGGTTACTTTAATCAGAGAATCATTCATCAAATTACGTCACAGAGCAAACATTGTTGCGATGTATATTCACCCAGAAAAAAGAGGCAGAGGCTTAGCGAACGCTTTAATGTCAAAAGCGATTAAGCAGGCCAATCGCTTAGAAGGTGTGGAACAAATTTATTTAAGTGTAGTGTCTACGAATACTGCCGCTAAAAGATTATATACTTCTTGTGGTTTTAAAGTGTTTGGGAAAGATCGAAGAGCGTTAAAAGTTGAAAATATTTATTACGACGAGGAGCATATGGTTTACATGTTATAAAAATTAGTGAGAAAGCAAAAGGTTATTTGTGCAATTTTCAATAAAAAAGAATGCCGTCTAAAGTAGCATCTGAATAGGCATTCTTTGGTTGAATTATTTTGTTTGAAAGAAGGGTTCTGTAATTGAAAATTCGAGCGTATCGAAGTTGATTTGTGCCTCCAGCCCGTAAGGAAGAACGGTTCTGGGATAAGCATGTCCAAAATTCAAATTATATAAAATGGGTGTTTGCGCTTGTTTGGTTACTCGAACCAATACTTCTTTGTATTCTTGATAATAAATTTCATTTTGTGGTTTGCCAACGATGATGGCTTGAACCGCTTCAAAAATACCTAAGGCGTTAAGTGTTTCAAGCATTCGTTCGAAATGATCAGGGGTCGGTGTTTCTTCACTGGTTTCAATAAATAAAATTTTATTTTGCCATTCCGTAATACCTGGGAAAATTTGATACTTTTTAGCAAGGGCTTTTTCTTCTGGATAACGAGCGCCTTTTAATAAATCATATAAACTTTCTAAACAGCCCCCTAATAATTGTCCGGATACTCTTCCAACGCCTCTTAAGGCTTCGTAGCCATATTGTTCAGTGTGGCGAATACGTGGCGTATTGATCGCTTGTTTAGAAAAATCAGTTCTTTCTTCGTACCAAATGTCACTAGCTGGAATATTTATTGTTGAAGGATTTTTTAAGTAAGATTTAAAAGTTTGAGCCGTATAAGGCAACATTTCGCTATCTAACTCCGCCAAGTCATTTAAGAAATTTGGACCATAATAGCTGGTCATTCCGAGTTTATAAAACATTAAGTGATTCACGGTAGTATCCGAAAAACCCGAAAATAGTTTTGGGGTGTTTTTAACATAATTCAAAAAAGCTTCATCTTCTAGTAAATAAGGCAATAATTTAAACGTATCATCTCCGCCAATGGCACAAATGATTCCTTTAATCGTATCATCCGCGAAGGCTGTTTTTAAATCTTCCGCTCGAGCACTTGGATGCTCTTTCAGATACTCCATGCCTTTTAAAGCATTCGGCATAAAAACTGGTTGAAGACCCAATGCTCTTAAACGCTCTACACCAATATCCAGCTGATGTTTAGAAAAATACTCGCCCAAAATTCCACTTGAAAGACTGACAATCGCTACACGATCTCCTTTATCCAATTGAGGTGGTTTATCCATCGTTATTTCCCTCCAAGATTCTCTTGATTGATTTGTACTATTATACCGAAAATAAATGAAAAATCTTAAGATAATCACATGAACGCTGAATTGTCCCTGGATGATTGAGGAATGAGAGAAGTGTCGATGCTTTCTGTTTTAATTTGTGTTGAAAAAGAACGTTATTCTCTGAATTTCTTTGGTCCTTGTTTTATAATAAAGTTGTTGCGAGCGCCATAATGAGCTTTAAATAAACAAGAATATTGAAAAGAAAGAAGGGGCATGGATGTACGAAATAAAATTAAAACGCACCTATGATGAAGTAGAAAACGAAGATGGTTATCGTGTATTAGTCGATCGGATGTGGCCTCGAGGCATTAAAAAAGAAGATTTAGATTACGATGCTTGGGAAAAAGAAGTAGCACCTTCGACGGAAATTCGTAAAGAATTCGGGCACGATGAAGATAAATTCAATGATTTCCGTAAAAAATATCTGCATGAATTATCAGAAAATGATGCAGCGGATGACTTTGTTGAAGATGTAAAAAAAGAATTACAAAAACAAAATGTCACACTGCTCTATGCAGCTAAAGACCGCGAAAACAATCAAGCGGTCGTTTTGAGAGAATGGCTCCGTCATCATAAATTGGATCAATAGAAGTTCATTTTTAAGAAACTCTCCTCATTTGCTGAGATGTTTAAGTGAGGGGAGTTTTATTTTTATAATATTCATTAAAAGGAAGGACGAATAAAATGCAAAAACAAACAGCCGCTGATTGGGTAAAGAAATTAGCTTTAGAACCTCATGTGGAAGGGGGCTATTTTCGTGAAGTGTATGAGAGTGACCAATCAACTAAAGCTATAGATGGAACGGATCGAAAACTATATACAAGTATTTATTTTTTACTCGAGCATTTGAATCCATCACATTTTCATCGTTTAACCGTCGATGAAATCTGGTATTTCCATGCAGGAGCACCATTAACTATTCATATGATTCACCCGAATGGCACTTATGAAACGGTGGAACTCGGAATAGATTTACCGGAAGGCCCTCGCTTACAATATCGAGTCCCCGCTGGCGTTATTTTTGGTTCTTCAGTGGAAAGAGCGCAGGGCTTTTCAGTGGTGAGTTGTATGTGTGGCCCTGGTTTTACTTATGAAGATTTTGAATTATTTTCAACCGCAGCATTACTAAAAGATTACCCTGAACATCAAGAAATTATCGAATATTTAACTCGAGATGCTGAAAATTGATGGGGAAGTGCTCCAGTGGTAAGATAACCGGCTGATCGTTCCACGGTGCCGTTTTAGCAGGAAGATAAATGAATGAACGACGCATGGTGACTCAAAAAAGAACCCCTTGTATAAAAACAGAAAATATCTCGTTACTTTCTAGGTAATACAAAAATATGCTACAATATATGAGGAAGAATAAAAGACCTTCAAATACATTCTCAAACGAATATCTAAAAAGCACTACATGCCAACCATGTTTAGTACTTTCACACTCTCACACGATACCTTAACAAACGACCAGATGCCATATTCGTTTTTATTCAATTGTTGTATTTTCAGAAATAACTACAAATATTCACTCATTAGAAAGGGGTTTTTATGAATTATTTAATTATTGGTTTTATATTCATTCTTGCACTGCTTGCGATTCGTTTTTCTAATAAGCATGGAGTGCCTGCGTTATTGTTGTTTATTGTGTTAGGAATGGGCTTTGGTGCCCTAGGCTTTGAATTTGAGAATTTCGTATTTGCGGACAATTTTGCTACGGTAGCTTTGATGGTGATTATGTTTTATGGTGGTTTTGGTACGAATTGGAGTATGGCGAAGCCGGTGGCGAAAGAATCGATTGTTCTTAGTTCCTTAGGGGTCGTCGTTACGGCTGTGGTTACCGGATTATTTACTCATTTTGTACTAGGCTTTGGCTTGTGGGAAGGACTGTTGATTGGTTCGGTTATCGGATCAACGGACTATGCGAGTGTCTCGAACATTTTACGTTCCAAAAACTTAAACCTTAAGTACAACACAGCTTCCTTACTTGAATTAGAGAGTGGTTCCAACGACCCGGCCGCCTATACGATGACGATGGTCTTTTTATCGGTCATTATTGGTTCAGATGTTTCTGTTCCATTATTAATCTTATCTCAAATAGCGTTTGGAATTGGAATTGGGGCTGTTTTTGCCTTTGTTATGGGGAAATTGCTAACGAATGTGACCTTTGAAGCAGATGGCCTCTATGCCGTCTTTATGGCTGCTGCTATGCTGATTACTTATGGCGCGGCAGATTTTCTAGGAGGTAATGGTTTCTTAGCCATCTATATTCTAGGTATTTATCTCGGTAATTTAGAGTTTAAAGGGAAACGAGATATTATCTTTTTCTATGATGGTTTTACAGAAATTATGCAGATTGGTCTCTTTTTCATCTTAGGGCTATTGTCTGACTTTACAAGTTTTATTCAGACATTCCCGATTGCTTTAGCCATCATGCTATTCTTAACGCTTATCGCTCGTCCGGTAGCTGTTTATGGCTTGATGTTACCGTTCAATTTGAAGAGAAATCAATTGAATTTAATTTCCTTAGCTGGAATTCGTGGGGCTGCAGCGATCGCTTTTGCGATTATGGCGGTTAACAGTGGAGCGGATATTTCAGTGGATATTTATCATATTGTATTTGGGGTTTGTTTGCTTTCGGCGTTACTTCAAGGTTCTATCATGCCTTATGCTGCTGATCGTTGGGATATGTTAGATCCTAATGACACGGTGTTAAAGACGTTTAATTATTATCAAAGTAAAGCTGAAATTGGATTCTTAGAAACAAAAATTTATCCAGACAGTGCCTTAATTGGTCGAAAAGTAAAAGATCTAAACCTGACCTTTGACTTTATTGTCGCGAAAATTGAACGTGGCGGGAAAACAGTTGTGCCTAGAGGTCATACTATCCTAGAAGAAAATGATATCGTGATCCTCGGTGGCGAAAGACATTTTGACCAAAGTGGACAAGAACTAATTGAAACGATTATTCCAAAAGGTCATGAATGGGAGAACCAGCAAATTAAAGATTTGAAGTTGCCTTCTAATCGTCTCATTATTATGATTCAACGGGACACACATAATATTATCGTTCCTGTAGGTGATACAAAAATTTTGAAGGGCGATCGAGTGATTTTGATTAAAGTAGAACATGATTTAGCGTTCCCACGAGTGGACGAAGAGGAAGAAGAATAAAAAATAGATAGAATAGAAAAGGAAGCAGAAGTCGTTAGGACTTCTGCTTTTTAAATGCTTGTTTATCAAACATTTATTGCTATCTTTTACGCGCTGACTTAAAATGAGAGTGCTGAAATCATAGAGGAGGCAATTATGAATAATCATTTAAATTTAAATGTTTTACAAGATTATGTGGATATGTTTGGTGGCCAGTTTGAATTGAAAGTTCAATGGCATAAAGGAGAGCTTTCTATTGAGCAAGATCAAAAGGGAGCAGGCGGACTGATTCGCTTCACTCAAATGCCCTTAACATCGAATACGGAAAAAGAATTAAAAGAAGCTGTTTTACAATATATGCCTGGCATTCATAAAATTTTGGTGAATAATACGCTGGAAGTGACGCAAAAAGTGACAGAACCGAATAAGATTGGAATGAATAATAAGTTTGGTCAGGCGATGGATTTTGAAATCACTTTGTTTTCTAATCGGCCAGCCGTCGTTAAACCTTTTACTTATTTTGGGATTCAACGTCTGGAGCATGACCATACTTATATGCGTGCGTTATTTACGACAAATCCTTATTTTGCAGTAGTCTTTAATGGTATCCGCATCGTTCCTTATGAACGGGATATCGAAGAGCTGGGTGAGAAAGTCATTCAAGCGGTCAAAGCATTTGCGAAAAAGAAAATGAAGTCAGCGACAGCAGAGGAAAGTGAACTGCAATTTAAAGTGGAAAAAGCTTTTGAAATCACTTTTTACTTAGGCAAAGAGAACGTGACTGAAGACATTCAACGCCTGTTGCACAAGAAAAAAGAAAACCAAACGACGTTAGATGAATTTGGGTTCATTGCCTATATCACCTATTATAAATTATTTAATGGCGAGTTAAATCAGCGTGTACCGTTAAATCAATTATAAAATAAAAAACCCTTCAGAAGTTAGAGTTCATCTAACCACTGAAGGGTTTGTTTTATCGGTTTATTAAGCTTTATGGATGTTTGTTGCTTGTGGTCCACGGTCGCCTTGTTCAATATCAAAAGTAACGTTTTCGCCGTCTTCTAATGTTTTGAACCCGTCTGCTTGGATTGCTGAGAAGTGTGCGAATAAATCTTCGCCGTTTTCTTGTTCAATAAATCCAAAACCTTTATCTGCGTTAAACCATTTCACTGTACCTTTATTCATTATTAAATTCCTCCATGTGCTTTTTGCACTTTTTTTGTAATATTTTTCGTCTCAAAATAAAAAGGGAATTTAAACAAATGATGAATAAAACTACCTATTAATTTCTTAAGAAATTTACCACAAAGAGAAGTATACGTCTTAATGGAGAGAATGTAAAGCGAAACTTGAAAATACTTTATCTTTTCTCATTAATAAATGATAATGTCTTAAAAAAGCCGAAGAAAAAAGCCCATCTAAAATAGATGAGCTTTAAAAGATCGTTTATTTTTGATTGGCTTTGACGTGAAGTTGACGGACTTTTTCCGCAAATTCCTCATCGGGTCCATCAACCTCCGCATTTTGAATCACTTCTTGAATTGAAAGGTTTTTAACGGCAGAAGGTTCAACACCTAATTCTTGGTGCCATTCCGCAAGTTGAGCGGAGGAGCTCGCATAGACAATGCGGCCTAAACCAACCCAACCATGGGCTGCTGAACACATCGGACAATGCTCACCCGAAGTGTAGACCGTGGCTTTGGCACGTTCTTCTGGAGTGATATGATTGGCTGCCCAGCGTGCAATCGCAAATTCAGGATGTTGGGTATGGTCGCCACCTGAAACATGGTTATGGTCTTCAAAGAGAATTTCGCCAGCTTCAGAGACTAAAATAGAACCAAAAGGCTCATCTCCTTTTTCCAGCGCTTGTTCAGCTAGTTCAACACAACGTTCTAAATACTTTCGATCTTTTTCATCTAACATAAAAATCCTCCTATAATAATGATTTAAATATATTTTTCAGAATTTTTATAAGCGGTAATCCACGATACAGCCGTTAAGATGGTCAACACCATAATAACCATCCATGAATAATTATAAGAACCTGTTAAATCAGCAATTCCCGCAGCAAATAAGGAACCGACTGTCATACCGAATTGAACCCCGCTCATGACATAACCGTAAGCTTTTGCGTATTGTTCATTCGAATAAATCGCGGAAGTGATAAGAGGCGGCAGGACAGTCCCAATCGCATTTCCCATCCCAAACAATACAGCCATAATGAAGGCAATGATCAGATTTCCAGAAAAGAGCATGAGGAAGTAAGAGATCGCTAATAAAGTACAAGCAAAAAGAGTACTTGAAATAATACCATACAAGTCATTAATCTGACCTAATACGAGTTTACCCACAATTCCTACGGCAGAGTAAACGGAAATGATTGTAGCAGCGGTTGCGGCCCCGTGCATATTGCTTAACACTGGTGGAAATTGGCCGAGACCTGCGTTATTGCCGATACCGACTAAAACAGCACCACCGACGAGTAAGAGAAAGAAAGGTTTCGTCACTGTGTCAGCAAAAGACATGTCAACCGCTTGCGCTTGTTCTTTTCCGCCCGACTGTTTGTCTAAGTTCATTTCATTCCCGTAAGGTTTTAAATTCATCTCTTCTGGTTTAACTTTAATTAAAAACCAAATAATAGGCAAGACAATGATCAGCATTAAAGCACCATAAATCATGTAAGACTGGCGCCAACCGATATTGTTAATGATGTAAGTAACGAGTTGACTAAAAATAACGCCTCCGACACCTAAGCCAGTTAAAGCAAGACTTAATGCCAGACCGCGTTTATTGACGAACCAGTTATTAATTAAAATACTTGTAGGAATAATCGTCGTACTTAAATAACCATAACCTACTAAGAAAGATAAAGCATAGAAAACGTAAATATTCGTCGTAAAGCCATAACCAATATAAGCGAGGGCATAAATAAACAGACTTATAATATACGTTCGTTTAAAGTTTCCTGAGGTCAATTGTTTTGAAACGAAGGGGGATAAAAAGATCCCGACCCCTAATACTAAAGAGTTACTAATCGCAAATTGGCTGTTCGTAATTCCGAATTCTGCTACAATAGGGGCTTGATAAATATTCGCCACCGCAACTGTAGCGGGACCAAGCACTGCTAAAATTATAGCGGCTCCTAATACGATCCACCAACCATAAAACATTTTTGAATTTTTCATATTTTTTCTCCTTATTGATATTTATTACGTGAAGTTGTCTGGATATCCCTTCTTTCGCGATAAAATTGTAAATATTCTTGGTGACTTTATGATAGAGACGGCCTCACAAATGCTATTTTATAAAGAGGATTTGTATACATTACAAATACTGCTCATCGATTTTAGCATTTTGGTCATATAAAGCAAGAAGGGACAGCGTTTCATCAGTATTAATTTAATTGTTTTTAGTAAAAGAATGGATCAGGGGGCTTATAGGAAAAAAGGGCACATCTAAATGAAAGCCGAAACGGTAACGATGAGAGGAGATCCTGCGTAAACGAAAGTCGGAAACGTAACGATGCGCCTCCTTTGACTACAAAAATCAACCCAATCCTTATGACCAATTATAAGCAAATGAAAAAAGTAGTTAAAACCATGAGACGTCTCATACTTTTAGCTACTTTTATTCTAATTGATTCCCCAAAATTAGAAATCGTAAAAATCATCGATGAATGTTGTGTGGCGTGCTTTCCAATCTAATCATTTAATATGGACCCAAAAGCCATAGATACCAAGAGTGATAAGCGTTAGGAACCACCATTTGATCCATTGGCCAAATAAACCCCAGCCTGTGCCCCGTCGATAATGGTGTGATTGATTTCCCAACGGTATATATTAACGATAGCCCAAGGGTAAGCAAGCCCTAATGTAAAAACAGTAATCAATGCACCAAAAATAACCCATCCTATGTAGCCCAATAGCCCACCGTCAAAATGTGACCTTTGTTCTGAGCGTCTATGTTGTCGTGAATTCATTCTGCGCCTCCTTCGATTGCTTGTATGACTTAAAGAATACTTTAAATAGTATAGCATAAGTACGAAAGGAGGGAAGGTTCAGAATCCATAAAAAAACAGATAGAAATTTCTATCTGTTTCTGTTGTTATTTTATTTGTTGGGTGAATGAATCGGGCGCTTTTACGGTGTAGCGGACAAGTTTATCGGTTAAGGGATGGATAAAAGCTAAGGTGGTCGCATGAAGCCCTAAGCGACGAATAGGATTTTTAGTGGATCCATATTTTTTATCACCGACTACAGGATGTTCGATGTCTTGCATATGAACACGGATTTGATTTTTTCGGCCGGTTTCAAGTTCGACTTCCAAGAGCGAATAAGCAGCATTGCCCGCTAATTTTTTATAATGGGTCACGGCGTGTTTCCCTTGTTTTGGGTCGGAAGTGGAATAAACTTTCAGAGCTTTATTTTCTTTCAAATAAGAAGAAATCGTATCTTCTTCTTCAGCCACTGCACCTTCGACTAATGCAGTGTATGTTCGTTCTTTGACGACTTCATGCCAATTCTTTTGTAGTTTTTCTTTAGCGGCTTCTGTTTTAGCATAGATCATGACGCCTGAAGTTTCACGGTCGAGACGGTGGACGATGAAAATACGATTGTTTCGGTTTTCCTTTTTGACATAATCTGTTAATTGTTGGTAAGCATCGGGCTCTTTTGACCGTCCAGCGGTCATCGACAACACACCCGCGTCTTTATTGATGACAATAATCGCTTCATCTTCATGTAAAATGGTCACGCCTGTTAAGGCAGATAATCGCAGAGAAGCTTCATTGCTGAGGATATTCACGTTTTGTCCAGGGACGAGTGGGTGGTTGTGTTGTGTAATGGTGTAGCCATCAACGCTCACTTGTCCTCGCGTCAAAATAGATTTTACCGCATTTCGACTTTTATGGTGTAAGGTTTTTAGTAAAAAAGGTAATAAATCAATCGTTTCTTCCACTTGATAAGATGAAATACCATTCTTCATAAAACTCACTCACTTTCTTGATTCTTTCCTTTAGTGTAGCATGAACGAGCTTTTGTTTAACCCTCCAACCAACAAAAAACTTCCCCTCTCAGGGAAGTTTTTGCTTCGTTATTTTTTATGTCGTTTAAAAACTTGTGCTAAGTTACTTTGATTGCGGACGAATTGTTCTCTGTGTAAGTATTTGCGCATTTTTTTCAACGTTTCTTTTGCATCACTTACAATAAATTCTAGTAATTGATCTTCATTTGTTTCAATAAAGAAACCTCGAACGTAGCGTCCACCAAAGAACATTTGAACCCGAACTTCGACCACTGATTGCCAAGGAATTTGAATAAAACCAGGACTGTTTTCTCCTCGAAATTCAATCCCATTATTGCCAATAAAGATAAGTCCTGGTTTGGGACTGAGTGGATTAAGTTTCGAATTAGCTCTTGTCATAAAGTCTAATTCGTTGTTTAACATCTTTTCATCCATCATTGTTTACGCCATAATTCCTAAAGCATACATCACAATTCCTAAGACAAAAATGCCTAAGATTAAAGTGATCGGGCTGACATTTTTATTTTTCATCAGATACATCGCAGCCACCGTTAAAATTAATGGCATTAAACCAGGAAGCAAGGAGTCTAGGATATCACCAAGTGTTTGCACAGTGGTATTTGTAAGATTAGCACCACTCATAATATCCGACGCCACTTCTTGCAGTTTTTCAACAGTCACCACATTGTTGTTGGCCATTTCTGTAAGGCCTTCAAAATCGACAATCGTATCGGCATCATTTTGAATTTCGGAGATCACCACGGGGAAATTCATCTCGGTCCAGCGTGGTACAAGGACCCCCATTACAAACATCCCCAGAATGGAAGCACCGGTTGTCAGTTTCTGTAAAATACCGCCACCGAGTTCTTTTGTAATTTCAGAACCTGAACGATAACCTAACTCTTGCGTATACCACATGAAGGCAATTCGCACTAAGTTCCAAAGTAAGAAGAATAAAAGAGGGCCAAGAAAACTTCCGGTTAAAGCTAGAGATGCCGCGAAAGCACCAATCACTGGTCGTAAAGTTCCCCAGAAAATAGGGTCTCCCACTCCAGCGAGCGGTCCCATCATCCCGATCTTCACCCCTTGAATCGCCATATCATCAATTTCGGCTCCATTCGCTTTTTCTTCTTCTAAAGCCATGACGACACCGAAAATAGGGGCGTGTAGGTAAGGGTGTGTGTTGACGAATTCCAAGTGACGTTGTAAAGCATCACTACGGTCTTCTTTTGATTTATAAAGTTTACGAATAATAGGCGCTAATACATAAGCAAATCCAACGTTATGCATTCTTTCGTAGTTCCAATTGGCTTGGACGAAAGTGGTTCGCCATGAGACATTCATTCGATCTCGTTTTGAAATCGTTACTCGATCTTTTTCAACTTGTTCACTCATTTTTATCCTCCTTTTAATAATCTTCTAAAATTTCGTCTAATTGGTCATCGACGGAACCGCCGCCTCCGCCACCACTGGAACCTTGATTGAATTCAGGGGCGATTTGAACATAAATAAAGGCGAGTGCAAGTCCGATAATCCCCATTGCGATTAGGTTTAATTCAGTAACGGCTGCAAGAGCGAAACCGATAAAGAAGAAAGGCCAAGTGGTTCTTGAAGCCATCATATTGATTACCATCGCGTAACCAACCGCAACGATCATTCCACCACCAACAGCGAGTCCACCGGTGATCCAGTCAGGAATTAAGTTAATTGCGTTGGTCACTGTTTCAGCAGGGACTGCAAGAACTAAACCAGCTGGAATCGCGATTCGGAGACCTTGTAAAAAGAGTCCCGCAATATTGGCCATTTCGACCCCGCGAATATTTCCGTCTTCTGCTTGACGGTCAGCATAGTGTCCAAGACCAACCGCAATCGTACGCACGAAAATCGTCAATACTTGTCCAGCAATGGCCAGAGGAATCGCAATCGCAATCCCTTCAGAGTTGGTCGCGCCCTTGACTAAAACTAAAATCGCGGACACAACACCGGCAATCGCGGCATCAGGCGCTTGGGCCGCTCCAATGTTCATCCAACCTAAAACAATCAGTTGCAGAGAACCTCCAAGAATTAATCCTTCTGTAAAATTCCCTGTAATGGCACCGATGAGCGAAACCGTAATAATGGGTTGGTGTAACTGAAAGATATCCAGGACACTTTCAAAACCCGCAAATAATGCAACAACTAAAATAAGAACAATTTGAATAATATTTAAATCTGCCATTTGTCTGCCTCCTTTTTAAATTAAGTTTTCTTTTTTCAAGAGTGCTTCTAAGTTTCCAGCTGAATCGCCTGGAAGCTTCTTAACGTCGAAAGTAATGCCATGATCTTTCAGCTCTTGTAAAGTCTGTACGTCATCCTCATCAACGGAAATTGAATTGTTAATCATTGTTTTTCCTTGAGAATGTGCCATAGATCCGATATTGATATGATCAAATTCAACGCCTAAATCCACTGCTTCTAGCACCTCTTGGGGTGTTTCAAATAATATAAGGGCTCTGGTCGCTCCAAAACGAGGATCATCATCGATCTCTGCTAATTTGCTGACAGGAATTGTATGTGTACGAATTCCAGAAGGTGCTGCTTGTTGAATTAATGTTTTCCGCATTTCATCTTGCGCCACTTTGTCTGAGACGACAATAATTCGATTAGGATTAACCGCTCGTACCCAGTTCGTTGACACTTGACCGTGGAGCAAACGCGTATCAATACGCACGAGGACGTAATCAATTTTACCATCCCCTAATACAGTCCCTGGTTCTAATGTACCCACTGAACGACTATTTTCTGTTTCTGCTGGGGTCGAACTTTCCTCCACAGGTTCTAACTCTTCAGGCTTCACACGGATACCGCTTACATCTCTTGCGATGATTTGACTGGCGAGATCATGTGCGGAATCCACCCCGGCGCGTGCTCCTAATGCTTCGAGCAACATCGGTAAGTTTAACCCTGTGACAATCGCTGAACGCTCAGGCATTTCTTCTTGAACAAGACTTGCCTGATTAAAAGGGGAGCCGCCCCATAAATCAACCATAAATAATACTTCAGCCTCTTCACCAAATGACTCGATTGCTTCATCATATTTTGCTTTCAAATCATCCGGTCCTTCATTTGGCATCAGAGTTGCAGTAATCAGCTGGTCTTGCTCGCCGAAAATCATTTCCGCTGATTGCAAGATCCCTTCCGCAAATTCTCCATGACTTGCCAGAATGATATTTACCATAAACTTTCCTCCTTCAAATTGCATTTGTATATACAATCATATAATATCACAAGATAAAAAATAATTGTAGCGTTTACAAAACTATTGTAACGCTCCTTCAAAAAATAGCAACTAAAAAATTTCAAAATGCTTGTTTAAAGAGGTTTGTCGGGAAATAAATATTTGAACGGTAAATTTGCTCTTTTCGTATTTTGAACAAACGTAAGCAAGAATGAAGAAAGAGGCAGAAAATAATTTCCGACGGATGAAGCAATCAAAGTCAAAAATCCTTATGAGAAAACCATTTTTAAAGAGATTTCACAAAGTGACTCAACGATTGGCTAGGAAATTTAAATCTAATTTAATCTAGAGCATAATACTTAGGAAGAATAGACTAAAAATTATTTAAAAGAATGTTGTCTGGATAAAAGCCTATTTAAGTAACTGGAAAAGGAGCTCGTGGTCATGAAAATGGAAAACGTGCGCGTGAAGTGAGTGTTCGTGGTTACGAAAAGAGAAAATGTGTGCACGAGGAGAAGTCTCGTGGTTATGAAAGTGGAAAACGTGCTCAGGAGGCACGGGCTCGTGAGCATAAAAGTAGAAAACGTACGCACGAGAGGCATTTTCACTCTGAAAGAGGATAGAAAAATAAAAAAAGGAGCTAAAAGCACACATTTCTCTGTGCTTTTAACTACTTTTATAAAGGAAATTCTTTCAATAGTATCAATGAAAGAATTTACATTGAAGTATAACCACCAACGACGGCTAGCGCTGCCCCTGTAACAAAGGCGACTTTGTCCTTCAAATTCCCCATACTTTATGACTCCTTTACAAGATGATTAATAGATCTTAAAACTCAATGTGCTACAATGCGTGTTTGTTTACAATTGAGATCACTATATTTTCGAACCCCTTTCACTATATAAAATAAAAAACCCTTCGCAAGGAAGGGTCTGAATCGTATAAAATTATTGAAAGATTTGTGTGATAGCTTTTAGTAAAATACCAATTAACGTTAAGTCGGTATCACCAAAGACGACGGTATCGCTGAGGCCATTACCAACGAATACTAAGAAAATGGAAGGGAGGAAAGCCATCAAGAGACCGGTAATGAAAGGAGCGATAATTGCTCCACGGCGGCCGCCTGTACTGTTCGCATAAGTCGCCCCAATACCACCGATCAAGAAATGTTGCAGCATACCCGGAATAATGACAGGTAGCGGCGTAAAGGATAATAGAAACATTCCTAAAACACCGGCTGCTAAGCTGGACAAGAACCCAATGATCATCGCATTCGGTGAATATTTTGCCATTACAGGTGCATCGAGGCTTGGGATAGCTCCATCAATCAGTCTTTCAGCGATCCCACGAAAGGCTGGAATCAATTCATCAATCGCCATATTAATGCCGGTAAGTAACACTTGAATACCTGCCGCAAAAGTAATGCCTTGCATGAAAGAGAAAAATAAGTAATTCTGACCATTACTTAATTGTTCTTCAATGAAAGTGGAACCGGTGAAAAAACTAATAAAGACAAATAAAACAGACATCGTTAATGACATCGAGACGGTTGGATCTTGCAGGAACCCTAAAGATTGCGGGACTTGAATATCTTCTGTCGATTTTTCTTTGTCACCGAACCATTCCCCAATTTTTGCCGATAGAAAAAAGCTAATACTTCCGGAACTCGCCACTCCAAAATCATTGGAACCGATAATATTTGCCGTATATTTCTGTAAGAGGGCAGGAGAGACGGCCATATAGATCCCTAGTAAAAGGGAGCCACCAATAATCGTGATGAGCGGGTGGAAGCCATGAAAGACTAACGCCATAGTCCCCGCCATATAAAGAGAAATTTGACCGGTTAAGTAAATATACTTAAAGCGCGTAAACTTGGCAATGACTAAATTTAAAATCATCCCCACAATCATAATAATCGGCGTTAAACGAAAAGTATCATTCAACAAAGCCCCATAGGCATCTGTATTCATAACGGATGCTTGTAAACCAAAGGCTTCGGTAAACATCGTACTGAAATTATCCAAAGTATCTGCAGCAATGCCCGCTCCTAGATCGAGCAAGGTAAAGCCGATAATGGTTTTAAATGTGCCCGAAATCGTATCGGTAATCGATCGTTTCAATAATAAATTACCAATTAAAACAAAAAGACCAATTAATATTGCGGGTGTACTTAATATATCATTCACTAAAACATCAAACACAGTTTTTCTCCTCACTTAAATTTCATTTTCTTTATAACTTTAACATATCTTTGAAAGAAGCCCATGCTTAACCCCTTGGGAAATAGTAAAGCGCAAATTGTATAAAAAATGGCTGGTTTTTGCTTCACTTCCTCCATTTTTTGGCGCAGAAAGCATTCAATTTAACGAAGTGGATGCACATCTTCCTTTCTAAAGAACATGAAAGAAAACATCATCCCGTAAAATATGTGATCAATTTAACATTAATGATGTAAGCATTATCCAAAAACTATAAGCTACCCGTTGTATACTTTATCTACAGAAAATGATTAGCTAATCATCACAAAATTCTGCGCTAAAAAAATATATTAGGGGGAGTCAAAAGTGTCTAAACAATGGATGAATGTCTTTTCGGAAATCGGACGTTTAAAAACAGTCATGGTGCACAGACCAGGAAAAGAATTAGAAAATTTGATCCCAAATAATCTAACCCGCTTATTATTTGATGATATTCCTTATTTAGAGGAAGCTCGAAATGAACATGATCATTTTGTGCAAGTGATGGAAGAAAATGGAGTAGAGGTTCTCTATTTGGAAAAATTAGTCGAAGAATCTTTAACAGACGATACGATTAAAGAAAAATTTATTGATGAATGGCTCTCTGAAGCGGATGTTGCTAGTAAAGCCGCACAGCAAGCTATAAAAGACTATTTATTCAATATGTCGAGTACATTTGAAATGGTTCTTAAAACGATGGAAGGTTTTCAAAAGTCTGAAATCAATATTGAACACCAAGAGGCTCTTTCGGATAGGTTAGAAACAGACAATCCGTTATTAGTTGATCCGATGCCCAGTTTATATTTCACACGGGATCCCTTTGCAACCATCGGAAATGGGGTATCTCTGAACAAAATGTTTGCCACAACTCGTAATCGTGAAACCATCTACGGCAAATATATTTTTCAATATCATCCAACGTATGGCAACAATCATATTGAAAAATATTATGATCGAGAGATGGAATATCATATCGAAGGAGGAGATGAATTAGTTCTTTCAGAAGATGTAATCGCCGTGGGTATTTCTCAAAGAACGACAGCAAAAGCAATCGAAGAACTGGCAAAGAATTTATTTGAAACTTCGCAATTTAAAGAAATCCTAGCCTTTTCTATCGGAATTAATCGAAAATTTATGCACTTAGATACTGTTTTTACCATGATTGATTATGACAAGTTTACGATTCATCCAGAAATACGCGGGGATTTGAAAGTCTTTTCGCTCTCGCAAGACCACGAAGGGCACATTCATATCCAAGAAAAGGTTGATAAGCTGAACCATATTCTAGCTGAAGCTCTCGGAGTAGACCATGTCACGCTCATTGAGTGTGGGAATGGAAATCCAGTCACTGCTGCCAGAGAACAATGGAATGATGGCTCGAATACATTAACGATTGCGCCAGGGGAAGTTGTTGTGTATGATCGAAATCCAGTCACCAATGCTGCGTTAGAAGCTGCAGGGATTACGCTCCATAAAATAAAAGGGAGTGAATTAGTCCGTGGTCGTGGTGGCCCTCGTTGTATGACGATGCCCTTTTATCGTGAAAAATTATAAAAAAATAATGTAAAGGAAGATGTTCTATGTTCCAAGGACGAAGCTTTTTAAAGACGAAAGATTTTACAAACCATGAAGTTGAATATTTGATTAACTTTTCCATCCACTTAAAAGATTTGAAAAAACGTGGTATTCCACATGAATATATGAAAAAACAAAATATTTGTTTATTATTTGAGAAAACATCGACGCGAACGCGCGCTGCTTTTACCGTGGCAGCTACTGACTTAGGAGCGTCGCCTGAATATCTAGGGGTCAATGATATTCAATTAGGAAAGAAAGAATCGGTTGAGGATACAGCGATCGTTTTAGGCAGTATGTTTGACGGGATTGAGTTCCGTGGTTTCAGTCAAGAAATGGTAGAAGAAATTGCTGAATATGCGGGAGTTCCTGTCTGGAATGGTTTAACAGATGAGTGGCATCCGACCCAAATGATCGCGGACTATATGACTGTGAAAGAAGAGTTTGGGGAATTGAAAGGAAGAAAACTCGTTTATTGTGGGGATGGGCGGAATAATGTGGCGAATAGTTTATTGGTCGCTGGTGCTAAGTTAGGCGTTCATGTCACCATTGCTTCTCCCGAAGCCTTGTTTCCCGAAGAAGCCCTCATTGAAGAAGTGAAAGAAATGGCCAAAGAAACAGGCTCAAAGATTGAAGTTACAGCCGATATCAATACAGCAGTCGTAGATGCGGATGTTCTTTATACAGATGTTTGGGTCTCTATGGGTGAAGAAGATAAGTTTGAAGAACGTGTCAATTTATTGAAACCTTACCAAATTAACAAAGAACTCGTCGAAAAAATTAACGGAGACTATATTCTCCTCCATTGTTTACCGGCTTTCCATGATACTGAAACTGAATACGGGCAAGCGATCCAAGAACGTTTTGGCGTCAGCGAAATGGAAATAACAGATGAAATGTTCAGAAGTGAAAATGCGCGTCAGTTTGAGCAAGCAGAAAATAGAATGCATTCGATTAAAGCAATCATGGCGGCCACAAACGGTCATCTTTTTATACCAAAAGTATAAGCGAAACAGAAGAAAGATAGGAAGTTTTCAGAATTTCGATTAAGAATCAGGGATGATAGAATAACTAGCTTCATCCCTGATTTTTCAAATTTAAAAGGGGCGGTAAAAATGGAAAAAGTTAAGAAATTCAAAATGCCTAATTCTTTTACAACGCTATTTATTATTATCATTCTAGTGGCTGTAATGACTTGGATTATTCCGGCCGGCCAGTATGAAGTAGCGGATGGAAATTTTGTCCCTGGAACGTATGAACAAATCGAACAAGCTCCCCAAGGGATTTGGGAAGTGTTAGCGGCCCCTATTCTCGGATTGTTAGGGACTGAAGCCACAGAGGGGGCGATTGAAGTTTCCCTCTTTATCATGGTTGTTGGTGGATTTTTAGCGATCGTGAATAAGACGGGCGCGGTGGATGCTGGTATAGCGACGCTTATTCGTGGGGGAGAAGAGAATGTTGATCGTTTAATTTGGGTATTGATGTTTGTGTTTGCTTTAGGTGGGTCAACTTATGGAATGGCGGAAGAAACGATGGCTTTTTACCCGTTACTCATTCCCCTAATGGTGACGGTGGGGATGGACTCCCTGACTGCAGTTGCCGTTATCTTGGTGGGTTCAGGAGTAGGGGTCTTGTCTTCGACGGTTAACCCCTTCGCGACGGGCGTAGCTTCGCAAATGGCCAACATCTCGATGGCTGATGGCATGCTGCTGCGAATACTTTTCTTCATAATCACTTATTTAATGGGCGCCTTCTATGTTTCTAGATATGCGAAACGCGTTCGAGCCGATAATAGCCACTCCTATATCGCGGATAAAATGGAACAACAAAAAGAGGAATTTTCTGTGGAAAGTGAGACGGCTCAATTAACAACGAAACAAAAAGTGATCCTTGTATTATTTACGCTCACGTTTATCATCATGATATTAGGTTTAGTTCCTTGGTCTGATTTACTTGGAAGAGCCTCTTTCTTTGAAAACATGCATGAAACATTACTAAGCGTACCTATTCTAGGTAATCTGGTTGGTCAGTCTTCGATAGCTCTCGGCCAATGGTACTTGGTGGAGATTACGATTTTATTCTTTGCTATGTCTATTCTGATCGCTATCGTATACGGCATCAATGAATCTGTCTTTGTCGATACTTTTCTAGAAGGAATGAAAGACTTAGTGACGGTAGCGATGATTACGGCTGTTGCCCGTGGTATTCAGGTCATTATGAATGACGGACAAATTACCGCAACCGTCTTGCACTGGGGAGAAATGGCCCTTAGTGGCGTATCTGAAGGGGTATTCACCGTGTTTACGTATCTCTTTTATATCCCAATGTCCTTTTTAATTCCATCAACTTCCGGATTGGCGGCCGCCACTATGGGAATTATGGGACCTTTAGGCCAATTTGCTGGTGTAGGTGAAGCCATTGTAGTGACTGCTTATCAAGCAGCCTCAGGTATCATCAATTTAATTACTCCGACATCAGGTGTTGTGATGGGGGCCCTTGCTATTGCTGATATTGATTGGGGCACTTGGTTAAAATTTATGGGGAAACTATTAGGGCTGCTAGTCATTGTTTCCATTGGACTGTTATTGATTGGTACGTATTTCAACATTTAACTCAATGAGATATCAAATAGATGCTCCACCATGTTGAAACAAATATTTGTAAAAAATGCCATTTTGGATGGATAGTAGAGTCTCCTTTTCTTTGAGTTCGTGCTCGCTTTTAACCTTAGGGAAGAGGAGGCTAACTTGTTTTTGATCAAATAATATTTTGAATAATAAAAATAATATTCAAAAAATATTACAAATTTGGTCGATTCAATCGAAAAAGCGTTTTATTTATTAGTGGTTATGTTAGAATATTAACAAGGAGAGAGTGGGAAGATCATGAAAATAATCGATTTAGTGGTAGAAGCGTTAAAGCCTGTATTAGAGCAGACAATCGATGAGGAAAAAATACGTGAATTACTCGAAACACCTTCTTATGCGGAACATGGAGATATGGCGTTTCCTGTTTTTGTTTTAGCCAAGCACTTTAAAAAATCTCCAAATCTTATTGCGGAAAATCTTGTGCAAGCAATCTCTTCTGATAAATTTGAAAAAATTGTAGCCGAAGGACCCTATATCAACTTCTTTTTAAAACGAGAGTATGTAAGTGATCAAGTCTTACACCAAGTTTTAGAGGAGAGAGAAGAATATGGGAGTCAGAACATAGGGGACGGAGGAAATGTTCCGATTGATATGTCGTCGCCTAATATAGCCAAACCGATGTCATTGGGTCATTTGCGCTCAACCGTTATCGGGGAATCATTGGCACGAATATTCGAAAAAATGAATTATACATCTATCCGTATCAATCACTTGGGCGACTGGGGAACACAATTCGGCAAGTTAATCGTCGCGTATGAAGAATGGGGAGACCCAGAAATTGTAGAATTAAATCCGGTGACTGAATTAGTGAATCTGTATGTAGAATTCCACGAACGCGCAGAATTAGATCCTGCTTTAGAAGTAAAAGCGCGTGCTAAATTTAGAAAATTAGAACAGTTTGACCCAGAAGTAGTTCAATTATGGGAATGGTTTAAAGAAGAATCGATTATTGAGTTTGAACGTGTCTATCAACTCTTAAATATTAAGTTTGATTATTATACAGGGGAGTCGTTTTATAATGACAAAATGCAACCCATTATCGATGAATTAAAAGAAAAAAATATTTCAGAAATAGATAATGAAGCCATTATTGTTGACTTAGAAGATGAAGATTTACCACCAGCCCTCATCCAAAAATCAGATGGAGCAACCTTATATTTAACCCGTGATTTGGCCACTGCTTATTATCGTAAAAAGACTTTTGATTTCAGTAAAAGTCTCTACGTCGTTGGAAATGAACAAACGACACATTTCAAACAGTTGAAAGCGGTTCTAAGAAAGCTGGGCAATGAATGGGCCGACGATATGATCCATGTTCCTTTTGGTTTAATTACTTTTGAAGGGAAGAAATTATCTACGCGTCAAGGAAACACCGTTTTATTAGAAGATGTTTTAAACGAAGCGATTCGGTTAGCTAAAGCACAAATTGAAGCAAAGAATCCCGATGTAGCGGATAAAGAAGAAGTCGCTAGAAAAGTAGGAGTGGGAGCCGTTGTTTTTCATGATTTAAAAAATAGTCGTTTAAATAATTTTGATTTTAAACTGGAAGAAATTGTACAATTTGAAGGTGAAACAGGGCCGTACGTTCAATATACCTACGCAAGAGCGAATAGTATTTTAGAACGCTATAATCAGCCGATCAATCTCGAGCATATGTTTAAGCTGGATGATGATTATAGTTGGGAAGTCATCAAACGATTAGAGAACTACCAGCAGATTGTTTTAAGAGCCACGGAAGCGTATGAACCTTCGATTATTGCTAAATATGTGTTGGATTTAGCCCAAGCATTTAATCGATATTATGGCAATGTTAGAATCCATATTGACGATCAGCAGCTAGAATCGCGGATCGCTTTAGTCAATAGCGTCATGCTTGTTATTCAAGATGCATTGCATTTACTAGGCGTTGAAGCATTGGAGGAAATGTAAGATGACAAAGGACTCATTTTGCTGCGGGCGAAAAGAGGACTGAGAACACTTCGTCCTCTGCCCGGGTGAAAAGAGATAAAAATTAAAAGCACAATCGGTCATGATCGGAGCCATTTTCTTTAGCAGCGATCATTTTTATTTAAACATTTATCGTCCATTTGTAAGAGAGTTGTTATCAGGCTATTTATTTTGCTAAGGGGGATTATAAAAATGAATCGGGATATTGAAGATTATTTTAATCGGCTGCAAGACTTTGATTTTTTTAAACGCTTTACGGTAGAACAAATACAAGAAATTATCTCCGGTTCAATTATCCATCAGTATCCAAAAGGACAAGTCTTGTCTTACCATGGGGATCCAATGGTCTATTATTATTTTTTATTTAGAGGGTTGGTTAGTTTAGAAAAAATCGATTTGTCAGGGGAATATTCATATAAAGATTATATTAAAAAGAATACTTTTTTTCCCTATCGGATGTTTTTAAACGAAGAAGAAAGGTACCCTTACACCGCTATTTCTGAGGATGAAATTGATGTTTTATTACTGCCTAAGGATTTATTTGAATCGATGGTGGTTGATAATAAACATCAAATGTTGTACATGTATCAGAAAATGTCCGAAATATTAAAGTTCCAAGAACTCAGGCTACAATTGACGGTCACTTCAAGTGCTTACGAACGAGTCCAATTAGCGCTTGCTATTTGGATTTATGATTTAGGAAAAGAAGTCATGGTTAACGAGAAAAAGAGCATGGTGATCCCTTACTCCTTAACAATTAATGAGCTGGGAGAATCAGCGGGAACAACGAGAGAAACAGCTAGTCGGGTCATTAAAGATTTAGACAATGAAGGAAAAATAAAGTTTACGAGGAAGGAAATTCTTATTTACGATACCGACTTTTTCGCAAACTTTTTACTGTGAAAAAGAATGAGTGATCCCACTTCCTTCCAAGACGGTTTTATTTTTGTACAGAGGCGAAACAATTGTAGCTATTGCTAGAAAGACGCATTGAATTTAGGAGGCCTTTTTTGAATAAAAAAGAAGAAACGCCAAGAAGTTTTAAAATGCCACACACTTATGTTATTTTATTTATTTTTATTATTGCTGCTGCCGTACTCTCTTGGATTATTCCAGCTGGTCAGTATGAAACGGTCATGCTGAATGGGCGCGAAGTCATTGATCCAAATTCTTTTCATTACATAGAAAATAATGGGCAAGGAATTTTTGATTTATTACGATCCATTCCTCAAGGTTTTGCACGTTCTCAAGAAATTTCTTTTTTCTTGTTTGTCGTGGGTGGCGCGTTTTATATTGTCAATGAAACAGGTGTCATTGAAACGGCTTTAAGTCGCGTCATTGAATTATTAAAAGGGAAAGAAAGTTTAGTGATTCCCGGTGTCCTATTAATGATGGGGTTAGCGGGATCTACTATTGGCATGAGTGAAGAGACCGTTATGTTTATTGTACTGGGCGTTTCTCTTGCACGAGCGTTAGGCTATGATGCTTTGATCGGTGTTGCAATGATCGGTTTAGGTGCTGGCCTTGGATTTACATCGGGTTTTATGAACCCTTTTTCTGTAGGCGTCGCTCAATCAATTGCCGAGTTACCCCTCTTCTCTGGAATAGAATTACGTCTTCTCTTGTTTATAGTGTTATGGTTATCCACTTCCTTTTTATTGGTCCGTTATGCCCATCGAATCAAAAAGGATCCCACACAAAGCATCGTTTATGAAGAAGAAATAGAAGCGGCCAAAATTCATAAGGGTGCTTCTGCAAAGGACTATGAATATACCACTCGTCAAAAAGTCATTACTGCTATCCTTTTAGGTGGTTTCGGGATTATAGCATATGGTGTCATGAATCTGGGTTGGTTTATTCAAGAAATTGGAGCGGTCTTTCTTGGAATTGGTCTTTTAAGTGGTCTTGTGGCTAAGATGTCTCCCAGTACGATTGCTGAACATTTTGTGCAAGGCGCCAAAGAGATGGTATTTGCTGCCTTAATTGTTGGCTTAGCTCAGAGTTTAGTGGTGATCCTTGAACAAGGTTATATTTTAGATACTCTTATTTATTCACTATCAAATGCGATTGGCTTTTTACCAAGTATTCTTTCAGCGATTGGGATGTATATCTTACAAATTATGATTAACTTTTTTGTAAATTCAGGGAGTGGACAAGCAGCGGTTACCATGCCGATTATGGTGCCACTTGCTGATTCTCTAGGAGTCACCCGGCAAACCGCTGTTTTAGCATTTCATCTAGGGGATGGCTTTTTAGATTCTATTATGCCCATGTCTGGTATTTTAATGGCTCAGTTAGCTATTGCGAAGATTCCATATCAAAAATGGGTAAAATTTGCTATGCCCATCATGCTTGTATGGCTTCTGATAGGTCTCCTCTTTATAATTATCGCTCAAACCATTGGCTACGGCCCCTTCTAGTTCGTTTCAATCCTTTTCTATTTTGACTCAGTAAATACGATGACAAGAACCTCTATACAAAAATATATAGCCTTTGATTTTTTCTTATCTTCACTTTTAGCGAGAAGTTTAAAAAATATTTGACAGTGATTCAACAACGTGTTAGAGTTTTAAACAAGATAAATTTCACAGTTGAATATTTGGTCGATGATTAAGAGAGTAGATTGTAATTCATTCCCAGCGAGATAGGACAGAGTGGAAGCCTATTGAAGAATTAGAATTGAACCGCACTTAGGAGACTGGTTTGTGATCTGTAAACAAACCCCGCGTTCTAGCGGTTAACAATAGAGTGAATTAAAAACAAAACATAAACGTTGAAAAAACGCGGTGTTACGTGGAGATTCATTAGAGTGGTACCGTGGGAGAAGTCTCGCCTCTATGTCTAGAAAGGCATAGAAGCGGGACTTTTTTGTTTTCTTTAGCGGCCCTCATGCCTTTCTTTCATGACTGTTTAAAAAGAATAAAAGATGAAAGTAAAAAGGAGAGAATGAGGATGAATGGGATTAATATAGATTTTGGAAGAGTTTGGGAATGGATGCCCACCTTCTTTGAAGGCGCCTGGGTGACGATTGTTTTGTCGCTGTCCACGGTTTTTCTAGGAAGTCTGCTTGGGTTAATTGCGGTGTTAATGAAGCGATCGGATTTCAAGATTTTAAATTGGATCGCAAATATTTATACGAATGTGATTCGAGGGACCCCGATGTTACTGCAATTATTTATTTGGTTATATGGGCTGCCAATGATCGGGATTAGCTTTTCAGGACTTGATTTTCTGAGCGGCACATTCGGTACGAGAGAATTTATTACCGCCGTGGTGGCTCTAGGGGTCAACTCTGGAGCATATGTGAGTGAAGTCTTACGTGGAGGACTGGAATCGGTCGCTAAAGGACAAATGGAGGCCGGTCGTGCACTCGGTTTAAGTGATCGTGAAACGATGTTTTCAATTATTATTCCTCAAGCCATTCGGATCGTCTTGCCGGGCTTAGGAAATGAATTTATTACAATGATCAAAGAGTCATCGATTGTTTCTACGGTAGGGGTATTTGATGTAATGTATACGAGTAACATTGTTCAAGCCTCTACTTATTCGATTTTTGAACCCTTAATTGTCGTCGGTGTCATTTATTATGTGTTGACTTATTCATTAAGCTATCTAATGAAAATATGGGAAAAGAGGTTAAATACGTATGCTTAAAATTAATCATTTAGTGAAGAATTTTGGTGAAACAGAAGTTTTAAAAGGTATTTCAACAGAGGTAGAAAAAGGAGAAGTTGTAGCGATTATCGGTCCTTCAGGTTCCGGAAAATCCACTTTTCTACGTTGCTTGAATTTAATGGAGGTCCCGACAAGTGGGGAAATATTTTTTAAAGATACGTTGGTAAATGATTCCAACATGAAAGAAGCACATATCGATAATATGCGTGAAAATATCGGAATGGTCTTCCAACAATTTAACCTCTTTCCTCATTTAACCGTGCTACAAAACATTACTTTAGCGCCGATGAAACGAAAAAATCTAAAAGAAGCGGAAGCCAATCAACTGGCAGAAGATTTACTCAAAAAAGTCGGTTTATTAGAGAAAAAAGATGCGTATCCGAACAGCCTATCGGGCGGACAGCAACAACGTGTAGCGATCGCACGAGCTTTAGCGATGAATCCCGAAGTGATGCTGTTTGATGAACCGACTTCGGCTTTAGACCCGGAGATGGTGAAAGAAGTGTTACAAGTCATCCAAGACTTAGTGGAAAGTGAAATGACGATCGTAATTGTGACGCATGAAATGAATTTTGCGAAACGAGCGGCATCACGCGTTATCTTCATTGATGAGGGAAATATTGTTGAAGAAGGAACACCGGAAGAAATATTTAACCATCCACAAAATGAACGAACGCAAAAATTCTTAGATCAAATCAATTATTAAAAAATAATGGTTGTGAAGGAGTGATAATGTTGAGTACAAAGGCAAAAAAACTTTTCCTGTCCTTTTTCATTTTATTCGCGGGCTTTGTTTTGGTTGCTTGTGGGGGGGCCAAAAATTCCGGGCAAGATGCCGTGGAACGAATACAAGCAGATGGAGAGTTGATGATTGGGACTTCGCCCGACTATCCGCCGATGGAATTTTACGTGTTAGATGAAAATCGAGAACGTCAGATCGTCGGTAGCGATATTGCTTTAGCCCAAGCCATTGCAGATGAGCTGGGGGTGGCGTTGGAAATTACCCCGACAGACTTTAATGGTGTAATGGCCAATGTGCAGTCCGGCTCGGTCGATATGGGGATCTCCGGTTTTACGTGGACCGAAGCGCGAGATGAAGTCATGCAATTTTCAGAAGGTTACTTACAAGAAACAACCCTCGGCTATCAAGGGGTGATGATGCAAGAGGACTTAGCGCAAGAATTCGACTCGTTAGAAGAAATTGCTGAAGCGGATTTAACAATCGGTGCGCAAGTAGGGTCTATTCAATTTGAGTTGGCTCAGTTGTTTACAGAACCGACCGATGTAAAACAATACGGGACCTTGGATGTTGGTTTAGCCGCCTTAAATGAAGGGGATATTGATGCTATGGTTGTTTCGACTTCCTCAGCGGCACCGATGTTAGATACTTTCCCGAATTTAACGATTTTACCGCAAGAGGATTTTGATTTAGATCCGGACAAAAAATACAGTACCAATGCGATTGCTTTTCCTTTAGGCGAGGAATATGAGTCGCTCATCGAAGTGGCCAATCAAGTGATTCGAGAAAGTAAAGAAAATGGCGATATTGAAAAATGGCACGAGGAAGCCTTAGCCATTTCAGAAAAATCCAATGAATAAAATTCAACTTCAAATGAAAGAAAGTGTGGTTATCAAATGGATGCAGCACAAACAATCCAATCATTTATTGAACAAAAGATTGAAGGTTATATGGAAATTGTCCAGACCTTATATGAAAATCCGGAAATTGGAAATGAAGAGTTTGAGTCGATGCAATTACTCGTTGATTATTTAGATCAAGCCGGTTTTGAAACGGAAGCCGGTTATGTGGTTCCGACTGGATTTTTGGGGACTTATGACTCGAACAAACCAGGACCGACGATTGCTTTTATGTGTGAGTATGATGCATTACCGGAAATTGGACATGGCTGTGGGCATAATTTAATTGCTGCGATCGGAGTAGCGGCGGGCGAAGCTTTAAAAGCTGTCATTGACCAATATGGTGGTAAAGTTTTAGTAGTCGGAACGCCTGCGGAAGAGAATTTCGGCGGGAAAGTTTCGATGGCCGAGGCCGGGGTTTTTGACGAAGTCGATGTGGCGCTCATGGTCCACCCTGGCAATAAAAATAGTGTCGGCTCGCGCTCAAGTGCCCTGATGCCGCTGAAATTTGAGTTTTACGGAAAGAGCGCTCATGCGGCCCATCCGGCAAATGGGATTTCAGCTTTAGATGCGGCGGCGATGAGTTATCTACAAATTAACTTATTGCGCCAAATGGTGAAACCACATACTTATATCCATGGTATTATTAAACACGGAGGCGAAGCAGCCAATGTCATTCCCGCTTATGCGGCTTTAGAATATTATTTCCGCGCCCCTCATATGAGCTATGCGAAAGAAGTGAGCGAAAAAGCCACCGCTATGGTCCAAGGAATCAGCGCAGCCAATGGCACTCGAGTGGAGATTTCAGAATATGAGTGTCCGTATGAAGATACGGTCATCAACTATAAGTTAGCGGATATTTTAACAGAGAAGTACGAAGCATTAGGGGTAGCTGATATTCAAGCGGTCGACGAAACCGCGACCGGTTCGACCGATGTCGGAGCAGTTAGTTATAAATGCCCGACGATTCAAGGTCATATCAAAATTGTGCCCGATGAAGTTGGGGCGCACACAACAGAAATGGCGGATGCGACCATTTCTGAAGCTGGGAAAGCAGGCTTGATTAAAGCTGCGCAAGGGATTGCGTTGACTGCTTTAGAGCTATTAGAAAAGCCAGCGTTATTAGAAGAAGTCAAAGCTGAACAAGCCGAGACTTTGAAAAACATTCAATAAAAGTAAGCATTAAGAGTTTGAGCACCAACAGACCTCTTCCTAGACAGAAGAGGTCTTGGTCTCAAGCTCTTTTTTGATTGATAAAGGCGGGTTGGGGCGGTTAGTCTAAATGACAGCCGCTGTTTAGAAATTTTTAGGTTGGAAAGTGAGCTCGTCGAAAGGAGAATGAGAGACGTTTCAGTTTGCAGAAATTTTTAACAAAAAATTGATCTTATTCCTTGCAAGTTACGTAACGTCATCCTGTACACTTAATGATGAAGAGGTGAGCAAAGTGAACGAAAAAGAATATTTTTCTACGGGTGAAATTGCCGAATTGACGGGAGTGACGGTTCGAACCTTACAATATTACGATAATATTGAGCTCTTACCCGCTCGGAAAAGAAATAAAAGTGGGCATCGTTTATATGACAAATCCGATTTAGCTAAGCTCCAGCAAATTATTTTTTATAAATCACTCGGACTAAAAATAAATGAAATCCAAGAAGTGGTGCAGGAAACAACGACGAAAGCAGAACTTATTACGCGTTTTGAAAAGCAACAAGGTATTCTCTATCAGCGATTAAACCATCTCATGGGCAGTATGGCTTATCTCGAGACGAGTTTGGAAGTCTTAAAAGCGGATCATGACTTGTCGATGACGCATTTAATTCAATTGATCAATGCTTTAAACCAAGAGACTATTTTTGAATATGAAGCTATTGAATTTGATGCGGAGGCTTTAGAAACTTTTGCCACATATTATGACGATCCTTCTGAAATTATGGAAGTTTATTGGCAGTGGAAAGCCTTAGTGATGGAGGCGATGTCCTTAATTTTAGAAGGGGTATCGCCTGCAAGCGAGCAAGGATTAGCCTTTGCACAAAAATATGTAGCGATGACGGAAGAGATTACACGAGGCGATGAAAAATTGTTAGAGGTCTATTTGACCTCTTCGGAAAACAGAGAAGCGTGGCCGGAAGAAGATCAGCGCCTCCTTAATTTTACCGAAGACTTTATTGAAGAAGCGTTACAATTTTATGAAAAGGAGGAGAAAAGATGATTGAAATGCGCCATTTAACCAAAAAATATAAAGACGCGACGGCGGTCAATGATTTATCTTTAAAGATAAGTCCAGGTTTTGTGACCGGATTTTTAGGGCCAAATGGAGCGGGAAAAACGACCACGATGAAAATGATTTTAGGATTGACGCGTCCAACGAGCGGAGAAGTGACGGTCAACGGTGAAGACTATAAAGATTTAACCAAGCCGCTGACAGAAGTCGGGGCTTTGATCGATAGTTATGCTGTTGATACACAATTAACGGCTAAACAGCATTTAGAAATTATGGCGACCGCAGGAGGGATAGATCAAAATAGGCCCGAAGAAGTGCTCCAGCAAACAGGTTTACAGGACGTGGCTGATAAAAAGATTCAAGAATTTTCATTAGGGATGAAGCAACGATTAGGCATAGCGACCGCATTATTGGGCGATCCGGAAACGATCATTTTTGATGAACCGTTTAATGGTTTAGATGTGGATGGGATTCAGTGGCTGCGGGGGTTAACGAAAAATCTGGCTGAAGAGGGGAAGGCAGTATTGATTTCGAGTCACTTGATGAGTGAAATTCAAGCGATTGCTGAAAGAATTATTGTTTTAGCCCAAGGTGAGCTCATCGCAGAAATGACCATTGAAGAGATGGCGCAGCGAAGTTTGAGTGCGCATATTCTCGTCCGCAGTGAGGATAACGGTGCGATGAAAAAGCTTCTAGAAAATGAGGGAGCCCTTGTGCGTGAAGAAAAAGAAAGGTTACAAGTAAGAAAGATTGAATTAGAAACAATAGGAGAACTTGCTAAACAAAATAATCTCGCCTTATATGAATTAACGAATACACAACCGTCGCTGGAAGATTTATTTATAGAATTAACCGCAGGAAAAATGGATTACGTTATTCAGGACGAACCGCGAGAAGGAGGAGAGATCCTTTCATGAGACATGCCATTCAAGCAAATCTTAAACAGATTTTATTTTTAAGAACAACTAAAATATTTTTGACAGTGATCGTGTTAGTGAGTGTCTTGCTCGGTGCTCTTTTCACGCTGACTACGAACGTCACTCAAGGCCGCACGTTAAGCGAACTGACCCCGATGAATATTTTTTCTGCGAATATGTTGGGGGTCGATTTAGGAGCGCTCTTATTGATTGCTTTTACGGCTACAACCATTGGCAGAGAATTTTCAAGCAATGGCATCCGCTTAACACTCGGTGCGACACCCCATCGCGTTAAGTTTTTCCTCGGGAAATTTGTCACTTATTTATTGGTGGCTGGGGGAATGAGTTTTGTAATGGTTGGTTTGATTTTCGGGAGCACGCAGTTCATATTAGCCGCGAATAACCAGTCCTTGCTCTCACTTGGAGACTCTGAAGTGTGGCAATTTATTGTAGGGGTGTTTTTGATGCCCGTCTTTTATAGCTTAGTAACCGTAGCTGCGACCTTTCTGTTTGGTAGTAGCGGTGGTAGCATCGTCTTTTCTTTATTAGTGATGTTTTTACCGGCTTTAATCCGGATGTTTGCGGAGACTATCCAAGAGCTTTTTCTCCCGCTGTTTCCAGAAATAGCGCTCCATAATGTATCCGGAACCGTCGCTATGGAATCTATTGAATCTATGAGCATCAGCGCGAGTTTTCTCGTTCTTGTTGTTTGGTTACTGGTGATATCTATTTTGGCTATAATAAAGTTTCAAAGACAAGATTTTTAAGAAGAGAGCGAACTTTCCTCGTTGTACGGGAGCGAACTTTTATAATGACTGAGCAGATATTACGAGGGCATTAAATAAACGATCCGAAAAGAATTATAGAAAGAACAATGAAGAAAATAGATTAAAAGCAGGGGCTGTTTATATAAAAATAGTCCGTGCTTTTTATCTTTGAAGCTGTTCATGATAGACTAACGAAGAATATATGTGAAAAATAAAAAATAAACGGAGGATTATCAGTGTATAAATTAATCGCATGTGATTTGGATGAGACGCTTTTATCTTTAGATAATACGGTCTCGCAGAAGAACGTGGCAGCTATTCAAAAAGCGGATGAACAGGGTGTTAAGTTTGTTTTAGCAACCGGTCGAGGTTATCAAACCGTACAAGGAACCCTACAGGAGATCGGGTTATATGATAAAGCAGATGAGTACGTGATTTCTTTTAATGGGGGCGCGGTGACTGAAAATAAAGGGAACCGTTTACTTCATTTTGAAGGGATCTCCTTTGAATTCGCTTCGGAATTATATAAGCGCGGTTTGAATTATGATGTTTGTATCCATGTCTATACGCAAGAAGAAGTTTACGTCTATAACTTAGTCGAGGAAGAGCGTGAACATCTAAAAACGAAGATGGAAGTGATCGAAATTGATCGCCAAGATATTGACTTCTTAAAAGACGAAGACATTGTCAAAGTATTATATATGAATACAGATCGCGCTTATTTAGAAGCAATCGCTGACGACTTAAAAGATATTACACAAGATAGTGATGTGAGTTATTCGAGCAATCGTTACCTTGAATTTAACCAAAAAGGGGTCAACAAAGGGGCGGGTATTCGTTTCTTAGCGGATCATTTAGGGATTGATATTGAAGAGACGATCGCAATTGGGGATAACTTTAATGACTTACCGATGCTTGAAACGGCCGGTTTAGCCGTCGGTGTGCAAAACATGGTGCCGGATTTAAAAGAAAAAATGGATTACATTGCTAAAGCCACCCATGAAGAAGACGCCATTCATGAAGTCATTGAAAAATTTATTTTAAACCCTGAAGCGTAAAAGAATCAAACCGTAGTTATTTAGAGAATGTGAGGCGGCCTCCAAAAGTTAGAGTAAAAACTAACTTTTGGAGGTTGTTTTTATGTCAAAATGTATATTTCTCAAAACAAAAATATGATCAACATTCACACCCAATCTTCATTCTTTTCTAAGATATACATCTATGAAAACCCTTTACAAACAAAGGAATAGAGCCTGTTAAAAAGAATTTAAAAAACTTTCAAAAACCCCTTTACATCTCCCGGATTTCTTTGTAAGATATTCAAACTGTTGAAAACACCTCACACAAACAAAAATTAAAAAAGGTAGGATTATTCATGCAAAAACAACTGAATTGGAAGTACTCTGCCAGCCAAGCGTTGAATTCAGGATTACTCGCTGCAATGCTCGCATTTGCCTCCATCTTTATGTTGGATAAAGGACTCACAAACTCAACCATCGGAATTATTTTAGCCCTCTCTAATGTTTTATCCATTGCCGTTCAGACATTTTTCGCTAACTACACCAATCGAAACAAATCCGTCAAACTCCAAGATATGTTAACCGTCCTTTTACTCGTTGTGATCGTCTCCTCCGCACTCTTATTATTTATTCCATCATTTGCTATCTTTTTACTATCCGCTATTCTTGCATTTTCTTTTGTTCAGTCCAGTACACCATTTGTAAATTCTTTAGCTTTTATTTATGAAGAAGAAGGGATCCATATTAAATATGGAGTCGCCCGTGGTTTCGGTAGTCTTTCCTATGCTTTAATTACTTTATTGTTAGGATTTGTTATCGAAAGAACTTCTTCAAGTATTTTACCGGTCTTTTATATAGGTCTTGCCTTTATTTTTATTTTAATTGTTCGTTCGTATAAATTACCTAAACATGAAATAGCTATCGAAGAAGTCGCTGAACAAGAGGAACAAGAAATGAACCATCAAAGAGAATCCATTCCAGTTTCCGAGCAATCATTGATGAGCTTTTTAAGTGAATATCGTGAACTTGTTTATATTATTATCGGCTTAGGTTTTGTTCTCTTTGCGCAAACAATGATTAATACGTTTCTGATTAACATTGTGACTCCATTGGGCGGAGATAGTAGTGCAGTGGGATTAGCCATCTTTATCGCCGCAGCCGTAGAAATTCCTATTATGATGAATTTTGACTGGCTTGTTAAAAAACGTTCGACTGCTTTCTGGTTGAAATTATCTGCAATCTTTTTCGTGGCGAAAGTTGTGTTGATGTTCTTCGCTACGAACTTGACCATGATTTATATCTCGCAATTTCTACAATTTGGCTCTTACGCGCTCGCTTATCCAGCAGCGGTCCAATATATTAAAAATAAAGTTCATGAAAAAGATTTATTCAAAGGACAAACTTTATTTACAATTGGAATAACTGCCAGTAACGTATTTGCCAGCTTCTTAGGCGGTATGTTGATTGATAGTCTAGGAACAGGTGGTATGGTCTTTGTCTCCTTACTCGCAACAATTATAGGTGGCTTGATCATTGTGAAAGTCCTTGGAAAAGTTCCATCAGAAGCTTACGAAGTGGCCAAATCAGAAGCTTAATCGAATAAGACAAAAAAGCAGACCTCGTGTCTGCTTTTTTTATGCCTAAAATTTGTATCGAGGAGAATTTTTGAAGAAATGAGACTTGAGCTGGGAATTTTTTGATGGGAAAGAGCGCTCGCGGTCATGTTTCGGGGTTTCGTGCTCGCAAGTGCAGTGCTCGCGGTCACGTTTCAAGGTTTCGTGCTCGCAAGTTCCGCGCTCGCGGCCACGTTTCGGGGTTTCGTGCTCGCAAGTTCCGTGTTCGCGGTCACGTTTCGAGGTTTCGTGCTCGCAAGTGCAGTGTTCGTGACCACATTTCAGGGTTTCGTGCTCACGAGCCTCCTTCTCATGCTCACGTTTTCCATTTTCGTTACTTTGAGGCCTCTTCTATAAAGAAAATTTGTAGATAAATAAAAAAGCAGACGCGAGGTCTGCTTTTTCTATCTCTATTGATCGTATTCGTCTTGTTTCTCAATTTGTCCATCTTCATTGTGGATAATCGCTTTGGTTCCGGCATCCTCAGCTCTTTTATCGGCTTCTTCGATCGCTTCGTTGCGGTCATCTGTTGTATAAACGGGTTGGTCTTCGCCTTCTTTTTTGACCGCCCATTTTTTATCGTCACCAGGAACGACGTGGAAGCGAGCATTTTCTGTTCCTGCTCTTTTTTCAAAATAATTTCCGCGTTCATCATCGTGTTTTGCCATTTTCTATTCCTCCTTTATGATTTGTATAACCTTATTTAGCCACTTATCCCTTGGAGCTGTCAACTTAAAGGCTTACATTTTATGTAAAAAGTTGTTTAAGCGAATTAAAATTTATATTGAAAAGGAGACCGGTTGTTTGGAAATTGTCATCCGTCAAAGAAAAAAGGAAAGTTTTTCGACAGTTGTTACGTTTTGCTCAAGAGTATAGTAAAATGAACATTAAAACGATGAGGAGATGACGAGGAGAAGAATGAATGTAAAAAACGATGAAGTTTCGAATAGCAGTAAGTATCCTTGGCGAGGGTTTCTCGTTTTTCTAGGGGTGTATTTGTTAGGTTTAGCTACTTATTATCCGGTACTATTAGCGCAAGCAGAAGTTTATTTAGACATTGTGGGCGAAAGTTTTGCCTACACGCCGAATCAATTTGCGGGACTGGCGTTGATTCAGCCGTTACTTTTAGGGATTGTAGCTATTTATGGAGGCCACCGGTATGCGCGAAAGGTGAACTTGCGCTCCTTGGTCAGTGAAAAAATAGAAAAAAGAGCACCTGTGCTTACGGGACAGCCACAATATACTTTGGCTGATAGTGTGCCTTTTATTGTCCTTTTCGCAATAGGACTCGCTTTTTTAACTATAGGTTTTGATTTTGTTTTTCAAAATGGGGTGCCAGAAACGTTGGCTCCTACTTTTACAGCGTTCAATCTATGGCAAGTTTTGTCTCAGTTATTCTATGGTGGGTTAGGACAGGAAATTCTTTTGCGCTGGGGTGTGATGACGGCACTTGTTTATGTGATAAGTGCTAAAGGGAAACAAGTTACACCATTGCATTATATAATGGGCTTTACTTTTACCGCGTTTCTTTATGGCTTTTCCCAGTACAGCTCAATGGCGGGGATGATTGATTTAACGCCTATTTTATGGCTCCGTTTATTTCTGCTCAATGTCCTAGATGGGATGTTATACGGTTGGTTGTATGCGAAGTTTCATTTTGAAGCGGCGGCTTTGAGTCATTTGTTGACGAATCTTTTAATCATTTTAGGTACAGTAATTATGGCAGGGGCCAGTGGGTAAGAAGGAAAGGGGAAGAAGCATTGAAGAAAATTCTAAAAATAATCGGTGGACTTTTCGTTATGGTCATGGGCGTATGGTTGGTGATTTTTTTATGGCCCGTTGAAAAGCGGCCAGCACGATCTTTTTACCAAGCAGATGATCCGGAAGTTTTAAACATTGCGCATCGAGGCGGGCGTGGACTTGCATCTGAAGGTACCTTGGCGGCTTTTGCTACCTCGGCGCAGTTAGCGGTGGATATGTTTGAATATGATATCCATCTGACAAAAGATGGTCATTTAGTAGTGATCCATGATGATACCGTTGATCGGACCACAGATGGCACTGGGAAAGTCAACGAGATGACGTTGGCTGAAGTTCAAGCACTGGATGCGGGTTATCAATTTGTCGACGAAAATGGTGAGCACACTTACCGGGGACAAGGGGTTTACATTCCGACAGTCGCTGAAGTTTTCGAGGAATATCCCCATCAACGGCATTTAATCGAAATGAAAGATACGAATGCCCCTGAATTATATGAAGAGGTGATTCAAGAACTTTGGCGCCTCATTCAAGAGTACCAGATGGAAGAACAAGTGATGGTAGGGAGTTTTGATCAAGAAATTATTGAGCGTTTTGAAGAGGTAACGCAAGGGCAGATTCCGATTGGTGCGGGCGAACAAGAAGTGCGTGAATTTGTGACGAAGCATGTGCCGTATTTAAATGGTTTAGCGAAAACAAATGTAGATTCTCTGCAGTTGCCGACGGAAGCGGAAGGGTATAATTTAACGACGAATAATATTATTCAGAGTGCGAACGATCGAAATATGTCGGTTTATTATTGGACAATTAACGAGGAAGATACGATGCGTGAGTTAATTGAAAAAGGTGTAGATGGTATTATGACGGACTACCCGGATCGCTTACGACGAGTACTGACCGAAGTAGAAGCAGGAATTTAATGGATGATAAAAAAACTTTCCTCGAAGCTGAGCTACCCTTCGGGAAAGTTTTTGTTTACGCGAAATATTTAGAAAAAGTCAAACGTTATACTATAATAGAGATGTAAAATAATAAAAGAGGTGAAAAAAATGGCAGATTTTAAATATGAAATTATGGAAGAATTAGGAGTGTTGTCCACATCTCCTAGCGGTTGGACGAAAGAGTTGAATTTAGTGAGCTGGAACGAACGTCCACCAAAATTTGACATCCGCGATTGGAGCCCCGACCATACGAAAATGGGTAAGGGCATCACATTAACGAATGAAGAGTTGGAATCCCTGCAAGAAATTTTAGCAGAGATTGATTTATAAAATTATTGGGCAGGGGTCTGTTTTAATGCGTCTTTTGCGAGTTGGTCCGCGAGTTCATTGTATTTAATTCCTGAATGGGCTTTAACTTTTACAAATTGGACCTCGATTTTGGGTGCGAGTTTGCGATAGGTTGCCACATAATCTTGCGAAACAGGTTTGTTGGTTCGCCATTCGCCGCGTGCCCATTTTTCGATGCCGAGATAATCATAATGAATGATGATTTGTTTATAACCCTGTTGAATGGCCCAGTGGATCGCATGCAGTGCTCCAAAAACTTCGCCGGCGATTTGCCAACTGCCTTGATATTTTGGATTATTGCCGACACGACTTAGGGTATCCAGCACTTCATTGTCATGAATGAACACGACACCAAAACTATACCGTTGCGAGTGTTTATCAAAAGATCCATCCACATAAGCGATCAACGTGTCTTCATCAGCGATTGTTGTTTTAGACTGTTCGCCGCCCCCTTGTAGAAAATCTTCAGCTTCCGTTCGTGTTTTAAAGGAACGAAAGACCGCTTGCTTAAACCCAGAAACTTGTTGTTTGGCCTCATCCCAAGATTGATAGATCCCAGGTTTGCGGCCAACGCGTACTGCATAATACTTTTTACTCATAATAACCTCCAATATTTCTTTAACTTTAATTAAACTATAAAGAATTGTCAATTTGTTTTAGAAGGAAAATGACTATCTCCAACAAAGACCGACTAAAAGACGAAAGGATCATAAAATGATACTCGAATTTTGTGCTGAAAATTTTACAAAAGTTCCAGCAGCTATCGCGCAAGGGGCGCAGCGAATAGAGTTATGCGACAATCTAGCTCAAGGTGGCACGACACCTTCTTATGCGGTGATTGAACAAACAGTCAAATACGCGCACGCTCACCAGGCAACCGTAGCAACGATGATCCGTCCGCGGGGTGGCGATTTTATTTATAATGAAGATGAATTTAAAAGAATGAAGCAAGATTTAATCCGTGCGAAAAAGCTTCATACGGATGCGGTCGTCTTCGGTTGTTTAAATGAAGAACATCGTATTCACCGAACACAAGTAGAAGAATTAGTGGCATTAAGTGGTGACATGGGCACTGTTTTTCATATGGCCTTTGATGAAATTCCGCGTGCATATGCGAAAGAAGAAATGGAATGGCTGATCGCACAAGGCGTCACACGCATTTTAACCCATGGCGGTCGCACAGGTTCCGTGTTTGAGAATGAAGAGTGGTTGCGTGAACTGATCGCTTATGCGAGGGGTCGTATTGAAATATTGATTGGTGGCGGTGTGACTTATGAAAATTATGAAGAGCTGGCGGCTCGATTACCAACGAATCAATTTCACGGGACCAAGATTGTAAAAATCGAACCGTAAATTATAAAGTAGAAATTGAAAAAGACCAAGTAAAGAATAAACTACTTGTTGCGAATTTCTATGGTGTTCTCCTCGGAAGATAAAGGGATGAGCGACTGGCGGTGGCATCCCTGCGCGCGGATAAAAGAATGACCGACCGGTGGCGAAAATTTTACCCAAGAAGCGCAAAGAGTTTCAGATAAATGACAGTTATTTTTAAAAATACATGCTAAAATAGAGAATGTAGGACAAATAAAGTCACTGGATCAAGGAGCATACGATGTATGGCGAATGAAAAAATTTATATTTATCATACGAACGATATTCATTCTGATTTGACGTATTGGCCGCGGCTTGCGAATGAATTGCAAGAAAAGCGGGTGATGCGAGAGCAGAGTGGTGATTCGGTCTTAGCTTTTGATATTGGGGATGCGACGGATCGAGTGAATCCATTAACGGAAGCAACGGATGGACAGGCCATTACGAAGTTACTGAATGAAGGTCAGTATGATGCGGTAACCATCGGGAATAACGAAGGCATCACAAATTCAAAAACAGAATTGAATCATCTTTATGATGCGGCGGATTTTTCAGTGGTCCTCATGAATTTATTTGATTTAGACACAAAGAAACCTCCTCATTGGGCGAAACCTTATGAGATCCTAGAGACGGATCAGGGCGATCGCATTGGTATTTTTGGTTTGACCGCGCCGTTATATGAAACGTATGAGAAATTAGGCTGGAAAGTGACGAATCCGGTGAAACAAACGCAAGAATTCTTTAAAAAACATCATGAGAAAGCAGATTTTTGGATTTTATTGAGTCATTTAGGACTGAATGAAGATCGCTTTTTAGCGAAGCTTTTTCCCTTACCGTTAATTATTGGCGCGCACACGCATCATGTTTTATTGGATGGTGAAATCGTAGCGGGATCTATGTTGACTGGAGCCGGCCAATTTGGGAACTGGTTAGGTGAAATTGTGCTTGGACGGGACCGCGGACGTTTGAAAGTTGAAAATGCGCGTTTACTGAATGTGGCGGAAGATATTCCACCGGTTACCAATGAACGTTCTATCTATAAAGGATATATCGAGCGCGGCCATCAGCTATTACAAGCGGAAAAAATTGCGGAGATTCCGCACGACTTGCCTTACCATTGGCGGGAGCAAAATCAATTAGCGGACATGACACTTGCTGCGATTGCTGATTTTGCAGGGACGGATGGGGCGCTGTTAAATGCGGGTTTATTTATGGGAGATATTCCCAAAGGGGTGGTGACGGCTGATGACTTACATCAAGCTTTGCCGCATCCTATTCGTGTGATGCGCTGTAAAATCCGTGGGCAGCACTTGTTGGAATTTGCAAAAGAGATTCAAGCGATTGATGAGCGGATGATTGATCGCCCAGTGCGCGGTTTTGGTTTTCGGGGAGAGGTCTTTGGCAAAATATGTTTAAAAGGACTTCATATCCACCAAAATAAAGTGACTTGGATGGGCGAAGCGGTGCAACCAGAGGAAATCTATGAACTAGCAACGATTGATTATTTTTCCTTCTTACCTTTTTTTGATACCCTGAATCAAAATAGTGTGGAAGAAATTCTATATCCTAACTTTTTACGGACCGTTGTTGGTGATTATTTAAAGAAAAAATATCCGATGACTGACTAAAATTTAGAAAAGAAAGGAGCGAACCTTATGACAAAACAACCGAATGAATCATCAAAAGAACAGTTAGATCAAGCTTTAACTGAGATCGATGTGTTGGATGGAAAGGATAAAAAAATCTTTCGCGTGGATGCGGAGACTTTCCGTTTTGAAGACATTGAATATAAAATGATTGAAAATTATCAAGAAGCTTTTGATATTGAAATGATGGAGAACCGTTTTACAGATTATTTATTGAAATACGATTATATTGTCGGTGACATTGCTTATGAGAAGTTACGTCTGCGTGGTTTTTATGAAGATTATCGTAAAGGTGTACCGATCGATATGAAGATTTCAAATTTAGAAGACTACTTAGTTGAATATTGTAACTTTGGCTGTCAATATTTTGTTTTTGAACGCGTTGAGAAAAAGAAAGAAGATCCAGAATCTTATTTCAAACGCCATAAAAAATCAAACCGAAAGAAAAAGGGGAAGTCAGGAAAACGACGTCATCCTCAGAAAAAAGGACCGAAAAAACAAAATCAACAACAAAAGAAACAAAAAGATTTTCAAGTGACGAAAAAAGAAGAAACAAAAGAAAATAAAACGCCTAAAAAAACAAAGCAGACAAAAGAAAAAACACAGAAAAGTAGCACGAAGAAGCAATTTAAAATACGTAAGAAAAAAGATGAATAGATGAGGTGGACGAAGGACGTATGGTGAAAGAATATGCGGGTTATTTCATTGATTTAGATGGCACGATGTACAACGGGGAAGAAAAAATTGAAGAGGCTGCTGGTTTTATTGAACGCTTGCGAAAAGCAGACAAGCCTTTTCTGTTTCTAACCAATAACTCAACGTCACACGCAGAAGATGTGGCGACAAAATTAAAAAATGTTTCGGATGTGGAAGCTTACCCAGAGGAAGTCTTTACAAGTACGATGGCAACTATTTCTTATTTGAAAAAAGAAAAAGCTAACCGCTTGTATGTCATCGGCGAAGGTGGCCTTTTAGATGGATTAACCGCGGCTGGTTTTGAGTTGGCTGAGACAGAAGTCGATGCGGTTGTGGTAGGGCTAGATCGCGAAGTGACGTATCAAGACTTTGAAACAGCGACACATTTAATTCATGCAGGCGCCAAGTTTATTGCGACCAATCCGGATACGAATTTACCGACGGAGAGAGGATTAGTGCCGGGGAATGGCGCTTTAGTCGCTTTCTTAGAAGCAGCGACCGGAGTGAAGGCAACGGTTGTAGGGAAGCCAGAAGCGATTATTATGGACGCAGCCCTTGAAGAAATTGGTCTCCAAAAAGAGGATGTCTTAATGGTCGGTGATAATTATACGACCGATATTCAAGCAGGCATCCGCAATGAGATCGATACGTTATTGGTGCTCACAGGTTTCACGAAAAAAGAAGCAGTCCCTGACCTGCCTACCCCCGCAACCTATGTGGTGGATACGTTAGCGGATTGGGACATTCGTTAGGAGACATGTATGAAAAATAAACTTCGACATTTTTTCGGCATCGCGAGTATTTTTGTATTTATTTTAACTGCAGGAATTGCCTTGACCATTTTAGCGGTGCCCCTGTATCGTTTTTCCTTAAGTTTTTTAAATATTCCTGAACAAGTGGGGATGCCGGTGAGCCAAATGATGGAAAATTATTATGCGGTGTTGAAATACTTACATTTTCCTTGGCTGGATACGTTAGTGCTCCCGGATTTTCCGGTCTCTGCGAGTGGCGCCTTCCATTTTTATGAAGTCAAAATATTATTTTATATTAATTATGGCTTATTATTTTTGTCGGGCATCGCTACGTTTTTCTATCTCAGAAGAATCAAACGACGCAACAGTTACTGGCGACTTGTGCAACCTTTTCAAATCGCTATTTTCGTTCCGTTTGTCTTGTTGTTCATTTTAGCGGTTGACTTTGATGCTATGTTTGTAATCTTTCATGAAATCTTATTCAATAATGATGCCTGGCTCTTTGACGTTACGACGGATCCAGTCATCACCATATTGCCCCAAGAATTTTTCATGTATTGTTTTGCCTTTGCTTTTCTCTTAATTGAAGCTTCTTTTATCGGAGGTTACTGGTTGAGCAAGAAAAAAGCTTATGGCTAAAAAAGAGCTTCTGTTATCCAACATTAAAAGAATGAAATAGAAGAACAAAAAAACTCCGTAGTCGCTTATTCAAACAAGCGCTACGGAGTTTTCATTTTTTAATTAATCCCTGCGGAGCCTTCTTCAGGATTCGCATGGGCAATACGACTGGCAGCCGCTGCTGCAATCGCTCCGACAATATCATCTAAGAAGGTGTTGATTCCTTCGCCTTCCTTCACCGAGTCTAGTCGGTTGATAACTTTTGGTTTTAATTTATCTAAATAACCGAAGTTGGTCAGTCCGATTGAACCATACACATTCACGATGGCTAAAGCTAAAACTTCATCAATCCCAAATAATCCTTCATCATTGGCGATGATTTCTTGGAGGGGGCTAGCTAATTTGCCTTCCTCTGCTAGCACATCTAACTCAATGCCGGTTAAGATCGCATTTTGAATCTCGCGCTTACGGATAACGGCTTCTACATTATGTAGACAATATTCCATCGTTAAATCCTCAAGATAAGGCGTTTGCAGATCATAAACTAATTCGGCAATCTCTTCGATGGTTACATTTCGTTCTTTTAAACGTGCTAAAGCTGCTTGTTCCAATTCTGAACTTGGTTTGACCATATTCATCTTCCTTTCATTTTTATAAACATTATTCATCCTCTAAGTGGATTTTAAACTTATCCGATTGATATTCAGCACCTGTTGTTGGCGCGTGAATATGTTGGCCAGGGTTTAAGTATTGGATAATACTATTAATGGCTGTTGGAGCTTCGCCAAAGCCAGTCGCAATTAATTTCACTTTTCCGTCAAAAGTCGTCACATCTCCTGCGGCATAAATCCCAGGAATATTCGTTTCCATTTTCTGCGAAACCAATAGATGTCCCCGTTGCGTCTCCAAACCCCATGCATCCAGTTGTTTATTGGTTGAAAGAAAACCATAATTCACAATAAAATAATCAACCGGTAGAGTCATCAGCTCATCTGTGCGTCGCTTTTTGAAGATCACTTTTTCTAATTTTTCCGCATCGCCGACTAATTCTTGAGGCACATAAGGCGTAATGATTTCAACGCTTGACGCTTTAAGTTTGGACACAGAAGCTTCTAGTGCGCGGAATTTATCGCGACGATGCACAATATAAACTTTCTTGGCAATTTCTTCAAGTGTTAACGCCCAGTCGACAGCAGAGTCGCCGCCACCGGTAATGGCGACTGTTTGATCTCGGTATAACTCTAGGTCATTGACATAGTAATGGAGATTTGTATTTTCGTAAGCCGCTGGGTAATCAAAAGTTAATTTTCGCGGCTCAAAAGCGCCTAAACCCGACGTAATTAAAACAGCTTTCGCATAGTGGATATTTTGATCGGTTTGTACTTTAAAAATCTCTTCTTCTTTATGGATTTCAGTGACTTCTTCATTTAAACAAATATTGGTCGCAAAAGGTTCCATTTGTGTTTCTAACTGCTGGATAAACTCATTTCCTTTAATGTAAGGAAATGCTCCTACATCAAAAATCATCTGTTCGGGGTATAGCATCTCGACTTGGCCGCCCAGGACTGGCAAGGTTTCAATCATTTTCACGTTTAATTCCCGCATCCCGGCATAAGAGGCCGCGAACATTCCTGTCGGTCCACCACCAATAATGATCACATCAAAAATTTCTTGCTCGTGCATAAAACATAAGCCTCCAGACTACAACATCTAAACATTAATTCATATAAAATAAAAAATAAATGAGAAGCGATAAAATAATGCCATACACTAATCCAAAAATCACTTCAATTGGTTTATGTCCTAAAAATTGCGTCGACTGCATGGAATTATTTTCAATCTCTTCTTTAATCTCTGCATTTTTACCGGTTAAAGGTTTGGCTAACATTTGAATATCGCGGATTAATTCGTTAATGATGATCCCATGTTCACCACTTTGGCGACGAACACCCATCGAATCAAACATGACCAAAATACCAAAGGTCATTGAGATCGCTGTAAAAGGGGAACCCCAACCATATTCAATAAGGATCGCTGTAATCAAAGCGGTCACTCCTGCCGAATGTGAACTCGGCATCCCACCGGTTGAGAAGATTAAAGCAAAGGTAACCGGTCGTTTCAAAAAATAAGCGACCGGAATTTTTGTTAGTTGAGAAATAAAAATAGCAGCCATTGCAGCGACTAAAGGATAATTATTAAATAATGCCATGTAAACAACTCTTTTCCAGACAAGGTTAGCATCATCTTACCATTTTTTTAAAGCTTTTGATACTTTATTACCTGTCATCCGTGCTTGAATATTATATAATAAGAAGGGTGACACTTTGTGTCAAAATATTTTGTAATTTATTTGCAACCAGCTACAATTGATGTAGTATTAAAAGAGTTAAAAATATAATTGGAGGACAAAACACATGAATAATTATCCACAAATCGAACAGGATGGGACAGAAACGAAAAAGGTGATTATGCATACAAATAAAGGAGCGGTAACCTTAGCACTCTTTCCGGAACTAGCACCGAAAACAGTTGAAAACTTTTTGGGGCTAGCAGAGGAAAACTATTACGATGGCATTATCTTTCATCGTGTAATTTCTGATTTCATGATTCAAGGTGGAGATCCAACAGGAACAGGTATGGGTGGAAAAAGTATTTGGGAGGAAGAATTTGAAGATGAATTTTCTCCTTACTTATTCAATCTAAGAGGGGCGCTGTCGATGGCTAACTCTGGACCGAATACAAACGGTAGTCAATTCTTTATCGTAACAGCTTCAGAAGTTCCCGGGCAAATGATCGATCAAATGGAAGGAGCGGGCTATCCGGAAGAAATTATCGCTGCTTATCGCGAAAAAGGGGGCACGCCTTGGCTAGACCAGCGTCATACAGTGTTTGGCCATGTGGTTGATGGCATGGAGGTAGTGAACGAGATTGACCAAGTGGAAACAAATCCAGCTGATCGACCATTAGAAGATATTGTGATTGAATCGATCGAAATTGTTGATTAATTATTTTAGAAAAATGAGGGATTAAATGTTAGGAGCAATTGAAGCTGGCGGAACTAAATTTGTTTGTGCAGTGAGTGATGAGGACTTAACGATTGTCGAAAAAATCACGATTCCGACGACAACTCCCGAAGAAACTTTTGCGGCAGTGTTTAAGTTCTTTGATCAGTTTGAATTACAGGGCATTGGCATTGGTTCTTTTGGACCAATTGATGTGAACCCTCAATCAAAAACTTATGGTTATATTACTTCGACCCCTAAACGTCTATGGCGCGATACGGACTTTGTTGGCGTCTTTGAGGAACGTTACCAAGTCCCTGTAGGGTGGAATACGGATGTTAACGCAGCCGCTTTAGGCGAAGTGACGTTGGGCGCTGCGAAAGATAAAGCATCCTGTGTCTATATTACCGTCGGGACAGGTGTCGGTGGCGGTGCCGTGATTAATGGCGAAACTTTGACAGGTTATGGCCATCCAGAAATGGGTCATATTCATCTTCCACGACATGAAAATGATACGTATGAAGGCTTTTGCGACTATCATGGCGATTGTTTGGAAGGCTTAGCAGCGGGTCCTGCGATTGAAGCACGTTATGGGACGAAGGCGGAAGAGCTCCCGGCGGATCATGAAGCCTGGGAAATTGAAGCCCATTACTTAGCGCATGCAGCGATGTCTTATACGATGACTTTAAGCCCGGACTGTATTATTTTCGGAGGCGGAGTGATGCAACAACCTCATTTAATTCATTTATTGCGAGAAAAATTCGTAGAAATATTAAATGACTATGTTAATTTACCACCAATTGAAGAATACATTATAGCTACAGGTTTAGAAGATGAGTCGGGGATTCTAGGCAGTTTATTACTCGCACAACAAGCTTTAAATTAAATAATGAAGCGCGAAGCAAGGGTCTTTTTACAGAAAAGAACCTTGCTTCTTTTGATCTAAAGTTTCAATTATTGCTACAAAAGTGTTACAATATAATTATTAAACGTTCAATATAATTTGAGTGTAGTCATACAACTCAAAGAGGTGAAAGGATGGACTACAGAGATTATAAAATAGGCGACATTGTGACAGTAACTGTTACAGGGATTCAGCCCTATGGTGTCTTTGCAGCTTTAGATGAAGAAAACCAAGGCCTGATTCACATTTCTGAAGTCAAGCACGGGTATGTCGAGAACATACAAGAGCTCTTTGAAATTGGGGAATCCTTAGAAGTAATGGTTTTGGATATTGATGAATTTGATGGGCGGGTGAGCTTATCGCTTCGAAGTTTACAGAAAACAAAGCATCATCCTTTTTCGAATCGGAAGAAAAACCCGCGATACGGTAGAGCAAGTGGCACTGGTTTTGATTCATTAGCTAAAAAATTACCGATCTGGATCGACCAAGCATTGAATAGAATTGAACATAAATGACATATAGCTGTTTGATAAGACTTGCTCACAAGGACTTATAGCAAAGGAGCGCTAAATCATGGTAGGAAAGCAATCATTGATCGCATATACAATCATGGTACAAAGAACCGATGGGAAATGGATATTTCTCGTACAGCACGAAGAAAGTGATTTTATTTTCCCAGGAACAATGGCGAAAAACCAACAGACAGGACTAGCTACCGCAATCGAAGCAATGAAAGAAAAATTAAATCTGGACTTTGATAAAGTAGACTTAGCGGAATTAACAAACGCAGTGACGGAAAATCAACGAATTCCATTATTCGTATTTAGATACCATTGCGGAGCGGAAGACCCGACAGATTTATTACTGCCAGGCTCTAAATTAGAATGGCAAGTTTCTGACAATTTTAAAGAAACCATTCAAAAATATGACATTTCAGGAGTTCCATTATTTTAAGTAGTCAAAAAATTTAAAAAAAGGGGTTCAAAAATGACACATTTATCACTAGATTATTCAAATATCGTGGACAAATATGTAGATGAAACAGAGTTAGAAAATATTCAAGCACAAGTAACGCTTGCGGATAAGGAATTACGAGAAGGTACGGGCGCAGGAAGTGACTTTTTAGGTTGGATCGATCTCCCTGAAAATTATGACCAAGAAGAATATGCGCGGATTAAAAAAGCTTCTGAAAAAATCCAAGAAAATTCAGAAGTGCTTGTCGTTATTGGGATCGGCGGCTCATATTTAGGAGCACGCGCTGCCATCGACTTTTTATCCCATTCTTTCGCTGACCAATTAAATGATGACTCGACCCAAGTCGTTTATGCGGGCAACAATATTAGCTCTACATATTTAGCCGACTTAGTAGAAGTTGTAAAAGATAAGGACTTCTCGGTAAACGTCATTTCAAAATCAGGAACAACAACGGAACCAGCGATTGCTTTCCGCGTCTTTCAAGAACTTTTAACAGAAAAATATGGCGAAGAAGCATTAAAAGATCGCATCTTCGTAACCACAGATGCTGAAAAAGGTGCTTTAAAAACATTAGCGGATGCAGAAGGTTATGAAACATTTGTTATCCCAGATGATGTCGGCGGACGTTTTTCTGTTTTAACGGCTGTTGGTTTACTTCCAATCGCGGTAGCAGGCGGCGATATTGATGAGTTAATGCGTGGAGCACGTGATGCTATGGACGCTTATGCGAGTGCCGACTTAAAAGAAAACGAAGCATATCAATATGCAGCTCTTCGAAATATCTTATATCGTAAAGGAAAAACGATTGAGCTCCTCGTTAATTATGAACCGCGTCTGAGCTATTTCGGTGAATGGTGGCGTCAATTATTCGGAGAATCCGAAGGAAAAGACCAACGCGGGATCTATCCAACAAGTGGTAACTTCTCGACAGATTTACATTCCGTGGGTCAATATGTGCAAGATGGACGTCGCGATTTATTAGAGACTGTGATTAATATTAAGAACCCAACACGCTCAATTGAAATTCCAAGTCAAGAAGAAGATTTAGATGGATTAGGTTACTTAGAAGGTAAAGATGTAGATTTCGTGAATGAAAAAGCATTTGAAGGAACACTCCTTGCTCACGTAGATGGTGGCGTTCCAACGTTTGTTTTAGAAATTCCAGACGCAAGTGCTTATACATTAGGTCACTTATTCTATTTCTTTGAAATTGCTGTAGGCGTATCAGGTTATTTAAATGCAGTGAATCCATTTGACCAACCAGGCGTCGAAGCTTACAAAACAAATATGTTTGCTTTACTTGGAAAACCTGGCTTCGAAGATTTAACAAAAGAACTAGAAAATCGTTTAAATAAGAAAAACTAGTTTTTCCTATCTATAAATAAACACTATATAGTAGAAACAGAAAAAAAGAACTCAGAAGAGATTGTTTTATTCTCTCGAGTTCTTTTTTTGGTTTAGGAAACAAAGAAAAAAGTTTATAAAAAATAATAAGAGAGAAGAAGCGGCAGTAAAAGCTTTTTCGTAAAAAAGAGTTTCACTTTAAAAGTTTTTCAGGAATTTCTGTTGACAGGTTCAGGGAAGAATGGTAAGATATTCTTCGTTGCTTGATTGGCACACAAACTTAATAAACGCTTTGCAAATCTTCCTCAAATAAGTGGGAAGTTGTTAAAGAAGATTGAGGATGTGTTCTGGTAGTTAATAAACAAGCAATCGAAAAAAAGTTTCAAAAATATAAAAAAACTATTGACAAATGATTCATCAGTAGTTATAATATATAAGCTGATTAAAACCGCACATACGTTTGCGGGTGTAGTTACTGAAATGATTACACAGTATTTAATCGAACTTTTTTAAGAATAGATCTTTGAAAACTAAACAAAGTAATACAACCAAAATGTGCAGGGGTC
>CAUWGX010000006.1:0-189109 GCA_963558565.1 uncultured Atopostipes sp.
CGTCTGGAAAAATAACCATTCCAGCAATCACTAATAAAATACCAATGCCTGTAAAAAATTTCCCATTACTTGTTTTCACTCTTATAACCCCTAAAATACTTTTCTATAAATTTTCTAGTGGATGTAATATATCATAAATAAAGAGACAAAGTTAGAAGTTTTAGCGACTTCCTTCAGTAAGTGTTGTTTTGCTCACTTAATCCCCTTATAAAAAAATAATTGTTGATCAGAAAGTGGATCCATATTTGACTTTTTCAAAAACACATGATATTATATGAAAGTTGCAGTGACTTTGGAGAATTGTCCGAGTGGCTGAAGGAGCACGATTGGAAATCGTGTAAACGGTCAAAGCCGTTTCGAGGGTTCAAATCCCTCATTCTCCGTTAAAATAATAAATTATTTATCTCCATAACGTTCCCAACCCTTCGTTATGGAGTTTTTTTATTCTTTATTCTATTGATCTGCCAAAGAAACGAAGAAAGTTAAATGATTGTGTAAAACATCTAATTCAATAGGAAATGTAGGTCCTTTTTCACCGTCTATTGCTAAGTTCAGCGCTTTAGAGGAATGAATCGACGCTTTTTTAAAAGAAGTGGTGTAAGATAGTTCGTCATCATCGGTTTTATTCTCATATTTATTGGGGAAAATATGATGGGCTAGAGATGCGGCTTCACTGAGAAGGTTGGATGTTTTTAAAGCATATAATTGTAACTGCCCATCATCTACATCTCCTTCTTCAAAAAAAGTTGGAATACCAAATACACTATTTGTTAAGCCGATGACAATTAAAGTAATTTCTTCTAATTTGATATCTTCCGTCTCCGTTTGAATATGAAGATCAAATTCTTCCTCTTCATTGATTGAAGTGATGCCTTCTAAAACATAGCCCAAGGATCCAAAAATTTCTTTTAACTCATCATCGGTTTGCCAAGCAATTTCTGGTAAAGAACCAGCAGATAATGTACTAATAAAATAACCATCATTTATTTTTCCGACATCTGTCTGCCTTTCTACCATCTCATCCTTTTCAATTTTAGCTAATAAATCATCCATATCTAATTCTGCTTGCAAAGCGCGCGCAAAATTGTTGGTCGTTCCGAGAGGAAGCAAGAGGATATATGGACGGTATGGTAAGTCAGATACCTGAGTGACAAATTCTGAAACCGTTCCATCTCCGCCTAATAAAGCAACTGTATCCACACCATCTTCTAGGGCATCATACGTAAGCTTTTGAAAATTATCTTCTCCTTCTGTTTCGTATAATGTGGTTTCTATATCCTTTTGTTTGAATATATCCCCTAATTTTTTACTGATTTCCATTGCTTCTTTTTCACCAGAAGACGGATTTGCGATAATTAATACTTTTTTCATTCCGCTACCTCTTTTATGCTCCATCTAAATTATTCTTTGCTTGGCATTTTTCTTGACACTCTTCACAAATACCCGTCACTTTAAATTCATGAGCATCCACTTTAAAATTTGTTAACTCTTCAACGTCATTTTCTACAGTTTCTAATTTAGGATAATTAAAATCAATCACTTTTCCGCAATATTTACAAATCGCATGATAATGTTGAGTTTCTGTTAAATCAAAACGACTTGAATCTTCTCCAAAAGATAATTCATTAACAATACCAGCGTCTTTAAAAAAAGTTTAAATTGTTATAGACGGTCGCTACACTCATATTCGGAAAATCATCTTTTAGATACTCATATACTTCGTTAGCCGTCGGGTGATTACCGTCCGTTGCCAGGTATTCTAAAATGGCATATCTTTGCGAAGTCATTCGAATAGCCTTTTGCTTTAATTTTTCCACATATTTTTCTACATCTTTTGCCATTTATTCACCCTCCTTTATTGTTCAATTTATTTGAACCGATTCTTTAATCGATCAGTAAAATTCTCAAAAGTTCTTTTAATCACCGCAAATTTTGCGAGAGGACCTTCTTTTTGAGTCTCTAATTCTGAAGAACCTTTTTCTAATTCGTTTTTATTTTCTTTAATATATTTTTTAAATTGTTTCTGCATTAAGTCGACTAATTTGTCTGTAGAAGTTGACTTTCCTCCAAGTTCATTCGTTGCCATTACTTTTAAGACTTGAATATAACTATCTGCTAGAGCTCTCGTTACAACGGAAGCCGTTGTCCCACTAATGATACCACCTACGACCGAGCCTACGCCAGGAATAAATTTAAAAGCATTTGAAACGACAGATCGCCCAATCACTGTTGCTGATCCAGTTCCGCCAACAGCGGCTACAATACTTAAAATGGTTGCCCGATCAATTGGCACACCAAAAATGACTGTGATATGAGCAAGCAATGCTACTTGCATCGGAACCAATAGCGAGGCATCTGAAAAAGGAATGGGGATAAAACCTACCCCAAAAGTTGTTAAAATATATCTTCTAGCCCAGGTTTTCGCACTATTTACCTTTCTTTCGATGTCTACTTGCTGGGCGTTCGTAAAAGATTTTCGGACACTTTCAGGAATTAAATTAAACGTTCTTTCAATCAATTCTTTTAGTCCAAAAGCTTCTACCGTGTAATCATCAGATATTACGTAAGGTTGTGCCAGCACACTATGAACAGCGACTACGGGTAAATTCATTTCCTCAAGAATATGGTGAAATTCCTCCGCTTGTTCACCAATCGATTGCGTAAGGACTAAAACAACCGGAATTTTTTCGGAAATGGCTTGAATCATTTCGATTTCAGAATCTTCTATTCGGGAAGATGTTGCTTGGATACAATAATAAGCCACATGTACAGCATCCTCTGTCCCTTTATTTTCCTCAATAACTGAATAGATCTCATCCTGAACTTGTTTTTGAACTTCCGGGCTTAACTCTAGGCCACGTGTATCATAGAGAGTAATCGGAACATCTGCTCGTGAAATTTTTTGTAGATGTTTTGTCACAGGCTGTCCCGTCCCAGTATCTGCAATTCTTTCACGGAAGACACTATTAATTAATGTACTCTTTCCTACTCCGCTTTTCCCAACAATTAAAATATTGACTGGTGCTAGATTTTTTAGCTCTTTTTCAGTCATATCTAGTATTTCTTGGGCTACATCAAAATGTCGATTCATATTTTTCATGCCTATAACTCCTTACTTTTCATCGTTCAATATGAAGCAGCTCTATTTTTCGATGTTAGTCTAAGCGTTCGTAGCTCGTTACATGCCAGCTTCCATCTCCATATTGTAGGTATACTTCATAATTTTCTGATTGATCACGGCTAGATACAGTAGCTACTACTCGACCAGGTCCATCATTTCCGACCCAATGCTCAATTAAATCATTATCTAAACCTGTCACATCCATGACACGTTCTTTGATTTCAACACGATCGGCTGATCCATTACTATAGTCCGTCGCGTGATCTGTATCAAGCGGAGCATCTTCTGTTACAGTCGTTGATTCATCTTCTGCAGCGTCTTCTTCGTTATTAGCGTCTTCTTCCGTTTCTTCTTCAGAATTTGTGTCTTCATTATTTTCATTTTCCTGATTCTCTTCATTGTCTTGGTTGTCTTGGTTCTCTTGCGAATCTGTCTGCTCATTTTCGGTTGGTGCTTCCGATTCGTTCGTGTTCTCATCTTCCGCATCTTGAACAAGTGCTGTCTGCTCTTCCTCTTCTCCTAAATCGATATCATCGCCACTTTGACTAAATATGAAAACAATTAAAAGAATTAGAACTAAGAATAAAGCCCCGATAATCCAATAGTAAACTTTGCTAATTCCGCCACTATTTGATTTAGATGAAATCTGTTCTTCTTGATTTTTACGTTCTCTTCGTGATTCGTTTTTACTCATGATAAACACCTCTTGTATTTTTAATTTATTATTTATTGCTCAGCGGCAAGTGCCGTAGACAAACTATAGTTGGCCCTACCAATTAACACTGAAAACATTTGTTTTTCTTCCTCAGACCAACCCCGCAGAGCATCGTCCATATATTCTACAAAATCCGCTTGATATTGTCTATAAATAACCTTAGCATCTTCTGTTAATTCGAAAAATGAAAATCGTTTATCTTCGCCCACTTCTCGTTGAACTAACCCATCTTCGACCAAAAGACTGATTTGTCTCGAAATTGTTGATTTGTCCAATTCGCTAATTTCAGTAATTTGTTTTAGAGTCATTGTTTCATTGCCAATGATTGAGATTAAATTGACTGTCGAAGCATTTAGACTTTTACGATTTAAAATATCTTTTTTTATTTTCAAAAACTGATGATTAAACTCCACTAACTTAATAAGCATATCATCAATGTCCACCATCCGGGCCATTCTCGTTCCTCCTAATTAGTTTATGTATAAAACTAAGTATTTGTATAATTCAACAATAGCATATTTCTTTTTTCAAGTAAATTAAAATTCTCATACGTAATTATTTTTAATCATTTTGTCACAAACATAAATGCTTAGGTGAATAAAGGATATGAGCTGATTCTGAGTCTTATAAATGTTATAATAGGAAAGACACTCTTAAGAAGGTGATTTTATGTCATATGATGGATTATTTACTCATGCAGTAGTCCATGAATTAAAGGAAAATATATTAGGTGGCCGTGTTACAAAAATTCATCAACCTTTTCCAAATGAATTAGTGATGCGTATCCGTTCTAATCGAAAAAATTATCAATTATTTCTCTCCGCTCATCCACAATATGCGCGTGTGCAACTAACCAATCTAAAATTCGAAAATCCCCAACAACCTCCTCAATATTGTATGGTGTTACGTAAATACATTGAAAACTCAGCCCTTGTGGATATTCAACAGGTTGACAATGACCGGATTATTGAATTTACTTTTACAGGTCGAGATGAACTGGGAGACGAACAACATTACCATTTAATCGCAGAAATCATGGGAAGACATAGTAATATCCTGCTCGTGAATAAAGACGAACAGAAATTATATGAAGCGATTCGTCACGTGCCACCAAGTATGAATAGTTATCGTACGCTTTTACCAGGAGCTGAATACAAACCCGCTCCTCCCCAAGATAACCTCAATCCCTTTGAATATCAGGGAACTGTAGACATTGAAGGAGAAAACCAAAAAGAACAAATTCGTTCACTTCAAAGTCAATTCCAAGGATTTGGGCGGGATTCTGCAAAAGAACTACTCTATCAAATCGATAAACATAGCGATGAAAGTCCGACTCAAGTCTTTCAAAACTTTTTAAACGCTTATCGTGAAAATCAATTAGAACCAACTCTTACTGAAGATGGTAATCGTCAGTCGTTTACTGCTTTACCCTATCCTTCTATTGAAGGTGAAAAAGAGTCTTTTGCAAGCTTTACGGCGTTACTCGATGAGTATTTTGAGAACAAAGCTGAAAGAGATCGCGTTCACCAGCAAACGAATGATTTATCGCAAGTGCTTAAAAATGAGCGCAAGAAAAATGTTAATAAACTTAAAAAGCTTGAACGCGAATATAAAGAAACCAATCGTGCTGAAGATTATCGCATAAAAGGGGAAGTTTTGACGGCTTTTATGCATACAGTAGAACAAGGCATGGAAGAAATTGAATTGGAAAATTTCTATGACGAATATAAACCTATTCGTATAGAACTAGACCCTCAAAAAACGCCTGCCGAAAATGCGCAATGGTACTTTAATCGTTATCAAAAAATGAAGAACCGTAAGAAACATTTAGCTAGTCAAATACCTTTAACTAAACAAGAAATTGACTATATTGACTCTGTTTTAGCGCAGTTAGACATTGCTTCAAGCGCTGATATTGAAGAAATTCGTGAGGAATTAAGAAACGAAGGCTACTTGAAGAAACAGCGCAATAATAAGAAGAAGAAAAAGAAAAAATCTGGTCCAGAGAAGTATCATGCTTCAGATGGAACTCTCATTTATGTGGGCAAAAATAATGCACAAAATGATCAATTAACGATGCGTACAGCGAATAAAACAGACTGGTGGCTACACACGAAAGATATTCCAGGTTCACATGTTTTGATCCGAAGTGACGAACCTAGTCAACAAACCCTGGAAGAAGCAGCGATTCTAGCCGCTTATAATAGTAAATACCGAATGTCTTCCTCGGTCCCAGTGGATTATACACAAATAAAACATGTCCGAAAACCGAATGGTGCCAAACCAGGTTATGTTATTTATGATAACCAGCAAACACTATTTGTGACGCCCGAAAGAAAAATCGTTCGCCAATTGAAACAAAACGAGCCCAATCATTAAATCATTTTAAAAGGTGTAAGAGACCGACTAAAAACGTCGTGTCCTTACACCTTTTTAATTATTAAACAAGGAATTCTTGCCATAGAAATTCTGGCTCAGAACCATAAAATAAATAGATAAAAATATAAAACCCTATAACAAACAGCCCCAACAATAAAAGAGTAATTACAGTAAAGGTCCATACAACGGCTAAAAAGTAAGTTAAACCTTTGGCGTCCCATTTATAAGACAGTAGTCTTTTCACCATAAAAGTCCCTACTGAAATAAAAAAAGGGATAAATATAAGCAAATAAAAAATGATAAAGACCGAAAGAAATTCATCCATCTTAAAATCATTTATAAATATTGAGGATATTGTAAAAATAATCAAGAATAATATATATATAAAATTAACCATTCTCATATATTTGGACAACCAATGCTTGCGACCATAAAGTTTGTAAAGAATGAAAATGGTCATAAATGCTTGAATGCCAGCAATGAATATATTTTGTAGAAAAACCATTTTAAAAGTCCTCTCTATGTTTGTATATATCCTTCGAATCATTCACACTTCTTGTTTTTGCGATTATGGAGAGCGTGATACTTACTCGATTTCTTATATTCAGTCTTTCCAAAACCTCAGCATCCTCTACTCTCTATTCTTTTCATTCATCTATTAATTTTGTTCATTAAGTATTTTTATATAATAAGTATATCAAACAATACAAACAAAAACGATAACAAGGACAGAACGAGAGAATTTTGTAAACATGTTCGCGTTAAAAAAGATGTAAGAATTCGATTTAGAATTCCTACACCTTTTTTAATCAAGGACTGTTTTTTTATTTTGATAATCCATCTGTAATAACGTCTAAATTATATTCTAAATAACTAATATAAGTGTCGCCTTCTTCTCCTGGTTGACCAATTTCGTCAGATAAAATCGGACGATCATAAATCTCAACATCTGTTTCTGAAGAGACGGTTTCCATTGGACGTGTATCCACGTTTGATTCGACAAATAAAACATTTGGTTGTTTTTCGTTAACAAATTCTACAGTGCTTTTTATTTGATCAGGACTGCCCGTTTCATCTGTATCAATTGCCCAAATATAGCCTTCTTCTAAACCATATTCATTGGTCATATATTGAAAAGCCTGTTCGCTGGCTACAAATACTCGATCTTCTTCTGGAATAGCTCCGATACCTTCTCTATATTCGGTATCAATTTGTTCTAATTGTTCTAAATAATCAGCCGCTGATTGTTCAAAATACTCTGCTTGATCTGGTTTTGCTTCAACGAGCGTATCACGAATAGTTTCTGCCATCTGTATACCTACTTGTGGCGATATAAATGCATGAGGATTCACTTCTTGTTGCCCTTCTTCATCCGCAATATACATTGGCTCTACATCTTTTGTAATTTCATAAACATTTTCCTCTGGTTGATCTACCGAGTTGACTAAGCGAAAGAACCAACCATCTTCCCCACCTTCTAGATTTAAACCATTATAAAGCAAAATATCTGCATCCGTTGCTGCTTTAATATCTTCGGGTAGCGGTTCATAATCATGAGGATCTGTACCGATAGGCACTAAATTATGGACATTGACATATTCGCCTCCAATTTCTTCAACCATATCTGTTAAAATAGAAAAGCTACTAATGACGTTTAATGTTTCAGCCGTTTCTTCTGCGCCATTTTCGGAAGTTCCTCCATCATCCTCATTTCCACAGGCGACTAATAAGATAGCCATTGCAGCAATAGCGATGGCCTTCAACCATCGTAAATTATTCTTCTTACTCATCAACAAAATCTCCTTCTTTCTAATTTTTATTTATGATTATATTTTATTTTCTGCCAAACGAGCCCTTGTTTCGGTGAAAAAAGAAAAGCTAATATAAACATTACAGCCGTCGCTAAAACAATGATCGCTCCTGAAGGTAAGTTATAAGTGAAGCTAAAGTATAAACCAATAACAGCAGCGACCGCTCCTATTAAAGCACTTAAACCAATCATTTTTGCTAGGCTGCTCGTTAATAGATAGGCCGTGGAAGCTGGTGTAATCAGTAAAGCAACAACCAATATAACCCCTACTGTCTGTAAAGAAGCCACAGATACTAACGTGAGTAAAATCATAATCCCATAGTTAATTATCTCGACGGGTAGCCCATAAGCTTTAGCCATGGTTGGGTCAAACGTTGTAATTAATAATTCTTTATAAAATAGAACCACAACTAAAATAACAATAACGCCAACAATCATCGTAATATGGCGGTCGGTATCACTAACCGTTAAAACATTTCCGAATAAAATAGAGGTTAAATCAATCGCGCTTTGAGCTTTTTGGATCAGAATAATTCCCAATGCAAAGAAAGCAGAAAAAACAATTCCGATCGCAGAATCTGATTTTATCCGACTATTTTGATCTAAATAGTTAATCCCTAGAGCGGTCAATAACCCAGCGACCACTGCACCAGAAAAGAAATTAACGCCCACCATATAGGAGATCGCCACTCCAGGTAGCACCGCATGAGAAATCGCATCTCCGATTAAAGACATCCCTTTTAAAGTAATAAAACTACCAATGATTCCACTCGTAACTCCAACAATAATTGAAGTAATCAGGGCATTTTGTAGAAAGCTATAATTCATTAAATCACTAATAAATTGTCCCAACATGCTTAATTACCTCCTATATCGGTGAAGGCACCTTCACCAAATACTTTAGCTAAATTATCTTCTGTCATAACATCTTCCACTTTACCACTCGCGATTAATTTTTGATTTAACAAAATCAGTCCATCAAAATATTGGCCAACTTTTGTCAGATCGTGATGCACAATTAAAATGGTTTTTCCTTGATCGCGTAGATTAAACAATTGTTCCATAATAATTCCTTCGCTTTTAATATCAATTCCGCTAAATGGTTCATCAAGAAAAATGAGTTCTGCATCTTGCGCTAAAGTACGTGCTAGCAATACCCGTTGAAACTGTCCACCAGATAATTCACTAATTTGACGTGAACCAAATTCTTCCATTCCTACACGTTCTAAAGCCTCTTTTGCAGCTTCTTTTTCTTTTTTTCCTGGTCGTTTAATCCAACCAAGCTTAGGGTAAGTCCCTAATAAAACCGTCTGTAATACAGTGATGGGAAAGTCCATGTCGAGATTCCCCTTCTGCTCAACATAAGCAACATCTTGTTGAATTTCGTCAATGGGTTGTCCGTTAAACGAAACACTTCCAGATTTGTCCACCATACCTAAAGCACCTTTTAATAAGGTGGACTTACCTGCCCCATTTGGACCGATAATTCCTACAAGTTTTCCCGAAGGCACTGTAACCGTCACATCTTCTAACGCTTTCACATTATTTTGATAAGTAACAGAAAGATTTTCTATTTCTAACATCTCTTACTCAACTCCTATTCTTTAAAACCAACCGGCTTTATTTCTCTTATTTTCTTTATTTAAATACTTCTCATTTATTAAATTTAGGATAGCCTAAAAATAATGTGAAGTCAAACTAAAAATGTTGGCAAAATGATTTTTATTCAATATTTAAAATAAAAACTCTACTTAACAAGACTTTCTATAAATAGCCAGTTAAGTAGAGTTGAAATAAATTATTCTGCTAATAGTCCGTTAAACGATCAACTGCTTCTCTTAGTTAGCGCTTGATTAGTTACTTGATACAGTCTCCCCTGGGTAATCATTCATTCCAGAAGTCACGTTGGTCGCTTCGAAACCATGATCATTTAATATTTCAGTTCCTCGACGTGAAAATCTTTCTGCCTGACAAATCACGTAATAATGTTTGTCTTTATCTAACACATCTAAATGATCTTCTAACTCACTTAAAGGAAGATTGATCGCGCCTTCAATATGCGCTTCCTCAAATTTTTCGGGTGCTCGAACGTCAACAACATTGACATTGTCTGTCCCTTTATCTTGTACTACTTGGTGAAAATCTTCAATAGAAATATGTTCCATTATTTTTATAATTCCTCCTAATATATGCTAATTCCATCATACTATATTTAAGCATGTATATATACCTTCTTGCTTGAAATGAATTGTTTTTTTACCAAATTTAAACAAATAGATCGAAAAAGCTAGTAACGCTTTAAATAAGCGTCACTAGCTCAATCATTATTCCTCTAAATCTTCTCCATTTGTTTCGATGACTTTGCGATACCAATCGAATGAATCTTTTTTCGAACGTTCCATCGTTCCATTTCCTTCATTATCACGGTCAACATAGATCATTCCGTAGCGTTTTCTCATTTCTCCAGTTGTGAAGGAAACAATATCAATAATGCCCCAAGGTGTATAACCCATTAACTCAACGCCATCATAATCAACCGCTTTGATCATTTCTTGAATATGATTACGGAGATAAGCGATACGCTCCGGGTCGTGAATACTGCCATCTTCTTCCACAGTATCTACTGCTCCATAACCATTTTCAACAATAAATAATGGAATTTGATATCGATCCCAAAAGCGGTTCAAGACATAACGTAAACCAACGGGGTCAATTGTCCAGCCCCAATCGCTCGCTGTTAAATAAGGATTATCCACTTGATAAGGGATTTTCCCGTGGACGTTTTCATCATCATCATCTTCTTCTGCATGGATGTCAACCACGTTTGACATATAATAACTGAACCCTAAATAATCGACTGTTCCATTTTTCAGGATCTCAGCATCTCCTTCTAAGATTGGAATATCCAATCCCTCACGTTCAAATTCTTTCAACGTATAATTTGGATATTCTCCACGTATTTGCACATCAGGGAAGAAATAGCGTAAACGCATCGATTCTTCTGCTAACATTACGTTGTCTGGATCTGAATTGAGTGGATAAATAGGGACATGCGATACCATCGCTCCGATTTGGAAATCAGGATTAATTTCTTTCCCTTTAGCGACCGCTAAAGCACTTGCTAGTAATGTATGATGAGCCGCTGTATACATCACTTCTTTCGCATTTTCTCCCTCTTCTACTTGGACACCAACGTTTGTCCATAAAAAGATCGGGTTTGTATAATCCATCATATTGTTGATTTCGTTAAAAGTCATCCAGTAAGTCACTTTATCTTTATAACGTTCAAAAACAACTTCTGCAAAGCGGACAAACAAATCAACGACTTTACGATTTCTAAAACCACCATAATTTTTGGCGAGATTTAATGGCATTTCAAAATGCGTCAATGTAATAACAGGTTCAATCCCATACTTTAACAATTCATCAAATAAATCATCATAGAATTGTAGACCCGCTTCATTTGGTTCTTCGTCGTCTCCATTTGGAAAAATTCGTGTCCAGTTAATAGAAGTTCTTAAAGCTTTAAGACCCATCTCCGCAAATAATTTCACATCTTCTTTGTAGCGATTATAGAAATCAATCGCTTCATGGTTCGGATAAAATTTATCTTCCTCAATGGTTTCAGTAATTTCTCGTGGTTGATTAGGTCCGCCTGCTGTCATTACATCGACAACACTTGGTCCTTTCCCATCTTGGTCCCAACCACCTTCAAATTGGTGTGCCGCAACGGCTCCGCCCCATAAAAAGTCCTTTGGTAATTTACTCATCCATATTCCTCCTGATAATTTTTAAATAGATTATTTAACAATTGTTAAAACTTTATCGTTTGGTTCAACGTGACGAGATTTTGCACTCGCTACTTGCTTAAAGTCATCTGTATTGGTCACAATCAGAGGGGTTACTACCGAATAACCGGCCTCTTTAATCGCTTCAACATCAAAAGTAATTAATAAATCGCCCTGTGCTACTTTTTGATCCTCTTCAACATGCATCGTATAGTGTTCACCATCAAGTTGGACTGTGTCCATCCCAATATGAATTAATAATTCAATGCCATTTTCATCGGTTAAACCAATCGCATGTTTCGTCGGGAAGGTAGCTGTTATTTTTCCAGAAAATGGTGCGATTAATTTTCCGTCCATAGGGATCACGGCACCACCTTGGCCCATTGCACCGGATGAAAAGACTTCATCTTCTACTTCTTCTAAAGGAATAAACTCTCCTTCAAGTGGAGAACCAATGGTCACTTGTGTACCTTCTACTAAATCTTCACTATCATTTGCTTCAGCTTCGGCTGCTTGTTCATTAACATTTGTAGGAGTAGTTGTTGTTGCTGCTGTTTCTACTTCAGGTTCTTGATCAATCCCAAAGATAAAGGTTAAGACAGCTCCTAAAATAAAGGAAGCCGTAATGCTTAATACATATTGTGGAATAGGTCCGTAAGCTGGGATCGTTAGTACACTATTAAAAGCATAGCTATACATCTCAGCGCCAAACAAACCAGCCATTCCTCCGCCTAAAGCACTTGAGATCACCATAATTGGAATTAAGCGTCGATAGCGTAAAACTAAACCATATAAAATAGGTTCTGTTACTCCTGCGACTAGAACAGAAATGGTTCCCGCTAAAGAGAGGGAGCTTAGGTTCTGATCCTTGCGATAGCGTAAGAAGACCCCAAAGGCAATTCCCATTTGCGCAAAGGTTGCTCCTGCTGCCATCGCGTTCAATGGGTCCCCGCCTCGCGCGAGATTATCAATACTAATCGGTGAGACACCCCAATGAACACCAAATAAAACAAGGAATGGCCATATAGAGGCGAATACTACCCCTGTCAGTACAGAAGAAAAGTCAAGTAGAGCCACTAAACCAGAAGCAATGAGCTGGCTTATATATTGTGAGAACGGTCCAAAAATCAACGCAGATAACGGAACCATAATTAAAATTCCCATCATAGGAACAAAGAATAATTGGATCATATCCGGCGTATATTTTTTAAGGAATCGTTCTAATGGCGCATAAAAGGCCATCGTAACCAGCATAGGGAAAACAGTGCTCGCATAATCAGAAATAATTAAGGGAAGCCCCATAAAATCTAAACTTTGGCTGGTTTCTAGTAAAGCAGTAAAACTTGGTTCTAATAATCCGGCTCCAATGACTCCTCCGACAAAAGGACTAACTTTTAAAAATCTAGCTGCTGAAACCCCAATAAAGATTGGAAAGAAATAAAACAATCCATTTGAAGCGGCTTCTAGCACCGCATAAGTCGAACTTTCCGGGCTTAACCAGTTGAGCATTGTTAATACGGCTAAAAGCGCTTTAATCATTCCCGAACCAGCTAACGCAGGAATTAACGGTGAGAACGTGCCAGAGATATATTCAAACACAACGGCTAACGGGTTCTTAGAGCGTGCCGATTTTTTAACATTCTCCGCCTCTGTGTCTCCCTCAATATCCGCTTCCGCATCAATATTATATTGATCCATAATTTCTTGATAAACTTTGGCTACGTGGTTTCCAATGACTACTTGATATTGCCCACCACTTTCAACAGCCGTTAAAATCCCGGGATTATTTTTTAGCGCTTCTTCATCTACTTCGTCTGTATCTTTTAGTCTAAATCTTAATCGTGTCGCACAGTGAACTAAAGAATTAACATTTTCTTCACCACCAATATGTTCCACGACAAATTTAGCTGTTTCTTTGTTATCGGCCATTTTTAACTTCCTCCATCTACTTTTATTTTTTTGCTTTCCCTGTATAGTTTAAGTATATGGGTATAGTTTGTCAAGACCCTTACACTTTTAAAAAATTATGGTATACTATTGATGAAAAACATGAAGGATGTGAGCTCATATGCCTAAATACAAAGAAATCATCCGCGAAATTATTCAAACGATTGAAACAAACGAGATGCAGCAAGGAGATAAATTACCGAGTATCGAAGTGTTAATGGAAAAATTTTCAGCGGGGAAAAATACGGTTTTAAAAGCTTTAGATGAACTTGAAAAACAAGCTTATATTTATCAAGTTCGTGGTAGTGGAAATTTTGTGCGAAAATCTAGAAGGAAAGGATATATCAATATTTCAGAAGTCAGTGGACTGAAGAACACTTTAAAAGATTTCCAACTAGATTCTAAAATGCTTGCTCTGGAAATTGTTAAACCAACACCAGAAGTAATGGCGAATTTACACATCGATAAAGATGAAGAGATCTATTACGTCAAACGCTTAAGGTCTATTGAAGGTCGAAGGTTTTCAGTCGAAGAATCCTATTACCGTAAAGAAATTGTGCCTTATTTAAATCAAGAAATTATTGAAGATTCCATTTTCTCTTATCTAAGAAATGATTTAAAACTAAACCTTGGTTTTACCGATCAGTTTCTGCGTGTTGCTACATTAAACAAAGAAAATGCTGATTTACTAAATTTAAACCCTGGCGATCCTACCATATTACTGGAATCGATCTTCTTTTTAAAAAATGGCGAAGCCTTTGATTATTCTAAAGTTATTTATCATTATGAAGAATCCCAGTTTTTTATTCAGGGAGCTAGTTTTCTCGATATATAATTTAAACCACATTACAGACACAAATAAAAGGTGTAAGTCATCTGCTAGCAAGCAGACGATTTACACCTTTTTATAAAAATCATATATAAATATATCATCGCGTTTAAAGCAATCTACTTTCTATCTTTACTATGAAGTTTAAGTTGTTGTCAATAAACGTTTATTTCTACTGCACTTTGATTAAAATCTTCTTAGCATTTTCTTTTCCTAGGTAAGCAATTGACAAGAAGAAACTAATAAATCCCGTATGCAGTAAAAATCTACCTAACGGGTAATTTAAGGCCAATTCTTGTTGCGCCTGTAAAATTTCTATATCGTTCATAAGATGAAAATCTTGTATTGGAATAAGTATGGTCCATAAAAAATAATCTACAATAATAGATATAATGGATAAAGTTAAAATTATTTTAGCTACTCTTTTATAGTTAATTTTCACACGATATCCCCCTTTAATTTTTTATGATTAAAGTGATTTTTTATCTACAATTGGAAGTTCATTGATCATCTATTTCACAATTTTTCTTCATCTTTTTGTTCATTTTCTTCTACAACTTCGAATTCGGCAGCCATTGGTTCACCATTTATTTGTCTAATGACACGATAACGACCTGTTGCTAATGGTTCGTAATAAGTTAAATTAATCTCTTCAGTCGCCTCTTCATCAGGTTCCAGTATATGAGCAATCATAATAAAACTAATTTCTTCATCTGTCTCAACTTCACACCACTTGTCCTCATTATAATATTCAAGCGCGTACTCAACCCCATAAGTTATCTGGTCGTCTGAATGATTTGTCACTCTCAGTTCAAAAGTATCTCCTTCGGGTTGATACCGATCTTCAGTTAATTCGATTGTTACTCCTTCGAGATCATTCACCTGTTCACCATAGGCAGATTCATCACCTAATGAATTCGTTCCACAACTTGTCAAAATGAAAAGACTTCCTAAAATAATACTAAACAGCATGATGACTTTTTTCATTACAGCTCTCTCCTCAAAACAAATTGAAGGGCTTCGTCTTTCAGTCTTAGATTAGCAATCATTAATTTCTACAGCAAGATAAATAACTTCTCGTTCAATTTTTTTGGGAGTATTCCGCAATTAAAAGCTCCCCAATCAAATGGAAGGATTAGTGAGCGCTACTTCCTTATGAATAAAGAATGTGATTGTTTCGATCTGCCATAGTCGCAATCTCATCCTCATCGTCAGCACACCCTATAATGATTACTTCTCATAAGAGCGAAGGAAGAATCATCATCAATAATATTTTAATCATTTTTGGTTATTCCTTTTTCTTTAAATATCCTAAGTCTATAAAATATTCATCATCTGAATCGAAAAAAGCATTCAAGAACACCTTTATGATTTGCTTAAATTTTCTATTAATTTATAATTATAATAATTATTAAAGGAGGCCATTATGGAATTAGGGGAACTAGTAAAACACGCACGCAAAGAAATGGGACTCACACAGAAAGATTTATCCGCAGGGATTTGTACGCAAGCCCTGATCAGCCGAATTGAAAAAGGCGATATTATTCCCAAAAAAAGTATTTTAGATCAGTTGAGAAAGCGCTTAGAAATTTCGGAGACCGATTTAAATCAAGTCACCCATAAAGCGAAATATAATGACGAAATTCATCAAGTAAAAACAACCATACGAAAATATTTAGAAAAGCGAGACTATGAAACGATCGAATTATTACTCAAGCATAATGAATTTATGATTAAAAAAGTAAACGATGAAAATGACCAAGCATTTTTTTCATGGATAAAAGCTTCCATACAAGATAAACTATATGGCCAAAAAGGAGTCGCTCTAAAAATACTAAATGATATTTCTTTAGAAGGGCTCGATGAAGAGTTAGTTCTCGAAATACTTAATGCGATAGGCGTTATTTATTACCAAGATCATAAATTTGAGCAGGCATTAAACGTTTTTCGTAATGGAGACAATATTATTGATGAACATATCGATTATAAGGTACAAGCAAAGATTATGCTAAACTATGCTTTAACTTTAGAAGAAACAGCAAGTGAAAAAGAAGCTCTGGAAGTAGTGATGCGAGCCATTGATGCTATCGTCAGCAAAAATTCAATGTTTCTTTTAGGTGATTTATACCACACTAAAGGTTATTTACTTCGAAAACTTGGCCATTTAGAAGAAGCTAAAAAAAGTAACCAACTAGCTCTCAGTATTTTTGAAATCCAGAAAAATAATGAATTCAAAATGATGACCCAGCTAGAGATTAAAGAAATAAATGATGAATTACAAACAACAAGTGCAATTAATTATATGAATTAATCACTAAGTTATCCCAATAAGGAGGTGAGAGAATGTCAAAACGATTGACCAAAAAACTATTGGCTATTCTAGTTTTATCTTTAATCACTGTCTCTTCGATTGCACCTATTGTTCCTTATGGCCCTAAAGTTCCACCGGTTGAACTCATGGAATAAACCTTAGAATAGGCCATCTTTACAATTCGTCTTAAACATTACATAAAAACCTGATTGCTGTTAGCTATTTAGATCAATCAGGTTTTTACTGGTGTACACTAACCGATTCCATCCCCTCTTCCGCTTCAAATACTGGAAGATCGAAATCTTGTGCTTTTGAATAATCCCCATGAATTGAGAACCTTAAATAGGCTTTATTCTTTAAATCATAAGGATGAAGATCGATGCTGAAATATCCTTCCTCGTCGACCTCAGGAACAACATCCAAATGCTCTAAATGGGGAGGATCATCTGCTGTAGCTAGAAAAAGCTCGATAGTATCGTCAGGATTTACTCTTCCTTCATAAGTCACAGTATTCTCATGGAGACCTGGAAGCATTAAATGGTCTAAGACCTTATTTTCTAAGTTTTCTGCATCCGCAGCCAACTCTCGGTGGTGCTCTTCTCTTTCTTCAACACTCATTGTGGCAACTTCACTTAGATAAGGCACTGGTTCTTCATTTGCTGGGTCAATCTCCTTCACTTCACCCGTACTCTGATTCACCTCATAACTGGAAAGTAAGGGAGAGCCTATGTTTTCATCAGCTGACTCTGACGAGAACATATTCACTTGATACTTACCCTCTTTTTCCTCCACCATAAATTCGTAACTACTCAAAAAGCTTTCAATTTCTGGTTTCGTTTCTTTTATATATTCAATCACCTGTTCTTCTGCTTCTTCTTCAGTTAAATTAGATTCTGGTTCTTCCTTTTCTACATTGGAAACTTCTTCTTTTTCTTGTTCTCCGTTATCTTGTCCGCTATGTGATTCCGTGACTTCTGTTTCTTCATTTGTTTCATTCGTTTCTGTCTGTTCATTCGGGCCACAAGCAGCCAATGCTAAAACGGATCCGCTTATAAGAAATATCTTTTTCACTACTCATCTGTCCTTTCGCTTGAGTGGATTCATCCGATCAACAAAATAAGTATTGAGCCATGGCTAAAAATTCCAGAAGCGAATACTATCTTCAGCTCTTGGAATTTGCGCCTCATCTTCTGGTTCGTAAGTTTTTCCTTGTTCCGCTACTGGTATTTCAATGCCTTCAAACATCGTACTTTCTGGGTTTTTGAAACCAATTTTCTGAAAAGCTTCATCTTTTAACGTAAAACGCCCTCCAATTAGTTGTGCTTGCTGAGCTGTTTCAGTGAATTCAACTTGGAGATTTTGTTTAAAAAATTCTCCGTTTTCACGTTCAAAGTAATGAAAATATTTTCCCTTACCCAGATAATGGATCGGTTCGACAATCTGTTCTTCTTCATATAATGTCATCTGACGGAGACCATCTAAGTAATTGAGTTTATAGTAATTCGTTTCTTCAACAGTTCCATAATAGGTATAAGTTAACATCCTTGGTTCACGATCACGGATAAGTGGATTAGTGTAGCTCGCTTGTTCTAAATACGGATGGTAGTAAACATATCCAATAACTCCTACCATTCCGAAGATAGCTGCAGACCCCACTGTTAAAAAAATGAATTTCTTCCGGTTTTCTTTCTTTGCATAAACTATTACAAAAATAATGACAATAATATTTATTAAGAAAAGCAAGCTAATGATAACAAACCAAAACTCATAAAATTGCTCAGCATTTATCCAATATTCAACGGACATCTTTCTCCCCCTTTCCTATTTATTTTTAGCTCACTTCATTCTTGTAGTAATAGTTTCCTCTAAGATTTTTGTATTTATGATAGGTAAGAAGTGTTGTGCACTATTTTATCGTGTTGATAAATAGCCTAATCTTTTACTATGATATGTAAATCTGCTTAAAGACCTATCAATAATTTTTTCATGACCTTTCTTTTAACCTATCTTTCAGGTGTATGATATCCCTTTCAAAGAGATATTTCATTAAATCATTGGTTCTTTTTTAATTAAATATAGATTACAACGAAATTCATGAGGTTTCAACCTCATTTAAAACATCCATATTCATTGATTGTTTAATAGTAAAATATTTATTTTCATATTTGGTAGTCTATTAGCGGGATTCACTACATTATTAACACAATATGGATTTTTTTAATAAGAGCTGAAAATAATCTAATTAGATAAAAATTTGAAGAATTATTTTGAAAGCTAAATTTATATCTAGTTCATGAAACCCTCTTGAAAGAGCATACATATGTTTGTCAAAGTGAAAAAAGACAGGATGGTTTGGGGCCTTCCCGAATTTTAGAGTCATTATTAACGGTGTAAAAGGATAACGCATTCAAAATGATGAAACAATTCTACTTGATATACCAGATAATGAAGGTGACCTACAAGTTACTCAACAAGGTGTAAAAAACAATCAATTAATTGTTGAGGCAGGCGATCAGGTTGAAATATATACTACGGCTTGGGGTACTTATTTTCTTCCAGTAATTATTCTTTTTAATCTAGTTGCTACTTTATTTTATGCCTATTTCACCTTAAGAATTTATCTACTTTTCTTAAGTTTATTCTTAATACTTATCCTTTTTATTTTCTTTTTTGTAGACGGTAAAATTTTTAGAATTTAAAAATTTCCTCTGAGCTCGATAAAACTGAACACACATCCTAGTTCGTATCAAAAGACTTAAAGCAAAAAAGCTTCCTTTTATTATGGAAGCTTTTTTTCTTTGCCCTACTTAGTTTATAGAGCATAAAGATTACCAAATAGTATCATAAGTATTCCAATACTGAGATCCACTATCTCCTTCTGAAAAAAGGTTCTACTCGAGATAACACAGATGAAAAATGACCAATATCAAACCTCTGATTACTTTTTGTCTTTACTTCCACTATTTTCCATCCTTTTCACGTTTTTTTAAATGTATTTTATTAAGTTCTTTCATATTTAAAAAATCTTAAGAAATAAAAATAACATGCATCTTCTAACCTAAACCTATTATATATAAAGAAGCAGTGGTCAAAATAACTAATCCAAGACCTAGAGTGATTATTTTCAATCCTTCTTTAAACGTAACAATTTGACTCGTATTCTGTCGTTTTTCAACGCTAATCGTAACAAACCTAGTTGATAATATAAAGACAACTAATGTTAGCAGATGGTAGTATATTAAGCATACAGTCCTTAATATGAATAGATCAAGAAAAATTGCAAGAAAAAAGAAGCCACATGAAAGCGTGACGACAGCCTTTATAAGATCCGGTTTAAATCGTTTAATTCTGTTGCTACTATATAATAAGCTTATTCTTCTATTATGTCGCCTCAGTATTTTAAAATATACAATATATAAAATACCTAGAAGAGTGATCATATAAGTCAGGCCATATTGACTAGAAGGAGCTTGCAGAGAGGAGTAGATTCCCATAAATACAAGAATGATGATTTCATATTTAATTTTATTTCGTAGCAAAAAATAAAATACTAATTTAGTCATCTATATTCTCTTTTCTATTTGGAAAGGTTAAAATAAATGGGTTAAGAATGGCAAAAAAAGAGCTTACTAATATCAAATACCATAAATCCTGTCTCATAATAAACGTTTTTAAATCAAATCCCCAAATATCAATAAAAAGGTAACCTGCAAAAATTACAAAATAGGCAATGCGTATGAATATATATATTCTGTCTGGTATTTCAGTATTAGGAAATAACCTGTGAGATAATGTATCAATAAACATCATAAACATAATAACTGAAAGAAAGAAAAAGAAGGATAAAATTTCTTCTTTACTTAAATTAATTGGAAATAACAAATAAAATATCATGATATAGATAACAATAGGTTTTTTATATAAAAAATATTTTTTAATTTTTTCTATATTCACAAAAGGAAAAAAAGTCATCATTTTTATTTGTTTGTCTAAGATTTTGCTCGTTTGAATTCTAAATCCACCTAAAAAAGCTATGCTTAGAGCGAACAATTCTTTAAGTGGAAATGGATTGGGCAGTAGAGCAGTAAGGTATTTAATACTAACAAAAAAAGTTATTATAATACCATAAAACTTCAGTATATTTATTTTACCGGATAATCCTATTAGTTTATGAAATAATTTAAAATCAATTTGAAATGGTTCATCCAAATAATTCCGCCTCCAGTTCTTCTTTGTCTCCAGTATTCACAAATGTTTTCTTTACCATTCCATCTTCTAAAAATATAAACTCATCACAAATATCGATAAGACTATCGACAATATGAGAAGAGATTAAAACGGTACTATCTTCTCTTAAATCCGTAATGATGTTTTTAATTTCGTAAGAATATTGGAGATCTACACTATTAAACGGTTCGTCTAAAATGATTAATGGATAATTATCTAATAACAAATTAATTAGAGTAAGTTTTTTCTTCATTCCTTGCGATAATTCAGAAATAAGCACATCTTTTTTATCTTCAAGTTCTAAACGTTTTATGACTTCATCTGTTGTACGATTTGAATCGGAATAACTAATAACAATGTCGCAAAATTCATTTACTTTTAAAAAATTATAAGGGGTCATATCTGAAGGAATATATAAAACATCTTCTTCAAGATATCCTTCTAGGTCGAAAGTATCATTCGCTATAACCATTTGTGAAAGGATGTCCATAAACGTAGTTTTACCTGCCCCGTTTTCTCCAATTAAACCAATCACTTTATGGTCTTCAATAAATAGCTTCTCAATATCTAAAGTAAAATCTCCGTAATGATGTATAATTTTATTAATCTTCATAACAACCTACTTTCCCAAATATACTGATAAATAATCAGCTTAAAATTTTTATAGCAATTTTAGTTTGTAATTTAGTTATGATAACTATTTGTGCCTCTTCTCATCATTTTTCTGTTAATTTCGTTTTAGCTCTTGGTAGGAAACAATGGCTATTCCGATCACTGACGCTAATAGTGAAAGATCGATCAGTGCATCTACTTCCGTATATTGATAGCCAATAACGAATAGTGCCGGTATGTAAATACAAGCTGTGTAGATCCACCACTTTTTTGTTCTCATGTTTGCTAATTCCCCCCTATTTTTTATAAACGTACCTTACCATGAAAAAAATTTCTCCTCAAACTACTGAGGTAAACGTTATTTTTATAGCTTGTATCATTATTCCTAAAACAATCTATAACATAAAAAATCTACTTAATAAGGTTTTTTGGACGCCTTATTAAGTAGATAGTTTTTGATGATATTCTTATTAACATTCTCGTTTAAATTAATCCTGCAAGTTCTGGTAACCATAAGGATAATGTTGGAATATAAGTGACTAGTAGTAAACCAGCTAAGATTGCGCCATAATAACGAATCATGTACGGTATGACATCGGCTAAGGTAGTTTCTCCTACTCGAATGGCCACAAACAATGTATTCCCTACAGGTGGCGTAATATTCCCAATACATAAGTTATATACTAAGATAATACCAAAGTGAACCGGTGACATTCCAAATGAAGTAACAATCGGTAAGAAGATCGGTGTAAAGATCAAGATTGCCGGCGTCACATCCATAAAGGTCCCTGATATGAGTAAGATAACGTTAATAATGAGTAAGATAGCAATTGGATTATCTGTAATACTTAATAATCCGCCTGCAATGGCTTGAGGAATTCCAGTAAAGGCCATTACCCAACTTAAGATATTCGAAACCCCAATTAAGAAGACAATCATACCACTTGTTTCAGCACTATCCACTAAAATTTCATAGATATCGCGAATAGAAATGGAACGGTAAACGACTAAAGAAAGAAACAGGGAATAAATAACCGCAATGGCTGAACCTTCTGTTGCAGTAAATACACCAATCACTATTCCTCCGATAACAATAACAATTAATGATAGTGGAAGAATCGCTTCGACAGTAGCTCGTCCTAGACGGGCCCAATCAAATTTTCCTTGGAGTCCTGTGTAGTTTTTCTTCTTTGCGTAGTAAAAAGCAACAAGCATTGCTCCTAATGTCCAAATAATTCCTGGTACATAGCCAGCTATAAATAACGCGGCAACTGAGGTTCCTCCAGAAACTAATGAATATGTAATTAAAGCATTAGATGGTGGAATTAATAATCCACTGGGCGCGGACGCTGCGTTCGTCGCTACTGCTAAATCCATATCATATCCGGCTTCGCGTTCTCCTTCATGAACCATACCTCCTACAGCTGCTGCTGCCGCTGCGGCTGAACCTGAAATTGAACCAAACAGAGCATTCGCACCGATATTTGTTAACATTAAAGACCCTGGAATTTTCCCTACAAGAGCTTCTACAAAGTTAACTAATTTTCGAGCGATTCCACCCTGATTCATAATATTTCCTGCTAACACGAAAAACGGAATTGCCACTAATGTAAAGGTTGAAGTCCCTGCAAAAATTCTCTGCGCGGCGGTTATAACGGTAATATCCAATGGCATCGATGGTAATATTGCCCCCATAGCGGCCAATGCGATGGCCACTGCGATTGGAATACCTAATGCTAATAATAAAACTAAAATAACAAGCATAATAATTAAAGATTGTATAGCCATTTTAATTCTCCTGCCCTTCGTTTTCATCAGTTGGTATATTGTCTGTCACGATGTCATAAATATTTAAGATACTATATAGCGTTACAAAAACACCACTTATAGGAATAACTGCATAAAAATACCCCATCGCTAAAGGTAAAGAAGATGAGTCTTGTCCCATCGTTAGAGAGGTAATTTGTAGGCCACCATAAATTAAAATGACTACCGCAAATAATAAAATCAAACTTTCTCTTAAAACAGCTACATACTTTTGTGTCTTTTCAGAAAATTTCTCCACAAGAATCGGAATATTCATATGTTCACGCTTTCCAAAAACATAAGCAGCACCAAACATTGTTGCCCACGCAAACAAGTAAGAAGCTAATTCTTCTGACCAAGTACTTGGGCTGCTGAGGAAGTAACGAGTAATGACTTGCCAAGTGACTAATAAGGTTAAAACACCAAGCACCACTGCATTAAAGACTTTCATTAATTGATCTAAGAATGTTCTAATTTTCTTCATTCTCATTCGCCTCCTCGCTTACTTCTGCTGCTTTCTCTTGAATTTGATCATATGTTTTTTGGAAAGATGGATTGGCTTCTAAAATTTCATCATGCAGAGGCATCACAGCTTCTTTAAATGGTGCTATATCTGGATAATTGAAGCTTACACCCATTTCATTTTCTGCTTGGTCTTTTGCTTCTTCAACCTTTACAGCCCAAGCTTCATGTTGCGTATCCTCCATGATTTCAAAGCCTTTTTCAAAAATGGCTGTATCTTCTTCTGGTAACTGATCAAATAAAGCTGTACTTACGATGACTTCATCGGGAATCATTTGGTGCAAAGTATAAGAATAATATTTAACAATATCCCCATGGCCATTTTCTGTTAAAGATAACTCATTGTTTTCAGCTCCGTCGATAATACCAGATTGAATGGCCGTATAAACGTCACCAAAGCCCATTGGTGTGGCTGAACCGCCTAATAAATCCATCATACGGACATTCGTTGGTGATTGCTGTACTCTAATTTTTAATCCTTCTAAGTCAGCCGGCTCTTCAATCGGTCCTGGCTGAGCATAAAAGTTACGCGTACCAGCATCTAACCAAGCAACAGTAGTAAAACCTGATTCTTCCGTACCTTCAAAAATAGGATTGATAATTTCAGGATCATTCATTACAGCATGATAAACTTCTGGATCTTCAAATAAATAAGGTAAGTTAAATATTTGAAATTGAGGGTTAAAAGTTTCTAGAATGGAATTACTCGCCACGGTCACATCAATAGCCCCTGTTTGTGTCAACTGGACCATATTTGTTTGCGTTCCCAATAATTCACTTGGAAATAGTTGAACATCATACCTATCTCCCAGTTCCTCTTCAATATATTCTTCAAAAGCGATCATTCCTGTATGTGTTGGATGATCAGCTGATTGGTTATGGGCTACTCGTATTATCTGTTTATCTTGTGCGGAAGATCGAAAAGGATTGACTGCAAAAAATATAATAATGAATGCTACTACGATCATTCCAATGACAATAAGAGTAGAAGATTTTGTTTCTAATTTCTCTTTTTTAGCCATTTTTTATCTCCTTTTTGTATGCGTTTTTAAAAATATATATAAATGTCAATAACCCTTAGAAAGTTTCTAGGAGCAATTGACTAAAAAAACTTCAGATACATCTGATGTCTTCTTTGTGTTTATTTTAACATAACTTAAATCGTTTTCAAGGATTGTTTTTTTAGAGGTTGAAAAATATTTTTTAAAGACTTATTAAAAACTCCTGACTTGGACTGTATGAACAGTGAGCCAGGAGTTTTCTTTGCTTTATATTTTATTTCTCTATATGACTTTTTACTAATGCAATACATTCTTCATGATTATGTTTTCTTGCTGGACATTGGTAACGTCCAAAAAATATTAAGCGATGATGCGCAATAGACCATAAGTCTTTAGGAAGTTTTTCCATCAAAGTATTTTCTACTTGAATGACTGAGGCTTCTTCTTCCACAATGTTAAACTTCTTAGAAACACGTTCTACGTGTGTATCGACGGCAATCGCTGGTTCGTCAAAAGCAACACTTAAAACGACATTGGCTGTCTTTCGGCCGACACCGGGCAAGGTTTGTAAATCTTTTTTATTATTAGGTACTTTCCCGTCAAAATCTTCAACTAACTTTTTGGAAGTATTTTTTATAAACTTCGCTTTATTTCGATAGAGACCGATCGTTTTAATTTTTTCTTCTAAATCTTCTAAATCGGCATTCATCATTGCTTCAGGCGTCGGATACGCCTCAAAAAGCCCAGGAGTGGCTTTGTTAACGCCCACATCTGTTGTTTGCGCACTTAAAATAACCGCAATTAATAATTCAAAAGGCGAACGATGGTTTAATTCTGCTTTTGCTTCTGGAAAAATTTTCCCCATCGCTTCAATAACTTTTGTTGTTTCTTCATGATTTAATAATTTTTGCACGTCCACAAACTCTCTACCTCTACTTCTAATCGTTATTATTCAAATCTTTCAGCCAATTAATCATCGGCACAGGATCTGAAGTCGTTTTTTCCTCGTTGGTGTTTAAAGTGTTCGAAGAAGTTCGATCTCTAAAATTCTTCGATTCTTTTTCGACTTGTTCTTTGGTTCGTATATTTTTCTTTTCCCAGCTGAGCAAAATACGATCGATATATTTAAAATTATAAACTTGGCTTAATACAGCTTCACGTAAAGCCATCTCAATAAGTTCTGGAGGGTATTTATCTTCTTCTACCCATAAAACTAATGTCTCCATTTCAATAGGAGAAAGCGGTCGACCAAATTCTGATTCGAAAATTGTATATAAATTTTTCTCCGACTTCTCTTTTTTAACTTCTGCTTTTTGTGTTTTATTTTGTTTGAGTAAAATAATTAATTTTTCCCAAAGTAAAGAAAGAGAATAGGCATCTTGCGAAACCCCATTCTCATCTTCTGTCGTTTCAATAGATAATACTTTTTTTTGCGTTAATTGATGAATGGCTTTAAACACATTTTCTTCTGTCATTCCCATGTTTTTAGCGATTTTTTCCGGATTTGGAAAAGGATCGCCTTTATCCATATAGGATTTCAGTTGTAAGATTAAAACCAATTCATGATTGGATAAGTTCAATTCACGATAATGTCGCAGTAAGAGTGTCGGAAGTTCAGTCTGACCGGCATTAATCCATTCCATAATAAGTTCATTTTCCATAATAGACACTCTTTCTATATATAATTATTAAGCATTCATTACGGTGTTAAACGATTTAATAATCTTGGGAACGGGATAGATTCACGAATGTGTTTCGTCCCTGTAATCCACGTTACTGCTCTTTCTAAACCTAAACCAAATCCAGAGGTTGAAACCGAACCATAACGACGTAAGTCTAAGTACCAGTCGTAGTCTTCTGGATTCAATCCAAAGTCGATGATATTTTGTCTCAACGTTTCATAATCTGATTCACGTTCAGATCCACCAATAATTTCTCCATACCCTTCTGGTGCAATGAGATCAGCACACAACACAATATCCTCTCGGTCTGGATGTGTTGGCATGTAGAATGGTTTAATTTCTTTTGGATAGTTTACAATAAATACGGGCTGATCGTATTGGTTTGCGATAAAGGTTTCTTCTGGAGATCCAAAATCAATGCCCCATTCAACATCAAAATCGTTTTCTTGTAGTAATTCAACCGCCTCATCATAAGAAATACGTGGATAAGGTAGTTTTGTATATTTCTCTAATGTTTCACGGTCACGTCCTAATACATCAAGGGCATAATCACAATGATCAAGGACACTTTGGACTAAATAAGCCACATATTGTTCTTGAATTTCTAAAGATTCATCTTGATGCATAAAGACCATCTCAGGTTCAATCATCCAAAATTCTGTTAAATGACGACGTGTTTTAGATTTTTCTGCACGGAAAGTCGGTCCAAATGTGAAGACTTTTCCAAAAGCCATTGCTGCAGCTTCTGCATGTAATTGTCCTGTTTGTGCTAAGTAAGCATCTTCATCAAAGTAATCAATGTGGAATAAATCCGTTGTGTTTTCTCCTGCAACAGCTGTCAAGATTGGAGAGTCAATATTCACAAAACCTTCTTTATTAAAGAATTCATAAGTCGCACGAATCATTTCATTTCGAACTAACATAATCGCATGTTGTTTTGAAGAGCGCAACCATAGATGACGGTTATCCATCAAGAAGTCAGTGCCGTGTTCTTTCGGTGTAATTGGATAATCTTCAGATTCACCCACTACCTCGAGATTTTGAACATGGATCTCATAGCCAAAATCTGAACGGGAATCTTCTTGTATGGTTCCTGTAATTACGACTGAAGTCTCCTGATTTATATGTGTCGCTAAATCAAATAATTCTTCGCCCACTTCATTTTTTAAAACGACCCCTTGGAAATAAGCCGTTCCGTCACGTAACTCAAGAAAGGCAATTTTACCGCTTGATCGTTTATTTGCGACCCAGCCTTTAATTGTTACTTCTTCATCGACATGATTTTTTGAATCAATAATTCTAATTTGTTCCATTTTTTTGCTCCCTTGTTCTTGATTTAAATATTTTTAATGGTTCGAACCCATTCTCCAGAGGTAAGTGAGTAAACTGAATAACCAACATTGCCATTCTCTTGTTTAAAACTTACTTCCCAAACAGGGCTGTCATTATACATACCGATGCGTGTTTCAAGTATTTTCTTCGGTTCCTCGCGCGCTCTTGTTTTTTCAATCGCTTCTTGAGCAGGAATCGCCTCCGCTTGATTAATAACTTCAATCGCACCGTTTGCTTGCTGGACAATGACAATGATCGGGGTTCCTTCATTATCCGTTCCTGTAACTGTAAAAAATGTCTCATCCCCATTAAACCAATAAAATTCATCTGCTTCGGCTAAATTTGCTCGTCTTTGGGCAAGTTCTGTTGTTTCAGCTCGTGCTTGGTTATATGGAGACAATGAGCGAGTAATTACAGTCGTTACTCCCAAAATAAAAAGTAACATTACAATGATTAATGTTGTTAGGAATTTTTTCATACTCACTCACCTTCTTTATTATTTAAATTCAACCCATACATTATAGCAAAACCTGTGCTTGAATGAAACAAGACAGTGATTACTTTTTATCGATAAATCTTTGAATTTGTGGGCCTAATTGGTTATTTTCATAAATTTCAATAGGAACCCCTTGAGGTAATGCCTGTTTAAATGTGTGCGCATAGTTTGCAGATAAAAAGCGGTCATCTAAGACAACCAGTACTCCTTTGTCTGATTCTTTTCGGATTAGTCGACCAAAAGCTTGTTTGAATTTCAAGACCGCTTGTGGTAAATATTCTCCCATAAAGGGGTTCACCCCTTCTTCCCTCAAAGCATCGGTCTTCAAACGCATAATCGGTGTATCGGGTGCCGGGAACGGTAAACGGGTCAATATAACCAGTTCTAATGCTTCGTCAGGCAAGTCTATTCCTTCAAAAAAGCTGTCTGCTCCAAGAATCACAGCAGGTTTATTTCGTTTAAATTTTTTTAAGATCCGATTACGAGTCCCTGAAATGGTCTGAGCCAACAATACATGATCAGATAACTCTTCATTTTGCATCAACAACTCATAAACATTCTCCAAAATAGATAGTGAGCGAAATAAAACAATGGTATTAACTTTTGTCTCTTTTAATATTTTTGAAATATCTTCAGCTAATCTATTGATGTATTTATTGTTGGACAGATCTCGTGGATTTATTCGTTTTTCTGGCACCATAACTTTTACTTGTTTACCATAATCAAAAGGACTGGCTAATGGATAAAAAGCCATAGGCAAGTTTTTCAATTGACCAGAAAAATATGCTTCACTCTCCTGAAAAGACAAGGTACTGCTCGTAAAGATAACCTTCGAATGCGTGGCTAAATAATCGACCAGTGAGTTACTTTTACCCCATTTTAGCACATGCAGTTGGAAGGTATTTTCCATATGTTCCGGTACATAAGTGACCCAACGTAAAGTTTGTGGCGCTGCTTCATCAAATACAAATATACTTTGAAATTCGTTTTTCCATTGATTTAAATAAAAGGTCAATTTTCCTAATTCGATCAATTGTAACTGTTTATGATCATTGAGCGTTTCAAAAATATTTTTGGAAGCTTTGAGAATTTTTTGACTCATATGAATAAATTCTTCTAGAGCTCTTGCAATATTTTTAATCACTTTTTTCTGTTTAAGATTTAATTGTTTAAGATTAAATTCTTGCTCGACAAAATTGGAATCTTTTCTCGTCGGATACTCTTTCTTTTCATAATAATCGAGTTGTCGATTAAAAATGCTCTCCCAAGAATCTTCAATTAAACGTGTGTTTCTCTCAATTGTTAGCAGATCATAAGCTTTAATCACTTCTTCTTTTTCAAGATGATTGATTAATTGAAAAATGCCGGTATCATCTTTGACTGAGCCCATCTTCTCTAATTGCGTTAAAATTTCTATGCCATGGATGGTTTCCGTACTAGTTTTCATGGCTACATTTGGAAAATGATGGGCTTCATCCACAATTAAGCGCTCAAGCGAAGGGATCACTGAGTGCTTCGCCTGCCAGTCATGGACTAAATAATGATGATTTGTAATAATAATTTCTGATTGAGCGACTTTCTGCTTGATCCGTTCGTAAAAGTCATAGGCTTGCCAATGTTGGTCAATAAACTGATTATTCGTCACACGGATTTCCTGCCAAAATGCTAAGTCTAAATGACTCCCTGCGTTGATCTCTGAAAGATCTCCTGTTGTTGTATCTGTTAACCAAACCAAGAGCCGCATACATAAATAAGCTTCAGAATCTTTGGCTTCAATGTTATTTAACCAGCGCTCAAAAATACTTAAAGACAAATAGTGGTTTCTACTTTTGACTAAAGTCGTAGGTATTTTCCGCTGTAAAATTTCTTCAAGTCCAGGTAACGTTTCTTCTAAAAGTTGGTTTTGCAGTAAAGTCGTATAAGTACTGATCACGATCGGTTGCTCAACGGAGGCTTGGAAACTTGCTGGAAATAAGTAACCGAGCGATTTTCCAATGCCTGGAGGAGCTTCAATAGCTAATTTTTCAAGAGATAAATCTTCTCTTAGGTAATGATCGACAAGATCCATCATATTCGCTTGAACTTCCCGATAACTATATTTTTGATTTAAATACTTTTCTTTTTCTTCTTTTGTTTGAGGATACGTCACAGCTTCATAGGTCTTGCTGACTGTTTGCATCGACTTTTCTGGCTTTTGTAACGCAATTTGATTCACAATCATTAAGTCCTCAGAAAGAGGCTCTAGTAAATGACGTGCTCGTTTAAGAGCCTCTTGGAAAAATAATGATGTGTCATGGGTAGTACAAGCTGCTAAATAATCTAGCTTTTCTAATGTAACCAGGGGCAAGCTTGTGGCTCGTTTAAAGAGTTCTTTAAAAATGTGAACCGTCGCTTCCGCATCCGCTAAGGCATCATGGGCATCCTCTAGACTATAATCTAAATAAGACGCAATATCTTCCAACTGAAAACTATCTAATGTTGGATATAAAATTTGTGTCAGTTCAACGGTATCAATCGCCGGAATTTTTGCTTGTTTAAAACCATGTGCTTTTAATTGTTCATTTAAAAAGCGATAATCAAAACCTACGTTATGAGCAACAAAGACCGCTTCTTCTAATAACGACAAAACCATCGGTGCTATTTCTTCAAAATAAGGCGCTTTTTTCACATGATTATTCGTGATCCCCGTCAGCCTTTGAATATTTTTCGGAATTCTTTTCCCAGGATTCACCAATGTTTCAAAAGTATGAATAATTTCACCATTTTGAAGCAATACGCAAGCAAATTGAATTACCCGTTCATCCGTGCCTACGCTGCCACCTGTCGCTTCGATATCGACAATCGCATAAATTTGTTCAGGACGCAAAGAATATAACACCTCTTTTTTCGTTATTAACTTTTCTTATTTATTGTCTAAACCTGGAATCAAGTTCTTTTCAATTAACCAGGTCAATATTTCTTCTTTATCATTTTGAATTTCTGCATAAACAACTGCTTGTAAAGCAGCTTCCATCGCTTCGCTCATCCAACGACCAGGTTTAGTAGCTGTTGCATTCATGAGATCGTAACCTGTAAGCGCCAAAGCATCTTTTTCTTTAATCGGTAAATGCTCATAAATTTTGACAACTTTGTCAAAATCTGGCGATTCCTCTAAATGCTGTACGAGTGATTCTGTCTCGAGTGCAAACTCTTTTCCTAAACAAAAGATTTCCCATTCATCCAAGCTCTTGTTTGTGACTCGTTGTTTTAGTGCGTTAAAAATCATTATCGCTTGGTCCATTAATTTATTGGATAGCTTCCAAGCTTTTAAAAATTTTCGCGCATTAAATGAATCGGACGGATCATAATCGTCAATCTTATAAAGAAGAAAAGCCCACGCTTGTCTGACATGCTCAAATTTATTTTCATCTTGAATCAAGGAAACGAGTGCTGCTTTTTTATTCGCCAATTCTGGACAGTATAAATACAAGCGCGTGTGAATCATAGCCACCAAGCCATTTGCGTGCCAAGTTCCTGTTAATAATTTTTCGAACTCGACTTGGATTCGTTCCACCGCTATTTTTTCTAATAAAGGCGCATTTTCTTTGATTGAAGCTTGTGTTTCAGCTTCAATTTCAAAATCCAATTGAGCAGAAAAACGAACCGCTCGCATCATGCGCAAAGCATCTTCTCTAAAACGCTCATGAGGATTTCCAACCGCTCGAATAATCCCTGCATTCAAATCTTTAATCCCGGCGAAAGGATCAATAATATAGCCTTCAGCGTCCATTGCAATAGCATTCATTGTAAAATCTCTACGTTTTAGGTCTTCTTCTAATGAACGCACAAAAGTAACCGAATCGGGACGTCTAAAATCTTTGTACGTCGACTCGGTTCTGAAAGTGGTAATTTCATAACTGACGCCCTCTACTAAGACCATAACCGTGCCATGTTCAATTCCTACATCCACTGTACGTGTAAATATTTCTTTGATTTCATGTGGTTGAGCACTTGTCGCAATATCTACATCATTCACTTCTAGATTTAATAACCGATCACGAACACTGCCACCTACAAAATAAGCTTCAAATCCCGCTTCAACAATTTGATTTAATACAGGTAATGCTTCTGCAAATACGCCATCTATTTTTAATTTTTTATTCATTCATCTGCAACCTTTTATTCTGAAGTTTCTTCATCGATTCGTTCAAATCGATATTTATCTCGTGTTTGAAATTTAGCCATCGTTTGTTGAAAGGCTTCTGTTAAATCAACATCTAAAGAATTTGCCATTGTAATCACGACAAAAAGGATATCCGCTAATTCTTCAGAAATTTCTTTCGCTTCTTCGGATGGTTTCTTCTGCTTTTCACCATAATAATGGTTGATCTCGCGCGCAAGTTCTCCAACTTCTTCGCTCAGGCGAGCCATCGAACCGAGAGGAGAAAAATATCCTGTTTTGAATTGGCCGATATATTCGTCGACAATCTCTTGCATTTCTTTCATCTCCATGGCTATATCTCCTTTTATTATTTCAAAATTGTCCGATCAATTTGGTGATTTACTTTCTTTAAGTATTCCGTTAAATTCGCAAACTTATCTTCGCGTCCATTGCTTAAAGTAGTATCAATTTTCTCAAGGATCTGTTGTCGTGCATAAAGTAGTGTTTCATAGTCAAGAGCTTCATTCACAGCAACAAATAATTCTTCGGGGACCGTATCATTCCATCTAGCGTTTGGATTATCTTCTAGAATTGCTAAATATTCAGGAGATTGCCAAGCATCTTCAAAATCAATTTCAATATAAAGATGTGAACTCCAGTTTAAGCGAATTTCATGGAAGGCTTGCATCGCATCTTTAAACATATGCCCATTTTTATAAAATCGGAAAGACGGTTTTTGGTTACCTTTGACTGTCATATAAATGCCTCTCGGCGTTTGGTCAACTCGTTCAACAAAATGTGTTTTTTCTAACATAATATCATGATTATATAAATAATCTAAAATCCAAAGCGATTCGCGGCGTTTAAGTTCGTAATTCCGTGTAAACCATTTTAGAAAGTACTTTTTCTTGCTATTTGTAATGGATGCATTCATATCTCTTCACCTCATCATCCTTGTTATAGCTCTTTTAATAGTCAAAGTCGTCAAGTAATGACGCCATCTCTTCGTCAAATTCAGGGTTTAATTTCATATATTTTTTAACGACCACTCGCATTTTGTCGCGTTGGCCATCTTCGCGTAAGAAAAACGCATAATCCTTTAAAAACTCTAATTGATCTTCTAAATAAACAGCTGCTTGGTCAAATAAAGTGCGAGCCTCATCATACTCTTCGATATTATTATAAGCAACGGCTAGCACCCACAAGCTTTCTGGTAATTGACGGATACTTTCATCTGTATGTTCAAATAATTTAATGGCTTCTTCATAATCTTCCATATAGTTTAAGAATTCTGCAAACTTAAGAATGGTTCGATCATTATCTGGTTCAATTTCCAGAGCTTGTTCATAATAAATTTCGGCTTTCTCAAAGTCATCTAGTTTTGCTGCCAATTCTGCGGCTTTGAAGTAGAAATCAATATTAATCTCATTATAGTTAAGACCTTCTTCAATCTCTTCTAAAGCTTTTTCTAATTGGTTTTGCTGTTCATAAACTTCTGCAAGTAATAAATACACCCCAGATAGACTTGGATCCAATGTTTTAGCTTTATTTAATGGCTCAATGGCTTTTATATATTCTTCTTGCTGCACATAAATTAAACCTAATTGATAATAAACTTCCGGATCATCTCTATAAGTGAGAGCTTCATTTAAATAACCTAGGGCTTCTTCATACTCGCCAATCATTAAATAAGCATTCCCTAGGCGCACACTAATTAAAGTTCCCGCAATTTCTTCATGACCTTCCGTCATCAGCGCCTCATAATATTGAATCGCATTTTGATAATCAGCAATCGTGAAATAAACTTCCGCTAATGCGAATTGAATCACAGGCTCATCCGGTAAAATTTCTGCGGCTTCTTTTAGTTTTTGGATGCTCACTTCCGGTAATTCATTTAAATGGTAGTAATCGGCTTCAACAAGCAAAGCCTGGGTATAAGAAGAACTTGTTTCGTCAATTGAATGTAATAACTCCAAAGCTTCTAATTCATTGCCATCTTCAATTTCAATTTCAGCTAAATAAATTTTTAACTCGTCATCATTAGGGTAAAGATCCAGTAAATGATTATAGACTCTTTGAGTTTCATTTAGAAACCCTAGTTGATACAAAGTATTTCCTAATAAATAAAGGGTTTCATCGTCATCATTCTCTAAAGCAAGTTGAAGATTTGTTTCAACTTCTTCTAAATTTCCATTTTGAATCTCTGCAATTACTATTTCTGAATACGTCATAAGTCAACCTCTCATTCGGTTATATCTCGTTTACATTATTACTATTTTATCATATGTCCTTGGAGATTTCATTTTTTTATCGCTGAGTTCTATTAGCCTCTATCCTACCAATAATAAAAGACAAGCTGCAATGGCAATAAAAGGTCCGAAAAAAATATAATCTAACGGCTTCTTGAATAGATAATTTTGAACTATAAAATACAAAACCGCCAGTAATGACGCACACAGCAGCAATTGGAGATAAGTATAAAAGCCAAAAAAGTACGCAAGCACCATCAATAGTTTCAAATCTCCCATGCCCATACCGCCTTTTGTCCAGTAGATGAGCGCGCCAATCAGGACAAACGAAAACACAAGACTATAGAGAGATTCCTGGAAAGTAATTATTTTTGCATAATGATTCCATAGAATGACGACTAAAGCTAAAATAAAAACCAGGCTATTGGGCAACAAATAATAATAAACATCACAGATGGTTAAAATAAACAAGATGGAGATGAAAATCAAGCCAAAAAATAAATGAATCGATGATCCAAAACGAATATAAGCCATGGAAAACAATAAACCACAACTTATTTCGCTGAAAGGATAGATCATTGAAATCTGTTCTTTACAGGCTAGACATTTCCCTCTTTGCAGAACGTAAGAGACCACAGGAATTAATGCGTACCATTTTAAAGGCTCCTGACACGACGGACATACAGACCGGCTAGAAGCATAATAAGTCTTTGTCGGCAGACGATAACCCACTACATGTAAAAACGAACCCATACATAATCCCAGCATAAAATATACAAATAAAAACATAAGCCACCTCAACTTTTTAAAATAAAAATATTATAAAACGTCTCATATATAATATTATCTTTTTTTCTCGTTTTTCACTTTTATTTTAAAAAAAAGTTGCTGGAAGCGAAAAATAGCCTTCCAAAAATAATCTTTGTCTCTTCTGGAAGACTATTGGTTTTTAACTTTGCTTGAATTCTTCGGTCCATTCTTTTTCTTTATCGGAGAGTTCCAGTTCTTTAAATAAGTCTGGTCGACGTTCAAAAGTTCGACGCAAAGATTCTTTATGGCGCCATTCTTCAATCCTGCCATGATTGCCACTCATTAATACTTCTGGGACATCTAAATCTCGATAACTGGCTGGTCGCGTGTAATGTGGGTGTTCTAATAAACCAGTCGAATGGGAATCTTCTAGAATGGAAGATTTGTTTCCGACAACACCAGGAATTAAGCGCACTGTTGCATCTACCATAACCATGGCTGCTAACTCTCCGCCTGTTAATACGTAATCACCTAATGAAACTTCATCTGTCACCAAGGTTCGAATGCGTTCATCATACCCTTCATAATGACCACAAATAAAGACTAAATGTTCTTCTTCAGCGAAGTCTTCAGCCATCGCTTGGTCAAAAGGTTTCCCCGCAGGGTCCATTAATATAATTCGTTTCTTTGTTTCTGGATGTTCTTCTTTAATCGCATCCAACGCTTCAAAAATAGGTTCAGGCTTCAGTAACATCCCTGCGCCTCCACCGTAAGGGGTGTCATCAACAATTTGATGCTTGCCTATCCCATACTTTCTAAAATTAATGGGATTGATGTGCACATGGCCCCCACTAATCGCCCGTTTTACGATCGAATGACTAAAAGGACTTTCAAACATTTCTGGAAAAAGTGATAAAATATCAATCTGCATCCTCATCTAACCCTTCTAAAACATGCACAGTAATCTTTTGATTGTCAATATCAACATCTAAAATCACAGAATCAATATGAGGCAACAGTAAATCCTCTTTATTGGCTCGTTTAACTACCCAAACATCATTAGCAGGCAGCAACATAATTTCTTTCAAAGTTCCAATAAATTGCTCGGCTTCGTTATAAACATCCGCACCAATAAGTTGACTGATGTAATATTCCCCTTCATCTAACTCAGGTAATAAATCTTCATCCACTTGTAGCATTTTATCTTTAAACTTTTCGACCTCATTGATTGATGTAAATTCTTCAAAAGTTAGTAAATCAAAGGATTTATGGACGCGATGAGATTTTACAGTCACTGGTTGGTAGTTACCATTCTCTAATTCAATGACTAATTCTGAACCTTCTGCATAGCGCTCTTCGGGATGATCGGTCAAAGATTGTACTCGTACTTCTCCTTTGATTCCATGCGTATTGACTATTTTTCCGACATCTAAATAATTTGCCATTGTTATCTCCTATTATTTTTATTGTTTTATCATTATTATACATTATATGCAATTCCTTTTAATTCAGCTAAATATAATTATGTCCTGTATATCTTAAAGATTATTGGAAATCAGTAGACTTTATTTTAGCTATTTTTCATTAAAAAGAATCAAAACAAAAAGCCTCTCAAAACACCTGCAACTTTTACAGATCTTTTGAGAGACTCTACTACGGACGAGTTTTAGTCGACAATTGTTAATCGAACACGTTTTGGTCCATCATATTTTACACTGTAAACAATAGAACGAATCGCTTTTGCAATACGTCCACGTTTACCGATCACACGTCCGACATCATCTGGATGAACAGATAATAGATATTCATGGAAATCATCTGTTTCTTGAAGCTCCAGATTTAATTCTTCAGGATGGCTAAGAAGTGCAGATACAATCGTCGTAATTAAATTTCTCATTTCTTTGTCAGTCATATTCTCATCCTTATATATTTCTAAATCTTAGAAATGTTAGTTGTTTTTACGGTTTTCAACTTTTTCATTGTGTAATTGTTCCATTAATCCACGTTCTGAAAATAGTTTACGTACTGAATCTGATGGTTTAGCACCTTCACGCATCCAGTTTAATGCAAGTTCCTCATCAATTTTAACTTCTTTTGGTTCTGAAATTGGGTTATAAATACCAATAGAATCAATGATTCCTCCAGAAACTGGTTTACGTGAATCAGCGACTACTACACGGTAGAAAGGACGTTTTTTAGATCCCATTCTTTTCAAACGAATTTTTACTGCCATTTCATATTTCCTCCTTATAATTTACAAATCATTATTTGTTTTCTTTAATTATTTCATTTGAGTTTTCATGTTAAGTAGAATTACTTGACATCATTTTACTCACGTTGAATATCATAACATGTTCTTTTAAACTTGTAAAGAGCTTTTTCTTTACAACCTTCTTTTTATAGAAAAATTTATTTTCTATTCCTTATAAAAAAATTCCGTCCCTTTGTTAATAGGATTTCCTAATTAGGAAATCATTAAATAAATATTTAGTCTCCTTAAAAAACACAGAAAAGCAGTTAAGATATGCAACTTCCATATCTTAACTGCTCTTGTTATTTATCGACGGCGTCTAATTTTCTTTTTCTTTTTACGTTTTCTTGGTTTGTTGGTATTCGGCAGAGAATTATTCCCCAGTTGATCGCCTAAACCACCCATATCGCCCATTTTACCAAGCATTTTATTTAATCCTTTCGGCATTTTGCCTCCGGATACGCCGGCCATGATCTCTCGAGTTTGTTTAAACTGCTTGATCAATTGATTCACTTCTGTCAACGAACGAGCAGAACCTGCCGCTACTCTTCGACGACGACTTTGGTTCAACATGTCTGGATCTTCACGTTCTTCTTTGGTCATCGACATAACAATAGCTTTCATATAATCGAGTTCTTTTTCGTCCATTTCAAAATCATCCATACCCGGAATATTTCCTACACCTGGAATCATTTTTAATAATTGATCAAGGGGCCCCATATTCCGCATTTGATCCATCTGTTCAATAAAGTCATTGAAATCATAACGGTTCTCAGCCATTTTTTGAGCGAGTTCTTCTGCTCTCTTTTCATCGACTTCATCTTGAGCACGTTCGATTAATGTGAGTAAATCTCCCATGCCGAGAATTCGATTCGCCATTCGGTCCGGGTAGAACGGTTCAATAGCATCTAACTTTTCACCTGTACCCGTAAATTTAATCGGTTTACCTGTTACTTCTCGAATAGATAAAGCTGCCCCTCCGCGGGTGTCACCATCTAATTTCGTTAAAATAACACTAGAAATATCTAGTTGCTCGTTAAACGAATCAGCAACGTTGACCGCATCTTGACCTGTCATGGCATCAACCACGAGGAAAATTTCTTCTGGATTAACGGTTGCTTTAATATCGCGCAACTCATTCATCAATACTTCATCCACGTGTAAACGTCCAGCTGTATCAATAATGACTAAATCGCGGTTTTGAGCTTTTGCCTCTTCCAAACCACGTTGGGCAATTTCTACGGGGCTGACTTGGTCTCCCATGCTGAATACTGGGATATCTAGTTCTTTCCCAATCGTTTGTAACTGGTCGATCGCTGCTGGACGGTAAATATCCGCAGCGACTAGCATCGGTTTGACATTTTTATTTTTTCTTAAATAATTGGCAAGTTTACCAGCAGTGGTCGTTTTCCCTGCCCCTTGTAAACCTGTCATCATAAAGACAGTTGGTGGAATATCTGCTACTCGTACTTCTTCTTGTTCTCCACCCATCAATTCAGTTAACTCATCGTAAACAACTTTTACAACTTGTTGTCCACCATCTAAACTCTCTAGGACCTCTTCGCCTAGCGCTTTTTCTCGAACATTATTTACAAATTCTCTTACTACTTTATAGTTAACGTCTGCTTCTAATAGAGCTAGACGGACTTGACGCATCGCATCTTGTACATCTTGCTCCGTAACTTTTCCTTTTTTACGTAAGGAAGAAAAAGCATCTTGCAAACGCCCAGTTAAACCTTCAAAGGCCATTTGAGCTAGTTCCCCTCTCTTGTTGAATCTTGTATAATATCATTGATTAGTTTATTCAATGTTTCGTCATTACCGTAGGAATCTTCAATATATTGTCGAATCTTTTTTAAGGTTTCTTTTCTTTCCTCGAACTCTGCGACTAATTGAAGTTTCTCTTCATAATTTATGAGTATTTCTTCCACTCGTTTTATACTATCATAAACAGCTTGTCGACTCACCTCATAATTCGCAGCTATCTCAGCTAAGGTGTAATCCTCTTCATAATAATCCGCCATATATTGCGCTTGTTTAGGTGTCAATAAAGCACCATAAAATGAAAACAGCATATTCATTTTGACTGTTTTTTCTAATTCCATTTTATCCCTATTCTCTATTTTATATCATTAACTGACTAAATCTTTAAACAAACCGTAGGCAAATTTCTCAGAATCAAATTCATGCAAGTCTTCCATCGACTCACCTAGCCCTACAAATTTTACAGGTATATTTAATTCTTTTCCAATGGCCAACACAATACCACCTTTTGCTGTCCCATCCATTTTCGTGAGCGCTATTCCTGTGATATTTGTGACTTCTTGGAACTGTTTAGCTTGGTTTAAAGCATTTTGTCCAGTAGTCGCATCTAATACAAGCAATGTCTCATGCGGAGCACCAGGTACTTCGCGTTCAATCACTCGATTCATTTTTGCTAATTCGTCCATTAAGTTTTTCTTGTTTTGTAAACGTCCTGCCGTATCGACTAAGAGATAATCTATCTCTTTTTCTTGAGCTTGTTTTAGCGCGTCAAAAACAACCGCAGATGGGTCGCCGCCTTGTTGTGAAGAAACAACCTCGGCTCCTACTCGTTCTCCCCAAACTTCTAATTGTTCAATCGCCCCTGCACGGAAAGTATCTCCTGCTGCTAACATCACGGTTTTTCCATCTTGAATTAATTGATGCGCAAGCTTTGCGATTGTTGTTGTTTTTCCTACACCATTCACACCGACAAACAACAGCACAGAAAGGCCCTCTTCGTTGGTATTAAATTCAACATGATCTGGATTTGTTTCTTCATACATATCGATCATCGTGCGTACAAGGACACGTTCAGCATCTTCTACTGAACGAATATTTTCCACTCGCGACTCATAACGCATGACATCTGAAATTTCCATCGTTGCTTCAAAACCAACATCTGATTCGATTAATAAATCTTCTAACTCTTCAAAGAATTCCTCATCTTCATAACGAAAATTGGCCATCATTTCTTTAAAGCGACGAGTAAAAGATTTTCGTGGTTTTTCTAAACCTTCTTCATAAGTAGAAAGTTCTTCCGTCTGTTCGATGGGTTCTGTTTGTTCTGCTTGTTGCTCCTCTTGTTTCGGTTTTTCTTCTTCACCAGTAAAGACTGATTTTATACGATCAAATAAACTCAATTCAGTCAGCCTCGTTTCTATTTTATTATTTTAAATGTTTTTCGTTCAATACCTGTTCAACTATTATTTTACCATAGTTTTTAGTGTTTCTTAAATTTATAAGAAAACTTTTCATTTGCTCAGGAATCGTATGATAGATTTTATTTGTCTAACACAAATTTTTGAATCACGTGGGCGACGCCGTTCGCATCATTTGTTTTTGTCACATAGTCTGCCGCATCTTTTACCCTATCGATCGCATTAGCCATCGCGACTCCTAGCCCAGAATTTTGAACGAGCGACAAATCATTCTCTTGGTCGCCAATTCCCATAATTTGTGCTTTTTCCAGACCTAATTTTTCACCTAAAAGACGCATTGAGTAGCCCTTGTCGACATTTTGGGGAAGGACCTCTAAAATAAAGGGCTGAGACTTATAAATATTATATTTCTCATGATAAGAAGCAGGTATTTTAGGAATCATTGCATCCAACTCTTCCGCTGGTCGACTCATTACAATTTTGTTAATAGTAAAAGGATCTGGTAACTCATCAATAACGACATCCACAAACTTTAATGCTTGATCTTTAGGAACATTTTTACTCGCGGCCATATAAACAGACTCCGCCCCTACTGGATAAGGTGGTTCATACACATAATCTAAATCGATAAAGTTAACCGGTAGCTTTAAAGAACGCCCTAATTCGTAAATATCTAAACATTGTGCGCGATCAAAAGTTATTTGGTGCATAACTTCCCCATTTTTTGTTTTTTGAATAAGCCCACCATTATAAGTAATCGCCAGATCTTCTTCATCTTTTAATCCAATTTCCTCTAGTAAGTAATGCATAGAACGCAAAGGGCGTCCGGTACAGAGTACAACCTGCACACCAGCCGCTTTGGCTTCTCGAATTGCTTGGCGATTTTCATCTGACAATGTTCGATCAGAACGTAATAACGTTCCATCTAAATCAATGGCAATTAACTTGATATCCATTCAATTGAACTCCTTTACCTAACTTTTTATCATCCATTAAGTGACCCCTTCAATTTGTTGGGCCTCATTTAAGCTAACAGAAACAATTTTAGAAATCCCTTTTTCTTGCATCGTCACTCCATAAAGCTGATCGGAGTGCTCCATCGTTCCTTTACGGTGAGTAATCACAATAAATTGCGTGTCATCTTCAAATTCTTCTAAATATTGTCCAAAACGAACGACGTTGGCATCATCCAAAGCAGCCTCTGCCTCATCTAAGATACAAAACGGAATAGGGTTTACTTGAATAATCGCAAACAATAACGAAATAGCCGTCAATGCACGTTCTCCCCCCGACAGTAAACTCAAACGAGTCAGACGTTTGCCAGGTGGTTGCGCAATAATTTCAATCCCTGTTTCTAGTAAATTATCTGGTTCATTTAAAACAAGTTCCGCATAGCCGCCGCCAAACATTTTAGGGAAAACAATCGCAAACTGTTCTTGGATCCGATCAAAGGTCTCTTTAAATTGTTTTTCAACGATGGCATCCATTTCGTCCATGGTATTATATAATTTCGTTTTCGCTTCAATTAAATCATCTTGTTGTTTCGTTAAGAAACGATAACGCTCATCGACATTTTTAAATTCTTCAATGGAGTTCAAGTTGACAGGACCTAATTCTTCGATTCCTTTTTTCAACAATTTCACTTGTTTTTGGGCCTCTTCCAATTCCATTTCTGGTTCATCTAATAATTTCGCTTCTTCAAAGCCAATTTTATATTCTTCAACTAAGTAGTCTAAATTATGATCCATCCGCACATCATTTTTCGAAATGCGCACATCTATTTCAGATTTTTCTTCCGTTAAATATTTATTTCTGCCGGTCAATTTATTAAGCTGTTCGTTCATTTCTTTGACAACTTGATTTTCAGCTTGAAGTTTTGTTTTCACTTCTTCTTGTTCTTGTTCAATCTGTTTTTGTTGGTCCGTATACTGGATGAGTAATTCTTGTAATTCCTCTTTAGAACCCACTTCAATCTCTTCGTCAAAAGAAGCAATATCTTCTTTTAATTCTTTCATTTGGTCATTGTTTTGTTTCACTTGGTTTTCAAGGCTTTGACGATTTGTACGAGCTGAAGCTAATTCTTCCCGCAATTCGCTACGTTCTTCATTGGCTGCTGCTATTTCTTGGGTGAGCTTTTCTTTTTCAGCATCGATATTTTCTTGCTCGCTCGTCAGCAGCTCCATCCGTTCATTACAATCTTTCACTTCTTTGTTAATAGAAGTGAGTGTGGTCTTGACCTCTTCTAAGCGTTCAGTATGAGAGGCCAACGCTTGCTTGTTTTCGGATACTTCAAAAGAAGAAGCTTTTAATTCTCGTTCGATACGGTCAACATGTTCCGCTAAATTATCCACTTCGCTTTTTAGCCTTTGTTCTTCTAAACGCTTGTCCTCTCCATCTTTACGAATATCTTGCGCTTTCTGCTCTAACTTTGCGAGCGCTTCTTCGTCTTCTTGTTGATTAATTTGAAGTTGTTTCATCACTTTTTCATTTTCATCAATGAATTTAGTCAAAACATCTAGTTCGGCTTTTTGACTAAAGATGGGGCTTGTATTATTTTGACGGCCGCCTCCACCAGTCATCGAACCCCCTGCGTTGATAACATCTCCATCTAATGAAACGACTCGATTTCTAAATTTAATAGCACGTGCAATTTTGTTCGCAGCTTCTAGAGAATCCGCAACGATGGTATGTCCGAGTAAATTTTCAATAATATTTTGAACAGATTCATCGTTTCTAACCAGTTCACTCGCAACACCAACAAAACCCTCAATATTTGAAATTTGGTGTTGGACTTGCGTAGGGATATAACGTGATTTGATCGTTGTCAAAGGCAAGAAAGTCGCGCGTCCTTTTTTACTATTTTTTAAGTAATTAATCGCTTCTCGTCCTGCTTTTTCGTCCTCAACCACCACGAATTGGCCGCTACTTCCCAGGACTGTATCGATCGCTTGTACATAATTTTTAGGAATTCGAATTAATTCCGCTACGGTTCCTACAATACCGGTCAATGTCTCCTTTTGCTGCATAACCGCTCGGACACCGGCATAGTAACCAGCGTAATTTTCTTGCATTTCTTCTAAGCTGGCTTGTTTAGCTTTAGCGCGTTCTAATTCATGACTTGTTTTTCTTACTCGGTCAATCTTTAATTGTAAATGTTCTTTTTTCTCACTCAGTGATTTTTCCACTTCTTTAAATTCATTTAATTGGTTCAAAAGCTCTTCACTGACTTTTTCATGTTTTTCTGTTTTATGGGCTAGTTTCTCTTTTTGCTCAGCCACATTTTCTTCAAGCTCAGCCACATATTTCTGCGTTTTTTCTTCATCTTTCTTATTCCTTGAAAGTTCCTGTTCTAAATAATTGTTCTCGTTCTTTAAAGATGTTTGTCGTTGCAATAATTCAATATAATGGCTACGCAATTCTTCCATTTGCGTCTCTTTGTCGCCTTCAAGATACTTACGTTTTTCTTCTAATTGCTTGATGGTCTCAGAAATTGCTTTAAACTCAGTATCTTTTTCCTTATAGACCGCCACAACTTGTGCCAGCTCTGCTTTTAACTTTTCATTACGCGCATTAATTTGTTCGATAGAAGTCTCTTTCTCACCAATAAATACTTCTCGGTGACGAGCTTTTTCATCGAATAAATTTAAAGAAGCTTCAGTACGTTCTTTTTCACGCACGACTTCCACCATTTTTTGACTTAATGTATCCCGTAAATCTTCAAGTTTCGCCAGTAGATCTTGTTGTTTGGCTTGTTTTTCTTCATATTCTGCAATTTCTTGATTGACTTTTTCAAGGGCCGTTGACACTTCTTGTTTTTGTTCTTTATCTTGATTGATTTTTTCAGTTAATTCTTTAATTTGCCAGACGGTTACCCCGATATCTAAATCTGTTAATTTTTCTTTTTGGTCTAAATAAGATTGCGCAATATCTGCTTGGGCTCTTAAAGGCTCACGTTGAGCTTCTAATTCGTATAAAATATCTTGGACACGATCTAAATTATCTTGTGTCTGTTCCAATTTCTTTTCGGCATCTTGTTTGCGTACTTTATACTTATAGACCCCGGCAGCTTCTTCAAAAATTCCTCGTCGATCTTCTGGTTTTGAATTAAATACTGCCTCAACTTGTCCTTGCGAGATAATCGAAAAAGATTCGCGACCTAAACCGGAATCCATGAATAAATCTAAAATATCTCGCAGGCGGCACTCTTGTTTATTGATCATATAAGTCGAGTCGCCATTTCGAGAAATACGACGTAAAACACTTACTTCTTCAAATTCGATATTTAAGTATTTATCTGAATTGTCTAAAATCAATTCTACTTCGGCAATATTTAAAGGTTTACGTTCGTGCGTACCAGAAAAGATCACGTCATTCATACGATCGCCGCGTAAAGTTTTAGCCGATTGTTCTCCCATTACCCAACGGATGGCTTCAATAATATTTGACTTTCCACTTCCGTTCGGGCCCACAATAGCCGTTACGCCTTCGTTAAATTCTAAAACAGTCTTTTCGGGAAAAGACTTAAAACCTTTTAATATAATCTTCTTTAACTGCACCAAAAACTTCTCCTTTATTAAACAATCATTGACAACAATCGTTTAACTTTAATCCATCTCACTTAAATTTTTGTATGCGACTTTGGCCGCATTTTGTTCTGCGCGTTTTTTAGAACTACCGATGCCTGTTCCCATTGGGTCGCCTTCAATCCGTACTTCCACTTTAAATTCACGGGCATGATCCGGTCCAAAAGTATCAATCACTTCATACGCAATTTGGACAATACCATCTTTTTGCATCCATTCTTGTAACGCCGTTTTATAATCCATCCCATGAGAGAAATCACCAGCTGTAATCTTAGGAAATAATAATTGTGCTAGAACACTTCGAGCGGTTTTGGTTCCTTGGTCTAAATAAATCGCTCCGACAAATGCTTCAAAAACATCACATAGAAGAGAGATTCGTTCACGACCATTTGCTTGCTCTTCCCCTCGTCCTAATAAAATAAACTGAGGAAGCTCACTTTCGATGGCCAATTGTGCTAAGGTTTCGGCACGAACAGCCGCCGCTCTCATTTTTGTTAACTGACCTTCAGGTAAGTCTTTGTATTCTTTATATAAATAATCTGAAACAATTAACTCAATCACGGCATCTCCTAGAAACTCTAATCGTTCTAAGTGCTCTAAATTTTCTTCGCGATGATCATTCGCATAGGATGAATGTGTAAATGCTGTTTCTAATAAATCAGTATCTTTAAATGTGATACCAAACGTATCAGCTACATGTTCAACTAATCCTTTAATCATTTTTTCACCTTCTTTCGAATTTAAGCTTTTATTATTATACTGTATGAGTCGTCAAAATGAAATAGAAATCCTTATTTATAAAGCTTTCAACTCTTTTTCTAAGAAAAAGAAAAAGAATCAACTTTTACTGAAAAGTAGATTCTTTCATTGACGGTCTCTTTTTTAACATAATAACCCATTAAAAATCTTTAAATTCATCTTCATTCTCTTCGTCCTCTTCATCCACTTCCTCAAAGTCTCGATCGATATTATGATAAGCGGTGTTTTGACGATTCTCAAAATCTCGATGCCAATCTTGTCCACGTCTTTCTCTTTGATCACGTGAAGTATTTGAATCATTGCCTGTGTGTACAAATTTACGAAAGACCCACACAACAATACCTAAAATTAAAATTAACCAAAAGTATCGAAAGAAGAAGAAGATACTTCCACGAATAATGAAGCCTAAAATCAACAAACCGACAATACAGCCCACTAATGAGCAGCCCGTACCATAAATTTGTTGGTTTCCTCGGTTGTTGTAATTCATCTCTTCACTTCCTTTATTGTTCTCTAGTCACTTACTCTATTTTAACACAATTCGCCCTTCAAGAAAACAAACAAATCAGGCCTTAACATAAATCCTTCTTAAGCCCTACTTCTTGTGACCCTTTTTTGATGCTTAAATTTTTTAGTAGGTTTCTTCATTCCTACTTAGTCATATTTGTGATAAAGTATGAATTATTCTATAAATTTAAGCAGGTGAATAAAATGATAACAATTGGATTGACCGGTTGGAGCGATCATGATTTGATTGCTACAGATAAAAAGAAAAAATTAGAAGATTACGCAAGCCATTTTCCTTTTGTTGAGATCGACACAAGTTTTTACGGCATCCCTTCGGCAAAGAGTATTCAATCTTGGATGGATAAGACACCCGAAGCTTTTCAGTTTATTCCAAAAGCATTTGGAGCGATGACATGCCATCGACCGTGGCAAGATCATTATAACAGCATAGAAGAATTATTCGATACGTATAAAACACGTTTTTACCCGATGGTTAGCCAAAAACGGATTAAGGCTTTTTTATTTCAGTTTCCGCCCTTTTTTCATTGCTCAGAAAAGAATGTGCATTATTTAGAAACCGTCAGTGAATTGATGGGGACTTTGCCTGTCGCTGTTGAATTCCGTCATCCAAGTTGGTACAGTGAAGAAAACCGTGCCAATACGCTGGCATTGCTCAAAAAGAATTTTTTCATCCATACAATTGTGGATCAGCCACAAACACCCGCCAATAGTGTGCCTAGTGTTTTTAAAGCGACTAATCAAAAGTTAACTCTATATCGCCTACATGGTAGAAATTATTCAGGTTGGTTAAATGCCAGTGATGATCCTGCATGGCGCGCAAATCGTACCTTATATGATTATAACCTAGAAGAACTCACCGAGGTTAAGCAATACACCTTAGATTTAGAAAAACATTCTGAAGAAGTTGCTGTTATTTTTAATAATAATTCTGGTGGTCACGCGGCTAAAAACGCTAAAGAGCTGCAAGATTTACTAGGCATTGATTTTAACGGATTAAACCCTCAACAACTGGATTTATTTTAATCAATTTAGATGAAAGGAATTTAAACATGGATTTAAATATACTATTTGAAGACAACCATTTATTGGTAGTCGAAAAGCCACGAAACATGCCGATTCAAGAAGATGCTTCTAAAGATCCCGATTTATTAAATGCAGCGAAAGCATTTCTAGTCGAAAAATATAATAAACCCGGGGATGCATTTCTAGGGTTGGTTCATCGTATTGACCGTCCTGTGGGTGGCGTGATTTTATTTGCTAAAACTTCTAAAGCTGCTTCGCGGATTTCCAATGAAATTCGTTTGAACCGCTTAGACCGAAAATATTATGCGGTCGTTCGTGGCCTTCCGAATCAGAAAAAAGAAACTTTAACGGATTATTTGTTAAAAAACAAAAAGACAAACATTTCATCTGTGGTTCCTGCTGGGACTAAGAAGGCTAAGAAGTCCACACTTGAATATGAAGTCCTACAAACGAATGAAAAAGAAAACTTAAGCTTACTCGCTATCAAGTTACACACTGGTCGTAGTCATCAAATCCGCGTGCAATTATCGCATCAAGGCTATCCTATTTTTGGAGATCAAAAATACGGACAAAATGTCAATAAACCCGGCGAACAAATTGCATTATGGGCGTATGAATTAGCGGTTAAGCACCCAACAAAAGATGAAGTTGTCACCGTTTCTTGTAATCCGCCACATGAATACCCATGGTCATTATTCAGTATCTAATAAAAGAACAGGACAAAAAACGTCCTGTTCTTTTTTATTTTTATCTTTTTTTTAAAGAAGAGGCTTTTTTCATTTAGATGACTCTGCCCCCTAACGTGTATTCAAAATGTTCTAAGGCCCAGTCGTGTCCTTGCTGGTTAAAGCTCGCGATCCCTTTTTCATGCACAACGATCTTAAAGCCTTTATTATAGGCATCGATTGCTGTATGAAGAACACAAATGTCCGTACAAACACCGACAATATGCAACTCTTCGATCTCACGCGCTCTTAATTGCAATTCTAAGTTTGTACCTGTAAAAGCAGAATAACGCGTTTTATCAAAATATTCTACATTTTGACTGTCTTTAATTTCTTGATATAAATCTTCTAGTTCACCGTATAATTTACGTCCTACAGTTCCTGCAAGATTATGAGGTGGGAATAATTCACTCTCCGGATGCAACACATCGTTTTCATAATGTAAATCAATTAAAAAAGCAACATAATCTCCATTGTCATAAAATTCTTTCGTCAATTCAACAATATAATCATGCAAATTTTGCCCTGGTGTTCCGCAAGTCAATGCGCCATCTTCTGCGACAAAGTCATTCGTATAATCAACATTTAACAAAGCTCTTTTCATCTTCATACTCCTCGCTTATTTTCTACATAATACCACACTTTGATCTTGTATCTTGCATCTTTGAACTATTTTTGAAAATTGTAAATTTTTCTTCCTTAATGTTTTAATGTTGGGTACAATAGAAGTTATATTTTATAAAGGAGTGACAAGCTTGAAACAAGAAAAAAATAATAACCTTTTTAGCGGAATCCTTAATTTTTTTAAAGGAATGCTTATTGGATCAGGTGCTATTCTTCCAGGCGTTAGTGGTGGAGCTTTAGCCGCTATTTTTGGTCTATATGAACCGATCATATCTTTTTTAGCGAATATTCGTAAAAACTTTTGGGAAAATGTTAAATATTTTATTCCTGTGGGTCTTGGAGGGCTATTTGGGGTTTTTGTATTAGCGACACCGATTGACTATGGACTGCAATACTTTCCTGTACATGTCTTATGGGGATTTATTGGTGCTATTGTCGGTACTTTTCCTTCCCTTTATCGTGAAGCGGGTAAAGAAGGTCGTGAAACAAAGCATTATGTTATTACCATTGTGACAGCGATCATTACTTTTGCTGCTTTGGTCTATGCCAATAATCATTTAAATGTACATGTCCCCCAAAACACTTTAGCTTGGTTATTTTCAGGGGCTATTTTTGCTAGTGGTTTAATTGTTCCTGGGTTAAGTCCTTCAAACTTTTTAATTTACTTTAACTTGTACCAGCCTTTAACGGAAGGTATTCGTACTTTGGACTTTTCAATTATTATTCCAGTAGGGATTGGAGCCGTTGTCGTAGTCTTACTCTTTTCAAAATTAATGCGGATGATTATGAACCGAGCCTATGCCACCGTTTTCCACTTTATTTTAGGGGTTGTCATTGCTTCTACAGCGATTATTGCACCAGATACTTCTCTGTATACTGGATTTACGCCATTTGATTACTTTTCAGTCGTTATTATATTTATTGTAGGACTTGCTTTAGGAATTTGGATGGGACGCTTAGAAGAAAAATATAAATAATATTGAAAACTGTGGGTAACGAACCACAGTTTTTCTTTCCTAAATGAACATTGTAATGGGTGACCCTTTAAAGATATTGATGATATAATAGTTTTAAAGCAATAGGAGATATCTATTTACAGAACGGATGAGAATAATGGAAACCATTTATGATGTTACCGTAAAGAGTAATCAAGGAAAGACAGTTTCTCTTGCAGAATACAAAGGGAAGGTTTTATTGATTGTAAACACAGCGATTAAATGCGGTCTAGCTCCTCAATATGAAGAGCTTCAAGACTTATATGACCAATATCAAGATGAAGGTTTTGTGGTGCTCGATTTTCCAAGTAATCAATTCTTACAATCTCCGGAAAGTAATGAGGAAACTGCTGAGCATTGTACCCAAAATTATGGAACAACTTTCCCTCGTTTTGATAAAGTGAATGTAAACGGCCAAGAAGCTTCGCCTCTTTACAAACACTTAAAAGAACAACAAGGAGGCCTTTTTGGAAAAGCGATCAAATGGAATTTCACTAAATTTTTAGTTGACCGCGAAGGAAAAGTGGTTGAACGTTATGCCCCGACGGTTACCCCTAAAGAGATTGAAGACAATATACAAAACTTACTATAGTAGATAATAATTAAGGGAAGCCGCTAGGTATAAAAGGAAGAATGAATGTTCCACTTCTTCTTTCATACTTAGAAGTTGCTTCCCTTTTTTGTCTTTTGAAGTACCATAAAAATATGAGCATTTTTATTCTAAACAAAAGAAAAATTGAGATAAAAATGGCCGAAAAAAGTCTTGATCGTTTATGGCCTTGATGGCTTGATTCAAATTCATTACACTCTTTATCGAATAATCAAAAGTGCTGGATGCCTTATACATAAGTTCTCTCTTTTACTATTAAGAATTTTTGAGACTTAAATATAGAAGAGATAAAAAACCTATAATTATTACGATTGTTATAATAACTAACAACATAAAAATTCCAGTATAAATAAATCCCATACCTTGTAAAAATTCTTTTTTTGTTGCGTTTGTCATGGTTAAAAGGATACTTCATAAAAGATTCTCCTTCATTACATTTAGTTTTTTCTGATTCAACAACTTCTTCTAGTAGATTCTGATTATGTTATACGTTCTCTTGATTTTACCTTTTACTTTTTATCAAAAAATTTAAGCTGAATAAAAACCAAAGGAGATATTATATACAGTACCAAATACACAAATAGTAAAATAACACGACCTAATGGTTTTTCAAGGATTGCATCAATAATAGGGGCCATCTCTTTTAACGTATATGAAAGCGCCCATACACATACTCCTAGATAAACCGTTACAAAAATACTTAAAAAGTTCTCAAAAATAGGCCCTGGCCACGCTGCCTGAAACATGGCGAATGTAAGAAAAAATAGAAAACTACCAACAATAAAACCTGTCCGTAAAAATTCGAACTTTTTCTTTTGACTATTTTTCTTATTATTTCCTCTCTTTTCTTTATTCTTTGTATCAAAATACTTAAGATAAAAATAAATAATAGGAGCAACAAAATAAGCCACAATACTCATCCCCTGAAAAATGGTAAAACCTACTTTTTCCATATCATGACCAAAACGGTCTAACTCTTTGAGAATATACGGAAAAGCCCATGTACATAACAAAAGATAGAGTGTAACTACAATACTTAACCCACTTTCAAAAGGTTCACCTAACCAGTAGCCATGCACTAAGGCAAAAGAGAAAACCAATAATATGAGACTCATGATCATACCTAAACTTGAAAATTCAAATCTTTTTTTATTCATCCGCAACATTCCTTTATAAAAGGTTCCTATGACCCTGGCTGTTTCATCTAATATTTCCTGTTCTCGTACTTGTATTTTATCTGAAAAATTTAAAAAATAAAAAGGGGCTCTTCTCTTTATTTAAAAATGCCTCTACTATTATGCTATGAGTAGAGGCATTTGTTCTCTTTAATTATTTCAATAAACTTTTTCTATTCTATAGTAAACGTAAAGACTGTTTCTGAAGAAAATTCTTCGCCTGGTTCTAGCCAAATAGAACCAAAATTTTCTTGGTTCACAGCATCGGGCAAACGACAAGTTTCTAAAGTAATTCCACCATGGATAGGTAACGTCTCTTCGTTTGTTGTGGGCTGCATTTGTTCTTTATTATGAGAATAGACAACGAGAGCATCTGCATCTGTGTTCATTTTCAGGACACGTCCTGAATGCTTTTCCTTTAATACAGCATCAGGAATATCTTTTGTCTTCCTTAATACAAAGGGATGATCGAGACCTTTACGCTCAACGATTTGTTTCTCATCGCTTTTTAAGACCTCTTCTACATTCGTTAAAGTACGCAAATCAAAGGCGGTATTTTCTACAGATCTCAATTCACCAGTTGGTATATTTTCCTCATCAAGTACTGCAAAATAAGCACTATTGACTTGGATTTCGTGATTATAAATTGGCTCTTTGACCTGGCCGTTTAAATTAAAATAAACATGGTTTGTCGGATTAAATAAGGTTCGTTTATTTGTGGTTGCTTCGTAACGAATTTTTATTTCACCTTTTTCCGTCAAAGTATACGTCACGGTAATCGCTAAATCTCCTGGAAAGCCCCCTTCGCCGTCGGGACTGACTGTTTTTAATATCAAAGAGGTTTGCTCTTTACCTTCAGACGTTGTCACCTTCCAAACATGCTGATCAATTCCAGTATAGCCCCCATGTAACATGTTCGTGTTTTCATTTTGATCTAAAACAATTTCAGTGCCCTCATCTAAATAACGAGCATTGGCAATCCGTCCTGAAACACGCCCAATGATGGCTCCATGGAAAGGTCTTTCAGCTACTATTTCCTCTAAAGAAGAGACATTCATCGTAATATCCTCTAAGGTGCCTTCTTTATCGGGTACCATTATTCTCGTAATAATCGCCCCATATGAAATAACGGACAAAGACATTCCGACTGAATTGGTGATCGTGTATTCAAAAATCTCTTCGTGATTATAAACCCCGAATTTTTCTATTTGTAGTTGCATGGACATTCCTCATTCCTTCTTTTTATTTTAAAAAACCAACCTCTTATTTTAGAGATTGGTTTTCATTTTAAAATGATTTAATTTTCTTGATATAAATCCCTTGTATAGACTTTATCATAAACATCTTTTAGATCATCATTGCGACGGTTAGCAACAATCACATCACTGATCGCTTTAAATTCTTCTAAGTCTTTAATCACTCGTGAGTGATAGAATTCCTCTTCATCAAGAACCGGTTCAAAAACAACCACTTCGATCCCTTTTGCTTTAATTCGTTTCATAATACCTTGAATCGAAGACTGACGGAAGTTATCAGATCCTTCTTTCATTACTAAACGGTAAATACCAACGACTTTAGGATCTTTTGCGATCACTTGATCAGCAATAAAGTCTTTACGAGTACTATTGGAATCAACAATGGCTCGAATTAAATTATTGGGAACATCTTTATAGTTGGCTAGTAATTGTTTTGTATCTTTCGGTAGACAATAACCACCATATCCAAATGAAGGATTATTGTAGTGATCGCCAATGCGAGGATCTAGTCCGACGCCTTCAACAATTGATTTAGTGTCTAAACCTCTAACTTCTGCATAAGTATCTAATTCATTGAAAAAAGAAACACGCATCGCTAAATAAGTATTCGCAAACAATTTAACGGCTTCTGCTTCAGTGGACTCCATAAATAAGACATCAACTTCCTCTGCTTCAGCGCCCTCTACCAGTAAATCAGCAAATCTGCGCGCACGTTTAGAATCTTCACCTAAGATAATACGGCTAGGGTATAAGTTGTCGTACAATGCTTTGCCTTCTCTCAGAAATTCAGGAGAGAAGATAATATTTTGTGTATTGTATTTTTCGCGAATAGCTTTCGTATACCCAACAGGCACGGTCGACTTTATAATCATCGTTGCTTCTGGAGCATATTCGATCACATCTTCAATGACACTCTCTAAAGCATTGGTGTCAAAGTAGTTCGTTTCTTCATTATAATTTGTTGGAGCGGCGATGACAATATATTCCGGTTCATGACCATAAGCTTCTTGCTTATCTGATGTAGCTTGTAGATTTAATTCTTCTGTTTCAAAATATTCTTCCACTTCATAATCTTGAATCGGTGAAATGCGCTCATTGATTAAGTCTACTTTTTCTTGAATAATTTCTAAAGCACGCACATCATTATTTTGTGCAAGTAAAACAGCATTTGCCAGACCTACATAACCCATGCCGACCACTGTAATATTCGCCATTATTTTCTTCCCCTTTTTTATCCTTTATTGATCCTATTTCAATAATTTACTCGTTAATTTCAAGTTCACTTCGTAACTGCTGACTCACACTGTTGATTTCTTCATCTGGGATAATCTCGTAATAGACTCCACTCATCATCGTACCAGAGCCATTGATTTGAACTTCTTCAATATTATTGATTGCATCTTGGTAATTCATGAAAACATTGACCATTTCATCAAAAACCATGTTGGTCATCACATTATCTTCCATTGTCTGGAGAACAGATTGATAATTTAAAATCGTATTGAAAGAGGCAATCTTATTTACAGTAGCCAGAACAACTTCACGCTGTCGCCCTTGTCTGGCATAGTCACCATCATCTTTACGCATGCGCGAATATGCAAGTGCCATTGCTCCATCCATTTGCGTACGTTCTCCTTCTACAAAAGTATAACCACTTTGTGAAAAACTACTAGACGCGGTCAACGTAATACCACCTACAGCATCGACAATTTGTTGGATGCCTTGCATATTTACAGAAACATAATAATCAATCGGTATATCTAAAAAGTTTTGAACCGTATTAATGGCCATGGAAGGACCGCCAAAAGCATAAGCATGGTTCATTTTATCTTGTGTACCTCGTCCAACAATTTCTGCATAAGTATCTCTTGGAATACTAACTAATGTTGTTTGATCTGTATTCGGATTAACAGTCATCACCATCATCGTATCTGAGCGTCCTCTATCCACGCGCCCCATGTCGCCAGTATCAATGCCCATTAATAAAACAGAGAAAGGCTCCTCTCCGCTTAAATCAAGGTCCTTGTTTTCGCGACTCGCGTGCCTCATTGTTTCTTCCCCAGGGTCTGAGTGAATAGTACTTGTCGTTTCTCTTAATTCAAAATAACCATATGCAACGACGCCGACGATTGCTAATAATAAAATGAGGAAAAACCATAAACAACCTCGTCCTCGTTTTTTTCTTTTTTTATTGTGTTTTTGACTTCTTCTTGTCATTTCATTTGTATTATTTTCCATATTTTCTACCAACTTTTACTTGTGATATTTTTAACTAGACTTACTATACAATAACTTATTAAAATATTCTATATAAAATTGTAACAAACTTAAACAGAAAACACCACCTCATGATTAAAAAGAAATGAGCTGATGTTTTCTTCTCTTTAATAACTTATAAACGAAAAAGTGTTCGAATGACATTTCTTATTTTTGAAGTTGTTTTTTGCGCACTCGTTTTGTGTGTAACAAGTTGAATCGCATTTTTTCCATTCCCATTTTGTAAAGTCGCCAAAAGAGCTTTCATATAAGGATTTTTTTCATTGGAAATTTTTAACTCTTTTAAATAAGATTGGACCTTTTCATTTTCCAGAATTTCATTCATTCTTGCTTCTTGTTGTTCAGGAGATAAACCAGTCTTTTGAGTGCTAATACTGAGCAATTCGACATAAACAGCATGATAATATTCATGAACAATCAAGTCACGAAAAACCTCATCATATTTCCAATAACGAAGCAATGCCTCAAAATATTTAGCCAATTCAATATTTACTTTATATAAACTTTCTTGGTATTGGTGGTTTTCTTTTTTCTCAAAATTGGAACGATTACAATAAGAAGTGCGATTAAAGGCCACTCGATTGATTTCTTTATAGACGGACAAATTAAAAAATGCCGCTTCTTTTAATGGTATTTTATGAAAAGTCATCCGATGTTTTTGCAAATAGTCTCGCCGATATAACTTATTGCATAAAAAATAAGGAAAAAAATGATGGAAATTGCGATAATGGTTTCTAAAAGACTCTTGACTCGATAAATGAGGGAGGTTTGGTAAATGTTGTTTTTTTCCTTCCAAACTTCTTACATCTCGCTCTGTAAAACCAAAAACAACTAATTCTGCATTTTTTTCTTCAGCAAGCTGAATATTGTCTGCAAACATTCTCTCATCGAAAGTATTTTTAGGATCTGCAAAATATACATAGCGTCCTGAAGCTTTAAATAAGCCTCTATTTCTTGCAATACCTAAACCCGTTCGTTTTTGATGAATCACTTCAACTAACAAAGGTTCTTTCTTCGCATACTCTTCACAAATTTGGGCAGATGTATCCGTTGAACCATCATTAATTAAAATAAGTTCTAAATCAAAAATTGTTTGTTTTAAAATGGATTGAATTGCGCGTTCTAATGTTTTCTCATTATTATAGACAGGCATAATAACCGATACGCTATACATCTACACCCCACCCTTCTATTTCGTTCCTCTACTAATCCCATTATATCATACACTTATGAAGTTTTTTTGAATAGTTAAACTTATCTCTGTAAATTAATATTTGAAATAATTTTGTATTATTTATTTTCGCATTATTATATTTTAGTTTCTCGTTTCTATGGTAAAATGAAGGTAATTAATTTTAAGGAGTGTTTATATGGCAATTCTTGTTACCGGTGGTGCTGGCTATATTGGTTCACACACCGTAGTAGAATTATTGAATCAGGATCATGAAGTAGTGATTGTTGATGATTTTTCAAATGCACACCCTACTGTATTAGATCGAATCAAAGAATTAAGTGGAAAAACTTTCTCATTTTATGAGTTGAACTTATTAGATAAAGAAGGTTTAGAGAAAGTTTTCGAAGAAAATGATATTGAAGCGGTCATTCACTTTGCCGGCTTTAAAGCAGTGGGTGAATCTGTAGAAAAACCTTTAAAATATTATCATAATAATATCACAGGAACCCTTGTTTTACTGGAAGTTATGAAAACATTTGACGTGAAAAAAATCGTATTCAGCTCCAGTGCAACCGTTTATGGCATGAATAACAAAGCACCATTTACGGAAGACATGCCAACTTCTGCGACCAACCCATATGGCCAAACAAAAGTCTTTATTGAACATATTTTAAGTGATTTAGTCGTATCAGATGAAGAATGGAGTGTCATCTTACTGCGTTATTTTAATCCCATTGGTGCTCACGAATCTGGGCGAATTGGCGAAGATCCAAACGATGTGCCAAACAACTTAATGCCTTACATCACCCAAGTAGCTGTCGGAAAATTAGATCAACTTTCTGTCTTTGGGGATGACTATGAAACCCATGACGGTACAGGCGTCCGAGATTATATCCATGTATTAGACCTCGCTCAAGGACATTTAAGCGCTCTCGATTATGCTTTGAAGCATTCAGGTGTTGAAGCAGTAAACTTAGGGACAGGCGAAGGCTATTCGGTTTTAGATGTTGTCCATGCTTTTGAAAATGCGAACGATGTTGAAATTCCTTATGAAATTGTGGAACGTCGACCGGGAGATATCGCTGTAGGCTATGCGGACGCTACTAAAGCGAAAGATTTACTGGGTTGGGAAGCTGTTCATTCTTTAGAAGATATGTGTCGTACTTCTTGGAATTGGCAAAAAAACAATCCAAATGGTTATGAAGAATAAGTTTTTCGTATAGAGCAGCTTGGTAACAATACTAAGCTATTTTCTTCACCATAAAAAATAAACCTCATTTCGATGCAGATCGTTTGCTTCTGCACTGAAATGAGGTCTTTTTTATTTTATTGTCCTTCTTGTTTCGTTAAAATCTCAGGACCATCTTTTGTAATCGCAATGGTGTGTTCATATTGGCAGCTTAACCCACCATCTTGAGTACGTGCTGTCCAACCATTATCATCCATGGTTGATTTCCAAGTACCCGTATTAATCATTGGTTCAATCGTAATCGTCATACCTTCTTTTAGGCGTTTCCCTTTCCCTGGGGTACCATAGTGAGGAACACTCGGTTCTTCATGCATCGTTGGTCCAATGCCATGGCCGACAAATTCACGAACAACGGAATAGCCTTTTGGTTCAACATATTCCTGAATTGCCGCGCCGATATCGCCGATTCGATTGCCGACTTGTGCTGCTTCAATTCCTTTATAAAGAGATTCTCGAGTCACTTCCATTAAATCTTTGACTTCTTCTGATCCTTCGCCTACAACATAAGCCCAAGCAGAATCTGAATATGCGCCATCAAGTTCAATCACTGTATCGACTTTGACTAGATCATTTTCTTTTAAAGGCTCTTCAGTAGGGAAACCATGACAAATTTCATCGTTTACACTCACACAAGTTGCATACTCATACCCTTGGTAACCAATTTGAGCGGCAACAGCCCCATTTTCTTCAATTTTATTTTCTACAAATTGATCGATTTCATGACCAGTCACTCCTGGTTTAATAAAATCTCTTAATTGTTCGTGGATCGATGCAAGTAAAGCGCCAGATTTTTTCATCGCATCGATTTCTCTTCTTGACTTTCTTGTAATCAAAATATATTCGTCTCCTTTTAAAACTTAATCTAGTCAATTATAACGTAAAAAAGTTTCAACAACAATAAAAACAAAGGATTTGAGAAAGCTCGAAATATTATTTGGCCCTAAATTGTTTCTAAAAGAGAATGTTTGTTATACTTGTTTATAATTAAAGATTAGAAAGGACGAATTATCCATGGCTCGTGTACTGCTTGTTTATGCTAGTCTCACTGGAAACACACGTGCAGGCGCTGAAATTTTGGAGGAAGCTTTTACGGATTTAGGGGCTGAAATTGATTTAATGGAAAGCTATGCGGCGGATCCATTTGACTATGAAGATTATGATATTTGCATTGTCGGTACCTATACGTATGGAACAGATGCGGATTTACCTGATGAAATTGTTGACTTTTATGAAGAGCTCGAAGAAGTGGATTTAACCGATAAAGTGTATGGCGCATTTGGTTCAGGCGATGAATTCTATGTCGGTCAATATTGTTTATGTGTCGACTATTTTGAAGAACAATTTGAGAAAACAGGCGCTGTAAAAGGGGCAACAGGTGTTAAATATAATTTAGATCCTCAAGAAGAAGCCGTTGCGGATTTACGAAACTTCGCCAAAGAATTAATTGAAAAGTATGAAAATATGGACTAGCCTTTTTATATTGAGTAAAATGAATAACATAAAATAAACTGGAGGAATAAATAGATGGTATTACCAAATTTCAAAGAAAATTTAAAAAAATATGCAGAACTATTGGTTGCTACAGGAATTAATGTGTCTGAAGGACATACTGTGGTGTTATCGATTGATGTGGACCAAGCACCGCTTGCTCGTTTAATTTCTGAAGCCGCTTATGAACGTGGCGCTAAAAAAGTCATTGTGAATTGGGCAGATGATGCGTTAACTCGTATCGATTATACACACCAAGACCTAGAAACATTAAAAGATGTGCCAGAATATAAAATCGCTGAAATGAACTACATAATCGAAGAAGGTGCAAGCCGTATCAGTGTGCGTTCTTCTGACCCGGATGCTTTAGCTGGTTTAGACAGTGATAAAATCGCTGAAACACAAAAAGCTCGCGGCGCTGCTTTCCGACCGATGATGGATGCAACACAATCGAATAAATTAAGTTGGTTAGTTGCTTCAGCTGCTGGTGAAGAATGGGCAGCAAAAGTTTTCCCAGAATTAGAGACGACCGAAGAACAAGTAGACGCCCTTTGGAATGCTATTTTTGAGGCGGTTCATTTATATGAAGAAGATCCGATCGCTTACTGGACGGAGAAAGTAGATACTTTACAAGCAAAAGCGGATGAGCTCAATCAAGAAGCCTTTACCGCCTTACATTACAAAGCTCCGGGAACAGATTTAACTGTTGGCTTACCAAAAGGCCATCGCTGGGAAGGCGCAGGTTCGACAAATGCTCGTGGCGAATTATTTGTTGCTAACATGCCCACCGAAGAAGTTTTCTCTGCTCCAGATGCTAACCGTGTAGATGGGGTTGTTGTTTCTACAAAACCATTGAGTTACGCTGGTTCAATTATTGAAGGAATGGAGTTCCACTTTGAAGATGGTAAAGTGACAAAAGTTACTGCCGAAAAAGGTGAAGAAGTTATTCAAAAATTAATCACTCAAGATGAAGGAGCTGCACGATTAGGTGAAGTGGCTTTAGTCCCTGATGAATCACCGATCTCCCAATCTGGATTAACTTTCTTTAATACTTTATTTGATGAAAATGCTTCGAACCATTTAGCTTTAGGTTCAGCATATGCCTTCAGCTTACAAGGTGGCACAGAAATGTCCCGTGAAGAATTACGTGAAGCTGGTTTGAATGAATCAGATACACACGTTGACTTCATGATTGGATCGGACCAAATGGATATCGATGGTATTCGCGAGGATGGTACCACGGTCCCTGTCTTCCGTAATGGAACTTGGGCATAAGATTTTTTTGAATAAGACAAAAAGCGTCTCCTTAATTGGTAGACGCTTTTTTTATTGTTTTCATTTTTTAAAATAATCCTTCGTTATCTTGTCGTTATCCATTAACATTTCTTTTTTATTATTTTTTATATTTTCCAATGCATATTATTATTTTAATTCGTTCACTTTTGGTATTCTCAAAGTACATGAAATAGAAGGAGTGATAAATATGATTCGGACACTTATTGGCCTGCTAATTTTATTTTGGTTTTTAGGACTTATATTAGATATTGGCGGGGCCGTTATCCATGTCTTACTTGTGATTGCCGTGATTATCTTCATCTTTGATTTGATTACTGGCAGAAAACGAGAGTAGCTTTATTCATATTAAGCTTTCAAAAAAATTGGAGGTTAGGCGAATTGTCGTTTAACCTCTTTTTTATATCCTATGTTTTTGCATCCGCTTTCAACTATTCGTTGTAAAGAAAATGGAAGAATCATTCTTTCAATCAAATCAATTGTCAATAAGTTTCTCTAAGTATATACTGGGGTTAGAGAAATAATATAAGAAAGGATGTTTTTAAATGTCAGAATTGTACGAAGAACTGGAAAAAAAGGTCAATTCAACAGATACTGAAAAGCTAACGGATGTCGAAGAAGAACTTGTCCAAGCTAAAAACGATGGTGAAATTACTGAAAATGAATTCGATCGATTAATGGACGTTGTTAAGCATCGTTTAGGTGGATTTAATTTATAAAACAAAAAAATACTGAGGGGAGTTACCCTGCTTCCCCCAGTATTTTTTAATGATTTATTTAACAGAAACATCTTTTCCGTCAATTTTACGGTAAACATCAATCACTTCTGTTGCTAAATCATTAAATGTAATAGCGTTCATCAGATGATCTTGACCATGAACCATTAATAAGGATAACTCCACCGTGTCGCCGCTCGCTTCTTTTGTTAAAAGATTTGTTTGTGACTGATGGGCTTTCCCTAAAGCTTCTTCAGCGTCATTTAACTTCTCATCTGCGCCCTCAAAATCGCCACTTTTTGCAGCATAAATGGCTTCCATTGCGCTACTTTTTGCATCGCCACCGTGCATAATGAGATCCATAATTATTTCTAATAATTTACCTTGTTCATCTGCCATATATATAAATGCTCCTTTTCTAAATCATAAATGTCTTTAACTAAATATAAACCGATCTAAAAGATCGATTTATATTTAGTTAAATTTTTCCATCTATTCTTCCATTAAATCCAAGGCTGCTTGAAGAACTTTTTCTCCATTCACCATCCCATAATCTTGCATATTAATAATACCTACTGGGATGCCAGTACCTTCTACTTTTTGTTCGAATTGAGATTTCATAAAACGTACTTGAGGCCCTAGTAATAAAACATCTACATCTTTGCTTTCTAGACTTTCATTTGCTTCATTCGCTGAATTTGCAAAGATCTCTGCCTCGATGCCCTTCTCTTCTGCTGCTTTTTGCATTTTTGACACTAATAGTGATGTACTCATACCTGCAGCACATACTAGCATGATTGTTTTATCTGCCATACTCTTCATCCTCCAAAGCCATTCACTGATTCAACAGATTATTTGACCTCATTTTTTGATAACGGTTTCAGTTTGTTGACATATTAATTATACTTTGAAAATGATATAATGTCTAGCAGAAAGGGTGAAATATAATTTCACTTCATACGTCTATTACAACTCTTTTATTTTTCTGATTCAAAAGTAATATCGGTTTGAACTCTTAGCTCGTGCAAAATAGTTGAGACTATTTTAGCTAAATTTGCGAGTTCTTTATAGCGATCTAAAGTCGTTTTTTCTTCTTTATGATGAATCATCTGTGCAAAAGTCTCCGCTTCATAATACATTGTATTTTCATTTTGTTTTTCTAATGCAACAACTTGTTCTTCAAGTGTTTTAGCATCTACTCGTTTAGCTTGATGGATATCTGTAGCATGGTCCACAAGCAACGTTTCCTTTTCACCATAAAACTCGATACCTATAAGCGAAGTCGTTATTTTACTAATTAAAATGGTCACATCGAACGTCTTATAACGGAGGATAATTGTCCCCATCCCATCGACACCTGTTTGAATTTTTCGCGGATAATAGTGCACCCCTTCAGGTTCTCCAAATAAAGCAACCGCTGTATAGATCGGATAAACACCTAAATCCATCAGTGCTCCACCAGCGAACTTCAGTGAAAAAATATTGGGTTCTTCTCCTGCTAATACCGCATCATAACGAGAAGAGTATTTTGCATAAGCGATCGTTGCTCCCTGAATATCGCCCCATTCATTTAATAAGTTTTTTATTTTTTTGAAATTCGGCAGATATAGATGTCTTGCTGCTTCAAAAATAAAGACCTTATTTTCCTCAGCAACTTCTAACAATTCTTCCCATTGTGACACATTTGTTGTCGCTGGTTTTTCCACGACTACATGCTTTTTAGCTTTTAAAGCTTGGAGAGCTTGTTCATAGTGCAGACTGTTTGGTGACGCAATATAAATCACATCTAAAGATTCTTTTTGCATAAAGGTGTCTAAATCAGTCTCCACAGCTACTTCACCATACTTACTCGCAAACTCCTGTCCTTTTTCAGCTCTTCTTGAATAAACACTATCTAAGTGATAAAGATTTGTTTCCGAAGCTGCTTGAATAAAGCTGTCGGTAATCCAGCTCGTCCCTATTGTTCCTAAGTTCAATTTAGTCATTGCTCATTCTCCTTTGATTATAATCGTTTTTATTATTCAAACTCAATGACGACAATTTCAGGTCGATTATTGACTCGGAAAGGGAATCTTGAATTTCCAATCCCTCTTGTAACCACTAAACGACTATGTGGATATTTTTTATTCGTAAACAGGCCGAAGTCATAGGTGGGGTTAAAACCTTGCCCCGGAGAAAAAAGTCCACCAATGATCGGAAGGATGACCTGGCCACCATGAGCATGCCCCGCTAAAATTAAATCGGGTCGTTTTTCATTATTTTGTAAATACTTTTCAAAAAAATGCGGATAATGCGTTAACAAAATTTTAGGTTTATTTTTGTTCGCTGGTGAGAGCTTGATCTTTGCTAAAGGGTCTTTTTTGTTTGCAAGCGTTGATTCCCATTCATTTAAACCCATTAACCAAAATCCCGCATCCGGTTGACCAAAAGAAATCCAAGTCGCTTCATCTTGTAATAAAATGACACCTGCTCGTTTAAGAACTCCGGCAATTTCTCTCGCACGCGCACTACCAAAATCATGGTTTCCAAAAACAACATAAGTCGGTGCAATATTCTTCATTTGCGAAAAAAGATCTTTTGTATGCTCGATTACTGCATCGGAAGTCCCCGTATGTACAATATCTCCGCCAAATAAAATAATATCTGGCTGTTCTTTCTCAATTTTATTCAGTAAGCGATCAATGAAAGAATGAGAAACATTATCTCGTAAATGCGTATCCGATAAAAACATTATTTTTTTATCTTTCACCAGTGGATGTAGGTTGGGGACATAAATTTTATATGTATTTGCTGCAATCACATTATTTTGGATGTATAAATAAAGAGCGATTAAGACAAATAATGCTAATAAGATCCAAAGATTCAATAAATTCACCTCTTAAAATATAGACAACTATAGTGTATCATGAAAGCATAAAACTCGAGAATAATATTTATTGGTTTCGATAAAAAAAGAGCCATTACATCTGAAATGTAACAGCTCCGATAATAAATATATAAATATAATAATAGCATTAATACTCTGGTAATATATATGTTTCTGGCTCTTCGGTTAAAGCTGCAATCGCAACGCCACCTACACCAATATGTGCAGCTAAAACTGCACCAAATTCAAAAATCATCGTGTGTGCATTTGGTATTTCCTTTTGCACGAGTGCTTCAACTTCTTTTGCGTTTTCTTCTTCGCCCACATGACTAATACAGATCACTTGCTGATCAAAATCGCCGATGTCTTCTTTAATTTTATTCACGATTTTTTTATAAACACGTTTATTCCCACGCACAGCACTTTCTGAATAAAGTTCTTCATCATTTACAGTTATAATGGGTTTTACATTTAAAGCAGACCCTACAAAGCCAGCTGCTTTTGATAAACGCCCACCTTTTACTAACCAATCTAAATTATCAACTGTTAGATAAATTGAATTATGATCCGCATTCCATTGCGCTTGTTTTACAATTTCATCAAAAGAATAGCCCGCGTCTGCCATTTCAAGTGCTTGGATGGCAATGAGTGTCTCAACCATTGACGCACTATTACAATCAATTAACGCTACTTGAAAGTCAGGATTTGTCTCTTGATATTCGTCAATAACACTTTTTATGACTTGATAAGTTCCTGATAATTGTTTCCAAAGGCTAACGATAATCACTTGATCGCCATTTTCACGATACTTTTCTAAAACTTCTTTCACTTGCCCGGGCGATGGCTGTGAAGTTGAAGGCATTTTATTTTCCTTCATAGCCGCATGAAGTTCTGCTTGTGTAATCTCCTCGCGGTCTAAATAGACTTCTCCGTCTATAATGATACTGAGTGGTATGAAGCCATAATCATACTTTTCATTGAACCACTCATTTTGATCCGCCCCAGAATCAATAATAACTCTGATCATTTACATCTCTCCTCGTTTTTCAATCTTCCATAAATGAGTCTCCTAAGAATATACCATAAATGGCTAAAACGAAATAAGTATATCTCAAAAATCGTTGACTTTAAAATAATCTAAGCCTCAATCCAATCAATATGAATAATTTCTACTTCAGATTGAATATCAATATGGTTAATCACCTTTTGCAATACTTTTTCTGCTTGCTTTCGACTATTAGAGACCACACCAAACCCTATAGCACCACGTTCTAAACTATCTAAATAGTCTACTTCAGCTGCGCTAATTTTATAGCGACTTTGTACATGATCAATAATACTTCGCATAATGCGTCGCTTTTCTTTTAAAGATTCAATATAATAAAAATGAAAACTCACTTCGATACCTAGTAAATGCATATTTACCTCCATTTTTTATGAATGATGAATCCCAAATTTTTCGAACATCTTTTCATACATTCTTTGATTGTCCTCATCAAACACAACAAAAATCACTTCTTTTACAAAATCCATCTGCTCTAGTATTTTAGTCACTGTCGTCACAGCAATTTCAGCGGCTTCTTCTAATGGATAATTATAGACACCTGTACTGATTGACGGAAATGCGATCGTTTCTAACTTATACTCATCCGCTAATTTTAATGAGTGTTCATAACAGGCTGCTAGTAGTTCGGCTTCATTTTCTTGGCCGCCATGATAAACAGGGCCTACCGTGTGAATGATATATTCTGCTGGGAGCTTAAATCCTTTTGTAATTTTTGCTTCCCCTGTTTCAGCACCGCCTAGTTTCTTCGTTGCTTCTAACAGCTCAGGCCCCGCTGCTTTATGAATAGCTCCATCTACTCCACCACCGCCTAGTAAGGATTTATTCGCTGCATTAACGATTACATCGACTTTTAGAGTTGTAATATCTGCTTGTTCGATCATCATCTTCTTTTTCAAAAATTACTCCTCCTTGAGGTTTCATTTTCAATTATTTTTATGGCAAATAGTCACCAATTTTTTCAACTAAAACGTCCGCGCTATTTAATATCTCACCTCGGATTTTCACTAGACCAACTGTATATAAATTAATATACGAAAATTGAGATTCTGCAATTTCATCTAGAGCATCAATCTTCTCTTGGTTTCCATGGGTGCCTTGACGCGTATCCGTATATAGCCCGAGCATTGGCCGCTCCATTGAATAAAAATAACCAAGCTCAGCCGATAAGCCACTATCAGGTGTGACTCCATCAAGTACTGCGATCAGGAGATCGGATTCTTCCAAATATTCATTATCTCCTTGAGCAATCGCTAAAGAATCTGCGAAACCTGATTTATCATTGATCGATGCATTTTCTTGAGGCAAATAAACTTCGACCTGGTCCCCATATTTTTCACGTATCTTTTCGACAACATACGCGTTGTACATCTGCTCCATTTCATTAAATAATGGCGCACCGAAATAAATTTTAAAACTCATGTTGTTACTCCCCTATTCTTTGATCTTTAACTCATATTTTTCTACCCTCTATTCTACTATAAATAAAAATGAACCTTAAACTTTTGCCGATAAATTTCCAACTATTTCTTGATCGAAAAGAGCTGTGCTATAATTTAATTAGAAAATACATATTTTAAGGAGATGAAGCCCATGAAGAAAAAAATAACCATCTGGCTCTCATTGATATCTACTCTTTTTATTCTAGCGAGCTGTGGCCTTTTTGCTGAAGAGGAAGCGCCCGTTAATTCTGAAGATTCTACAGAGCAAACCAATCCTTCCTCAGAAGAACAAGACACGGAGGAAGAGGTTGCCGAAAAGGATAATCAGGAAGATTTAGCGACTTGGTTGCCACGACCTGATAATGTGGTCTATTCTTTTGAAGGCATTGGCAATGAGTATGCTCGTTATACATGGAATCCGCAATTTAACGAAGCAGACTATTACCAAATCGTTAAAGACAATGGCGGAACAGTTGTCGCTGAAATTTATGAATATGATGCGGATACTGTTACTCGTACCTTCAGTCGTCCTGAAACTTATTTTAGAGATAACTTTACTGAGATCGGAAGTTTTTGGGAAAATCAGGAAGAAGAAGTTATTTTAAAAGCGCCGATCGAAGTGGGAACGACTTGGTCGAATGGCGAGAGTGACTATGAAATAACCGCTCTCGATCATGAGTTATCCGTTCCTGCCGGCGAATATACTACGATGGAAGTAACAATCACTACCGATGATACGACGACTAAAAAATACTATGCAAAAGATGTGGGGTTAGTCTCAGAAGTGACCGAGACAGAAGGACTCACTGTTGAATCAAATTTAGAAAAAATTGAAACAGAAACCCCCGAAACACTGCCGTTCACTGTCTATATTCCTGATGAACAAGCGATGGGACTGGATACTGTAGAGACAAATTTAACGTTAAACACTAATGATCCTGCTCGTGTAGCGATTACGGAATTATTAAGTGGACAAAATACAGAATATCCTGAGATCAACCTTTTACCAGAAGGCACTCAAATCAACTACTTATTTCTTAATGATCAACAACTTGTCGAAGCCGATGTCTCTTCAGAATTTGTCGAGAATATGAATGCCGGTTCCACAGGTGAACTTTTTGCTATTTATACTTTAGTCAATACGCTGAGTGATTACTATGGGAGTCCAGAAGTATTATTGACTGTTGATGGAGAGCCATATGAAGGCGCGCATATAGTATTACAAGAAGGCGAAACCCTTCAATTTGATGAAGAAATGGTCAATTAAATGAACAAGCACTCATTGGCTTTTGAACGACAATGAGTGCTTGTAAATCTTTTTTTGGATATGGAGGCTTGTAATGAAGATTTTATTAGGATTAATTGTTTTATTTTTACTTTTTGGGCTAACGTTTCTTTATCTAAAATTGAAGCACCCCCAAACGATCTGGTTAGGGATTACTTTTTTAGGTTCTTTGTTTCATTTGGGACTCATCATGGTTGTTGTTCTAGTTCAAAGAAATCTGTCTACGCCGTTAGTTGTTTTAGCGATGTTATTTCTTATTCCTATACTTCTTATGCCCACTTTAATGGTGGCTACTTTTTTAATGAATGGTGTCAGACTTATACGCCATGAAGGATTTAGTTTTAAAAATTCTTTGTCTTTAATTTTAGGAATTGGTCTTATTTTTTATCTCGTCTTTTGGCCTGCTGTTGTCGATGTTACTGAAAATAATATCCTAAACGCTCTTTATCAATTCATTAGTTTCATTGCTGTTTATCTTTCGTTCATTTTATTTTTTTATACCGTTTCCAACTTATTGAATTTAATTCATTTTAAAAAAGAGGATATTGACTACTTCATCGTATTAGGAGCCCATTTAAATGGCGATAAAGTCACTCCCCTTTTAGCCGGTAGAATTAACCGAGCGTTGGATATACAACAAGCACAAAATAAAGGAAAACTTGTTTTTTCAGGAGGACAAGGAGCCGATGAATTAGTGCCAGAAGGCGAAGCAATGGCTCAATATGCGCTCGATCAAGGGACTGACTCAAAATTTATCTTAAAAGAAGTAGCATCCGTAAGCACTTATGAAAACATTAAATTCTCAAAAGAAGTGATTGACCGCGATTGGACCGCCGACACAGAACCAAACATTGCAATTGTTACGAATAATTATCATCTGATTCGTGGGCTAATGCATGCCCGCAATTTAGGAATTAACGCGATAGGTTACGGTTCAAAAAGCAAATTTTATTATTCATTAAACGCTTTTCTTCGTGAATTCGTTGCTTATCTTCAAATGACTTACAAAGTCCACAGTACGTTTATTGGTTTAGCAGGGCTTTTCATTTTTGGTCTTTATATATTCGCTTATTTATTGGTTTAAGTGGATCAATGCTGAATCGTTCAGTAATCCTTATACATTTAATTTTATTTTTACCAATTCTCTTTGCTCTTTTCTGGTATGATAATAAAAAGGAGGAGAGTAAGTGAAGTTACATAAAAATTTATTATTATTTGGCGCTAGTGCACTACTTTTAACAGCGTGTGGCGAGGATGTGGAAAGTTCAGATAATACTACTGAAGAAGTAGAAAATTTAGAAGGAGAGTTAGAAACTGCCAATCAATGGATAGAGACATTAGAAAAACAATTAACTGAGGCTTCGGAAGAAATAACTGACTTAGAAGAAGCTGTTAAAGAGGCAGAACAAGAAGTTCTTGAAAAAGCTGAAGAGGCGGCTAACGAATCTGAAGAAAATGAAGCATCCGATGAAGCTGAAAAAGCTAAAGAACATGAAAAATCTGAAGAGCCTAAAGAGCCTAGTGAACCAGAAGATCCTGAAGAAGTCGAAGAAACAAATCAAGAATCTAAAGAAGTCTCAAGAGAATTTACAAATGCTCTTTCAACGGCTAATGATTATCTAGATTATACTTCTTTTTCTAAAGAAGGTTTATACGATCAACTCTTATATGAAGGTTATCCTGAAGATGCTGCACAATACGGCGTTGATAATGTTCAAACCGACTGGAAAGAAAATGCTTTACAAGAAGCCATTAGTTATTTAGATTACACATCATTTTCTGATCAAGGACTATACGACCAATTAATATATGAAGGTTATACGGCAGATCAAGCTCAATATGCACTTGATCACTTACCTTAACTAGTCTATTTAATTAAACCTGAATAATTTATACCTCTATTTTTCGAGGCAGTTCTAGTTACCCGTCCTAAAATATTTGTCGCTTTTTTATTTTGTACGTTGACGCTGTATCATCCGTTAACTATTTCATTGTGGTATAATTTTGATACATAACGAGCTCTCCTTAGCTGTTGGTCGTACTTCGATTATAAGGTATCAGGCTTGTTTCATCGTCCTAAAAAGAATAAACCCATTCATTTATTTTAGAAAATAAATGAATGGGTTTTTATATTGAGACTGAGTTTTTCCCAGCCTCGTTCAATTTTCATTGCTTACTTCTCTTTGTTTTATTTATGATTATTCACTTCTTAATGCATCGACAGGATCCTTCTGAGACGCTTGTTTTGAGGGAATTAATCCTGCAATAAATGAGAGGACAATACTTAGAAGGACTAATACAAGAGAACTATTTATAGATAAACTTGCTCGAACCCCTTCGCCTAATAAATTCTCTAGGATCATATTTATAGGAATATGAGAGAGATAAGTCAAACCTACTCCTAATATCCCTGAAAACAAACCGATAATAATGGTTTCTGCATTGAAGACTGTAGAAATATTTCCTTTAGACGCTCCAATCGCTCGAAGGATACCAATTTCTTTTGTTCGTTCAAGGACTGAAATATACGTGATAATACCAATCATAATCGATGAAACAATTAATGAAACACTGACGAACGCAATTAACACATACGTGATCACATTAATAATTTCAGTTACAGAAGACATAATTAAACCTGCAAAATCCGCATAAGTAATTTGCTCTTCTTCATCTACCGTTGCATTATAGTCTTCTATCCCAGCAGAAATGGCTTCTTTATCTTCAAAATTGTCTGAATAAATACTAATAGAAGAAGGTGCATCTAAACTAATCACACCAAATGCTTCCATATTCTCATCGTAACTTCCTGTGGAAATCGAATTATCATAGATATCTAATAATGCTTCTGAATCTAAGCTTTCAACTAAATTATCAAAACCAGCAGCTAATTGTTCTTCGCCCATTTCAATCGTAGCTCCAGGCATTGTACTTGATTCTCCATCGTTTTCTTGCATAGCGCGTACAAAATCTGCCTTTTCACTAATCGTAAAACTTGCGAGATATTCACGTGCATCTTCTATTTTTTGGTCATCATTGTCTGTTTCAAAACGCAAACCATTTAGAATGTTCACTTCTGGCGATGCCTCTTGTGCTTGTACAACTTCACTTTCATTTGCATAATCAATTAAATAATTGGTTAAATCATTTGTATAAGCAATCGGTGTTGTAATAGCGGCCGTTGATGCATCTTCAACAGGTTTCACAATACCAGCTACCTTAATTTCAATTGCATGGTCTTCGACTAAATTTTCAACTGCTGCATTATCATCTGAAATATCCTGGAAGTGTCCATTTTCATCTTCAACATAATAATCACTAGCTGGTAGCAGATAGAAAACTTGATCGGTTAACTCTTCATAGCTTATTTTTTGAGCATCCATTTCAACTTCTTTGCCTTGATCAATTTGATCTAGTACTTCTCTGTACTCATCGGCTGGTAAAATTCCTAATTCGTAAAGGACGGATGTATCTACTTCATTGTTTTGATCGACTGTTAAAACAACTTCATCATAATTTTCTGGCCATTTACCATGCAAAATCTCATAATTATCGGTAACCACTGGACTAATTAAGTTTCCATCCACACCAGAAAGGAGTTCACTGACTTTACTTTCAGAGGACATCATAGGATTAACTGGTGGCTGAAAACCTGTCATGTCTCGTGAATCCTCATCTGTAAACGTACTGCCATCTGTATTTATAAATGTCCCTTCATCATCATATGCGAATAAATCAAAATTCAATGCATAAGAATAAACAACGCCATTTTCCCCCACATAAGGATCAATTTTATTTGATGGATCCTCTAAATATTCTTTGAAAGACGTTAAGTTATTTTCACTAAAAGTTGAAGTCGCACTACTCATGAGTTCTAAAGAAGTTGTATTTGAATAAACAGCATCTAAATCTTCATGAGCCGTTTCTTCTTCCGTTTGGGTTATATTGCCAGCTGCCTCATTTTGAATATCGACTAAACTATCCAAATCAATCGTTTGTTCCTCAATAGTGATCGGATAGGCGGACATTGTATCTTGTTGAATATCATCGATATAATCATTGACTCCTGTTGAAAGAGAGAGAATCAAGGCAATCCCAATAATTCCAATCGAACCCGCAAATGCGGTTAAAAATGTTCGACCTTTTTTCGACCTTAAGTTATTAAAACTCAAAACTAAAGCCGTTAAGAATGACATTGAGGATTTCCCCATATTTTTATGTGCTGGTTCCGCTACATCTTCTTCAATATTCAGAGGATTTGAATCCGATATAACCTTCCCGTCCTGTAACTCGATAATACGATTTGAATATTCTTGAGCCAGTTCAGGATTATGCGTAACCATTACTACTAGGCGATCTTTCGCTACCCTTTTAAGGAGGTCCATAATCTGAGTACTTGTTTCAGTATCTAAAGCCCCCGTTGGTTCATCCGCCAGTAAAATATCCGGTTCATTGACTAAGGCACGAGCTATAGCTACCCTCTGCATTTGTCCACCGGATAATTGATTCGGATGTTTATGAAGATGTTCTTTTAAACCGACTTCTTCTAAAGCTTTCGCCGCTCTTTCCTTCCGCTCTCCTGAAGAAATCCCCGATATGGTTAAAGCCAGTTCAACGTTCGATAATACGGATTGGTGCGGGATAAGGTTATAGCTTTGAAAAACAAAACCAACGGAATGGTTTCTATATGAATCCCAATCTTTGTCTGTATATTCCTTCGTTGATATCCCATTGATGATAATATCTCCGCTATCATAACGATCTAAGCCTCCAACAATATTTAATAAAGTTGTTTTTCCCGAACCACTATGGCCAAGTATAGAAACAAATTCATTGTCTCGAAGATTGAAGCTGACACCATCTAGAGCTTTTTGTTGTAAAGCTCCGGTATCATAAGTTTTCGTCACATTTTTAATCTGGTGCATATATGTATCTCCTTTTAAATTTTTTCACTGCCCCAGCAAGGATACCATATAAATTCAAAAGAAATAATAAATAAAATATGATGTTTTTGTGCCTTTATGAAGAAAATTAGCCATTGAAACACTTTCTAAAAGATCTTTAACTAAATAATAAAATAACTTCCTATTACACAGCTAAATTATTCAGAATTTTATAAACCCACATCACGAGATTTCTTTACGTATCAATAATTAGAATCGCTTGATTATAATGGCAAGTAAGGGTTCAAGAGATTTTTTAGCCTCTTTGGAAGTATATTGATTGTCCGAACGAAGTTTGCTAGATCAATGTTAGTGACTAATAGTAAAAAAGCTGTGAATTATTCAGTCTAAATTATTATTTTTAAAATTCATTCTCATAATATATATCTTCTTCAAACAAAACTAAAAAGCTATTCATAAACACTCATTTGAGTGAATGAATAGCTTTCTTTTCTGGTTATTTTACTTTATGAGTTCATAGATTGATTCAGCGTAGATAGCCATGGCGCGCATAAGATCATCCACTTCAATGTATTCATTCGCTTGGTGCATAGTGTCTACACTATCTGGGAACATCGCACCAAAAGCAACGCCTCGATCTAATAAACGACCATAAGTTCCACCACCGATGACCATTTCATCTGCTTCTTGGCCTGTTTGACGACGATAAACATCGAGTAAAGTATGAACAAGTGGATCGTCTTTTGGAACGTAATGTGGAACTTTTCCGCCCTCTTCTAATACACACTTGACGGCTTCATCCGCTAAGGTCTCTTCAAATTGAGCAAAGATTGTTTCTTCATCTGTTCCTTGAGGGTAACGCATGTTTGCGCTGATTTGTCCACCAGTGCCTTCTTCAAAATTAAAAATACCAAAATTTGAAGACAATTTACCCATTAGCTCATCTTCGTAGGCAATTCCTAACTTTTCACCTTCATGGCTTTCATGTAAGTAAGTTGCCGCAACATTTAGAAAAGCTTTCGCGTCTTTTTCAAAAGTAAATTCATTTAAGAAAGTCGCTAAATAAGTCGCTGCATTTACCCCGTTTTCAGGAGTCGAACCATGAGCTGCTTTACCAACAACAGTGAGAGTTAATTCATTCCCTTTAATTTCAACGCTTCCTGTAACCGGCTGATTGTCTAAAAAGTCTTCGAATCTTTGCGCAATAACTTCAGCATTTTCGGCTTCTACAATAGCTTCAGCGTCTTGAGGAACCATATTTGGACGTAAACCTGCCTCAAATGAAACGAGCTTATAATCAGCACCATTTTCACCTTTGAAGTCTAAGCTCACCGTCATATTTCCTTTTTCTCCGTTAATGATGGGGAAATAAGCATCTGGTGAAAATCCAAAATCGGGTGTTTCAGCAACATTTAGATAATGGTCCATACAACCCCACTCGGATTCTTCGTCGGTTCCGATAATGACACGGACCCGTTTAGAAACAGGTAATTCTAAATCATGAATCATTTTTAAGGCATAATAAGCAGCCATTGTGGGTCCCTTATCATCACTAGAACCTCGCGCGTATAATTTTCCGTCTTTAATAACAGGCTCAAAAGGATCAGTTTCCCAACCAGAACCCGCTGGAACAACGTCAACATGTCCTAAAATTCCTAACAATTCTTCGCCTTCACCGTACTCAATGTGACCAGCCCAATTATCAAAATTTTCAGTCGCAAAGCCGTCCCGCTCTCCTATTTCTAAAAAAGCATCAAGTGCTTCAACAGGTCCAGGACCTACTGGATATTCATCTGTTGCGGCATCATCATCACGTGTACTATCAATTTTTAATAAAGTAAATAAATCTTCTAGAAAATCATCTTTATACTCTTCAACCATTTCTTTCCAATTTATATCTGCCATGTTTTTCCTCCTAGTATTTTCAGTACGCTAATGATAACACTTTTCATGTAAATCTAAAAATAATTGGTTAATCTAAATACCTAAATTGGTTCAGTACATTTGTTTTCGTTATACTGTATTTAACAAATTTTAGAGGTGATTAGATGAATAAAATTACTGAAGACATTGTAAAAGACTGGTTACCTACCCGAGAAGAAGATACGTATAAAAATAAAATGGGGCATGTGCTTTGTGTAGGTGGCAATGAGAATATGGGAGGCGCAGCTATTTTAAGTGCTTCTGCTGCTCTTTATGCAGGAGCCGGCTTAGTTTCTGTCGCGTCTTCTCCGAAAAATTTGCATGCGCTCCATGCTCGCCTGCCTGAAGCCATGTTTGTCGATATGTATGATCAAGAGAGCCTTTCAGAAAACGTAGAGAAAGCAGATGTGATCGTTCTCGGTCCAGGACTTGGACTTTCAGAGGACGCACTCGACGTCTTTAAGACAGTTATCCATACCATAGATGAAAAACAGTGGTTAATCCTCGATGGTGATGGCATTACTCATCTTGTCAATGAAAGTTCGACAGCAGAAATCCCAACAGAAAATATTATTTTAACGCCTCATCCTGGTGAGTGGCAACGTTTGAGCGGTATTCAACCTCCTGCTGATTCGCCAGAAGAAAACCAACAAAAACAACAGGAATTAGAAGCGACGGTTGTATTGAAAAAAGACCGTACAGAAGTGTATATTGAAGATGATATTTGGGAAAATACGGCGGGAAATCCTTCCATGGCCACAGGTGGGATGGGCGATACACTGACAGGAATTATTGCCAGTCTTTTAGGCCAATATGAAAATAAAAAAGAAGCATTATTAAGTGCAGTCTATATGCATAGCGCGGTTGCGGATGAATTGGCAGAAACTTATTACGTGACCTTACCGACTAAAATCATTGAATATTTACCTATTTTCATGAAAAACCTACAATTGTAACCAAAAGTTCATGAAATTGTTGTAAAAATAGCTTATAGTAGTAAGGTGGGATCCTTCCCATCTTACTACTATTTTTTAGTATCCCATTTAAAAGAATGATGAAAGCGTGATATTTTGAAAAAGAATCGAACCTTATTTTATGGATTAAGTCTTATTTCCTTAATCATTGGCCTTTTATTAATGACTTTTTTACGACGTGTTTATTTTGTAGGTGTTATTTTATTATTTATTATTGTTGTTTTTCAAACACCTTCCACAAAAGTGGATCGGACAGGGGAAGTCAATGATGCAAATTTGTCCTTGTTAAAAGTTATTGGACTCAATGCCCTTCTATATTTAGCAGGTGGCTATCTTTCTTTGATGTTTTTCTGAGTCTTTTAATTTGAACCTATCTTTAACGAATACTCTTAATATCTCAGCGAGGAGCATAAAAAATGACGATTCAGTTAATTGTGACAGATATGGATGAAACTTTTTTAAGAGAAGATAAAACTTATGATAAAGAAAAAGCTGCGTTTGTCTTTCGCGAACTGAAAAAGCAGAATATTGTTTTAGGGATCGCTAGTGGAAATTTTATCCCCCTACTTGAGAATTACTTTGATGAAGAGGTTTTGGAATACCTATATTTAGCAGGGGATGACGGGAATGTACTTAAAAGGGATCAAGAGATTATCCAAACCCTGCCCTTAAATCGTGAAGAGGCCCAAGAGATTTATTATTTTATCGACAACCAAGACGGCTATCATCCTGTTTTCAGTACAGGAGACCAAGCCTACACGAAAACGCCCAAAAATGAATGGGCTGAAAAAGAAATCCGTTTATATTTTGGTGATTATCAACCCATCCAAAATTTCTCAGAAATACCGATAGATCAAGAGATTGTCAAAATAGAAATGCTTTGTGATCATCCTCTTGATGAAATAAAAGAATTTATGAAAGAAATTGAAGGAAAATTTCCAGGAGTTTCTTCTGTAACTAGTGGAGATATCTGGCTAGATGTCTATCATAAAGAGGGAGGTAAAGGAGAGGCTGTAAAATTCTTACAGGATAAATACGGCATTTCCCCGCAAGAAACAATGTGCTTTGGTGACAGTTTAAACGATCGGAGCATGATGCAAGAAGCTCATTATAGTGTCGCAATGGAGAATGCAGATCAAGAGTTAAAAGAACATTGCCGTTATGAAATAGGTTCAAGTGAAGATCAAGCCGTCTTGACTTTATTAGAAAAAATGATCACGGAAGAAAGTTTAGACTTCCTCGAACAATATCGACAATAAGATCAAAAAAAGTCCCGCAGTTTTCTTTGCGAGACTTTTTTTATTTCTATTCAGGTTTTAAGCTTTTGATTTCTTCTTCTGTTAAAGGACGGTACTCACCTGGTGGTAATGTTTCATCTAATTCTAAATTCTTCATACGAATTCGTTTGAGATAAAGTACTTCTTTACCAACCGCCGCAAACATTCGCTTCACTTGATGGAATTTTCCTTCGTGAATCGTTACATTGATTTCTGACTCATTCTCTTCTTCATCAACAGATAAAATCTCAAGTTTAGCGGGTCTTGTTTTAAAATCTTCTTCTTTATCTTCTAAAATTAAACCTTCTTCAAACTTAGCGATATCGTCTTCTGTGACTAGACCTTCAATACGTGCATAATATTCTTTATCGACTTCTTTTTTGGGCGATGTTAGCTGATGAGTTAATTGGCCATCGTTTGTTAGAATAAGTAACCCTTCTGTGTCAATATCTAATCGTCCGACGGGGTGAGGTTCTTGGACTAAATCAGCTGGTCCAAGTAAATCGAGCACGGTTTCATGTATAAAGTCTTCCGTGGCACTAATCACTCCAGCCGGTTTATTTAACATAAAGTAGACAAACTCTTCATAATAAATTCGTTGTCCACCCACACGGACATCATCTTTATCTGGGTCTACTTTTTCACCCGGTTTTTTAGCGATGGCCCCATTGATTTCAATATAACCATCTTTGATAATTTTCTTTACTTCTTTACGTGTTCCAAACCCTGTATGTGCCAGTAATTTGTCTAACCTCATTATCTAACTCCTAGCTTTTTATTTAATTCCTAATTTGTTTCTAAAGTTTTTCGCTTGTGGTCCGATAACACTTTCGGCAAGACGTGTCTTAAGTGTCAAGTAACCATATACAACAACGCCTGTAGCACCCGTAATTAACATCGAAATCAATGCTTGTAGACGACTTCCATGATCAATAAACAAACCTAATAACCAGCTGGAAGCAAAAGTTACTACCCCCATAATTACTGCTAGTAATAAAATCAGCAATACTCTTCTAAAAATAAAGGGAATAGAGAATCCAATATTTTTATACATCGCTCGGAACATGAAGAAAATCGTTACAAGTAAACCAGCCATTGTTGAATACAACATACCACTTTCTCCTGCTAAACTTAGGAACAATGGTTGGGCGATTAGTTTGACAAGAATTCCAGCTCCTAAAGCGTAAATGCCTAAACGTCGTAAGTTTACTGCTTGTAAGATATTCCCAAGGACTAAAAATAAGCCCATAAACAAACTTGTAACTGCATAAATTCGTGTAACATGAATTCCAAAGGCATTGAATGAATAGAATATTGTATAAAATGGTTCAGCCACTACAAACATTCCAATAACCGCTGGAATCATAATAAACATTAGTAATTGGACCGCCTGCTCAAATTGATAAGAAACATCTCGATAGCGTTTTTTAGCAATCAAATCACTCATCACAGGAACCGAAGTGATAGCCAATGCGGAACCAAATGAAGTAATGATTGTACTTAACTTATGCGCATTCGCTTGGATAATTCCATAGCTAATCTGAATGCTTTGATCCGAGACGGTTGGGTAAATAAGATGCATTAACGGCGCAAAAGTCTGTTGATCCACCATCTGGAAAATCGTAAGACCCGTCGACATAATGACAAATGGTATCGATGTTTTAATAATATCTTTTAATAAGTCGGATGTTGAAACGAAAACTTGGTTTTTACTTTCTTCAAATTCTCGATTTAAAGCCGTCGGTGTTTGTTTCATCCGAATAAGTAAGTAACCAATCGCAAAAACGGCCCCAATAAATGCAGCAAATGTTGAAAATGCAACAGCAGTTACAACTTCGCCATGCATGAGTTGTCGGATAATATAAGCGGTACCTAAAATAAATATGACTCGAGCCAGTTGTTCGAGGACTTGTGAAATCGCAGGTTCACGCATCCGATTATGCCCTTGAAAAACCCCTCTAACGACTGATAGAGATGGTATGATCAATAAGGCAGGGACAAGAGAACGAATAACAAATATTCCCGAATCTTTATTTGCTATCGCACTACTTTCTGCAATCGAGGGCGCTAGAAAGTAAAGTAACAGAGCGGAGGCAAGTCCTGTAATGGCCATCAAAAATAGCCCTTGCTTATAAATCTTTTTCGAAATCTCATACTCTTGAATTGCATTAAAATGGCTAATTTGTTTAGAGATTGCTGATGGAACACCAGCTGTTGCAAAAGCCAAGAAAAATGCATACGGGGTATAAGCGATCTGATACAATGCATGTGCTGCATCGGCTTGTTCAGGGGTCCCCATCCATATCATCCACGGGATAATATAAACGGCCCCTAAAATTCTTGAAAACAAACTTCCAAAACTCATCCAAGAAGAGCCCGCTACCATACGATTATCTTCTTGAACATTTTGTTCTTTATTCATTATTAAATCCTACTTTCGCCACTCATTAAATTGTGTACTTAAAAAGAAAAAAGAGCGGGAACGCTCTTTTTTCGATGTGCCTCTATTTTACTGTTTTTTGCTTTGTTTATCAATGGATCCTTAATTCTTTAATAAACATTTAAACATTCTTCAAACACTGGTTAATTAGCCACAATATTCACTAATTTTTCTGGGACAACAATCACTTTTCTTACGGTTAAGCCCTCAATATGTTCATTCACGTTTTCATTGGCAAGAGCTTTTTCTTCTAATTCTTCTTTTGAAATTGAACGAGAAACGTGTGCTTTCCCACGAACTTTACCATTCACTTGAAAGACTACTTCGATTTCATCTGAGACGAGTTTATCTTCATCATAAGTTGGCCAAGCAGCGTAAGTGATGCTTTCTTCACTTTTCGTAATCATTTGCCACAACTCTTCGCCTAGATGAGGTGCAACAGGTGCGAGCATCTGGATAAAGCCCTTCACATAGTCAATCGGCAAACCATCTGCTTTATAAGCTTCATTGATAAAGACCATAAGCTGTGAAACTGCTGTGTTGAATTGAAGAGCTTCAAAGTCATCGGTTACTTTTTTCACTGTTTGGTTATAGACAATATCTAAGGTGCCATCGTTGTAAGTGGTAATTCGATCACGCACTTCTCCTTCTTCATCAATAAATAGTCGCCAAACGCGGTCTAAGAAACGACGAGCTCCTTCTACTCCTTCATCGGTCCAATCTTTGGCTGCTTCTAAAGGCCCCATAAACATTTCGTATAAACGAAGTGTATCTGCACCATATTGATTCACAATATCATCAGGGTTGATCACATTTCCACGGGATTTAGACATTTTATCGCCATCTTTAAGAATCATTCCTTGGTTAAATAATTTCTGGAACGGTTCTTTTGTAGGAACGACGCCTAAGTCATAAAGGAATTTATGCCAGAATCTTGCATATAATAAGTGAAGAACAGCATGTTCAGCCCCTCCCACATAAAGGTCAGTGGGTAGCCACTCTTCTAATTTTTTAGGATCAGCCAGAGCCTCATCATTATGAGGATCGATAAAGCGGAGGTAGTACCATGAACTACCTGCCCACTGTGGCATTGTGTTCGTTTCACGTCTTCCCTTCATCCCTGTTTCAGGATCTTCAACATTCACCCATTCTTCAATATTAGCAAGAGGAGATTCACCTGTTCCTGAGGGGTGAATGTTATCTGTTTTAGGAAGTTCAACCGGCAAGTCTTCTTCAGGGACGACTGTAGTTGTGCCATCTTCCCAATGAATAATAGGAATGGGCTCTCCCCAATAACGTTGACGTGAAAAGACCCAGTCTCGGAGTCGGTAGTTAATTTCACGATGGCCTTTATTGTTTTCTTCTAACCAATCATTCATTTTCTCAATCGCTTCTTCATTATACAAACCATCTAAGAAATCAGAAGCAATATGTTTGCCATCGCCGTCATAAGGCAACTCTTCCCCTTCAGGGAGTTCAATAATTGCTTTAATCGGCAGATCATATTTTTGCGCAAATTTATAGTCGCGTTCATCATGCGCGGGTGTGGCAAGGACGATTCCTGTTCCATATGAAACCACCACATAATCAGCCACCCAAACAGGAAGCTGTTCACCCGTCACTGGATGTTCTACATAAGCCCCTGTAAATATTCCATGTTTATCATCGTTTAATGAAGTTCGTTCAAGTTCACTCTTCATTTCAACTTCTTTAACATAGGCATCGATTTCTTCTTTATGTGCTTCAGAAACAAGCTCATCTAACAATGCATGTTCTGGTGCAATCACTAAATAAGTCGTTCCATATAAAGTGTCTGGCCGCGTCGTGTAAGCTTCCAAAACAAGTTCTGAATCAATGACTGGAAATTCTACAGTTGCTCCTTCAGATTTTCCAATCCAATTTCTTTGCATTTCTTTAATACTTTCTGGCCAGTCAACCTCTTCCAAATCTTCAAGTAAACGTTCAGCGTAAGCTGTAATCTTCAACATCCACTGCTTCATTGGACGGCGATAAACAGGATGTCCGCCACGTTCACTCACCCCGTCAATGACTTCTTCATTTGAAAGAACTGTATTCAGTGCTGGACACCAGTTAACGGCTACTTCGTCTTGATAAGCTAAGCCTTTTTCATATAATTTTGTAAAGATCCATTGCGTCCATTTGTAAAATTGGGGATCGGTTGTATTAATTTCACGACTCCAGTCATAACTAAAACCAAGTTGTGTAATTTGGCGTTTGTAAGTTTCGATATTCTTATTTGTAAATTCGGCGGGATCATTTCCGGTATCTAAAGCATATTGTTCTGCCGGTAAGCCAAAAGCATCCCACCCCATAGGATGCAACACATTATAATTTTGAGTACGTTTCATTCGTGCAAGAATATCTGTTGCTGTATAGCCCAAAGGATGTCCGACGTGCAGTCCTTGTCCTGATGGGTAAGGAAACATATCCAATACATAGAAGTTTTCTTTATCGGGATCTTCGGTTGTTTTAAATGTTTGATTATTTTCCCAGTAATTTTGCCATTTTTGTTCAATTTCTAGATGATTGAAACTCATTCATTCTCCTCCTTATGATTAAAAAAAGCCCTATAAACAATCATTGTCTATAGGGCGATAATCCGCGGTACCACCTAATTTGCTAATTATTTTAAAAATAATTAACCTCTAGTCCTTAACGCGGATAACGACTGAAATTTCATCCATAAAAATCCGTTTCAGTAATGATTAGGTGAGTTCAGTGAGTATTTTTATACATTCACACCAACCATGTATTCTCTGAGAAAAATGAGGTCACTTACTGCTCCTAATCTTCAAATTTATTTTTATTTATTTGTATAGTATTTAGAGTATTCTAGCATAAATAAGAATATATTCAACTACCAATCTTCTGGTTGAACTAAAAACACTTTAAACTTTCAAAGTTTGACCAACGAATATTAAATCAGATCTTAAATTATTTTTAGTTTTTAACGCTTGAACCGTTGTATCAAATTTACGTGCAATCCCAGAAAGTGTATCGCCACTCACAACTTGATAATCTTTCGGATTATTTGAAGTGGTTTGTGCCTTTGTGTTTTTAACAGTTAATATTTGATTGATACTGATAAAATCTTCGTTTTCTAAATGGTTCCAAGAAACGATATTAGCAACGGTTGTATTATATTTTTTCGCAATACCATAAAGGGTGTCCCCCGTTTTCACAGTATGTGTCGTTGAAGGGTCTCCCTGATTACTTGTACTCTTTTGACTATTTAACGGTGAAACGTTTTTTGCACTTCCCGCCACTTTTAATGTCTGCCCGACATAAATTGTGTCTGAGCTTAGATTATTTAATCGTTTCAACTCAGAGACACTTGTGTTGTGCACACGGCTGATATGTGACAAAGTATCGCCTGACTTAACCGTGTAATTCGAGCTCCCACTTGCAGGCGTTGAGCTTGGTGTAGAAGTTGAACTCTGACCGTTTACTTTTAGTGTCTGTCCGACATAAATCGTGTCTGAGCTTAAATTATTTAGTCGCTTCAACTCGGAAACGCTGGTGTTGTGCACGCGGCTAATATGCGACAAAGTATCGCCTGACTTAACCGTGTAATTCGAACTCCCACTTGTAGGCGTTGAGCTTGGTGTAGAAGTTGAACTTTGACCGTTTACTTTTAATGTCTGTCCGACATAAATCGTATCTGAACTTAAATTGTTTAATCGTTTCAACTCAGATACACTGGTGTTGTGTACACGGCTGATATGTGACAGCGTATCGCCTGCTTTAACGGTGTAGTTCGAGCTCCCACTTGCAGGTGTTGTTGAGCTTGGTGTAGAAGTTGAACTCTGACCGTTTACTTTTAATGTCTGCCCGACATAAATTGTGTCTGAACTTAGATTGTTTAATCGTTTCAACTCGGAGACACTCGTATTATATGTGCGACTAATACGGAATAAGTTGTCACCTCTTTTTACGGTATAGTTTGAACCGCTACTTGGTGTCGTTGGTTTCGATATTGACGTAGAATTTTGACCAGTTACTTTCAACGTTTGCCCAACATAAATAGTATCTGAACTCAAATTGTTTAGGCGTTTTAACTCGGAAACACTCGTATTATATGTACGACTAATATGCGAGAGTGTATCACCTGCTTTGACTGTATAATTCGAACCACTACTTGGTGTCGTTGGTTTTGGAGCAGGTGTAGAACTTTGACCATTCACTTTCAATGTTTGTCCAACATAGATTGTATCTGAACTTAAATTATTGAGTCGTTTCAATTCAGATACACTTGTATTGTAATTACGACTAATACGGAATAAGTTGTCACCTTGTTTTACGGTATAACTTGAACCATTACTTGGAGTCGTTGGTTTTGGAGCAGGGGTTGAACTTTGGCCACTGACTTTCAACGTTTGACCAACATAAATGGTATCTGAGCTTAAGTTATTGAGTCGTTTCAGTTCAGAAACGCTCATATTATACATCCGACCAATACGTGTGAGGTTGTCTCCGGCTTTGACTCTATAGGTTGAACCACTTGGTGCCGGTGTAGGGTTTTGTCCTGTAGAAGGCTTGACGTCGTCTTCTTTGACTGGTGGTACTACAACTTCCCCATCGCTTAATGGCGCATCAAAACGAGTTAAGTTATATCTCGAAATAATTTCATTTAACTTACTGGCATAAGATGGATCTGTCGCGTAACGTCCTTGTAGACTTGAAGTGGCGTCTTTATAACTATTCGTATTCTCTTTCCACACCCCATAGTAATAATTGCCGTCCCATGATGGTCCTCTTCTAATATAGCCCGCGTGATCTAACAATGACTCTAAATAACTTGGATATTTTTTAAAGTAGTCAGTAATTGTCACCCAGCCACCTGAAGATGAATATTCACTTGTTTTCATCGCGACTGATTGTCCGTTATATGAACCCTTCATGCCAAACAAGTTGTGATTTGGTGGTGCAGATAACCCACTACTTCCAAAGCCTGACTCTAAGGCGGCTTGTGCAACCATGACCGAAGCATATAGATTTTTTTCTGAAGCTACTTTTTGTGCTTCTTTACCTAATACATTCACAAAATCACTGTTTGATAAATTTTGATTTATATTTCCTAAGTCTTCTTTACTGCCACTAATTAATAATACTTGTCCCGCTTGGATTTTATTTTTATCCGCGATGTTATTTAAAGAAACTAAATGGTTTACAGATACTCCATGACTATTCGCAATCTTATTTAAGGAGTCTCCTGAACGAACAGTATAAGTCACTGTTTTTGGAGTAGCGGACGCACTCATTGCTCGCATTTGAACCGCTGGAGCAGCTTGTTCTTGTTTCTGCTCAGCTTCCTCTTCGGATTCAGAATCCGCTAGTTCTTGTTTAGTTTCTTCAGAGTCTTCTTTAGATTCTTTTTCTTCAAAGTCATCGATATTCTTTGTGTTTTCTTGATTCTCTTCTTCAATTTGCTCTTCTTCATCTTTTTGATCTTCAATATTCGCTTCTTTGTCTTCTGCTTCTTGTATTTGTTCTTGATTTTCTTCTGAAGAGTCAGCTTCGACGTCCACACGTTCTTCTTCAAAATCGGCAGATTCATCTAGATCTACTTCAGAATCAGCTTCTACTTCATCTGCAGCCATTTCTTGTTCTGCCTCTTCTGGAATTTCTTCCGGAATATCATCTTCAGACGTTATTGGTTCAGAATCTTCGCCCTTTTCATTATCTTCTTCAATATCTTCTTCAGGCTCAGAAGCAACTTTCTCTTCATCTCTTGCTTCTTTGGAGTCTTCTAGCTCAGATTCCTGTACAGACTCTTCTTCCGCTTCGTGTTCTTCGGTTTCAGCTTCTTCAAAGTCTTCTTCAGGCTCTACTGCTGTTTTTTCTCCTTCTGGTAGCTGTTCATCATCTTCGACAGCTCCTTCATCAGAAGCAGCATCCTCTACATCATTATTTTCAATACTTTCCACAATTAAACGCTCAAAGATTTGATCAAGTTCTTCAATTGTTAAGCCATCAGCTTGGAGTTGTTGGGCGTAATCTATCGATCCTGCTTTTTCTATTGCATGAAGTAATAATCTTTTAACTTCATTTATTTCATCAAAATCCGCTACTAATGTATTTTCCTCTGAAATTTCTGAGGTTTCTGACTCAGTCGTCCCTTCTTCAGAGATTTCATCCGTTTCTGCCTCAGAAGAATCCTCTGTAACGACTTCATCTGTATTTTTTACATCATTTAGTAACGAGTGATACTCTTCATGTAATGCTTTAATTTCTAGTAAATGATCATTTTCTTCAATATCCTCTGCAACCACACTGTACTCTGGGTTTACTGCAAATAAAACACTAGCAATTAAGCTCGCAGACAATGGTATAAATTTATACTTTTTAGAACTATGTATCGTTGAATTTTTCAATTTAACAGCTCCTTACCTGGCTATTTTAAGCCAAATATTCTAAAATAATGATACTTCATAAAATAATTTCGTATATTTGCATTGATACTTAATATTATACTAGTAAAAGGGAAAAGATAATAAAAATATACACGTTTTTATTCATTTGTTATCTTATTGTAATATAACAAATGGATAGTTCTTATTCGTACTCTCTATTCAATGGTTCTCACTCATTAATTTTAGAAAGGAAAATAGCATGTTACAAACACCGCTACGATTTTCACAAGATATACTGAAAAAATCCATTGTTCAAGGAGACCATGTGATCGATGCCACGGTTGGAAATGGAAATGATACCACAACGCTGGCTGCAGCAGTTGGTCAACTTGGAAAGGTTTATGGGTTTGATATTCAAAAAGAGGCAATTGAAGCGACGAAAGAAAAATTACTATTAACAGGCCTCTCCCCGCAAACTGAGCTTATCCAAGATGGTCATGAAAATATTAAACATTATATTGCTGAAGACGAGACCATCAGTGCTGCTACTTTTAATCTTGGCTACTTACCTAGTGGAGATAAGTCAATTATTACCCAGCCAGAAACCACGATCTCTGCGATTGAACAATGTCTTACTCGTTTACGAAAAGGTGGAATTGTTTCAGTCATGATCTATTCTGGACATGAGGGAGGTCAAGAAGAAAAAGAGGCTGTTTCTACTTTTGTCACTCAATTACCCCAAAAAACATATCAAGTCCTTGAGTATAAATACGTAAATCAAAAAAATAATCCACCCTTTTTATACCTTATTGAGAAAAGATAGTTTACTCAGAAGACACTTTTGAGTCGAAAACTATACGCATCAATCTATAGTAAACTTCCCCAATAAAAAAGAAGCCTCTCAGGGCTTCTTTTTTGTTCTCTCTCATTTATTTACTTTTTACATATGGACGTCCAAGGGCTTTTGGTGCTTCAGATTTACCAATAAATGCTACTAAAACAACAATGGTTAAGACATATGGTAAGATTTGAAGATAAATCGTTGGGATGTCTTGGATCACTGGAATATAATGCCCAACACGAGATAAACTTTGAGCAAAACCAAAGAAAATCGCCGCAAATGTGACACCAATTGGATTCCATTTACCAAAAATCATAGCTGCCATCGCCATGAATCCTTGTCCACTAATTACGAGAACACCAAATTCGTTTGAAATTGCTTGGGCTTGAATCGCCCCGCCCATACCACCTAAGAAGCCTGAAATCAGAACACCTGCATATTTATATAAATAGACATTGATTCCTACTGATTCCGCTGCGACTGGGTGCTCTCCAACTGCGCGTAATCGTAAACCAAATGGTGTCTTAAATATAACAAACCAACTAAGGATTCCGATAAAAATTCCAATATACCCCAATGGTGTGACGTTTGTAAAGAAAATGTCCCCAATGATTGGAATATCTTTTAATAACGGAATAGAAGTAATCCCAAAAGATTCGCTTAGTGGTCCAGTCTGCGCTTTTCCGTAAAGTACGCGGACAAAAAACACAGATAATCCAGGTGCTAATAAGTTAAGAGCCGTACCAGAAACGATGTGATCCGCTCGTAAATTAATGGTTGCAACCGCATGAAGCGATGCAAATAATAAACCGATGAAGCCACCAAATAGCATGGCTACCCACGGTGTCATATTGCCAAAAGTATCATAGAAGCCTAAGTTAAATACGGCTGATCCGAAAGCTCCCATAACCATAATTCCTTCTAATCCAATATTGACGACACCACTTCGTTCTGAGAATGCTCCTGCGATTGCTGTTAAGATCAAAGGAGCAGAATACATTAAGGAACTTGTAACTAATAATTGTAATACCCCAATTAAATTCATTGATCTACTCCTCCTTCAACCTCTGTGCTTGCTGGACCTTTTGCTGGGCGGTTGCCAAATTTTTCAAATAACCATTCCACTAAGTAATAAGCTCCAACGAAGAAGACAATCGCTGCGATGACCACTTCCGCCATTTCATTCGGTACACCGGCGCGTGAGGCCATAAATGGCGCTCCAGTCTGTAGAATCCCGAATAATATTGCTGATAGCACAATACCGATTGGATTTCCTAAACCTAATAAAGCCACCGCAATACCATTAAAACCTTCAGCAGGTAAAACACCTAGTACAAAGAGGTTGCCGAAGGTACCTAGGCCGTTAATTGCGCCACCTAAACCAGCAAGTCCTCCACTGATTAACATGGATAAAATAATATTTTTCTTCGCACTCATTCCTGCATAAGTTGAAGCGTCAGGGTTTAAACCGACTGCTTTAATCTCAAAACCAGTCGTTGTATATTTCATGAAAACACTATATAAAACAACCACAATAATCGCAATAAAGAACCCGATGTTTAAGCGAGAATAATCTGTTAAGTTCGTTAGCCACTCCATTGATAGACTCGCATTCTCGCTAACTCTTTCCGTTCGACTACTACTTCCTAATACAAAGTTCGTTAAATAATTCGAAATTTGTAAAATGGTATGGTTTAACATGATCGTGACAATAACTTCACTTGTTCCAAAATAAGCTCTCAAAAATCCTGCAATCCCTGCATACAATGCTCCAGCTATTGTTCCGATGACTAATGATAATGGCACCAAAGCAATCCTTGGTAAATCAGGGAATTGTAAAGCAAAAGCAATGGTACTTAACCAACCAATTAAAAATTGGCCTGAAAGACCGATATTAAAGAATCCTGCTTTATTCGCTATGTCAAAAGCCAAACCGGTAAATATCAGTAAAGTTCCTTGAGTTAAAGCTTCTCCAATAGAATATGGATTCGCAAAAACCCCTAATATCATTTCGGAATAAGCTTGGACTGGATTGTATCCAAAAATCAGCATAATAATTGCACCGACTAAAAATCCAAATAACACAGCTAAAATCGGAACCGATAATTTTTTCAGCCAACTATCCGTTTTTACTTCAATCACCTACGCTCAACTCCTCTTTATGCTCTTCTTCAATTTTTTCTCGAGAAACACCAGCCATCAATAGACCTAGTTCCGTTTCTGATGTATTGTTCGCCTCCACAATATCGATAATTTTTCCATCATACATGACGGCGATACGGTCAGAAACATCCATAATTTCGTCTAATTCGAAACTCATTAGTAAGACAGCTTTACCGTTATCTCGTTGTTCAATTAAGCGCTTATGGATAAATTCAATGGCACCGACGTCTAATCCACGAGTTGGCTGAGCAGCAATCAATAAATCTGGGTTTCGCTCCACTTCTCGAGCAATAATTGCTTTTTGTTGGTTACCTCCAGATAGTGAGCTAGCGGGTTCTTTTTCAGATTGCGTACGCACATCGTATTCTTCAATCAAACGAATCGCATGTTTTTCAATTTCTTTATGTTGAAGAATCCCATTTTCGCTTAATGGGGGTTTATAATAAGTTTGAAGAGCCATATTATCTTCTAGCGACATATCTAAAATCAAGCCATGTCGTTGTCGATCTTCTGGAATATGAGCCAGCCCTGTCTCTGTAATATAACGTGGTGGTTTATTTGAGATGTCAACATTGTCTAAATGGATACTACCCGATTGAGACGGCATTAGACCTGTGATTGCTCGAATAAGTTCAGATTGTCCATTTCCATCCACTCCAGCAATGCCTAAAATCTCACCTTTACGAACTTCAAAACTCAGACCATCGACTGCATTCAGTCCTCGTGCATCTTCGACGACTAAATCATTTACAGCTAAAGTAACTTCTTCAGGATGAGCAGGACCTTTATCGACTGAGAAGCTTACTGCTCGTCCGACCATCATGTCTGCTAATTCTTGCTGGGAAGTTTCTTTAACATCAACAGTTCCAATTCCTTGTCCTCGTCGAATCACTGTACATTGATCGGCCACTTGTTTGATTTCATCTAATTTATGAGTAATTAAAATAATTGCTTTTCCTTCATCGGCTAATGAACGAATAACGCGCATTAGATCATCAATCTCTTGTGGTGTAAGGACGGCCGTTGGTTCATCTAAAATAAGGATATCCGTTCCTTTATATAAAACCTTTAGAATCTCAGCTCTTTGTTGTTGTCCAACAGAAATATCTTCCACTTTTGCATAGGGATCAACTCTCAACCCATAACGGTCCGATAATTCTAAAATTTTATTCGCCGTTGTTTCTTCGTCAATGAAACCTGCATTATGCTCTTCATTTCCAAGCATAATATTTTCAGCCACTGTAAACTTATCGATTAACATAAAGTGCTGGTGAACCATCCCAATCCCTAGCTCATCCGCTTTATCAGGAGAATCGATCTGCACAGGTTCCCCCTTGATTTTTATTTCACCTTCTGTAGGCTCTAGTAATCCTGTCAGTACATTCATTAGCGTTGATTTTCCAGCACCATTTTCACCTAACAATGCATGGATTTCGCCCCTCCGTACTTCAAGGTTAATATCATCATTTGCTTTAAAGTCGCCAAATTGCTTCACAATATGCTGCATTTCAACGACAACCTCAGATGTGGTCAAATGAATTCCTCCTTATTATAAAACATTCTTCAATAAAAGAATATATAGTAAAGTAATTATCAGGAACAATATCGAGAATTGCAAGGTAAAATTACTTTTTTTGTTAAAAAAACGCTAGTCACTTATGACTAGCGTTTAAGTAATAAAAGAGAATGGATTATTACTCTGCGTCCTCAACTTCTGTATAAGTGAATTCTTGCACTTCAATTTCGCCATCAGCGATTTGTTGACGCGCTTCTTCAATTAATTCCCAATCTTCATCCGCAATATTTCCGTCGGATACAAAGTCGATCCCTTCTTCTGCTAATCCATAGGCGATAACTTCTCCACCTTGGAAGTTTCCTTCCATTGCAGCATCCGCAGATTGTGAAACAGCTGTTCCAACATTCTTAATCGTAGAACCTAAAGTTAAGTTTCCTCCATCATAGTTTCCTTCAGCTGACTGGTCACGGTCGACTCCGATGACCCATAGATCGGTGTCTGATCCAGCTTCCATACGGTTACGTGCTTCCTGGAACACACCATTACCAACTGCTCCAGCTGCGTGGAAAATTATATCTGCTCCGTTTGAATACATAGCAGACGCTGTTTGTTGTCCAACTCCTGCATCTCCAAAACTATCTGCATATTGAATGTCAACTTCAATCTCTGGATCAACGTACTCAACACCTTCTACAAATCCAGTTTGGAAACGGTCAATGACTGCTCCACGGATACCTCCGATAAAACCGACTTTATCTGTTTCCGTTGTTAAAGCAGCTGCCATCCCCGCTAGGAATGAGTTCTCATGGTCACGGAAAGTTAACGACACAACATTCGGTAAATCAACGACCTCGTCAACAATTCCATACCAACGATCTGGATTTTGTTCTGCAATCGTTGTAATTGGGTCTAAGTGTAGGAAACCAATTCCATAAATAACATCAAAACCGTCTTGTGTCGCTGCATTCAAGTTCGGTATATATTGATCTTCAGCTTCAGATTGATAATAAGCGACACTATCATCGCTAAAATTATGCCCTTCAGCCCATTCTTGCATACCTTCCCAAGCAGACTGGTTAAATGAACGGTCATCAACCCCACCCGTATCTGTAACCATTGCAATTGAAAAGTCCGAGCCCTCTTCTCCGTCTGTCCCTGTTCCTTCGTCTGTCCCTTCTTCCGATCCACCATTACCACATGCTGCGAGTGCTAAAGCAGAAGCTCCAAAAATTGTCAGCTTTTTCCAGTTTGGCATTATCATTTCTCCTCCGTTTTACATAGCAAGCTATGTAATTTTTATGTAATGCTTATTTCATGTCCATCATATCATTATTGCATAAAAAAAGAAAGGAAAATTAAACATTTTGAAATCGCTATTATACGTTAAGTAATTAATGAAACCGTTGTAAATCCGAACGAAATATTTCTATAGCTTTTCTATATTCTATGCAGACGAATAAAAGCCATAAAACCTTAATAAGATTTTATGGCTCATCTGGTTAATCAAATGTTGTTTCATTTTCTAAATTCAAGTCATTTTCTTCTTCCGGCGGAGAAACGAGTACATCTCGAGGTTTCGATCCTTCTTGTGGGCTAACAATACCATTTGCTTCTAAATCATCCATAATATTTGCTGCTCGGTTATAACCAATCCGTAATCTTCGCTGCAAGAGAGAAATACTGGCAGTATCTAATTCTCTGACAATTTCAAAAGCTTCTTCGTATAGTTCATCACTGCCTCCACCATCGCCGGCTTTTGGCTCTTCTGTTGGAATCATTTCTTCTACATAATTAGGATCTTGTTGGTTACGAACAAATTCTGTAATCGCTTGTACTTCAGAATCTGTAATAAATGCGCCTTGGACTCGTCGTGTTTGGTTTGCACCCATCGGTAGGAATAACATATCCCCTCGACCGAGTAGCTTCTCAGCACCATTTGCATCTAAAATAGTTCGTGAGTCTGTCCCACTGGAAGTCGCAAAAGCAATTCGCGAAGGCACATTGGCTTTAATTAAACCAGTAATAACGTCCACACTTGGTCTTTGAGTTGCCAGAATCATATGAATTCCCGCAGCACGAGCCATTTGTGCTAGACGAATAATGGAATCTTCTACTTCTTTCGCTGCCACCATCATCAAGTCTGCTAACTCATCTACAATCACGACAATATAAGGAAGTTTTGAAGGAACATCTTCTTCTCCTGCTTCTTTCATCTTTTGTAAATGTTCATTATAAGATTCAACGTTCCGCGTGCCACTCATGGCAAACAACTCATAACGTTTTTCCATTTCTTCCACGACATTTTGTAGCGCCCGTGCTGCTTTTTTAGGTTTTGTAACAACGGGAGTTAACAGATGAGGAATGCCGTCATACACATTTAACTCAACCATTTTCGGGTCGATCAACATCATCTTGACTTCATGAGGTTTTGTACGCATTAACAAACTAGAAATGATCACGTTAATCCCTACTGACTTACCCGATCCTGTTGCACCAGCAATAAGCAAGTGCGGCATTTTTGATAAATCAGCGGTTGTGACATTTCCACCAATATCTTTTCCTAAAGGAACCTCTAATGGATGATCACTGTTTGTCTGTTCAAGTTCTTTCATTACTTCATTAAAGTAGACCGCTGTAATTTCTGAGTTTGGAACTTCAATTCCGATGAGTGCTTTTCCAGGGATCGGCGCTTCCATTCGGATATCTTTAGCCGCAAGGGCTAAAGCAATATCATCGGCTAAGTTCACAATTCGACTAACCTTCACACCTGTTGCCGGTTCAATTTCGAATTTTGTCACGGCTGGCCCTAAGTTCGCTTTGACTACTTTTGCGTTGACGCCAAAGCTTTCAAAGGTATCTTCTAGTTTTTTAATATTCTCTTCAATAATTGAATATTCATTGGTTTGATCCGGCGCTTCATTCTTATTTAATAGAGACAATGGGGGCAATTTATAATCTTCATTTTCATCATCAGAAACAAAATTAATTGACAATTCTTCACCATCGTCAACTTCTTCTGTTGCTCCTTCCTTCGCTTCCTGTTTTTCTGCTTCTTCGGGGGACTCCATACCTTCAATAGGAAGAGACGTTTGCTTCATCCCCTCAATAGGAACGGGTTCTCTTCGTTTTCTTGGCGGTGTCTCTTCATTTTCTTCTTCTTGTTTAGAAGCTTTCTGGTCCGCTGATTTTTCTTTAGCTGTTTTCTTTTTATTTTTAGAATCCAGTTGAATATTTTGCTGGAAAGTGGCTTTGATTTTACTAAATATATTTTTCACCCAATTGAAGAATATCCCGACGATCTTTTTTAATTCAGTAAATAAAGCATTGTATGAGAAATTCCCAATACTCATAATGCCGATAAATACTAATAGTGCGATTGAAAAATAAGTGCCGACATTTGCAAATAAAAAGTAACTAACGGCATATAACAAAGCACCAATCATTCCGCCTCCGATGGATTGGGTCGCTATTCCTGCACTAAATAAACTTGGAAGTCTTCGCCAAGTAGCAGAAATAATGTTAACATCTGCTTCCATAATAGGCTCAAACAAGCGTAAATGTAGCCATACAAGTAATGCAATGTATAGCAATAAACTACCAATAAAACGATGAGTACTGAACTTTGGATTCTCTCCATAAAATATATAATGGATGCCCAGTAAGATACCTAAAGCTGAGAAAAGCTGATAAGTTTCTCCTACAAAAAAACGGATAATATTTGCGAAAAAGTAGCCCACAAAACCAAACTCTCCAATGGCCAGGATACTTATAAAAATTAAAATAATACCAAATAATTCAATGGAGTAGCCCTTTTTCTTCTTGCGTCCACGCTTTCTTCTTTTACTCATACTAATCTCCTTACTCTCTTTAAAACTGCGTCTTCATTATATCATGAATATTTACAGTATTTTAGGGAAAAAAACAAAAGTTCCCATTCAACCTTTAGCAACTCTTTTTTAACCTCTAAATAAACCAAATAACACCACTTTCTCTAATCTAACATCTATTTATTGACCTTAAAAGAAGATACCAGTTAAAATAGGACTAAATAATGAAAAAGGAGTAATCATAATGAGCTCTATTTTTGACAGTTTTTTTAATAAAGATAAAGAAAATAGAAAATCTGGAAAAGTTGAATATAAAAATAATCCACCTGAAAATGAAAGCCCCTTAAAAATAAAAGCCCAAGTTTATGGACAAGTACAAGGCGTCGGCTTTCGTTTTACAACGACTGAACTAGCCAAGCGTTTAAATGTGAATGGTATTGTCCGCAATGAGAATGATGGTTCAGTCTATATCGAAGCGCTTGGAGATAGCGAATCGATTAATGAATTTATTGAAGAATTAGCAAAAGGACCTTCGCCCAGCGCCCAAGTAGATCGTGTAGAAATCGAATACGATTCGTCGATTACTGATTATAATGGATTTGGCGAACGACATTGAAATAAATACGCTCTTCATGTATCATTATCATGTTAAGAATAGATTTTAGATAGGAATGAATAATGTGAAGAGTCGTAAATTAAACACGAGAGTTAAAAAGTTTTTATTAACTGGAGGTTTATTGAGTACAGTCCTTTTCTTGTCAGGTTGTATGCGATTTGATCAAGAAACAGGGGCTCCTCAAGGTTTTTTATCAGAGATTATTTATGATTTCTTGATTTTACCGTTAGGACAACTTTTAGATCTTTTTGCTGATTTTCTTGGGAATTACGGAGTAGCGATTATTGTCTTTACCATCTTATTCCGTTTGGTTTTACTCCCATTTACTTTAAAACAGCAAAAAGGGATGATTGAATCTCAAGTTAAAATGCAAGGGATCCAACCAGTAACCCAAGAAATTCAAGAAGAGATCAAAGCAACAGACGATCCAGAAGAACAACAAGCTTTACAAATGGAGTTAATGCAAGTTTATCGTGAAAATAATGTAAGTCTTACAGGACAACTTACCGGTTGTTTGCCTCTGCTCTTACAAATGCCGATCTTTGTGGCGATGTTGCAAGTATTACGTCGTTCAGAAGCGATCGCTAACTCAACTTTCTTAGGCATTCATCTTGGAGAAACAAGTATTATCCTTGTTGCGGTTACAGGACTTATTTACTTCATACAATCACGTATGATGATTGCAAATATGCCGGAAGAACAACAAAAATCAGCCGGAATGACGATGTATATTACACCGATTATGATGATTATGATCAGTATTTCTAGCCCAGCTGGTGTGGCGCTTTACTGGATGGTTTCGGGAGTATTTACGTTAATTCAGCAGTTCTTTAATCAGCACTACTATAAGCCAAGAATTGAAGCTCGAGTAAAAGCTGAGATGGGCGATGTCAAAACAGTGCAACGGAAAAGAAAATCAAAACCAAAAAATATTTCTGCCGAAGAAACGGATTCACAACAAAATAAAAATCGAAACCGAAATCGAAATGCGAATCGAAACGCAGGCAAACAACAAAGAAATAGAAAAGAATAACTTAAATAAAAATGAGGTTAGGATTTAATCCTAACCTCATTTTTTTATTTATTCTGAACTAATTGGAATATGAATACGGAAAACAGAACCATGATCTAAAATACTATCTACAGAAACTCTTCCACCATACCCCTCAACCAATTCTTTCACAATCGGAAGACCTAAACCGGTACCTCCTTTTTCACGACTACGAGCTTTATCTACTCGATAAAATCGATTAAAGACTTTATCTAAGTCTTCTTCAGACATTCCTGCTCCAAAATCTTGTACAGCAATATCTACACGATGATTATGAACGCCTAAAGAAATATGAATTTCTTTTCGATCCGTAGAATATTTAACTGCATTATCTAAGATATTTACAAAGACTTGTTCCAAATGATTGCGATACATACTCACATAAGTATCATCTGGAATATCATCATCTACGTTAAACGTAAAGTCAGGATAAAGCATTCTAAAATTAGTGACAAGTTGACGAATTAAATCCGTAATATTTGTAGTTTCATTTTTAAAGTAAACATCGATCTCTTGAGCCCGAGATAAATCTAACATCTCTTGAACGAGTGTTTTCATCCGCTTGGTTTCTTGTAACGAAGCTTCGATCGACTCCTCTAAAATCTGCGGATCTTCTTTCCCCCAACGATTTAACATTTGTAGATGTCCCTCAACAACAGCCACTGGTGTCCGCAATTCATGGGAGACATCTTCAACAAATTCTGATTGATTTCGAATATTGGACTGCATTAAATCTACCATTTCATTATAAGTGCGCGCTAATTTTGAAAATTCGTTATTTTTAGTGCCTTCATCTAATCGAACATCGGATTCTAAATTTTCACGAATAGATTCCATAGCCGCTGTTAGCTTCGTTAATGGTTTAGTAAATGTACTAATCAGTAGCCAGCCAACAATAGAACTGAAAATTAAAGCAGCAATCCCGATAATTACAATATAACTAATCAAGTCATCGGTCATTTCATGATATCCTTCTAGCGTCTGTAGAACTTGCACATAACCTAATAAATTATCATTGTAGCTAGAATAGATCGGTTCTGTAAGGGATAAAGCTTTCCCAAAAGGTCCAGCAACTTGTGCGATTTTTTTCTCTTCAGTGGGCATAAAATCAAATTCTTCTGAATCTGTCTCATAAACAAGCTCTTCATCCGGACTGTATACTTTGACTATAATACCGCCCTTCGTTAAGGAAACAGGGGGTTTATATTCTTCTTCTCTATCAATCCGGTAACCTGGAGATGGAACAGCGCCTATTTCAATCTCTGGTTCTTCTAACATCGATTCTGTTGCATCTTCCGTTAGAGGGTAATAACGATTACTAAAACGAGTTAATAACTCCTCTGATAAATCTTCCATTTCTGCCGCCTCATTATCGAGAACAACTTGTTGAAAAGTATTCAATAAAACATACGAGAAGATCGTAAATGTTAGAAAGATCACCAACATTGTTAAGAGGGTCCAACGTCCTTGGACGGTTGAACCCTTTCCTTTGTCTCTTTTAAATATATTTCTCATGTACGCATCACATACCCCATTCCACGAACCGTTTGAATATAGCTTTCTTCACCCGGTTTATCTAACTTATTACGCAAGTAACGAATGTAAACATCGACAATATTTGTTTCAACTTCTTTATCGTATTCCCACACTTTATTCAGAAGAAGTTCTCGAGATAATACAACATTTAAGTTACTCATTAACTCAACTAGTAGTTCATATTCTCGTTTCGTTAATTCAATAATTTCATTATCTCGACGAATTACACGATTTTCTTTCTCAACCACTAAATCTCGATAAGTCAGTGTTGTTTGTTGGACTCGATTTTTTTCATTTTCAATATCGATACGACGACCTAATGCACGAATACGTGCAAGAAGTTCCTCAATTTCAAAAGGTTTTGTAATATAATCGTCTGCCCCATGATCAAAGCCGGACACTTGGTCAATCGTCGAATCTCGCGCCGTCATCATCATGATCGGAACATTACTGACTTGACGGATACGACGCGCGACATCTAAACCATTTAACTCAGGTAACATTAAATCTAGTAAGATTAAATCCCAGTCTTTTTCTTCGTCTAACGCAGCTTCTAAGCCTGTGCGTCCATCCAAATGAACTTCCGTTTTCATTCCTTCATGTTTTAATTCTAATTCAACAAAACGGGCTAAGTTTTTTTCATCTTCAATAATTAAAATATTTTGCATTTTGCGGCCTCCATAAAACAAAAGTGTTTTTTGTTTTTAATATAAATTTTCATATAATCCTCATTTTCATATTATATCATAGCATACTTTTAAGCTTCCCGTGAGTAATATATTCATTATCTTCTCACACTTAGAGAACTTTTCCTATATATTTGAAAAAACTGCTTGGTTTCCACCAAAAAAAACGAGTATTCCTTTTTTTGGGAAATACTCGTTTAATTTTATTCATTTCAAACAGAAAGATTAGCTCCAGTCTTCTTCGCCTTTGTCACCATACCAGTCAAAGTGGAAAGTTCCTTCTTTATCCACTCGTTCATAAGTATGTGCGCCAAAGTAATCTCGTTGTGCTTGAATGATGTTCGCCGGTAGACGCTCTGAGCGGTATGAATCGTAATATGAAATAGCGGATGAAAAGGCAGGAACGGGTACACCTGCTTGGATAGATAAACCGACAACATCACGCACAGATTGTTGATAGTTTTCAGCAATACTGCGGAAGTAATCGTTTAATAACAAGTTTGGTAGTTCTGGATTTTCATCATAAGCATTTGTAATATCTTGCAAGAAACGTGCTCGAATAATACAACCTGCCCGCCAAATTTTTGCGATTTCTCCATATTGTAAGTTCCAATCATATTCTTCAGAAGCCATGCGTAACTGTGAGAAGCCTTGAGCATAACTCATAATTTTACTGAAGTATAAGGCCTGACGCAATTGTTCCAAAACAGCTTCACGATCAATACCTAAATCTTTCTTGTCCGGTGCAGCAATCACCTGGCTTGCTTCTACTCGTTCATCTTTCAATGCTGAAATATAACGAGCAAAGACAGCTTCTGTTATCGTTGGTAGTGGAGTACCTAAATCAAGAGCTTGTTGAGAAGTCCATTTTCCAGTACCTTTATTCCCCGCACGATCTAAAATAATATCGACTACATGTTTACCGGTTTCTGGATCGATTTTTGTTAGAGCATCTGCTGTAATTTCAATTAAGAAACTATCGAGCTCACCTTCGTTCCATTCTTTAAATATTTCGGCAATTTCATCGTTCGATAACTCTAAAACGTCACGCATAATATGATACGTCTCAGCAATTAATTGCATATCACCATATTCAATTCCATTATGGACCATTTTAACATAGTGTCCGGCACCGTTCGGACCAATATAAGTAACACATGCTTCACCATCTGCTGGTGCTTTCGCAGCGATTTGTTCTAAAATCGGAGCGACTAAATCATAAGCTTCTTTTTGTCCCCCTGGCATAATTGAAGGTCCTTTTAATGCTCCTTCTTCTCCACCAGAAACGCCTGTTCCAATAAAGTAAATGCCTGATTCTTCAAGTTCTTCATTTCGACGCATGGTGTCTTTAAAGAAGGTATTTCCACCATCGATTAGAACATCCCCTTTATCCAAGTAAGGTAAAATTTGTTGGATAACAGCGTCGGTTCCGGCGCCAGCTTGTACCATTAAAACAATTCTTCTTGGTACTTCTAATGAATTCACAAACTCTTCAATGGTTGTTTGTAAATGAAGGTTTTTATCAGAATTTTCCTCAATCACTGCTTCCGCTTTTGAGGTCGTACGATTATAAATAGATACTGAATACCCACGACTTTCAATATTAAGGGCTAAATTTTTACCCATTACAGCCATTCCAATAACACCAATTTGTTGTTTGCTCAAAATACTCTCCCCTTTGTTTAAATGTCCATCTAAATAATATCAAATAATTCCAATAATAAAAAGAAAACTTAATCTATCTTGACAACTTTACTTACCTAACATACAATTTTAAGGAATAGAAAAGGTGGTAATTATGTCTAAAAATGATAAAAAGAATAAACTAGCAAAAGCCATTATTATTTTAGTGGTGATTGCGATGCTTATTCCGATTGTATCTGTTGTCTTTAGTCTCTTTTAAAATATAACATAGAAACGAGGTGCTTAACGAATTTTCATTTGTTTAAGCACTTTTTTATTGCGCATTTCTTCTCAACTCTTCAGCTGCTTGTAAAGAAACTTCTGTGGTTTGACTTCCAGAAAGCATTCGAGCAATTTCTTCAACGCGCCCTGGTTCTTCTAAAATAATTGCTTCTGTTGTTGTGCGGTCTTCAATCATTGCCTTTTTCACATAGAGATGATAGTCGGCAATGGCTGCTACTTGAGGCAAGTGGGTAATACATAACACTTGTGAATGAACGGAGATGGAGTGGATCTTCTCTGCAATAGCCTGTGCTACTCGCCCACTGACTCCCGTATCAATCTCATCAAAAATAATGCTGGTAATTCCTTGAGATTTTGCAAAAATACTTTTCATCGCTAGCATCATCCGTGAGAGTTCTCCACCCGATGCAATTTTCGTTAAGGGTTTTTGAGGTTCTCCTGGGTTGGTCGAAATAAAGAACTCCACCACATCTAAGCCATTCCGATTGGCTGAATCTACCGTTAACTCTTCTAAAGTAGTGTGGAAATTAACTACAAATTCTACCTTGTCCATATAGAGAGCCTTCAATTGTTCATGAATTGCTTCAGCTAATTCATCAGCCACTTTTCGGCGGATTTTTGATAGTTTCTTCCCTTTTACTAGCAATCTTTCTTCAAGTTCTTCTAATTGATCTAACAGCGCCGATTTTGATTCCGTACTATTTTCAATACGGTCTAATTCTTCTGTTGATTTTTCATAAAATGCTAAAATTTCTGGAATCGTCTTTCCGTATTTACGCTTTAATTGTTGAATAAGATTTAAACGACTGGCAATTTCATTTAACCGTTCTTCATCATATTCTTGTTGATCCATTTCATTATAAATTTCACTGGCTAGTTCTTGCAGTTGATAAAAAGCATCGGTTAATCTTTCTGATATTTCTCCTAAATGTTGATCCACTTCTGCAATGTTTTCCATTTCATCCATTGCTCGACCGACCATTTCAAGTCCACTCGGTTCTCCCTCTTGTAACACTTGGTAACTAGCAGTGAGTGATTCCATAATGTTTTGAAAGTTCGCAAGCCGACGCTCTTCTTCCTCTAACTCTTCTTCCTCATCAGGCATCAAATCAGCTTCGGCGATTTCATCCGTTTGAAAACGAAGAATATCAATTTTTTGAGCGATTTCTTGTTCTTTATTTTGCCAGTCATTATATCTTTTCTGAGTTGCTTTATATTCTTGATAATCTTTTTGGTAGTCTGCTTTTAGTTTTTCAAGTTCTTTCTCTCCAAAATAATCAAGTAATTGAATATGATTTTCACTTTGCATTAATTCTTGATGTTCATTTTGTCCATGGATATCAATTAAATAAGAGCCAATTTCTTTTAAAAGTGAGATCGTAACTAATGAACCATTGACACGACAAACACTTCGCCCTGTATGATAAATTTCCCGTTGAATGGACAAGAGTTCATGATCATGTTCAATCGCTTCGTCATCCAACAATTGTTTTAATTGGGGCGTTTTAGGCATTGTAAAATGGCCCTCAAGTACACATTTTTTAGTATTGTGGCGAACATAATCTGCAGAACCACGGCCACCAGCCAACAATCCCACAGCATCAATAATAATGGATTTTCCAGCGCCTGTCTCTCCCGTTAAAACAGTCATCCCTTGCGCAAAATCTAATGAGATATCTTCAATAATAGCAAAATTATGAATACGTAATTCAAGTAACACAGTATCCCTCCTCACCAATAGAATTTATGCTTTATTTTCTTATTTCGGATACTTTCTTTAGCACCTCTTCAATAAGTGCTTCCTTATTTTGGCTTAGGGCATCTTTTTTGAAATGAGCCAAAAACTCAATATTTCCTTTGCTTCCCGTAATCGGAGAAACCGTGAGGTCAAGCAAGCCAAACGACGTTTCTTGAGCAAATGTGAGTACCTGATCGAGAACTTCTTGGTAGACGTTTATGTCCCTCACAATGCCCCCTTCTCCAATATCTTCCCGCGGCGCTTCGAATTGAGGTTTGATTAAAGCAACCACCTCACCAGCCGTTTTTAAAATAGAATATAAAGGCGGCAAGATCAATTCTAAAGAGATAAAAGAGACATCAATCGTTGCCAATTCAGGTAAGCCTTTTGTAAAATCTTCGGGTTCACTATAGCGAAAATTCGTTTGCTCCATGACTTCGACTTGCTCATGACTACGGAGTTCCCACACCAATTGATTCGTGCCTACATCTAAAGCATACACGAGTTTTGCGCCATTCTTCAAAGCAACATCTGTAAAACCACCCGTTGAAGCACCGATATCTAAGACAATTTTATCCTGTAATTGCAGGTTGAATGCACGAATCGCTTCTTCTAATTTTAGTCCGCCGCGGCTGACATATTTTTTCTCTTGTCCTTTGATATACAGTTCCGTATTGCTCGCTAGCTTTTCTCCTGCTGTTAAAATTTTTGTTTCTTTAGTTGTAAAAACTTTTCCCGCTAAAATATAAGATAGTGCTTCTGCTTGATCAGCTACTAAACCTTGTTGCACCAGTAATTCATCTGCTCTCTGCTTTTTCACTTATTGATACTCCTCAAGCGCTAATTGTTCGACAAAGCTAATAAGTAAGTCTGGTTGAAACGCTGAATCTTTTTTTTCAATTTGGTGGATCGCTTCTTTTGCTTTCGTCAAACGTTTATCTAGGGCAGCGAAGGATCCGTCAAGCCCTAACAATGAAGGATAAGTACTTTTACCAAGCGCTGCATCGGTCGCTACGCCTTTTCCAAGATCCTCTTCTGAACCGACAACATCTAAAATATCATCGCGAATCTGATAAGCAATTCCTAATTCATCCGCCAGATTTTCTAGGCTTTCTAAGACTTCTGCCCCCTTACCAGCAATCAGTCCCCCAGAAACAGTAGCCATTTTAATCAAAGCGCCTGTTTTCCGTAAATGAATACTTTCAATGTCAGCTAGTGAAAGTTCAGCTTCTTCCCCATCGATATCTGCTTGTTGTCCGCCAACCATTCCTTTATAGCCTGAAGTTTCTGCGAGTAAAGTGACTAATTTTACCTTTGTTTCAGCGGATAATTGTCCCAAAGTGATCACTTCAAAAGCTAATGTTAATAACGCATCTCCTGCTAAGATAGCCATTGCTTCGTTAAATTGAATATGATTGGTCGGTTTGCCTCGACGTAATTCATCATTATCCATCGCTGGTAAATCATCATGAATTAATGAATAAGTATGGATCATTTCTAAAGCAGCCGCTGCAGGATAACCCTTTTCTACTTCTTCATTAAATGCCTCGAGTACCGCCAATAACAGTAAGGGACGTAATCTCTTGCCATCCGCATCCAATGAATAGTTCATAGCTGCTTCTAATTCTGTGCCACTATTTTTTTCAATGTGACTTAATAAATAGTTTTGAAACTTTTCTAAGTTTTCTTCACTAAAACATTGAAACATTTTTTCCATATTCGACACCTCTTATTCGCTTTCCTCAAATATTTCCTCATCGCCATTTTCAGTTACAACTTTAGCTAGTGTTTCTTCAGCTTCTTGAAGTGTCTTTTTTAATTCTCGGCTTAGAGTAATTCCATCTTGAAATTTATCTAGAGCTTCTTCTAAAGGAACATCTCCTTGCTCTAATTTTTCAACAATTTTTTCTAATTCATTTAATGATTCATCAAATGTTTTTTCTTGTTCAGCCATCTGTCTGCTCCTTTTTTTCATTGATTTCTTCGACCGTCGCTTCAAAGTTCCCATCATTAAGAGTTACTTGCACTCGATCTCCTAGCTTCACATCAGTTATTGAGCGGGTAATATTTTCTTCTGTTTCAACAACCGCATAACCTCGTGCAAGTATTTTTAAGGGAGATAAATGCTCGAGTGCTTGCATCGCCTGTTCTAAACGAAAGTTTTTTTTCTGTAAATAATCTTCCATTTCTTGCACTAAGTCCCTTTGTAAATGTTCAACCGTCACTTGTTGTTCTTTTATCATTTGCTTGATGGGATAGCCTTTGAGGCGATGATTTAAAAGATCGACCGTTTGTTGTTTATTTCTTAAAATAAGATCTATTTCTTGCAATAATCTATTTTCGAGTTGATCCACATTTTGTAAATAACCATCATAAAGTCGTTCAGGCTGTTTAAAAATGACAGATTGTGAAATTTTGGAAAGCTGGCTCGATAAATATTGAAGTTTTGCTTGAAACGTACGAGTCAATCGTTGACTATATTCATCAATTTTTAAAATTTCATCGGTCAGTACAGGCACTGCTAATTCAGCGGCAGCGGTAGGGGTCGGTGCTCTCAAATCAGCGACCAGATCTGTTAGTGTCGTATCTGTTTCGTGACCGACAGATGAAATAACTGGCGTTTTTGCATCGGCAATCGCCCGCACTACTTTTTCTTCGTTAAATGAAAATAAGTCTTCGAAGGAGCCACCCCCTCGACCAATAATAATCGTATCAATATCATCTTTCGCTTCTGCCCGTTCAATGTTTTTCACAATTGAATCTGCTGATTTTTCTCCTTGAACCACTGTCGGAAAGAGAATAACTTCCGCAATAGGAAAACGTCGTCTCACTGTCGTTAAGATATCTTGAATCACGGCCCCACTTGAGCTCGTAATCACTGCAATCCGTTTAGGATATTTTGCAATCGATTTTTTCAAAGCAGGTGCAAAAAGACCTTCTTTGGTTAATTTTTCTTTTGTTTGCTCATAGGCTAAGTAAAGCGCCCCAATGCCATCAGGTTGCATCGAATCGATGATAATTTGATAATTTCCGCCGCGTTCATAAACAGACACCCGACCCTGAACAATCACACTCATCCCTTCTTCTGGGACAAACTTAATATTGCGTGCACTACCCGCAAATAACACCGCTGAAATAATCGCCTGTTCATCTTTTAAGTTAAAATATTGGTGCAGACCTTTTCTGCGGGGATTATAATTGGAAATTTCACCTTTTAAATAAACGCGCTCCAAATAAGGATCATATTCAAATTTTCGAGAAATATACTTCGTTAATTGCGAAACAGTTAAGTACTGTTCCATACGCTCACTCCCTTCTATTCTTTACTGAGTATTCCTTTGCATATGGTTCGGGAATATAACCACCTAAAGCTTCTATGAATTACAAGCTGAACATCGATGAAATGGCACAGCTTTTCGTTTTTTCCAATTAAAAAAGAAGCCAATTTAGGCTTCTTTTGTATCTAAAATTCCTTGAAGCACTCCGTTAACAAATTTGCTAGCTTTATCATTATTAAAGGATTTTGTTATTTCGATTGCTTCATTCATAACGATACTTGGATTAATTTCTTCATGAAAATACAATTCATAAGTCGCTATTCTCAAGATCAATAAATTGACTAAATCAAGCCGCTGTATCGACCAATCTTTTAAACGTTCCTCAATTTGTTCATCAATATACTTCCGATGTTCCGAAACACCGCTCACTAAATCTCGTAAATAATCTAAAGCATCTGTCGCTATTTGTTCCGTTATATTTTCTCCTGGAAGGATCTCTTTTAAAGCCTCTAGATTTTCAACTTCTTCGTTATCTTCAAGAGAATACTGTATTGCATGAGTAATTGCTTCTTCATGGGATAATCTAGGATTTTGAGTTAATTGAAACAATGCTTGAAAAGCTTTAATACGAATTGTACGTCTAACTGTCATCACTTATTTACTTCTCCTAAATCTAAATCGCTAGCGGTTAAGACATCAATTTCAGTTGATTGCTCTGGAACAATCCCAACTATATGAACATTCACTTCGTCCAATTCAACGTCTGTCATATAGTAAACTTGGTCTTTTACATTTTCTTGGATTTCCTTCGCAACTTTCGGAACGTTGACGCCGTAGTTGAAATAGCAGTAGACATCTACAAGCGTTCCATACTCATTGGTGTTTAAAGAAACGCCTTTTGAATGTTCGTTACGGCCAAACATCGTGCGGATGTCACTCGATAAATTGGCGCGCATTCCATAAACACCATCGACTTCTAGCGAAGCGATGCCTATAATAACTTCTAATACTTCAGCTGAAACTTTAATTTCTCCCAGCGGATTATTTTTGTTTGAAGTTTCAATCATATTTTTTCCTCCTTCAATTACTCACTATACACGTGAACTGTATGAACCATCTTCTGTGTTCACTTCTAGAACATCGCCCACATTAATAAATAAGGGTACGGTAATAACTGCGCCTGATTCTAGTGTTGCTGGTTTAGAACCACCACTCTGCGTATCTCCACGAATACCTGGATCTGTTTTGACTACTTCTAAATTCACTTTAGCTGGTAATTGAACACCAATTACTTCACCTTCATAAAGCATAATATCTGCTTCCATACCATCTTTTAAGAATTTAAGTTCATCTTCAATTTGAGCTGTTGGAATGCCAATTTGCTCATAAGTTTCAATATCCATAAAGACATGTAAACCATCATTTTCATACAGATATTGCATTGTATTTGTATCGATATGTGCGGGCTCTATTTTTTCTCCTGCACGGAAAGTAATTTCTTGATTTGCACCGGTTCTTAAATTTTTCAATTTTGTACGGACAAATGCTTGACCTTTTCCAGGTTTTACGTGTTGAAATTCTAAAACGCGCCAAATATTGTCATTATAAACAATGGTTTGGCCTCTTTTTAATTCATTAGATGAAATCATATGATCACCTTTCGTCGACTTTTTTTATTCATTTTTTATTTTACCATGAATGTATCTTTTTTTCTAAATCCCTTAACGATAATCTGCTATTCTATTACAAAATTGTTAATTCTTTTGATGTACTCATTAAGTTGACATTGCCATCTTCTTTAATAACTAAATCATCTTCAATTCTTACGCCACCTAAACCAGGAATATAGATCCCAGGTTCATTTGTAATGACATTGTTCTCTACTAATTTATTTTCATTTCGATAACTAATGGCCGGTCCTTCGTGAACTTCTAAGCCTAAACCATGTCCTGTTGTGTGGCCAAAAGCTTCGCCATATCCGTGTTCTGAAATATAGTCACGAGCAACAGCATCTAACTCTGCGCCAGTCATTCCTGCTTTAGCGGCAGCTGTTACTTTAAGATTCGCTTCTTTCACAATTTCATAAATCTCTTTTAATTCTTCGCCCGGATCACCAACCGCGAAAGTACGTGTCATATCTGAAGCGTAACCTTCGTAATAACAACCAAAGTCGATGGTAACCATGTCTCCTTCTTCAATGACTTTTTCACTGGCGACTCCATGAGGCATCGCTGAACGCACCCCACTTGCGACAATCGTATCGAAAGAGACACCCGTTGCGCCATGTTTTCGCATATAAAAATCTAACTCATTGGCTACTTCAATCTCGGTCATTCCCGGTTTAATAAAGCCAAGAATATAGTCATAGGCTTTCTCAGCAATCTCTACAGCTTTTTGAATAATTTCAATTTCAGCTTCAGATTTCACTTCTCGAAGTTTTTCAACTAGACCAGAGATCGCTTTTAATTCACTTGGGAATATTTTTTCAATTTTCTTATATGTAGCGAATGTAATATTTTCTTCTTCAAAGCCGATCGTATTTATTTGATCTTTTTCGATAATTTTAGCGACTTCTTCGTAAATAGGCCCCTCATTTTTTACGATTTCAAAGCCTTCTGCTTGTTCTGCTGCTTGCTCCGTATAGCGAAAATCAGTCACAAAGTAAGCCTTCTCTTTTGTGATGACTGCTAGACCTGTTGTTCCTGTAAAGTTCGCTAAGTATCGTACATTATACATATTAGTGACCAGTAATGCATCGATTTTATAATCATTTAACTTTTTTTGTACATTTTTTACTCGTTTCATGAATGTTCACCTTTCTTTGTCAGATCTTTCAGACAATCTATAAGCCGTCCTCTATTATAGCAAACTATCCGCTATAAATATAGGCTAGCAAAAATTAAAGTTGTCAGAAACAAAAAGATCATTTATTCCCCTTCAATCGCATCCAATGCAGAAATCACCGCATGTCGAAAGTTATTTTTCTCTAGAGCTGTCACGCCTTTAATCGTAGTCCCCCCTGGAGAAGTGACCTTGTCTTTCATAACCCCTGGATGTTCTTTTGTTTTTAGTTGCAACTTCCCAGTCCCTACAAGCACTTGACTCGCAAATTGATAAGCTTCTTCCCTTGTTAAACCATATTTTACAGCGCCATCCGCTAGTGCTTCTATAAATACACTTGCAAAAGCCGGTCCACAACCAGCAATAGCTCCAGCCACACCTAATTGTTCTGTAGCTACCGTCTGTACAAGACCTAATTTTTCAAATAATGTCGTAACAAGTGTGAACTGTTTCGTTGATAAAGAATGTTTATCTTCCATAATAATAATTCCTTCTCCAATCGAAACAGGCGTATTTGGTAAGATACTTAGATGAGCAGTGCCCTCTAGTAAAATTTCTTCAAACATTGCAAAAGTATAGTTTACAGCGACAGAGACCACTATTTTATTTTTTAATTTTTCTTTTATAGGTTCTATCACGGCTGCTATCTGATGAGGCTTTACAGCTAAAATGATTATATCTACTTGCTCAATGAGTGCTTCCACGTTTTCACAAGGATGAATACTTAGCTGCTCACAGTTATTCTTCAATTTTTCAAAATTACGAGCACTTGCATAAATATGATTAGGATTCAATTCCCCTGTTTTCACCCAACCTGCCGCCATTGCTTGCGCCATATTTCCATAACCGATAAATCCAATTTTAGTATTCTCTAGTTCCAATATTGTTCCCTCACTTCTGTTCTCTTTTTTCTATTATACAGGAAGTCAGAACAAATAATAAAAAAGACCGTCCATTTTTTGAACGATCTTTTCGTCTTACTGATGCAGTATGGGCATTTCTTTTGTTTCATTTTTATGGTCCTGTTCACTTTCCCCTTCTGATTCTCTCATTCTTTCTTCCACTTCTCCTTTACTTGGTGTTTGTTTTTCATCTACTTGTTTTTCATCTACTTGTTTTTCATCTACTTGTTTTTCATCTACTTGTTTTTCTATTTCCTCTTTTTCATCTGTTTCTTCATCCTTCGCTTTCGTGTCTTTTTCCTCCTGGGGTAACTCTAGTACGAATTCGTCGGAATACTGTGTTTTCGTATTTGTAGTTAGGGTTAAAGTAAAGATATATTCTGCAGGAGCTTCCTGTCGTTCAACCAAAACAGTTCCCGCAGAAGTAAGGATTGAGCCCTTTTCAGGGATTTCTTCTGTGTCGGCTTTCTGCCTTAATAATTCCTTACTCATATTAAGGGTTGTTTTAGCCTCATAAGCGGAAGATATTTGTTGTAGTTGTAAGATATGGTTTCCTGAAATTTTAATCAGAGATTGGGAAAAAAGACCACTAAATATTAAAAAGAAGAGCGTTGAAATGAGCAAATACCCTTGTTCGGATTTTAATGATTTTCTTCTGTCCAACTATTCACCCAGACCTTCCCTTGATAATTTTCTCCATTTTTAAATGTAAAATCTAATAATAACCAGCCTTCTTCTTGTTTTAAATGAATATTTTGAATACCTGTTAACATTCTATTGTAGCCATTACTTTTACTTCGAACAAAATTATTTCTCGAGCCTCTTTGGTCATAACGAGTAACGACATACCTGTTCGTTTCTTCCTCCCACTCGTCGAGCAAGATCTGTTCTTTAAACACTTGAGGATTTTTGGTATCTTCTAAATAGGTTTCCAACTGATTTAAAAAAAGATGCCACTCTAATTGACGATCTCCACTCACTGAGTGGGAATGAGTAGCCTCTGCTTGCGAGTCATTCACAAGGACTTCTTTTATTTTACCGGCTTCTATAATACCTGAAGCTAGTAAAAGCAACACTAGAGAAGATAGTAATAAAGCGATTAGAGCTTCCAGAAGTGTAAAACCTGCTTGTCTAGTCCCATTCAACTTCATATATTTCCACGCCCATCGCTTGTTTATTTTTAAAAATCGTTAAAGAGGTGTCCGTGGTTTCAACCAAATAAGGAGCTTCTGTATCTTTAAATTGTGGCCACTGCATCGAATGTTCATATAACCCTCTCATATCTTCAACGTGTTCTTTTTCGTGTTCACGTAGTACAAGCCAATCCACAATTAACGGATATAGAAGAAGTAAAATAGATGCAATCATTGCTAAAGTGACTAAACTTTCTAAAAGTAAATAGCCTCTTTCATTTATTCGCAGTTTTTGTAATTTCAAAACGACCACTTCCTAGCCAATAAGTTAACTCATAATCCCCTTGCACAGTCCGAAAAGCACGTGTATTAGCTTGTGAGATATTTCCTGTATCTCGTGCAAAAGAAAAAGTACTATATTTTCGACCTCTTAATTCATATAAACCATTTTCCAAGTTTAACTCTCGATTCAAAGGATGAGTCGCCTGGTTATTCACCCGAAAACGAACTTGATCAACAGTCCCAGGTACAAATTGGACACTTGTTGTTTCACCATTCAAAATCGCGTGATTCTGCATCAAAGTAATATTGGAAGTAAGTTCACGAAAAAATAAATCGGTTTGGATGCTTTCAATCATTTTATTAACGGAGAGCATCGGAACGAGGATTAAAGAGGCCGTGATCATTAAAAGGAGGATGGATTCAATTAAAGTAAAACCTGCTTCTCTTGTTTTCATATCCATCAAATCCTTATCTTGCAGCGTTATAAGCTGATAACTGCTCAGGTGTAATATAGCCTGCTGCTTCTAACTCTTCAGCTGAAGCATTTTCTACATTCTCTTCTAATTCATAAATAATTCTTTGTGTTTCGACAGTTTGGACAATCGCATCATTCGTCGTATCGTTCGCGGTTTCCGTAACACCACCTATATTTGGAATAATAATCAGTAATAAAGCCGCGATAATTAGGATAACAAGTGCCATTTCTATTAACGTAAAAGCATCTTCTTCTTTCATCTTTTGTATTATTTTTCTCATTTAAAAACCCTCCATTAAAGAAAATATTGGTAACATCAATGCGCTATAAATTGCAATAATCATTAAAGCTACAAAACAAAATATTATCGGTTGAATTTTACTCATTAGTTTTTCTACTCGTTCATTTAGCCGACTTTCACAGTAAGAGGCATAAACCAACATTTCGGTACTTAATTTCCCTAGATTTTCTCCATGTGTAATGACTTGTAACCCCTCTTTATGGAAAAACGGTAAGACATTGATGGCTTCATGGATCGCTTTGCCTAATTTCATTTCGGAGGCTAAAACTTGCCCCGTTTCTTGCAATAATTTTGATGCCTCACTGTTTTGCATCATGAAAAGAATTTCTTGAAAACTATTGCCGCCCTTAAATAAATTCCCCCATTCGAAAAAGAAAAATTGTGTATAATAATCTTTTAAATACTTTTTCACGAAAGGAACAGTCATAAAAAAATTGATTTTTTCAAGCATACTTTTTTCTTCGAGATACTTTTTAATCATAAACCCGCCAATAGCAAACAAAACCAACAAGCCCAGCAAAATCTGTGGCGAGTAATACACAATCCAGACTAAATGATTTGAATAGAGGCTCTGTTCAGATCCCGTTTCAATAAACAAAGACTCCATATGCGGTAAAATCAAAAAACGCATGAACAACAACATACTCAGAAGAAACACCACTAAGAGCAAAGGATAAGTTGCAAGCGAACGCAATTTCTTTTGTTTTTCTAAATTCTCCAAAAGTTGTTCACCGCACTGTGTAATGGTTTGACTATAATTTCCTATTTGAGAAGCCAAATAGATCTGAGCACATGTTTTATTTGAAAAAACAAGCTTCTCTAATTCTTCATGGAACGCATGACCTAAAACCATGCCTTCTTGGATCGATTGAATCCAACCTTTAGTCACCCCTTTTTCTATTTTTGATAAAAATTCAAGTGTGTCTTTCATCGAATAACCTTCTTCCAATAACATCCCCACTCGCTTTAAAAAGATACCTTTTTCACCTGGTTTTTCACGGGATAAAATACTGGTTGTAAGTTTCTGCTGAAACGAAACCATATAGATGCACCTTCTTTAACAAATGATTAAAATTTCGTTTGCGCTTACCGATCGTCGTTTTTGTTTCAGCAACAGTTATTCTTTGAATGTCTTTGCTGGTCAGGACGTCATAAAGAGCCGCTCGTTTTTGATTGACTGGATAATGTGAACAATGTAAGTGGCAGTAGCCCTCACATAATCCACAATGAAGAGGTAAAAGTTTTTGAAAGACAATCGCAATTGTTGTTTGGCGTAACATTTCCAAAGAAATGCCTAACTCATTCATCCGCGCGAGCACACCTTCTGCGTTTTTGGCATGCACACTCGCAATAATCAAGTGTCCGGTTAAAGCCCCACGAACGGCCATCTGCGCGGTTTCTTCATCTCTAATTTCTCCAACGATAATAATATCGGGATGATGACGTAAACTCGCTTTTAAAGATTCTTCATAAGTATTTCCCGCTCGTTCATTGACCTGAATTTGTAAAAACTGTTCTTCTTCTATTTCGACAGGATCTTCGATGCTAATTACTTGCATAGTTGACTGCTGCATCCGCTGGCGTACTAATTGATACATTGTCGTGGTCTTCCCTGAATTAACCGGTCCTGAAAAAAGTATAAGACCGCTTTTGTAGGCAATGAGTTGTTTCATAAAACGTAATTCATGTGTTAAAAAAGTACTGTTTTCAAGAGATATTTCTTCTTGTAATTCCAATAAACGAATAACAAGTGATTCCTGTCCCTTATAGTCCGCAATGGTTGATAATCGTAAATCTTGTTGGCTGTTTTCTGCTATCTCATAAACTAAAGAGCCTGTTTGCGGCCGACGACGTTCGCCAACATCCATACTTGCTAAATATTTAAAGTAGGAAATTAAACGTACCCCCTCCTCGATTTCAATTGTATATTGTTTTTCCATTCGTCCATTTAAACGAAAATATAGATGATAGTTTTCCTTTTCAGGTAAAACATGAATATCACTTGTTCCATATTCTTTTGCATTTTGAATTAAGTATTTGGCAAAAGATTCAATAACCATAAATTCACCCTTTCTTATTTTTGTTCACTCAATTTCTTTCCCTATATATAATATTTGCATCTTTTCTCGTTTTTCACGAAATTCTTCAAAATAAATAAAAAAAAATACTGAAATTCGTCAAAATAACGAATTTCAGTATTTTAAATGAATGTATTCTTTTTTAATCTAACTCTGCATTATGATAAACGTCATTGACATCGTCATCATCTTCAAGAGCTTCAATGAGATGCTCAAACGTTTCTTTATTTTCCTCATCGATTGGAACAAACATACGAGGAACCATGGTTAAATCGGCTTGAGCAAGTGTGTATTCTTTTTCTAATTCATCTCGGACAGCTCCAAAGTCACTGCCTTCTGTATAAATTTCAAAGACTTCATCAGAAGTTTCTAGATTTTCTGCACCAGCTTCTAAAGCACTCATAAACATAGTATCTTCATCAATATCTAAACCTTCGCGCTCAATGACAATATAACCTTTTCGATCAAACATGTAGCTGACGGAACCTTTTTCCCCTAAATTTCCACCATTTCGGTCAAAGGCTACTCGAACTCCCGTACTGGTTCGGTTGGTATTGTCGGTTAGTGTTTCTACTAAAACAGCCACGCCATTAGGTCCATACCCTTCATAAACAATTTCTTCATAATTTGCGCTCTCATTCGGGTCAGTTGCTCGTTTGACCGCGCGTTCGACATTATCATTTGGCATATTATTTGATTTTGCTTTATCAATTGCGAGTCTTAAAGCTGGGTTAATATCCGGATCAGGACCACCATCTTTAGCTGCTTGGTAAATTTCTTTGACTAATTTCTGGAATAATTTACCTCGTTTTTTATCTTGAGCACCTTTACGTTCTTTAATGTTGTTCCATTTTGAATGTCCTGCCATATTTTTCACTTCCTTAAGTTCTATTTCTTATCATACATCAGACAAGAACTATTATAACACACTTTGACGCCTTTTTGAATATTCTAAAAAGTTATTTAAACAATGTTTTGTCAATCATGAAAGCTGTTCTTTTTATTTTTTATGTTTTCCTATGCTAATCTCTCCTAAGATTTCTAGCCAGAGGATAAATGGATTAGCCTCTCGCGGTGAATCTCCATCCAATAGATAAATAGTTTAGCATCCGGCAGCAATGGTATGTCTTAAAGTTACAAAAAGACCCACCTAAAAAAGTGAGTCTTTTTAAATTCATCCTTCTGCAAGCGCATCGGCTCTTAATTCTTGACGATACTTTTCCATATTTTCTTGAAAAACTTTTTGAGTGGTTGGTGGGGTATAAGAAATACCGTTCGCTCCAGCTTCGATCGTTTTTAAAATTTGTTCATCGGTCTTTCCGCCAGTGGCAATAATTGGAATATCTGGATACCTTTCACGGAAAGTTCGAACAATCTCATTCGTTTCTCTTCCACCACTGATGTTTAATATGGAGACCCCCGCTTCAATATGTTCGTCAATTTCCATGTGTTTAGAAATAACGGTGTAAATAATAGGTATATCCACGGCTTCATACACGGCCCGTACAGTATCTGCATTGACGGCTGAATTTAAAACAACGGCCAAACAACCATAAGCATCCGCAAAACCTGCGATAGTTTCTGAACGTTTTCCTTGGGTAACCCCGCCTCCAACACCAGCAGCTAGTGGGACAGGTGCAACATCACTTAACGCTTTTATAATTGCTGGATGTGGTGAATATGGATAGACAGCTAGTACAACATCCGCGTCGGAATACATGATGGTTGCCACATCAGAAGAAAACAAGAACGATTTGTATCTTCTGCCATTTATAATAATTCCTGATGAGCGACGGATCACTTCAGGCACATGGACCAATTCTGCCCGATATTCCGAGCGATATTCTGGTCGAACTTTATTTGAGTTGTTCATTTTAAGAACCTCCTATAACTAAATATAGAATTTATTATAATAGATTTTTTTCTATTTGTGCATATAAAACTGATGAACTTTTCATGACTTTTTATTGGATGACTTTCTTTTTTGTTAGTAACCAAGCGATACCTACTCCAGCAATTGCTCCTGCAGTATCTAAAATAACATCGGCCATCATTCCTGTCCTTCCGGGATGAAAGCTTTGACGTAGTTCGTCAAAAGAGGCATAGCCAATACAAAGTAAAATCGAAAGTAAAACAACGAGCCACTCTTCTCGCATTCTTTTTCTTAAACCTAAGACCCAAAAGAAACCAAGAAAGAAAAAGCTAAAAAAATGTGCGCCCTTTCGAATAAAAAATTCGATAAAAGAAACATAACCATCACTTTTAATTGAAACCAAACTTCCACCATATGTAAATTCAAACTGAGATAAAAGATTTTCGAAAGGTCTTCCGGCTAAAAGAGCATCAAGCGGTGAAGTCAAACTCTGAGTCTCGTAAGACATGGAAGAACTCCAATATAATAAAAACATAATGACGAAGGGCATCAGTAAAAAGATATGATCTTTCCATGTAATTCTTTTTTGCATACTTTAAAACATCCTATTTCTATATTTCATTTATTTTAGCTGAAATTATTCGTCTTTTACAATCTTTTTCGGTAAAATGAATATATTATTAGAAAATAATGAAAGGAATGGATTTATGACTTACCAAGAAACATGGGATATGAATAGTGTTTTTCCCGGAGGTAGTGATTCTCCTGCATTTTATGAAGAAGTCGCTTCGATCAAAGATCAATTGTCTGCTTTCGATACACTGGTTCAAAATTGGGAACCCACGGAAGACGCTCCTACTTTTCAACAGCTTGAAGAGATTTTAAGAACGCGTGAAGGGATTACGAAAGGGATCGGAGAGACTCGAACATTTATTTCTGGTTTATCCTCTGCCGATACGACGGACACAAAAGCTCGTCTTAATTTGAACCTTGTCGCAAATTTAGCAAAGAATTTCAACAATACACTTGTCGTCCTTCAAAAGAAAATGAGTGCTATTTCCGAAGAAGATTTTAATAAAATGTTGGAACAAGAGCCTTTTAAAACCAGTGCCTTTCCTCTAAGAGAAATACGTACGCAAGCGCAAAAACTTCTCTCCACCCCAGAAGAAGCTTTGATTAATAATTTATCCATTGATGGCTTTCAAGGTTGGGGGGATATGTATAATGAGCTTGTGGCTACAATCCAAGTTCCTTTCGATGAAGACGGAGAAGTGACTTATTATTCTGCCGGTCAAGCCGAAAATAAGATGAATGCGGAAAAAGATCCTCAAAAACGTGCCGAAATGTTAGAAGTTTGGGAGAATACTTGGAAAGAAAAAGCTGATTTATTTTCAAATACTTTGAATCATTTAGCGGGCTTCCGTTTAACGGATCAAGAAGCACATGGTATTGAAGACTTTATGGAGCCACCTCTTGAATATAACCGCATGGAAGAAAAAACTTTAGCAGCGATGTGGGATACTATTTCAGCAAATAAAGGTAAAATGGTGGAGTATCTCGAACGTAAAGCTCAATTATTAGGAATGAAGCAATTAAGTTGGTTAGACGTGACGGCTGCTGTGAATGTTGGTGATTTCGAAGCCAAGGAATATACATTTACAGAAGCGGCTGATTTTATTATTGATCACTTCGAAACCTTTAGTCCCCAAATGGCAAAGCTTGCTCAAACAGCTTTTGATGAGCAATGGATCGAAGCTGAAGACCGCCCTGGAAAACGTCCGGGTGGCTATTGTGCAAACCTTCCTGAATCTGGTCAATCACGGATTTTTATGACTTTTTCAGGCAGTTCCGACAATGTTTCAACTCTCGCCCATGAATTAGGTCACGCTTTTCATAGTTCCGTTTTACGAGACTTACCGACTTTAAATCAAAGTTATGCGATGAATGTAGCCGAAACAGCTTCTACCTTTGCAGAATTAGTTGTGTCGGATGCCACTATCGCCAATGCTGATTCAGAAGCCGAAAAAATTCTTTTACTCGACGAAAAAGTATCTCGTGGTGTTACCATGATGATGAATATTCATGCTCGCTATCTTTTTGAAAAAGATTTTTATACAGAAAGAAAAGAAGGCGTCGTATCCGCTGAGCGTTTATCTGAATTAATGCTTGCAGCGCAAAAAGAAGCTTATGAAAATGCGCTTGAAACATACCATCCAATGTTTTGGGCGGCGAAACTCCATTTCTTCAATACAGGAGTTCCTTTCTATAATTTCCCTTATACATTTGGCTACTTTTTTAGTCTCGGTGTTTATAGTCGAGCGCTTGAACCAGATGCTTCTTTTGAAGATGAATATATTGCTTTATTGAGAGATACTGCTAGTATGTCAACAGAAGATTTAGCTGAGAAACATTTAAACGTCGATTTAACGCAATCTGATTTTTGGCAAAAAGCAATCGATCAAGTACATGCGGATGTGGAAGAATTTTTAGCACTAACTGAAAAATACATTTGATACCATCCCCTTTAACTAAATGTATGTTAAAAAAACAGGTTACAGCCTTTAAATACTGTAACCTGTTTTTCATCTATTTACATCTTCTATTTCTTGGTCATGATTGTAGGCCCCCGTTTTATCCAATATGGTCAGGATCACTCAATCATCACTCTAAAAATTCGTCTTTTATTTTATTCTTTCATAGATACCAAAAAATCCGATAGATCATATGACCTATCGGAAATTTTTATTTTATTTATTTTTTAAAATTAATAACGTCCATATCCGATTAAAGGTGCTCCATAAGCACTAAATTCGTCGACAGTTGTGTAAGCAACACCTGTTGATGTTTGGGCACCGAGGAATCGTCCGCCACCTGCGTAGATACCTACGTGTGTAACAGACCCTCTACCGAAGAAGACCAAGTCTCCTGCTTGAGGGTTAGAAACTTTTGTTGCTCCTGCATATTGTGCGGCAGAGTTTCTAGGAAGTGATTTTCCAGCTTTAGCAAAAACATATTGTGTAAAGCCTGAACAGTCAAATCCACCTGGAGATGTCCCTCCCCATGCATATTGAGTTCCTAAGTATTGTTCACCAATTGAAAATACATTTCCTGAGGAAACAGGGGCTTTAGGTTTTGGATCTGGCTTAGGTTCTTTTTTGGGTTTTGGAGCAGGTGTTGATGTATTATTTGAGCTCCCGCCATTTGAACCACTATTAGAACCATTATTTGAATGATTACTTGAACCGCCATTATTTCCTTGGCTGCTACTTGTTTCGCTAGTTACAGGCGTTTCATTACGTTCTCTGCTTGAAGAAGCTGGTGAAACAGTTGCTGTTTCAACCGTATTCTCTTGAGTTTCTTGAGTTTCTTGAGCTTCTTGAGGCTGCTGCGTTTCTTCTGATGTTTCTGTTTCAGCTTGCGCTACTTGCACTTCTTCTGGTTCTTCTACTTCTTGCACCGCTGCCTCAGCCTCTGCTTCAGCTACAGCTGTTGCTTCTTGCTCGGCACGTTCAGCTTCTGCTTCTTCAGCAGCGATTCGTACAGCTTCACGTTCTCCATTTAGAACCTCTACTTGCTCTAATGCTGAATCACGCTGTGCTAGAAGTGCTTCTCTATCACTTTCTGCACTATTTTTATCCAATTCTAATTGAGCTACAAGCGCTGTTTGAGACACTTTTTGAACCTCTAATTCTTCAGAAGTTTTTTCTAATTCACCTGCTAACGCGTTTTGTTGAACGATTTTACGTTCCGTTTCTTCGGTTTTCTCTTGAACAGCTTCTTGATCTTTTATTTGATCTTCGATCATACTATTGCTTGAGCGAACTAAATTTGTGACGATATCAATTCGTCCGATAACATCGGTAAGTGAGTCTGAATCTAAAATAAATTCGAAGTAATTTGCAGGGTTTCCACTGACTTGAACGGTTCGAGCTTGATCTTCTAATTTAGCCGAACGGTTTTCAATGTTTTTTTCTAAAACGGCGATTTCTTCAAGTAATGTTTCCATTTCTTGATTCGCTGCTTCTAAGTTGTTTAAAGCAGTGTCTAATGCCGCTTCGTTTCTTTCGATGTCACTATTTAAACTATTTAATGCCTCTTGTGTTGATGTCACTTCATCTGATAACTGATTAATAATTGCGTCTAAACCATCTGCTGCTTGTTCGTTTGCTACTGCTTCTTGTTCTGCTTGTTCGATTCGTGTGTCATAATTATTTGCCAATACAGGTGTTGCTCCTAATAAGGTTGATCCTAGTACTGTACAAGTTAATGCTGCATTTAAAATTCTCTTTTTCAAAAGTTGTACCTCCAGAAAATAATTTATGTAATATAATATAAATAAGATGACATAATATTCTTTTAAATTTTCTCGACACAAAGAGTATAGCACTTGTATATTATCATCTTGTATCAACAATATTACAATTGATAAGAAAAATTGTAATAAACTCTCTTTCTCTCGATCTTTTAAATGGATCTTATATAGTAATTTTCATCATTTCCTATTATTGGTGGTTTTGCTAATAGAAGTTCAATTTGCTATAATTGTAAGCCATGATTTACATTTATTAAATTTTATTCTAGATTTATATTTATATTATTCTAAAGACTGAAACAGGAGGTTGCAGAGATGAGTTCAAAGAATTCTTCGAGTAACAATAAAGAAACGTTTAAAAAATTTATAATAACATTTGAATATTACTTTGATATTTTTTATCGCGTAATTAAAGGAATGATAGGAGTTGCTTTACTTCTATTATTGGTATTGGGAGCGCTGGCAGGTGGCTCGGTCCTTGGGTACTTTGCTTCATTGGTTGGAGATGCACCGATTCCTACTCATGACGAGATGAAAGCTCAAGTACAAGATTATAATAAAAAATCTACTTTATATTATGCGGACAATAGTCCCATTAGTAATTTGCGAGTCGATTTAATTCGTACCCCTATTTCTATTGATAATATCTCTCCTTTAATCTTAGATGCGATCATTGCCACTGAAGATGAAAATTTTCAAGAACATGAAGGCATTGTCCCGAAAGCAATCATTCGTGCTGGGATACAAGAAGTCTCGGGAGCTGCTCAAGTTTCGGGCGGTTCAACCCTTACCCAACAATTAATCAAACAACAGATTTTAAGTGCTGAAGTGACGCACTCAAGAAAAGCGATTGAGATATTATATGCGCTGCACTTAGAAAACGAATTTGAAAAAGAGGAAATTATCGAAGCTTACTTGAACATCTCGCCTTTTGGAAGAAATAATAATGGTCAAAATATTGCGGGGATTGAAGAAGCTGCTCAAGGAATATTTGGTGTCCCTGCTTCTGATGTTAATTTACCTCAAGCCGCCTTTTTAGCGGGGCTGCCTCAAAGTCCCATTGCTTATAGTCCTTATACACAAAATGGACAAGTTAAAGAAGACTTAAGCGCTGGTTTAAATCGTCAAAAGCAAGTCCTATATAGCTTATACCGTGAAGGTTATATTAATCAATCCTCTTATGAAGAAGCCGTTAATTATGATATTTCAGCGGATTTTTTACGTCATTCTGGAGAAGAAAGACAAGATCCATCACGTTCTTATGTTTATGATTTAGTAGAGAGAGAAGCTCGACAAATTATTATGAATCATATGTTGCGCGAAGATGAAATTACAAACGAACAGTTAGCAGATGATCCTGAATTAAAAGATCAATATTTTGAAGAAGCAGATGCTGAAATGAGAAATGGCGGTTATGAGATTCATAGTACGATTGATCCAGATATTCATCAGGCGGTTGAACAGCGTGTCAGCGAAATCCAAAACTCATTTGGCCATGCGAAAACTGTGACATCTACCGATGATAATGGTGAGACTTATACAACGGAATACCCTGTACAAATAGGTGGAACAATGATCGATAATAAAACAGGTCGTGTGCTTTCATTTATTGGGGGTCGTGATTATGACTATTCAGAATTTAATATTGCTTTTGACTCGCGTCGAGGAACAGGTTCTGCTATTAAACCGATTCTCACATATGGTCCTGCATTAGCTGAAAATTTTATAACTCCAGCAACGATTGTTCCCGATACAGAACTTATTGTGCCGAGTGGAAATAGTACACATAATATTAGTAACGTTGGTCGTACAACCAATGATTGGGGAGATGTGAGACGTTGGTTAGCAATCTCGCAAAATATTCCAAATACTAAAATATATTTAGCTATGATGGAAAATGGAATTGATCCTTCCTCTTATGTTCGTGCTCTAGGGATTGGTCCTGAGGCTATTTCAGATGATGAATTTCACAACGCTTCGACTTCACTTGGTGGATATAGTGGTGGCCCTACGCCAACAGAGGTAGCTGGCGCTTATGCAGCTATTGGAAATCAAGGCGTCTTTAATCGTCCTTATGTTATTGAACGCATCGAACAAACAAACGGTGAAGTTATCTATCAGCATGAACAAGATCCTGTACGCGTGTGGCCAGAATCAGCTAATTATTTACTCTATGATATTTTAAGAGATGTTACCACTTCAGCGGGTACTGCTGAGTCGATTCCTGATCAATTAAACTTTGAAGTCGATTTAGCTTCGAAAACCGGAACTACAAATGATACAACGGATGTTTGGTATGCGGGTGTCACTCCTCGCCTCTCCTTTACAACTTGGATGGGTTATGGTCAAAACTTGACCTTAGAATCCGTCGATGGGGTGAGTCCTGCTCAACGAAATTTACGAAATTGGGCGAATATTATGAACGCTGTTCACAACGTTCAACCTGAAGCCCTTGGATTAAATGAAACAGTACAACCGCCTGCTGATGATAGTGTGACAGAAGATTCTGTTCTAGAAGATACAGGCATGAAATCAGGGACTGTGACATTACCCAATGATCAAAAAGTAAATGTAAACGGTCAGACGAAAAAAGAATTATTTAGAAAAGATAACATTCCAGGAACTACAACTTATGACTTTGCAATCGGTGCTAAACCTGAAGAATTGAAAAAGTTCTGGGAAAATTATGAAAGTTCTGACAATAGCGATAATGATGATGACGAAAACGATGACGATGAATAATTAAAAGTACAAAAAAATGTAGGCCCACTTCTGGGAGCCTACATTTTTTATTTGATTAACTTTATTTTGTTGTACCATTTTCACTAATACTGTGAGGCAAGGTAATGTGTAGTTCATCTGCTTCTTCTTCATTCATTAATTTGGTTAGTAATCGCATAGCAACAGCCCCTAAGTCATATAGTGGTTGTGTGACTGTTGTGATTTTCGGTCTTGAAATGTCAATTAATGGTGAATTGTTAGAAGAAATAATTTCAAAATCTTCAGGAACATCCACACCACGTTCAATTAATTGATTTAATAATAAAATCGCTAACCGGTCATCTTCAACGACTGCAGCTGTTACACCCTTATCTAGAACTTGAGAAGCTAAATCAATTTCTTCTAGGAAATTACGATTTGGAGCCACTTTGATGACAAGGGACTCGTCGAAAGAAAGATTTGAATCTTCTAGAGCTTCTTTGTATCCAGCAGTACTTTCTTGTTGTTTCTCAGCATCGATGTCTAAGCCGATTAAAGCAATCTTGTTATTGCCATTATCGACTAACAATTTTGTTGAATCAATAGTCGCTTGATGATAATCAATGATAATGTTTGGTAATTCATTTTCATCATCGACTGTTCCCGCTAAGACAACAGGTGTATCTGTAAGCGAAATTTCTTCTTTTACTTCTTCATTTAATTGATGGCCCATAAAAATAACGCCATCAACTTGTTGTGCTAATACTGTATTTAGTACTTTCTTTTCCTTTTCAACATCACCATCTGAGTTCGTTAAGATAATGTTGTAGTTGTACATAGATGCGATATCATCAATTCCACGAGCTAATGATGAAAAGTATAAGTTTGTAACGTCAGGTATAATAACACCCACCGTCGTTGTTTTTTTACTAGCTAGTCCTCGTGCCACAGCATTTGGACGGTATTTTAATCGGTCAATAACATCTGACACTTTTTTTCGGGTTGAAGGTTTAACATTCGGGTTTCCGTTGACAACTCGAGACACAGTAGCCATTGATACGCCCGCTTCTCGAGCAACATCATAAATGGTAACGGTTTGTTTTGCCATTATACATCCTCATTTCTATTTTCATATTAAATTTTATTCCATAATCTTTGCATTCTATACTTTAACAGAGTATGAAAATATTTTCAATCATTTTAATCGCTTTCATTTTCAAAATGAAAATATTTTCAAATGAAGAGAAAATTCTTACATTCAGCAAGACTTTAGAAACATGTTATACTGTTTTTAGAGATTTTATAAGGAGTGATCAAAATGAACAAGAAACTTATGCAATTACAAGATTATATGGTTTCAGAAAAGATTGATGTGATTTATTTAGATAATCCCAATACAGTGGCTTACTTTACAAGTTTTGAAAGTACTCCCCACGAACGGATTGTCGCTTATATTGTGACTCAAAACGATGACTTTCTATTTGTCCCTGCTTTAGAAAAAGAAGAAGCTAAAGAACAATCGAACGTCGAAAATGTTTATACATACAGTGATGAAGAAAATCCTTGGGGGATTATTTCAGAAAAGACCTTTGAAAGAATAAAAGAAATAAACTTAGTTTGTACGGATGAGGCATCTTTAACAGTAGCGCGCTATCACCAATTACAAGAAGCATTTGACACAACTCGTTTTGAAGATATTGGACCCTTTATCGATCAAATGCGCGTGATAAAAACACAAGACGAAATTGATAAAATGATCGTTGCTGGAGAATTAGCAGACGAAGCTCTACAAATCGGTATTGATTCTTTAGTTGAAGGAATTACTGAACAAGAAGTGGCAGCGATTATTGATATGGAAATGAAAAAACGAGGCGTATCTGAAATGAGCTTCACTACCCTGGTCCTTTTCGGCGACCATGCAGCAAGCCCCCATGGAAACCCTGGAGAACGTCAATTAAAACAAAATGAATTTGTCTTATTTGATTTAGGCGTTATCTATAACGGATATGCCAGTGATGTGACAAGGACTGTTGCTTTTGGTGAAATTAGCAAAAAAGAAGAAGAAATCTATAAAGTTGTTCTAAAAACTCAACAAACCGCTCAAGAAGCTGTAAAACCTGGTATGCGTGCAGGAGAATTAGACCAAATCGCTCGTCAAGTGATTGAAAATGCAGGTTACGGTGAATATTTTAATCATCGCTTAGGCCATGGCATTGGAAAAACGGCTCATGAATTCCCGAGTATTCACGGTTCAAATGAAACGATCCTGGAACCTGGTATGTGTTTCTCCATTGAACCAGGTATTTATGTCCCCGGGGAAGTTGGGGTTCGTATTGAAGATTGTGTTTATGTGACTGAGGAAGGTTGTCAACCTTTCACTTCGATGGATAAAGAATTAGCAACGATTTACCGCTAATAATAAAAAGAGGCTGAAGTTTCAGCCTCTTTTTATTCATCTATATTATTATTTTTTCACTTTATCTTTTACGTCATCTGCTGCATCTTCGATTTTGTCTCCAGCGACGTTAAAGTATGATGAAGCTTTGTCTTCAACATCTTCAACAACACCCTGACCTTTTTCGCGCGCAGTGTCTAAGTAATCGTCTGCTTGGTCCAGAGCTTTATCTGTTCCTTTGCTAATATCTTCTCGTAATTCTTGACCAGATTTCGGCGCGAACAGTAATGAAGCAATTGCTGCGACAGCGGCTCCTACTAAAGCCCCGATAATAAATCCTTCTGTTCTAAACTTATCTTTTCCTCTATGCATAATTCTCCACTCTCCTTAAATATTTCTATTCATTTACTTATAAACATTAGAGATTTGAAACACTCTTACCAATTCTTCTAGAGATACCCACAGTAGAACCTGGTTTAGCCTTTCCGCTTAACTGTGTTGTTAAATTACGTGTTGCGTTATTTAAATCAGACACAGAAGAACCTAAGTCACCTACTGCTTTAAACAATGGGTCGGTTAAACTTAACTTACCGTTTACATCATCTAGAGTGGTATTCGATTTATTTAATAATCCTTCTACTTCCACCAGTAAATGGTCTGAATTTTTCGTAACAACGGAGATTGTCTTATTGACTTCTTCGACTGTTGTGTTCAACTCAGAAACCACACTGCCTATTTTGAAAATAGATATTGACAGTGAAATAGCAAGAATTGCAAAAGCAACCGCGGCAATTAAGCCAGCAATTTCTCCACCTGTTAAACTCATCTTCATCACTCTCTCTATGTTATTAATTTATATAGCTAGCTTACCATTACCTTATAAACTTTTGCAAATTATACAACATACTATATGGAATTTTTTTAAATAACTCCTACTGCTTCTTTAAATAAACAATACATTCTAGAGAGCTTTCGGTACTCCGCTCAAATACAAGGGTTCATCCTGCATTAAAAAGCGATTCCTGATAGAATAGATATGTAATATGAATCTATTTGAAAGTAGTTATAGGAGTTGGTAGAAATTGATGTATTTAGCAGAAACATTGGAAGAAGATCTAAAATTAGATGAGATTGAGAATCCATCCTTTATGGAGGAATTAATTTCGTCTTTTAATTGGAGTGACATTGCGCAAAAAGCAATTGTCGTCGGAGTACGGATTCTTTTTACGTTATTGATCTTCTTTATACTGAATAAGATTGCCAAATGGGCGATTGAAACAGGTTTTAAACGATTTGCGAAGAAAAACAAACAAGTTTCTAATCGTTATGAGACCATTTATCGTGTGGTAAAGAATGTTTATCATACCATCTTTTATTTTTTCCTAATTTACACTATTTTAGAAATATTGTCCTTCCCAGTCGGTACTCTACTAGCTAGTGCGGGTGTTGTAGGGTTAGCTGTTTCATTAGGAGCTCAAGGTTTCGTCTCAGACTTAGTCAATGGGTTTACGATTTTAAGCGGTCGTCAATTAGAACTAGGCGATGAAGTAGAAATTGAAGATGTTTCCGGAACTGTCACCAATATCAACTTACGAAGCCTAGAGGTCAAAGATTTTGATGGGACTATACATTATATTCCTAACCGAGAAATTCTAGTCATCAGTAACCGCTCCAAAGGAGATATGCGCGCACTGATTGATGTTCGATTATATCCTGATACAGATGTGACACGCGTTCGTAATATTATTGAGGAAGTAAATGAAAAACACGTCCCTGATTTTTCAGAAATTACTGTTCCTCCAAGTGATATTCTATTTGTATCCAATGATAAAAATCAGTTAACGATGCGAGTCATTATGTATACTAAACCGGGTGGTCAATATGAAGTAATGAATAGTTTTTATGAAATGTATATTCGTGAATTATCAAAAGCGAATATTGATTTACCGTATGGGGATTTTGACTTGGACATTGATGCAACCTAATAGAAAAACCAGCAAATTAAAATATTTGCTGGTTTTTTATTTATCTATACATGTTCTCTGTTACGGTCTTTCACTTCGTAAACTTGTTCAAAATTATGAACAATTCGATTCAGACCGGTTAAAATGACTTGACGCGTAATAATCCCTGTCAAGACACCTTCCTCATCTATCACTGAGATAAACGCATGATGTATTAACGTGCGTAAGACATCTTCTAATTCATAATCCATTTTAACGACTGGGTAATCTGTGTTCATCACTTCTTCCACGGTGATATCGCCTAGCTGATCAAATTGGACATCTTCGATCCCAATAATCGCCTCCATGATTAAAGGCATCGAAATCAGGCCTTTTATTCTAGATTTTTCATCAATCACTGGAACAACCGAATATTTATTAGACGTCATCAAAAGCAGAGCATGATCTAATGTATTGTGAGCACCAACAACAGCTACTTCATTTGCAGGTTTTATAAGTGGATCCAAGTCGTTAACTAACATGTCTTCCATTCTTTCGCTGATCATTTTACTACTCCTCATATCATATTTTGGTCAATATATTTATAGTATACATTTACACTAATTTTTGTGATAATTCTTTGAGTTCGTTATGATCCCAATCGAAGAAACGAATAAATTCATCTGCGCCATTTTTTTCATAAATAGCATAAGACCCTACGCGAAGAGCCCCACGCGGTTGACTAATACTTCCTGGATTTATAAAAAAGATACCGTCCATTTGGTCAACTTTAGCTACATGTGTATGCCCATAAAAAATAATCGAAGCCTGATTTTCTTGCGCAACTTCTGCCATAGGCGCTAAAGAGGTTTTTACTTGATGATGATGTCCATGTAAAAGACCAAACGTTTCATCTTCCAGTTTCTCTATTCGAATCGCTGGAAATTGATTTTCCCAGTCCATATTCCCTTTGACCGTTTTGAATGTTTCCCAGTAAGGATGATGAATGCCAAATTCAGAATCCCCACAATGGAGCCATAAATCGATTTCATTTTCATAAATATTCATCAGTTCTTCTAAACGATATTCGTCTCGATGATTGTCGCTTACAATTAATACCTTCACGTCTTCTCACCTTCTTCATTTCTTTGTTTCTACTTACAACCAGTCCTCTAAATATTGCTTTAATTGCTCAATCGCTTGTGCACGATGACTTATTTTATTTTTTTGTTCTTGGGTCAATTCTGCCATTGATTGTTTTAATTCGGGTAAGTAAAAAAGAGGATCATAACCAAAACCATGTGTTCCTCGTAGTTCGTCTAAAATAAGACCATCGACTTCTCCTACTACATGAAGAGGTGTACGATTTGGACCAACAAGCACTAATGAGCAATGGAAGTTGGCAGTTCGATCTTCTGTTGGAATGTCTTTTAATTCGTTTAATAACTTTTCGTTATTCTTTTCATCATTTCCATGTTCACCGGCAAAACGTGCCGAATATATACCCGGACGGCCGTTTAAAGCATCGACTTCAAGCCCTGAATCATCCGCTAATACTATTGTATCGAATTGTTCTGAAATAGCCGTCGCTTTTTGAAGAGCATTTTCTTCAAAGGTCTCGCCTGTCTCTGGGATATCTGGTATTTCTGGGAAATCAAGTAATGTCTTTACTTCGTAACCATAATCATGAAAGATTTCTATAAATTCCTTAGCTTTTCCTTCATTTTTTGTTGCAATAATAATTGTTTTATTTGTCATCTGTCCTAAACTCCTCAAGTGATACCTGCTCTACTTTATACTGTTTGTTACCGAGCCAATTACGAGCGATCTCATCAAACTTGTTGGCAGGTCCGGTGGTAAATAATACATGTTCTTTTGGTTTTTGTTCTGTTTCATTTAACAGTTGATGCTCTGTTAAATATTTGGCTACTTTTTTTGCTGTCTCGACACCGGGATCGATTAAAGTAACTTGCTCTCCTAAAAATTGCTGGATCATCGGTTGCAGTAAGGGAAAATGGGTACAGCCCAGCACTAAAGTATCAATATTTGTATGTTTAAAAGAACTGAGCTCTTCTTGAACAATTTCTTCTGCTAACTCGCTTTCGAATTGATCATCTTCTACAAGCGAAACAAAGCGAGGACAAGCCGCGCTATAAATTTCAGTTTGTTCGGCTAAATTTGTTATTTGTTTTTCATATTCTTCCGACTGAATCGTTCCTAAAGTCCCAATAACCCCTATTTTATGGTTTTGTGTCGTTGCCGTTGCTACTTTACTCCCCGATTCGATCACTCCTATCACTGGGATCGGAAGTGCTTCTTTTAAAGAATCTAAAGCAGCTACGGTAGCCGTATTACAGGCCACGACTAATAATTTGATATTCTTTTCTACTAAAAAATTAGCTAATTGATGCGTAAATTTACGCACTTCTGCCATCGGTCGAGGTCCATAAGGATTTCGAGCAGAATCTCCAATATAGTAAATTTGTTCATTTGGCAGCTGCTTCATAACCTCTTTTGCAACTGTAAGTCCACCAACGCCAGAGTCTAGAAATCCAATCGGTTGTTCTTTCATAATACACCTCAACGCTTATATTTTTATATCATTAATCAACGTCTCTATTTTAACAAAAATAAGGACAAAATAAAATCACTTCTCTTCTTCTATCATTCTAAGGCAGAAAAATGAATTATTCTTTAAAAATCAATGATTTTTTATGAAACCTTTTATATTATTGCTCAAAAAAAGCCACGTACAACGATTTTCATTATACGTGGCTTTTTCTATTGATTAAATGTGGTTATTTAATACTTGTTCAATTTGTTCTTGTGAATGGTAACCAATTAAAGTGTCAACGACTTCGCCGTCTTTTTGCACTAATAATGTTGGAATACTCATAATGCCAAATTGTCTTGCAGTTTCTGGATTTTCGTCTACATCCATTTTGAGGTATTCAACTGTTCCATCTGATTCTTCGGACATTTGTTCAATCACTGGTGATTGCATTTTACATGGTCCACACCATTCAGCCCAAAAGTCAGTGAGTGTAACGCCTGAATTCGTTTCTTCTTCAAATGTTGCGTCTGTTACAACTTTAACCATTATAAAACCCTCCTGTAAATTAATGGGAATAGGTTTTCCCAATTCCTAACGTAGTTTAGCATATTTCTATTTTTATTACCAAAAATTAGTTTCCGATTGTTATTTATTTTAAAGAAACAATCGTCGCTCCTGCGCCTCCTTGGTTAGCAGGGGCTATTTTGAAACTTTTGACTCTTGGATGCTTACGTAAAGCCTCTTGTACCGCACTTCGAACTGCCCCTGTACCATGTCCATGAATAATCGTCACTTCTCGATAATTAGCGAGTAAGGCTTGGTCTAAATATTGATCTAATTGAGAAAGAGCCGGTTCTACTCGCTCTCCTCGTAAGTCTAATTCCGGGCGAACGGAACTTGCAGAGCCTTTATAACTTGCGGTGCTTTCTTTTTCTTCTTCTTGTTCCCTCACTGATAAATCTTCTTCAGGGAGTTTCATTTTTAGCATCCCCATTTGTACGACCCATTCATTCTCATCCACTCTTTCTACTAACGTTCCATTTTGACCGAGAGAATGAACGTACACCGCTTGCCCTTCTTTTAAGGCTTTTTTATCTTTTTCTCGTTGCAAGACTTTATTTTCTTTCAGCTGTTCTTCTTCTTGTCTTAAAGCCGAAAGTTGCGACTGAACTTCAATAAACTCATGTTCTTTAACTTCTTGACCGCCTCTGCCTTCAAGCTGTTTTTGTCTTAAGTCTTCGATAATATTATCAGCTTTTCTTTTAGTTTCTTCTACAATTTGATTTGCTTCTTCTTGTGCTTGTTGCTTCAAGTTTTCTTTTTCATTTTGATAGTTTTCAAATTCAGCGCTTAGTTCACTATGCAATCTTTGCGCTTCTAATAATTTCTGACGAAGCTCTTTGGAAGAATATTCGGCTTCTTTTTGTTTTTCATCCAGATCTTGAATCATCTCATCGACACTCTGACTCTCGCTACTCATCAACGAACGTGCTGTGTCAATAATTTCATCACGCATCCCTAGTCGACGGGCAATCTCAAAAGCATTACTTCTTCCAGGAATCCCTAACTTAAATTTATAAGTTGGTTCTAAAGAGTCCACATCAAATTCCATACTAGCATTCATCGTTTCTGGACGATTATAGCCATACAATTTTAGCTCAGGATAGTGAGAGGTAATCATCGCATAACTTCCAATCGCACCAATCGTATCTAAAATCGAGATCGCTAAGGCCGCCCCTTCTTGTGGATCAGTTCCTGCCCCTAGCTCGTCGAGTAAAATAAGGCTGTCTTCATCCGCTTCTTCTAGAATAGAAATGGTGGTGGTTAAATGAGAAGAGAACGTGGATAAGTTTTGTTCAATCGACTGCTCATCTCCAATATCCGATAAAACATGACTAAAGACACCGATCGTACTTTCAATCTCCACTGGTAAATAAAGTCCCGTCTGCCCCATCAATTGTAAAAGACCTAGTGTTTTTAAGATGACCGTTTTCCCCCCCGTATTCGGGCCGGTAACGACAACGGTTTTATAGTTTTCACCTAAGGCGATATCATTTGCTACAACCTCATCTTCAGGGATCAGTGGATGCCGAGCACTATATAAATCAATATAATTATCTGTATGGACCAGTGGACGTGTTGCATCGAGTTCACGAGCGTAAAGTGCTTTGGCTTGTAAAATATCCAATTCCACTAAGATTTCTAAATTGTTTAAGATTTCTTGCGTATAAGGTAAAATTTCGACACTTAAATCCGTTAATATTTGTTCAATTTCATATCTTTCTTCACTTTGAAGTTGTTTTAAGCGGTTATTTAGATCCAAAACACTTTGAGGTTCAATAAACAACGTTTGTCCACTTGAACTTTGGTCATGGACCACGCCTCCAAATACCCCCCGGCTGTCTGCTTTAACAGGAATCACGTACCGATCGTTGCGCATCGTAATAATACTGTCCGTTAAATATTTTGATTGTGAACCGCGCACGATATTATTTAATTTATCACGAACATTACCTTCAGTTTGACGGATAGATGTACGAATAGATTTCAATTTTGAACTGGCATCATCAAGAACTACGCCGCTCTCTGTAAGTGTGCTATAAATTTTTCTTTCTAATGAAGCCAAGACAATCAGCTGTTCAACTTTTGTATATAATTGGTTTAGTTTTATATCTTCTTCTTTAAGATCAACAAAGAAATCTTCAATCTCACGGGCCCCTTTAATGAGCTGCCCAATTTGAATGAGTTCCTGCCCTGATAAAATGGCGCCAATTTCCATCCGTTTAATATGAGGACGAACATCCGCAAAGGTGCCTAAAGGAAGGCCATCTTTTAGGCGGAATAATTTTACGACATCATCTGTTTCTTCCAACATTTGTTCAACTTCGGCATGGGACGTTGAAGGAAGGAGCTCCTTAACCTTTTGGCGGCCAAGGTCTGAAACAGTATGAGCACTAAGTTGTTCAATAATCTTTGGATATTCTAGAGTTTGCATCGATTTAAAATCAATTTGTTTCATATATTATTCACTCCATTAGTCATACAGAAAAATAGTGCCGCAAAGCAATAGATACGATGCAACACTTTTTTCTTTATCTTACATTTCTTGTTAGTTATTCTTCAGTACTCTCTTCATTCGTGGATTGAATATCCAGTAACGGTTCTTCTTCTCTAGTTCTTTGATTAACTTCTAAAATAAACGTTTGATAAGCTCTATCAGATACTACAGGAGTCGATGTCACTATCTTATTTGTCAAAAAGTTATCCGCCATGCTATCTTGGATCCTATCATATGGAATAGTAGTTAATAGGAATAAAACAAAAAATAACCCCATATAATTCACACCGAAGCCGAGGATACTCCCACCAATCCCGCTTAAAGGTTCAGGGATTTTCATTTTTTCTAAAGTATAGGAAAGAAGTTTTGACAAAAAGCGGATCACCAACCAACCGACAACTAAAATGATTAAATAAGCAGAAATATCATAGTAAGATTCATCCATACTCAACATCAAACGTTCATCATAAAAACGATAAGGATTTGCTTCAGGAGCAAAAGGTGTTGGATAAGGAAGTAATAAATATAATTTTTCGCTTAAAAAGCGATAATTGTCCTTTGCAAATATTAAAACTAGCGCATAGCCGATCGTTTGTAATAATTGCATAACGATCCCTTTTTTGTAGCCAGCATACGCTCCAATAAATAATACGAGTAAAACGAATAAAGTGATCATATCTATTTGCTCCTCAAAACAGCTAATCTTCTAAATCGATCCCTGCTTGTTTTATCTTTTCTTCTAATTCAATCATTCTTTTATGACTTTCAACCTGATCAGATACAGCATTAACCGCCACCAAAATCGCTTGTTCTTCTTTGGATAAGGCGGTCGATAAAGATTTCAATTCTTCAAGTTGTTTATTAATGGTTTCAGCTACAAGTTCAATGTGGGCAGCTGGTTTATCCCCCACAATTGTATAATCTTTTCCATCAATAATCACTCTGGTTCTTTTTCTTTCGTTTGCCATCTACACAAACTCCTTTAGTTTAAATCACTTTAACATATTAACAAAAATTAAACAGTATTTCATCATTTTGTCCTTAAAAGCTTTCCTTAGAGAACTTTTCCCTAGCATTTAGAGCGAAAAAGCACTCGCAGCAGCGAAAGTGAGATACGTGAGCACGGGAAGTTGGCTCGTGAGCATATAACTGGAGGACGTAACCACGAGCGTCTTCTCTTATCCACTTCATTATCGATCATCCCTTTTTGTCCCCAACAAGAAGCATTTGAATCAGCACACAAAAAAGCAGCTTAAGGCAGGAATTTCCTCCGTTCTTCAGCTGCTTTTATTTCTATTTTATTCTTATTTCTTCAATGAACGCTTAAAAACTAACGAATTTCGGCTTTAAAGTTCTCTATTAAAGCTTGTTTGACTTGTTCAAAGGCGTCATTCACTTCTTCTTCTTTTAATGTTGCTTCTGGGTTAGCATAATATAGAGAATAAGCCATTGATTTTTTACCTGCTTCAATATTTTCACCATCATATAAGTCAAATAAATGAATATTTTGTAGATGTTTGCCGCCATTTTCAGAAATCGTTTGTGCGAGTGCTTGATGTGTCACACTTTCATCTACTAATAATGCAATGTCACGTGATGATCCTGGATAACGGTTGAGGACAGTATATTCTACGGTTTCTTTCGGTGCTTCAACCATTTGATCTAAAGAAATTTCAAAGACAAAAGTATCGTTTAAATCACTTTGGTTGGCTTCTGTCGGGTGTAATTGACCAACATAACCTAATAATTCTTCTCCTAAATAGATATCCGCTGTCCGGCCTGGATGCATCCCCTCACGATCAGGGGCTAGACGATACGTGATAGCTTCTTTAAATGAATACCCTGAAAGAACGGTTTCTACAATTCCTTTAATGGTATAAAAATCAAGCGGTTCATTTTCACCGAGCCAGTCTTTCGCATTCTCACCTGTTAATAACGCTGCAATGTGTGTATATTCGTTAAATTGTTCTTCCGATTCTTTATAAAAGACATGACCAATTTCATACAAAGCAATCTGGGATACTTGGTGCGAGCGATTATAAGTGGCATCATCGATTAAACCACTCACTAAATTTTGAGTTAGTGTTACGCGTTCCTCACTTGCTGGATTTTGTAAAGAAACTAATTCGTCTTTTACGATTGCATATTTCAAGGCTTTTTCAGACGTCATTAATGAGTAACTGATGGCTTCTTGTAGACCATCACCTTCTAAAATACCTCGTATTTCCCGCGTCATTTTTTGTTTTGCTGTCAGCTCTGCCGGAATCGATTGTGTCACAGGAAGAGTTAGTGGAATATTATTGTAGCCATAAATTCGAGCAATCTCTTCAATTAAATCTTCTGGTATTTTGACATCCCAACGACGTGGTGGAATACTTGTTTCAAGTTTACCTTCTTCCATTTTATGAGGAAAGCCTAAACGATCCAAAATAGCTGATATTTCATCATCGGTTAAAGAAGTCCCGATTAAACGATTCACTTTTTCTGTTGTCGTAGTAATTTTTGTATCGAGCGCTCCAACATTTACAGATTCAGCCGTACCTGTTACAATCGTTCCGCCACCAAGATCCGCCATCAAGACTGCTGCTAAGTCTACAGCTTCTTGAACAGTCGCCATATTAATCCCTTTTTCATAGCGACCACTTGCTTCACTACGTAAATTCAAGCGGTTGGCTGTTCGTCGAGTTAGGACAGGATTAAATACCGCTGCTTCAATGGCGATCGTTTGTGTTTCATCGGAGATCTCTGAATTCGCTCCCCCCATAACACCTGCTAAAGCCACAGGTTTTTTCCCATTGGTGATGACTAAATTATCAGGAGTTAATTTACGATCTTGCCCGTCAAGGGTCGTAATCACTTCGCCCTCTAAAGCACGACGCACATAAATTTGATCCGAACCTAATTTCTCGTAATCAAACGCATGAAGGGGTTGTCCAAATTCAAGCATCACATAATTCGTAATATCAACGACTAAATCAATCGGTCGAATGCCGGCATGCATTAATTTATGTTGCATCCAAATTGGACTTTCACCAATCGTCACATCTTTTACCAAGCGCATTTTATAAATCGGAGTATCTTCTGCATCTTCAACTTCTACCGATAAATAATCTTCGACGGTCTCAGAATCCTCTTCATGAACAGTCACCTCTTTGAATGTTGGTGTTTGATCAAATAATGCCGCGACTTCATAAGCAACACCTCGCATACTCAAAGCATCCGCACGGTTAGGCGTTAAATCAAACTCAATAATGGTATCATCGAGTCCTACGTAGGGACGTGCATCATCACCAACAATGGCATCATCCGCTAAAATATAAATACCATCTTCTGCATACTTAGGAATAATCGCATCAGAAAGACCTAGCTCATCGAGGGAGACGATCATCCCTTCCGAAGGTTCGCCCATTAATTTTGCTTTTTTTATTTCAAAATTACCCGGAAGAACAGCTCCTACTTTTGCGACCACAACTTTTTGACCAACCGCTACGTTAGGTGCACCACAAACAATAGGTAAGGTTTCTGTCCCAACATCCACTGTCGTTTTTTTCAGGTGGTCAGATCCTTCAATAGGCTCACAAGTTAAGACTTCTCCAACCACTAAATGATCGAGATCTTTTCCTAACTCTTCCATCTGTTCAACTTCTAAACCGCCCAAAGTAAATGCTTCCGCTAACTCAGCCGGTGTAATTTGTGATAAATCTAGATATTCTTTTAACCAATTAAACGAGATTAACATCTATTCTTCCCCTTTCTGATTAAATTGACTCAAGAAACGTTGATCGTTTAAGAAGAAATGACGGATATCATCAACGCCATATTTCAACATAGCCATACGATCTGGTCCAACTCCAAACGCAAAACCGGAATATTTTGTTGAGTCCACGTGACTCATCTCTAATACATTTGGATGAATCATCCCAGCACCTAGAATTTCAATCCAACCACTGTGTTTACAAATTCTACAACCAGCGCCGTCACAGTTAAAACAACTCACATCGACTTCTACGGAAGGTTCCGTAAATGGGAAATAGCTCGGACGGAAACGGACCCGACGATCTTCCCCAAAAATTTCCTTAGACATCACTTCTAGTGTGCCCATTAAGTCAGCCATCGTAATATTTTCATCGACAACAATCCCTTCAATTTGGTGGAATTGATGCGAGTGGGTCGCATCATCTGAATCTCGACGATAGACTTTACCCGGGCTAATAACTTTTAAAGGTCCTTGTGAAAAATCATGTTCTTCGATAATTAACGGCTGTACCGCCGAAGTCTGTGTTCGTAGTAAATAATGATCATTAATATAAAATGAATCTTGCATGTCTCGGGCTGGATGGTCTTGAGGTACGTTGACTCGTTCAAAGTTTAAATAATCGGATACAATTTCAGAACCACTGATAATTTTATAACCCATTCCTAAAAATAAATCTTCCATCTCTTCCATGACTTGATGGATGACATGTGTTTGGCCTTTTTTATATTGTCGACCGGGTAAAGTGACATCAATGGTCTCTTCTCTTAGCTGTTCATTTAGTGCTTGTTGTTCAAGCTCGTCTTTTTTATTCGTAATTCTTTCTGTTAAGTCATCACGAATCTCATTGGCTAACTTTCCAACAACTGGTCGCTCACTGGCCTCCAAATCCTTCATCATTTTTAGTAAATCAGTCAAAGCGCCCTTTTTACCCAATAATTGCACACGCAATGTTTCGATTTCATCTAATGTATCACTATTTTTAATTGCAGTAATCGAAGATTCTGCAAGTTCTTCTAGTTTTGTTTTTAAATCCAACGTCTTTCTTCCTTCCTTTTAAATATAAAAAAACTTCCTCCCTCTAACAGGGACGAAGTTATGCGCGGTACCACCCTAGTTCAAGAAAACATTGGCCAATAATGTTTTCTTGCACTTAGATTGCATAACGGCGCAAACCGGGTACTTACCATTTTATTCGTTATTTCTGATAGGTTTTATAAACAGGATCAAAAATACGAGTGGTAGAAGTGAACTTCACTAGTTTTTTATTATAAATACTTTCAGTTGATGTATTTACTCCCTGCAATTTTAAACAAGTTACTCGTTTCTACCTTTAATTTTAGTCTTCATATTTTTATTTTTTATTTACAACATGTTTTATTATAGCAGATGTATTAAAGAATTGGTAGACTAAACCTTCTCTTTTTATTGCAACAAACCAAGGAGCGTTGTCGCTGTTGCAAAATAAATAAGTAAACCAAGTGTATCATTAATCGTGGATATAAAAGGCCCACTCGCGACTGCCGGATCAAAATTTAATTTTTGAATTAGTTCAGGTATAACCGTTCCTACAACTGCTGCGGCCGTAATCGAAAGCAGGACAGATATTCCCACAATAAAGGCTAATACGATATTTTTATATAAAACTGACACGATTCCAAAAATAACAACACTCGCGATCAGGCCAATAAATGCGCCTGCTTGCATTTATTGGAATAAAACATGGGAAAGTTTTGCAGAATTTTTATTCTCATTGTTCATATTTCGAAGAGAGACTGCTAATGATTGCGTACCTACGTTTCCTGCTGCCCCCATAATTAGCGGGATAAATGCTGCCAACGAAACTACAGAAGCTAAGGTCGATTCAAAAAATCCGATCAAACTCCCTGTAATCATACTTAAGAAAAGCAGTAAAACAATCCAAGGGCTTCTTTGCTTGGCCGCCATAAAAGGAGTCATTTCATCTGTTTCTTCTATTGTAGTCGTTGATATCCCCGCAAAGGCTTGAAAATCTTCAGCATTCTCTAACTCTACAATATCCATCACATCGTCGACCGTAATGATACCGACTAAGCGATTATCTTGCCGAACAACCGGTAAAGCAATTAAATCATAAGTTTGTAGCGTAGTGATCGCTTCTTTTTGCTCCGCATTTACAAGGACTTTGACAGTTTGCGTAGTCATAATTTCTTGTACTTTTGTGGTTTCCGGTGCTAATAACAAATCACGTAAAGACAACACCCCGACCAAGTGGTGCTCACCATCTACCACATACAAATAATAAATAGTTTCTGCACGTTGACCGAATTCACGAAGCCGTTCGATCACTTTTTGGGTGGTTTCTTCTGCGTAAATAAAGAAATATTCTTTAGTCATAATCGAACCCGCAGATTCGTCCTCGTAGGTCATCACTTCACGCAGACGCTTTTGTTCTTTCGGTTCCATCTTTTGCAGTAATGCCGTGATATCCGAGCGGGTCGTTAAAAAAACAAAATCAGCCAAAACATCTGTCGGTAAATAATTAAAAACAGCCACAATATATTCTTCGGGTAAATAAGCGATAATATCTTCTTTACTTTCCAGATCCATCCATTCAAAAATCCCTGAAAATTCTGCTGCAGATAAAAAATTAGCGATTTTACTTTTGTTCTCTGGATAAAGTAAATGAAAAAACTCTTGCTGATCACGCTCATGAAGAGTTAGAAATAATTTTCGAAATGTTTTTCGTTCATTCTGTTGTATCGCATCAAAGAGCTTTTCATACAAAAGTTCTTTCGTTAATAAATCTTCAGACATGTTGACAACTCCTCATTTTCCAAGGTTCTTAAATAATAACAATGACTAACTTTCAATTATTGTAACAAATAACAGCACCTTTTCCCTCTTTTTTATCAAAAAAAGATAGTCAACTTTCAAAAAGTTGGCTATCTTTAAAGGACATTAACCTTGGTCGTATTCTTTCATTCGTTGATTTTCAGTCCATTCTTTTTCACTTAATACACGTTTGACAGCTTTCATGCGTGTAAACTCTTCTCGTTCTTTTTCTTCCAATTCGTTATTGATGTCTCTTTGTGCTGATTCTAGTTGAGGAATCGTCACGTTTTGTAAAGCATTCACTCTTTTTTGCGTTTTTTGAATGTTATTGGCTAAACGGTAAGCTGTATTTTCAATTTCCGCTAATTTTATCTGTAGTTTTTTTACTTCTTCAAAGGCTAAACGTGTTCGGTCAACTTCAATTGATGTTTCAGTTAAGGAATAAGGAAGTTTATCTGCTTTTTGTTCGGTATAATCGATCTCCGGTATTTCTGATCCCATAATACTGCGTACTTTAATATTTATTTGGTCCTCTACTTCGATACCTTCTGCAATTTCTTGTAGATTAAAGAGTCCTACAGCTTCTTCCGCTAAAGCCATTTGCGCATAAGCATTCTCATAAGCTGCTGTTAAGTCGTCTTGGACTTTTTTCGCTTTTTCAACTAAAGACACAATTTCGTTCATTAAAATAAGGCGTTTGCGGTCCATCAAACTGTGCCCGCTTCTTGATAACTCTAATGTTTTTTCAATTTGCATCAAATTCCCTTTTGTGGGTGAACGATCAATCTCCATTATTTTCACCTTCTTTAGCTAAGTTCAATGTTGAAGAGCTGTTCAGTGAATACTCCTTATTATTATAATATTTTTCTAGAATGTTTGAGTCTATTCGGTCTAATTCTTCTGCCGGTAAGAGTCGTAATAAGTCCCATCCTAAATTTAATGTATCTTCTATTGTGCGGGTTTGATCTTTCCCTTGGCCTACAAATTCTTCTTCAAATTTATTCCCAAAGGCTAGGTACATTTTATCGATATCGGATAACTCTTCTTCACCAATGACTGAAGCTAAACTTCTTGCTTCCATCGTATTTGAGTAAGAGGCAAAAAGCTGGTTGGCTACTCCTTCGTGGTCTTCACGTGTGTACTCTGCTCCGATACTGTCTGACATCAGACGAGATAAGGAAGGAAGAACACCAATCGGCGGAAAAATATTTTTATGTTGTAAGTCACGATCTAAAACAATTTGACCCTCGGTAATATAGCCCGTTAAGTCAGGGATAGGATGCGTAATATCATCATTCGGCATCGTTAGAATAGGAATTTGTGTCACCGATCCATTTCTTCCTTTAACAATCCCTGCTCTTTCATAAATGGTTGCTAATTCTGAATATAAATAACCAGGATACCCTTTCCGTGAAGGAATTTCGTCTTTCGCATTGGATATTTCTCGTAAAGCCTCACTAAAAGAGGTCATATCGGTTAAAATAACGAGCACATGATAACCTAAATCATAAGCTAAGTATTCAGCGGTAGTTAAAGCAACTTTTGGCGTAATAATTCTTTCCATGACCGGATCATCTGCTGTATTTAAGAAGGTCGTCACATGATCCATCGTTCCGCTTTCTTCAAAAGTACGTCTAAAGAAGTCAGCGGTATCGTGAGTTACTCCCATCGCTGCAAAAACTAAGGCAAATTCTCCTTCAACATTTTCGCCCAATTTAGCTTGTTTAACGATTTGAGCAGCTAATTCATTATGAGACAGACCTTCTCCAGAGAAGATCGGTAACTTTTGTCCACGAATGAGCGTTGTTAAACCATCAATCGCTGAGAACCCTGTTTCGATAAAATCTTTTGGGTAAACTCGAGCAACAGGGTTTAAAGGAGCCCCATTCACATCTCGTTTGATTTCAGAATGAATCGGGCCTAGTTCGTCTAACGGACGCCCAATACCATCAAAAGTACGCCCTAATATTTCTGGAGCAAGTTCGATTTCCATCCCATGACCACTGAATGTTGTATGAGTGTTATTTAATGACATATTTGTTGTTTCATCAAACACTTGAATTAAACACTGCTCACCTTCGATAGAAATAACTTGACCAATTTTTTCTTCTGTTTGGTTTGTACGAAAACGTACAATATCACCAAATGCCGCTTCGCGTACCCCATCCACGACAACTAATGGCCCTTCTATAGAGCTTAAGTTTAAATGTTCAATTGCCATCGTATCTCTCCTCATCCATTCTCTTGCATTGCTTTTTCATAAAACGCATCAATTTTTTTATAGTAATCTTCCAATTCCTCTAAATGGTCATTGGGAATGTTGTATTTAATATTAATAATTTGATTAAAGATATCCGATTGCGTTAAATAACTGACCGGAAAACCAAATGAAATCAATGTTTGACTACGGTCGTATAAATATAAAATAATATCTAACATCTTGGCCTGTTTCTCAATCGGTACAGAGCTGTCAATCTCATGGAATGAAGCCTGTTGTAAAAAGCCTAGACGAATGACTCTAGCAATTTGTAAGGTTAATTTTTGAGAATCAGGCAGCACATCACTACCGATTAGTTTTACAATTTCAAGAAGCTCATCTTCTTCTTTTAAAAGCACCATCATTTCATTATGGTTTTTAATAAAGTTTTCATCAACATTTTTAGTGTACCAATGAGCTAAATCATCGAGGTATTGACTATAACTGTTAATCCAGTTAATTGCTGGATAGTGGCGCGCATGCGCTAAGCTAGAATCTAGTGCCCAGAAACAACGAACATAACGTTTGGTGTTTTGGGTGACGGGTTCAGAGAAATCTCCCCCTTGAGGAGAAACTGCACCAATAATTGAAACAGAACCATTGGTATGGTTTAAGTTTTCCATATCCCCTGCTCGCTCATAGAAAGCAGCAATTCGACTAGATAAATAAGCTGGGAAACCTTCCTCTCCTGGCATTTCTTCTAAACGTCCAGATAATTCACGAAGCGCTTCGGCCCATCGTGAAGTTGAATCCGCCATAATCGCGACATCATAGCCCATATCACGATAATATTCAGCAATCGTAATCCCTGTATAAATCGAAGCTTCTCGGGCCGCCACTGGCATATCAGAAGTATTAGCGATTAATACGGTACGTTCCATTAAAGAAGCGCCACTTCGTGGGTCAATTAATTCAGCAAAGTCTTCTAGAACTTCTGTCATTTCATTTCCACGTTCACCACAGCCAATATATACAATGATATCTGCATCCGCATATTTAGCGATTTGGTGTTGCATCGTTGTTTTTCCTGTACCAAACCCACCCGGAATAGCTGCCGCTCCCCCTTTAGCAAGTGGGAAAACAGAATCGATCACTCTTTGGCCCGTAATTAATGGCCGAGTGCTTTCAAGACGTTCTAACACGGTCCGTGGTTTTCGGATGGGCCAATTTTGATAGCCTTTAACCTCTACGATATTTCCATTGACTTGTTCAATTTTTACCAGAACTTCTTCAATGGTATATTGACCGGGGCTGACGACTTCAACCACTTTTCCAGAAACATCAGGCGGCACCATGACTTTGTGAGAGATTGCTTTAGTCTCAGGAATTTCTGCAACGATCTCTCCGCCACTCACAGTTTCACCGTTAGTAATCACTGGGGTGATTTCCCATAATTTTTCTCGATCTAAAGAAGGAATATTAATCCCTCTTTTGATTTGAAATCCACTTACTTTTTCAATCTCTTTTAAAGGACGTTGAATCCCGTCAAAGATATTATCGAGCATACCCGGGCCTAACTCGACTGCCATGGATTCGTTGGTGCCTTCAATGGGTTCTCCAGGCTTTAGACCATCTGTTTCTTCATAAACTTGAATGGTTGTTTTGAATTGATCAATACCAATCACTTCACCGACCAAGCGATCGTTTCCTACATATACCAATTCTGCCATGGCAAAATCTGTAGGTCCTTGAATTTTAATAATTGGTCCATTAATTGAATAAATTTTATTTTTTACTTCTATCATTCACTAAGTCCCTCCGTTATAGAGAAATTCTCTTCCGTTCGAGTGAGTAATGTAGAGAACGAGTAATCGAGTAAAACGCCTCGATCTCTGACCACTCCCCGAATTCCCCCTATAAAGTCACGGTCTGATATATTTAATTCCACGTTAGAAAATTCCTCCAATTCTGCAAGTAGCTGCTGATCAGAAGGATCAATATAAATTTCATAAGGTTCTTCTTTCGCATATTCTTGCACATTTTGAATCATTTTCTTCAAGTGTTCAACATATTCATTGGTCTCTTTGTATTCTTTCAAGACTCGACGAAATTTTTCAAACAAAGATTTTTTTAGTTTTTCTTCTTGTACATATAGATCGTGTTGATGATTAAATCGTATCTTTGAAATTTGTTTATTATTTTCTTTACGCAAGGCATTTTTTTCAGCTTCTAAGCGGTCAGTAAAAGATGCATTCACTCGTTTTTTAAACGTTTCGTAATCATTTTCCAAAGTTTCTTGATAATTATTCATTTGGTTTTCAATCGTATCTTCCGCTCTTGCGTCCACTTGTTCCACAAAATAATTCATTTTCTCTTCTAATTCCATGCTTGCATCTCCTTTCTATACTGAAATATTTACGGCTTGTTGAATAGTTTCAGTAATTTTATTCTGGTTATCTGTATACTCATCCGCACCAGAAATTTCAACAATTAAAGGAACTGCTTGATTGAAACGGACGTCATCTACCTTTTTTTGATTCGCTTCGATTAATTTTGGCGCAATCATGAGAATGCCAATCTCATCATTTTGAATCACTTCATTAAAAATAGTATCAAAAGAGTCCGCTGGCTTAATCAGTTGTCCTTCAACGCCTGCAAGTTGCATCCCAACTAATGTGTAAATATTGTCTGTCAGTACATAAGATTTCATATTATAGACGTCCTAAAATCATGAAGGAGATAATCAAACCATAGAGTGCGATCCCTTCGGCAAGTCCAACGAAAATTAATGAACGACCAAAAATAGAATCGTCTTCACTAATCGCACCTAAAGCGGCACTTGCTGCACTTGCTACTGCGATCCCACCACCTATACCAGATAAACCAGTCGCGAAAGCAGCTGCAATGTAACCTAAACCTGTCGCTAGTCCATCTGCTTGGGCTGCTGTTTCACTAGCCGCTGTAACTGTTTCTGGAGAATAAGCCAAGATCAATGAAATTAAAAATCCTGCTACAACAGTCACCACATTAGCCACTAATGTTTTTTTATAGCGTTTTTTATTTCGATCCCCTTTAAAAAAGTAAGTAAAAGGAAAAACAAATCCTAAGAAAATTGTTGCAATCATTGTTATTTTAATCATTAAATCAATACCCATTTTTAATTCCTCCAATTATTTTTTATCCCAAATGCTTTCAAATTCAATGCCATCTCCACTATAGAAATGACTAAATATTTCATAAAATTCTAAACGTAAAACTTGAATGAAGATCACTAGACCTTCAAAACCTGTTACAAATAAGTTACCTAATACAAAAACAACCCAATTCGGATTTCCTGATTCAATATTGGCAAACATTAAGACAACGCCCATCATCGCAACGTGTGCAATCGCAAAGGCTCCAATACGTACAAAGGAAATCGTATTTGAAAAATAAGTTAAGAGTGTTTCAAAAGTCTCAAAGAAAATAGTGAGTAATTGCATAACTATTCCGTCTTCGTTTGCCTCTTTTTTCTTTTCTATAAAATGAATGAGAGGTTCTTTAAATGCAATCAGCAACAAGACAAGCACGAGAATCGCCACTAATAAGCCTAATGCAGGTATTGGTTGTCCTGACATATAAAGAACAAGGATCCCTACAATTAAACCATAGAACACAAGACCAGCAATTCCATTTTTATCAAGTATTGCTTCCCATTTCTCGCCGTTTTTTAATCTTAAATAAACGTTTAACACCATCGTCAAGAGAATAATGAACATCCCCGACGCCACAGCCACAATAAAGACAGTGTTTAAACTACCAAAGAAAGGAATAGTGCTTAATTGTTCCATCGGACTTCCCCATAGAGCGGGAATCACATCTTCTAAACCGAAGAAACTGCCATAAACAACTCCAAAGAACATCGAAGAAAGGCCTACAGGCACAAATAATTTCGCAGCGCTAAGTTTTTCACTGAAGTAGCCCACTAAACCGATCAAAAATAATAAGAATCCTTGACCTAAATCACCAAACATAGCTCCAAAGAACAAGGAATAAGTGATCGCAACAATCGCAGTTGGATCAATTTCCCGGTAGTTAGGGACCCCATACATTTTCGTAATCATTTCAAAGGGTTTGGTAAAAAAGTTATTTTTTAGTTTTGTAGGAGATTCAAAATTATGTGCATCATTATCGCTCTCAATATACATTTCGATGCTGGGTTCTTTTTCCAACTCATTTTCTAAAGCATTGGCTTCTTCTTCAGACATCCATCCAAGCACTAAATACCGTGTCTCTTTTTGTGCAAACTCATCACGAGTAATCGCCGCATATTGACGAACTTGTCGAGCTTCTGATAAGTTCATTAAACTTACTTTTGCTTGTTTTAAACGCTCAATATTCGGGTGTAAGAGATCAAATATCTCTGCTTGAACTTTTTCTTTTTGCTCAGTTAATTCTTCAATTTCCTTTTCATAACTGGCCACAATGTCTTTTATTGTTCCTTCTTTTTCAGTAACATAAATTCTTTCCCAAGCCAGGGAGTAATACAAAGCATCTACTCGTTGACGAGCTTCTGGTGTTGTAAAATACACGCCATAAATGTAACCCTCTACTTCCTTCGAAGGAATAAACACAGAGGGAACCATCTCATCAATATATTTTTCGAAAATTTGGTAGTTTTCTGTTGTAAAACGACCAAATCTAAATTTTAAATGCTTCATACTTAATATTTTTTCTAAAGGATAATCAATGCCAGCAAAAGGTTCATATTCATTATAACCAAATTTCGCCGTATTCAATTGTTGCATGAGTCCTTGATTTTCTTTTTGCTTCTCGGCTAAATCATCTTCAACCGCATCAACAATCTCTTTTGCTTCTTTAAAAGTTAAATGACTCTCTATATTGTCCTCAACTTCTAAAGGCTCATCAATCAAAGATAATAATTCATCAATTCGCTCTGTCCAAGGTCGGTAAGGATCCGGACTTGTATAAGCTTTTAATGTTTCAATTCCAGACAATTCTTTTAATGCATTCACTAAATGAATATCATAATGACTTAAATATTCATAAGCCATCCGATCGATGTCATCACGAGGACCCGTGATATTTACCATATTCATCGTTGTAATCAACTATATCGACTCCTTCTCTAAAGGTTTGGCATTATCCCAACCAATTTTTTCAGTCGTCTGTACTAATAATATTGCTTCCCTTTGTTTATCTTCTAAGTATTCTAAAATCGGAAGCATAGATTCACGACAGGCACGCGTTAGAAACTTCAGTAAATCTGATAAAAAATCAGCCTCTTCTATTCGTAAATTATTCGTTCGTTTTTCTTTAAGGATCACTTCTCCGTATCCCATTGAAGATAACAAACGTTCAAAACTTAATGAATTATTGGCTTGTAGTAACTCATCAATCATCGATGCATCCAATTGACGGGCAGGTGTGAGCAAATAGTCTTTAATTTGTTCACTGTCCATTTCATAAATAAATTTCAATCGATAGATCGATTCAATATTTACCAGATCACTATAACTTCCATAATATTTTTTAAAGCGTTTCATTTCTTGTTCGCTAAAAACATGACGTGCTTTTTTCCAAATATATAAAGCTACAAATTGATCAAACTTGACATTCAGCACATTTGAATCATAAGTATCGTCTTGAAAATTTGAACGATAAGTCTCAAAAAATTCGTTATAAATTGTACCCTTTAAAGCCTCAATCACTTCAGAAACTGTCGTAGCAGCTTGAATTTTAGACACATTAAAACCACGACTTTTCTCTAAATAAGCCGTGAACCCTTCAAAATAAATATTTGAATGTTGTGTTCTGTTGAGATTGCTTAACTTTCTTTTAATAAATTCTGCTTCATACTTGATCCCGTACAACTTTAAAACTTGTCGTTGTTTTAAATTAGCAAAACGATACAGCTTTAAAAAAGTATAATAAACACCGTTATAAATCACGGGTATTAAACTATTTGGCGTAAATGCTGTGATTTTTGCGTCTTTTATAGCTCGATTATAACCTTCTGTCTGGAGCAAGATTTGATGGATATCTTCTAGATCCTTTACATTTGGATTATCTTGTATCTCATCCTTTGATAACAATTTACTACGCATCGCTCTTACTTTTGTGGTAATCGCAACATAATCATTCATCATCTACAGCACCAAGTTCCTTTACTGTATTCATAAACATTTCAACATAACGATCTTGTTCATGATCAAATATTTTATGAATTTGTTCTAAATTGCGCTCGAATTCATGTTCAATCGTCTGAAGCTGCTCGCTTTTTTCTTGTTCATAAGAAGCTTCGATCTGTTTTGCTTGTTCATCGAATTTTCTTTCCGCTTCTTTTTGATATTCTGTCCGCAAGACATCATATCTTTCTTTCAATGTGAGCTTTTTTTCGTTGATCGTGTCTAACGATTGCTCGGCATTTAATTCCATTTGATATAAGCGATCAATAATTTTGTCCATTTGAATAACTTTTCTCCTTTCTTACACGATATTTTTATAAGGTTTTCGTTTTTTTTCATCATTTCATTTCTTTTAAAAAACCCTATAAATCCTAACATATAGGTATTCCTACCGACGACCAGACCCATTATAGGCCTGATTCAAAAAAATTACAAATTATAAAACGCCAAAACCCAAAAGTTAAGCGTTATCATTTAAAAAAGTTGTTGACTTTTTATTATTTAAATGAACGCTTTCTTTACTGCTGGGATTTACGAAGAAAAAATGGTGTGAATGAACCTCTTGATTCATTCACACCATAAGTAAATATATTTTCTTTATTAAATAATTTCTTCCAAATTAACTATAAGAAACTTTTGCATATAATCTTTCCACAAAATCTTTTATACGGCCACGCGTTGGTTTTGATACTTCAGAAACTGAACAGTATTTATCCACCATCGAAACAATAAAGCTTTCTTGATAACGTGGGACTTGCACTCTAAAAGTACATAAAAACATATGCTTCACAATAATATCTTTTTCAATTTTATTTAATTCAGTTATTTTTTCTGCATTTTTTAAAGCAATTTTCGGGTGGATCGCATTATGTGACCCGAGTCCTAGTAACTCAATTTCTTCTCGTTCTTCTAAGAAAAAATCATGCAATAAGGCCGCTCTTGCTGTTGAAACATAGTCTAAATTCATTGATTTAGCTATTTTGTAACTGACATAAGAAACAAAAAGACTATGTATTAAACGCGTTGTATAATGATGATGTGTAATATCATCTAATTGTTGTAATTTTTCATTTTCTAGTAGATCGCTGACAATTTCCATATACTCAGAATCGTTTTCCCATGTTGCACGGACGAATTCCATCAACATTCTCCTTTTAAAATTCGATCTTCCAATAGTCTAGATTTCTCATATCGGTATCGGCGCTTCTAAAATTTCAGCGCCATCTTTTTATATTATACAACCTTACAAGCTAAATTTGAAGAAGATAGGCTTAATTTTATAGAAAAAAGGACAATTCTTAATGGTTTCTTAATATATTAACTAAAAACGTCTACTGATCGTTTAGTAACCACTTTCTAATGCCACCACATTTTGTGGTAAAGAATCTCCCTTTAAGTAAGCTTCAAGGTTTTCCTTAAAGAGTGGATATAAATGTTTTGGATAGCTTTCTACTCGGCCGCCAATATGTGGAGTCATGGCCACTTTTTTATGAGACCAAAGTGGATGTCCCTTAGGCAATGGTTCTTCTTCATAAACGTCTAAACCTGCGAACAGAATTTTTCCATTATCTAAAGCTGCCAGTAAAGCTTCTGTGTCGACGGTTTCGCCTCGTCCAACATTTATAAAAATAACATCATTTTTCATTTTTGAAAATAATACTTCGTCAAATAAATGGTCTGTTTCTGCTGTTGCCGGTAAAATATTCACCACAATATCTGCTTGACCAATCACTTCAGGCAGCTCATTTTGGACATATTGGTCGTCCATGTTTTCAATCTTATTTCCGCTACGATTAATACCAATCGTTTTCATATTAAAGCCCTTAGCGACTTGTCCTAAGTGGACACCAATCTTGCCTGCCCCTACAATCATCATTGTTTTATTATTTAACTCATAGAGGTTATCTTCATTGACCCATTCTTCTCTTTCTCGTTCTCTCGTCGCCTTAATAATACCGCGTGTCATTCCTAATAGTAAGCCTACCGCTGTTTCAGTCACCGCATAAGTATGAATGCCGCTGCCATTGGTCAATAGAATATCTTTTTCTTCAAATAATTTTAGAGGTAAATCATTCACCCCAGCAAATGGATATTGAATCCATTTGACCTGACTCTCTTCATGCTCAATCAATGAAGGGAGTTGATCATCCCATCCTAGAATAATTTCAACAGAAGAAAATTCTTCTTCGTCCAGTGTTTGTGTGATTTCATAATCTGATGCTATTTCTTTTAAGTCTTTTAGTTGTTCCGGTAATAAATCACGTAATACTAAAATTCTTTTTGGCATTTTAACATTCTCCTCTATGCTTTATTTAGTTTAAATGAAACATTAAGATACTAGCGGCAATTGCCACATTTAAGGATTCGGCTTGGCCTTTTATCGGAATGTAAATATTGGAGTCAAGAAAACCTAATAGTTCAGGGCGGATCCCTGCGCCCTCGTTACCGACGACTAATGCAAAGGGACCATCCATTTGAACTTCTTTATAAGGTTCCGCTTCTAAATTCAAGACAGTGCCTAGAATAGGAAATTCCTTCGCCTTAAATTCAATCATAAACTCCTCCAGTGCTCCTTCGTAAATTTCTAAATGAAAGTGGCTTCCCTGAGCAGCTCGTAAGGTTTTTGAATTATATAAATCAACGGTTCCGTTGCCAAGAAATACGCCTTGAAAACCAGCGGCATCCGCTGTTCGAATCATTGTTCCTACATTCCCTGGATCTTGAACCGCATCTAATAATAAAAATGCGCCCTCTACTTCTTTTGGAAAAGAAACTTTTTGAATTTTCAACTCAGCAAAAACACCTTGATTGGTTTCCGTATCACTGATTTCTTCTGCAACTTCTTCTGAGACCACTGTAACCTGTTCAGAATCAATCGGTAAGTCAGTAAAGGCTGGTTCTTCTACCACATCTTCACGGACCATAATATTTAAAATTTCGGCTGCTTTATACTGAAGCGCTTCTTCCAGCAAATGATACCCTTCAATTAAATACCGATTTTTCTTCTCACGCTCCCGACGTGTTAATAATTTTTTCCAATCTTTTACTTGTTGATTATTGATTGATGTAATTTGGTGCATTATTATTCTCCTCTATAACTCAATTCTCTTCCATCATACCTTTTTTAGTAAACATTTGCATTAAAAAAACACATTGAATTTGGATTAACCTCCATTCAATGTGTTTTAGTATGCTATTTAATTAAAAATTAACATAATTTCTTGGATTTACTGGGCTACCATTAACATGTACTTCAAAGTGTAAGTGAACACCTGTTGAAGAACCGGTCGTACCCATTGTTCCGAGTTGTTGCCCTTGAGAAACGCTCTGTCCTGGAGCAACTTGTAAAGCAGGCGTCATATGTGCATATCGTGTACGAATACCTCCACCATGGTCAATCATAACATTATAACCAAGGGAGCCGTGGAATGAAGCACTAACGACGGTTCCAGATTTTGCAGCAGTGATTGGTCCACCGCCACCAATATCGATTCCGGCATGTAATTTTCTAGTTCCTTCAATTGGGTGAATTCTATAACCGAATTCTGAAGTAACAGGTCCACCTGCTGGTCTTGCCCATCCACCTGAATTTTCACTTGATCCTGTAGATGGTGCAGGAGCTGGTGTTGATGGTTTCGAAGGTGCTGATGGTGTTGATGAAGTTTCTGATTTTGATGGAGCGGAAGCCTTACTTGAACTTGCAGTTTGTACTTGTTTTTCTTCTTTAGCTTTTTCTGCTTGAGCTGCTTCTTCAGCTTTTCTTGCTTCCTCAGCTTCTGCTTCAGCAATTCTTCTTGCTTCAGCTTCACGTTCTTGACGTGCTTTTTCTTCAGCTGCGATTCTTGCTTGCTCTTCTTCAACTTGTTTTTCGATATCGCTTGTTTTTTCAGCGATTGCTTGTTGTTCACCCAATAACGTCTCGCGCTCAGCATTTGTTAAGTCATATTCTTCAGATACAATTTGGACTTTACTATCAAGTTCCATACGCTGTGCCACTAAGTTATTACGGCTCACATCTAATTCTTGTTTTACTTTATTCGTTTCATCTTTTGCAACTTCAACTTCTTCAGCTTTTTCTTCGACTTGTTGACGGTCCGAGATCTGATCTTCCATAATACTATTATTGTTATCCACTAATAAATTAATAACTTCCATTTTTCCGACTAAATCTGATAGACTTTCTGCAGATAATACAATATCAATAATATTATTAGGGGAAGCTGTTGTTTGCACTTCTCGTGCTTGTTCAGCTAAAGCTGCGTTTCTTTTTTCAATTTTATCTTTTAATATTTCAATTTCATTATTTAATTGTTCAATTTCGTCTTCTAAACGAGCAATTTCTTCTTCTTGTTCTTTAATTTGTGCGATCACTTTATCAATATTTGATTGAATTTCAGTAATGTCTTGAGTTAATTGTTCACGCTCTGAATCTAATGATTGCATTTCTTCTTCCGCATCATTAATGTTTCCTCTTAATTCATCGCTCTGTTTGTTTAACTCTTGCTTTTGCTGTTCTAATTCATTTAAACTTTGAGAATTTGCACTAGCAGTTGGTGCTGAATATAAAGAAAGTAAAATTGCTGTAGAAGAGAGAATTGAAAATAATTTTTTCTTGTTCAATTGTATGCTCCTCTATGTGGAATAAAAATAATTTTAAAATATCTGTTCTAGAAAACAGATGAGTTTTAAAAGCTACAAGTATCCTAACAAGTAAAAACCGAATTGCCAATAGCAAATAGAAGAATGTTATTGAACTGTAATCTTTAAACTTGACAAGAAAACCTTTACATTTTCTTAATCATTTAGATCGAATCTTTCTAAAGTTCGAAGTAAACAGTGTTATTGGCATTTTCAAAAAATATTATTTTATGTATAATTATTACTATTATTTGAATAATTTATGAAAAAGTAATCTCTTGGTAACATTCTTTTGTGTATACTTATATTCAGCCAATGTTTTTAGTTCAAATGATTATTTAATCATTCGTGATGTTAAGGAGAATTAAAATGGAATCACAACTCTCATTTTCAGATATTGAAAAATATAGTACTATTGTAGAAGATAATGAATTTTTTACGCAATATACCAATCAAACACTCGCAAAACATTATGATGCCAATTTCGTTCTGTTAAAATTTCCCCCAGTCCTCGCAGAGTTTAAAGTCATCGAAAAAATGCATTTAGAGTACCAATTGGCGATTGGACAAACTCATTTACATTTTTATTGGCCGGAGAATGCAGGGCTTTACATGGAAATTCTAGATTATTTTAGTGCAGAAAATTACGAAGTTGGCATGCAGGTTTTGCAAGTGATGAAGCCTCAACATTTTAAACCATCCGCTTTAAATGAAAACGTTCATTTAGAGTTTGTAACAAAGGATACGCTCGAACAATTTTTAGAAATCAATTACAATGAAGATATTAAACTGGGAGACGAACATGCAGCACAACAAGAAAGTGTATATCGTTATCAATTTCATCTCCCCCAAATAAAATTCTTACTCGCTACCATCGATAAACAACCAGTAGGCTCTCTTATTTTAATTTCAACAGATAATTATTTAGAGATTGATGGCGTATTGACTGCAAACTCTTTTCGCGGACAAAAAATTGCGACGACTATGATCGCTTTTGTTGTGGAAGAAGCACTTAAAAATAAGCAAGAAGTTATACTCGTAGCGGATGCGGAGGATACACCTCAAGAAATGTATCGCAAAATGGGCTTTGATACCATCTCCTCGCAAATTCACGCTCAAAAAAGATTGCCTGTAAAAAAGTAAGTGAATGAGTAGCAGTTGCTTCTTCTTTATTTTTCCAACCTGTGTTAAACTAAAGAATTAGAAAATAAAATAATTTTTTAATCCTTTTAGAAAGGCGGCGTTTTCTTGCGCAAAATGAATAAATATTTTAAAACAGAAGGCATTATTCGTGCCATCATCGCAATTTTAGGTATTTTATGTTTTACTTTTTCCTCAAGCTTTGGTTGGGGTTTTATTCTTGGTGGACTTGTTTCTAAAGAAAACATTCAGTTGAAAACAAAACAAGGCTGGAGGCTGCTAGCTCTTATTATGGCTATCATGCTCATTGCTATTTACTTTTTATTAGACACACCTGCAATTTATGGTTATATCGCTTCTACTGTCTTCTATTTTATCCTTAGAGATGTCTTAAATTACTTTAGAAGATGAACCATTAGCTGATAAAACCTGCAACGATTTAAACAAAATAAACATACATGCTTTTGTTTTTTACTAGCAGAAGAAAATTGACGCGCATTCTAACATTTTAAACAATAAGGAGAAAAACAAATGAGGATAGAACATATTGGACTTTGGGTGCAAGATTTAGAAGCGATGAAAAAATTTTATGAAACCTACTTAGAAGGTATCGCCGGAGAACTCTATCATAACCAAAAGACAAATTTTAAATCTTACTTCTTAACTTTCCCAGAAAGTGACGCCCGTTTAGAGTTAATGAATAAACCTGAACTTGCGGATCGATCAGAAGAAGCTTTTGGTTATGCCCATCTTGCTTATCAAGTAGCAGGAAAAGATGAGGTTGATGCCTTACACCAACGCTTAGTGCAAGCAGGATATAAACATGTCAATGGCCCTCGAACAACAGGAGATGGCTATTACGAAGCAGTGATTGAAGACCCTGAAGGGAATTTGATTGAAATTACTGCTTAAATAATGTCCCTGATTAATTAAAGCCTTTTCAAATAACATAACCCCTGAAAAGTAAGCATAAATAGCAAATTTTTCAGCGGGTATTTTTATTTTATACAAAATAATAAGCGCTTTTAAAATCGACAATCCTGCAAAGTCTTCCCTACTCCTTTTGTGAGCGAAGACTATAATGCACAGCAATAAAGCTGCTCACTTGCTTTCCCTCCATAATTTTCTATCTTTTACTGATAAATCATTTAATTTTAAAGACGCATTAAAAACTGCTCATTTTTTATAAACAAAATGAGTAAGACTATTCAATGGAAAGAGGTTAATATGAAACAAAAAAATTTTATAAAAGATTTAACCCATATAAAACAAACAGATGATACAATCACCCGAGTGATCGGAGCGGGTTTAAGTACATCTGTTCCTTTATTCATCGGTTATTTTACCGGGAATATGCAAATAGGAACTTTAGGAGCGTTAGGTGCATTTTCTTTCCTTTCTTTCGCTCCCCTTCCACTAGGTAAACTCATCAAACGGATCCTTAAGATGGGACTCAGTATTATGGGGGGATTCTATCTTGGGTTACTTTCCACGCTTATCCCTTGGTTGATTCCGATTGTTTTAGGAGGAGTCAGTTTATGTGGCCTTTTTATGGCTCGACTCTTACAGATCCCTAGCCCTGGCGCCTTCTTTGTGATTATGGTTACGGCGATGAGTACGGGAATGGAGATGCCCTTTGAAGAAATGTTCCCTGCCATGTTAACAGTGGGTATCGGTGTTCTGGCTTCTATTTTTATGGCTACAATTGCCGGAACTATTAATAATTATTTTCAACTTTGGACCGTCGAAACGGAACACCCTTCTTATGCGGAACGGATCCAAGACACTATTGATAAAAATCCAGAATTATTACTCGCTTCGCTTTATCATGCAGGCGTCATTTTCTTTGCGACTTATGTCGCCCAATCACTTGGTTTTGCCAACCCCTATTGGATTACCATTTCTACAGTAGCCGTGCTCCAGGGTAAAAAGTTAAAATTTATTTTTGAACGTAATGTCCAACGCATTACTGGCGGCATCATTGGCTTACTGATAGGAATGTTGATCTTTTCGCTCAACTTAGAATTGTTAGAAAAAATATTCACGCTCATTATTTTAAATATTCTAGTAGAGTTTTCTATGGTCCGAAATTATGGTTTAGCAAATTTCTTCACGAATCCTTTATCTGTTTTGCTCTCCAGTCTATCGAGTGATCTCTTTGTTTCTGAACTATTTGCCGCACGCTTTATCGGTATATTGCTGGGAAGCATCATAGGGGTTATTGGCGCTGCTCTATTTTCTTTAGGTCTTCGAATGTATGAACGAGAGCTGTCGCTGATTCAAAAAAATAAAGATAAATAGGCAAAAGAAAAGCATGAAAATGTAAAATTTTTTTATAAATGATTTCTTTTTGTTTTTCCAATTTTATATTTAAAAAGCCTCCCTTTAAGACGAATCTTAAAGGGGGGCTTCCTCATTATTTTTTATAGATTATCCTAATTTTTCAACTAAATCTACAAATTTATCAACAGCAGTTTGTAAGAATTCTTCTGTACCTTCTTGGATAAATTCTCCATCTTCATTAAATAAAGCTGGAGTCTCTGCAATATAAACTTCTGGTTGTTGCACAACAGGCACATCTAAGAACGTTAGCATTTGACGTAAGTGATGGTTAGCTCCAAATCCACTAATTACACCTGGTGATTGACTAGCAACTAAAGCAGGTTTACCTGCCCATTTATTTTCACCATAAGGACGAGATGCAATGTCTAGAGCATTTTTCAGTGCAGCAGGCACACTACGGTTGTGTTCTGGTGTCACAAAAATCAATGCATCCTGTTCTTCTACTTTCGAACGAAAGTCAAGATATTCTTGGGGTGAATTTTCATCTGAATCTTGGCTGTATAATGGTAAATGATCAATTTGTAAATAGTTCGCTTCATAGCCTTCAGGTAATAATGAAACTAATGCTTTGGCTAATCTTCCTGAAAAGGATCCTTCACGAATACTACCAACAACTACTCCAACTTTTGTCATCTTTACATTCCTCCTGTAAATTTTCAAAATTCTATTGTACAATTTTATCTTATCAGTCGTTTGAAAAATCAGCAAGCATAATGACTCGAATTCGAGCTTTCTTTTTTGCGTTGCTCTGAGATAGCACATTTAAAGACTAAAAATTATTCTTCTGATACAATTATTACTTGAAAAAAACCTAAGGTAAGTTTTTTATTCTCCTTGCAAATATTTTTAGGTTAGCCTAAAATGAAGGTAGTGAAAGGTGATTGAAACATTTACGATTTAAAATTCATCTCTTAAAAGAAAGGAAGCTTACAATGAAAATTTCACCAAATAAAGAAGATTATATCAAAGCCATTTATGCGCTTAATGGTGCTCATGAAGTGATTAGTAATAAAGATATCGCTAATGAGCTTTCCGTTTCAGCTGCTTCCGTGACAGATATGAATGCTCGTTTAGTAAAAGAAAATCTTATTTCCTATTATCCTTATAAAGGTGTACAACTCACAGCACTTGGCGTCCGAGTGACCAATCAATTAATCCGTAAACATCGTCTTTGGGAAGTCTTTTTATATGAAAAACTAGGCTTTCAGTGGAATGAAGTGCATGACGAGGCAGATAGGCTTGAACACGCTTCTTCAGATAAAGTTACTGAACGGTTAAATGATTTATTAGGGAATCCTCAATACGATCCTCATGGAGGTCTCATTCCAAATGCGGATGGTACAATTGATGAAGAAAAAATTACACTTGTTCCCCTTACAGCGATTGAAGTTAATCAATATTTTATTGTCAAAGAAGTTCCAGATGATGAACATTTACTGAATTATTTATTTGATAAAGGAATTTCTATTAATGATAAATATAAATTAATCAATATCAATGCTTATGATGGAATGCTGACAATAAAAGATGTGCATACAAGAGATGAAGTCACAATTAGCGAAAAAGCTCTTGAAAAAATTAAAGTGATCCAATTAATGAATGGATAAAAAGGAAGTTTCATTAACCTATGCTAAAAAAAGCATAGGTTTTTTATTTTCTTTTTTTAGTCATTTGTAGATGTGTAATCGTTATAATTTTTGTCAATGTGTGATACAATCGAACCATCGTAAATATAAATGACATAAATAATAAGTGTAAGGATGTTGTAAAATGAAAAAGACAATTTACTCAACCGTGCTATTATCCACACTTTTCTTAGCGGGCTGTCAAAATGATGCCGCAAATTCTGAGGAGAATGCACAAGAGCAACCAGAAAATGCCACAGAACAAGTTGAAAACGAAGAAGAAACAGAAAATGCAGAAGATACGAGCGAAGCCGAGAATAATGAAGAAGATGAAGAAGAAAATGCGGACGAAGAAATTACATATGAATATCAAATTAATCCAAATACATTCTCCGTAGAACCGATCGAAGCAGATGAAGCAACTGACGAAAAACTCGTATTACTTACCTTCGATGATGCTCCATACGGTAATACGATAGAAATTGCCGAAGCTTTACAGGAACGAGATGTTTCAGCTATCTTCTTTGTCAACAGCATGTATATGGATGAAGAAGGTACAGAAATCATGCAACAAGTTCACGATATGGGCTTTGAAATTGGTAACCACACACATACCCATGCTAAATTAGATGATTATTCTGAAGAAGAACAATACGAAGAAATTGTTACGACCAATGATATTATTGAAGAAGCCATTGGTGAACGCCCACGTTTCTTCCGTGCCCCTCACGGCATTATGACCGACTATGCAGAAGAAGTTGTAGCAGATGAAGGAATGACGTGGATGAACTGGTCCTTTGGTTATGACTGGGAAAGCCAGTATCAAGACCCCGCAGCATTAGCAGATATTACATTGAACACAGAACTTTTAGGAGATGGGGCAAATATTTTAATGCACGACCGTGAATGGACCGCTGGAGCAACGCCTGATATTGTCGATGGTCTCCTCGAACAAGATTTCACTGTAGTGGATCCAAAATTAATTACGCATGAAAATTAAATACTAAAAACTCCTTTCTCATTGGTTAAAAAATGGTGAAAGGAGTTTTTATTTTTAAATGTTTTGCCAATGCCTTTTCAGATCAATGGAATACATCAAATTTTTTAATGGCGTTTATTCTTCTAAATGCCAAATATCTTCATTGTAGTCAGCAATGGTTCGATCCGCCGAGAAAAAGCCTGCTTTGGCTATATTTGTTAATGACTTTTTCTGCCAGATGACTTGATTTTCATAATCTTCATAAACTTTTTCTTTGACTGAAATAAATTCTTCTAAATCAATTAATGCCATAAAATAATCTTTATTTTTTATATCATGATATAAGCGACTTAAGTTCTCTTCGCTACCCAGTTGTAGCATTTTATCACTAACAATAAAATCGACTAAGGGTTGAATGGTTTCTTTCTCGTAATAATAACTAGGGTCATAACCATCTGTATCATATAAGTAGACAATATCTTCACTTGATCGGCCAAATGTATAAATATTTTCTTCGCCAACTAGTTCAGCAATTTCGACGTTCGCTCCATCGAGCGTAGCAATCGTCAAAGCACCATTTAACATAAATTTCATATTCCCCGTACCACTTGCTTCTTTAGAAGCTAATGAAATTTGTTCTGAAATATCGGCGGCTGGAATTAAATATTCAGCCTCACTTACATTATAATTTTCTACAAAAACAACCTGTAAATGTGGACGGACTGCCTCATCTCTTTCAATTAACTCCGATAGCGTTAAAATCAAGTGAATGATATCTTGAGCAATTGTATAAGCTGAAGCTGCTTTTCCACCATAAAGGATAGTAATTGGCGTTTGAGGAATTTGCCCCTTTTTTATGGCCATATATTTATGAATAATGTAAAGCGCCAACATCTGTTGTCGTTTATATTCATGGATTCGTTTAATTTGCACATCGATAATCGAATTTTCGTTAATGGAAGTCGCTTGTGTACGTTCTAAGTGATTTTTCAATTGCTCTTTTTTCTCTCTTTTTATGTTATATAATTCACTTAACACTTCAGTATCTTCTTGATAAGTCAGCAAGTGGGATAAATCACCATTTTTATGCCAATTCGTTCCAATTTTTTCATCTAAGAAATGGCTCAGTTCTGGATTCGCAGCCATTAACCATCGACGAAAAGTAATTCCATTGGTTTTGTTTGAAAATTCATTTGGATATATTTCATAAAAATCTTTTAACTCGTTCTCTTTTAATATTTCGGTATGCAGTTTAGAAACACCATTAGTACTAAATCCAAAATGGATCGCCATCCGCGCCATATGGACAATGTTATTTTTATCGATGATATGAACATGTGGTTGCCGTGGAAATTCTTCTTTGATTTTTTTATCTAACTTTTCAATAACTCCTGCAATCTCCGGCACTACTTCCTGTATATCTCCTAACGGCCACTTTTCTAGAGCTTCCGCAAGAATGGTATGGTTCGTAAACGCAACAATATTACGCGTAATATAAATAGCCTCTTCAAAATCCATCCCGTGTACGGCTGTCAAGAGACGCACAAACTCCGGGATAATAAAGGCAGGATGTGTGTCATTAATTTGAACGACGACATAATCGATTAAATCATGAAGATGGCTCCCTCGCTCTATTGCTTCTGCCAAGGCTAATTGCGCCGCATTTGAAACCATAAAATATTGTTGGTAAATACGTAATAAATTCCCATTGCGATCGGAATCATCTGGATATAAAAATAACGTTAAATTTTCTTTTATATTTGTTTTATCAAAATGAATGGTGCCTTCTTCGATAATGTCACTAGTGACACTCGCCAAGTCAAATAAACGCAGCTGATTCCGTGTCTCCTGATGATAGCCAATAACCTCAATATCATATAACGTAGAAGTCAATGTAAATTTACCAAAAGGAATTTCAAATGATCGCTCTGATTTTGTTAGCCAATTCGGCTCAGAAAGCCATTCATCCGGCCGATAATTCTGTTTATTATTTTCGAAAACTTGCTGAAATAAACCAAAGTGGTAATTTAAACCAACGCCATCGCCATTCAAGCCTAACGTTGTTATCGAGTCTAAAAAGCAAGCCGCTAAACGACCTAACCCTCCATTCCCAAGTGAAGGTTCTTGTTCGGCTTCTTCTACCTCGAGTAAAGATTTCCCATGGTTAGCCAATTCCTCTTTTACTTCTTCATAGAGACCGAGGTTTAACAAATTATTCGTTAAGAGTTTCCCGATCAAAAATTCTGCTGAAACATAATATAGTTTACGCTTGGCGTGATTTTTAGCTAAATGTTTCGAGCGAGTTTGTACCAATTGCAGCAACAAGTGATAAATTTCTTGATTTGTACAAGCAGCTAATGACTTTTGAAATTTTTCTTGGGCTTTACTCTCTAAATCAATCATAAGGCTCTCCTTTTATTCTTTCTCGTCTATCTCTTCTTTTCCTTCGTTTATTCGTTCTAACTTCAATGTGGGTGTTTGCTTTTGATTGAAAGCTTCATTTAGGCGAAAATAAGTTTGCGTCCACTGAAGTAATTTTTCTTTCACATCGATGGTAATCGCCTCCGTCGTCATCCGCCAATCCCAATTATCTCCAATCGTTGAAGGAATATTCATCCGTCCTTCTTGACTGAGATGTAATAAGTCCTGCATCACGTAAATGGCTATCTTACTTTGTGAAGTGGCAATTTCACGGTTTAGGGCATCTGAAATATGTTCGCCTGCGCAACGTTTAAGATATAAATCGGCTTGATCTCGTTGCTCTGCATTTGCATAATTCAAATACCAATCAAGTGCTGTGGGATTATCATGGGTCCCGACATAAGCGATGGTATTTTTTTCATAATGATGGGGTAAGTCTAAGCTGTCCGTTCCGGAAAATCCATTCTGAAGAATTTTCATTCCAGGAAATCCGGTGTCTTCTCGCATAGCGATCACTTCATCTGTGATATAACCAAGGTCTTCCGCAATAATTTTTAGCTCGCCAAGTTCTTTTGTTATTTTATGGAATAAACGCACTCCTGGCCCCAACTTCCATTCGCCTGTAGCCGCTGTCTCAGCGCCAAATGGAATTTCCCAATAGCTTTCGAAACCACGAAAATGATCAATTCGTACCGCATCATATAACTTAAAACTTTCGCGCATTCGCTGAACCCACCACTCATAATCCGTCTGGCTCATATATTCCCAGTCATATAAGGGGTTGCCCCAATACTGACCTACTGCAGAGAAAGTATCTGGCGGCACACCAGCAACCGCCGTTGGTTTTCCTTTTTTATCCACTAAAAATAACTCAGGGGTCGTCCACATCTCAACACTGTCCCGCGCCACATAAATAGGCATATCTCCAATAATGAAAATATTATGTTTATTAGCATATGTTTTTAAGCTTTGCCATTGTTTAAAAAACCAATATTGCGTCACCAAATGATAATTCAACTCGTCCTTATTTTCTGTACAGTAGTCTTGAACAATTTTTTGATCATATTTTCGAAATTTTTCAGGCCATTCATACCACGGTTTTAATCCCTGTCCTTCTTTGACCGTCATATATTGCGCGAAAGGCATTAACCATGATTCGTTTTCTGTAATAAAATGTTGATACTCCTCTGTTTTTAAACCTTCTTCTTCAACAAACTTAGAAACAGCTTCAGTTAACAAGGGTCGACGATTTTTAAAGATTTTTTCATAATTTACTTTCAGAGGGTTGTCCCCAAAATCAGCTTCTTCTACTGCTGATTCTTTTATATAACCTTCTTTGACTAACCCTTCAAGATCAATAAAATGAGGATTACCTGCAAACGCCGAAAACGATTGGTAAGGAGAATCGCCGTAACTCGTCGTGGTTAAAGGTAAAATTTGCCAGTATTTTTGTCCTGTTTCAACTAAAAAGTCTACAAAATCATACGCGGTTTGACCAAAAGAACCGATCCCATATTTATTAGGTAATGAAGAAATGTGCAAGAGTACGCCACTCGTTCTTTCCATCTAAAAAACCTCCTCTTCCTATTTTATTTTCTATATTATACGATTAAGTAACTTTTTGTGCAACCGCTTTCTTTATTTTCTCTCTCCTCTCTCTATTTCATTGAAAACGAATACATGATTGTCTATAATAAGCTTAGTATAATTGAAAGGAATAATAATGATGCCTATTACAATAAGAGACGTAGCCAAAAAAGCTGGAGTTGCCCCTTCAACTGTCTCTCGAGTAGTTGCTGATAGTTCTTCAATTAGTGGAAAAACAAAAGAAAAAGTTAGAAAAGTGATGGACGAATTAAACTATTTTCCTAATGCCAATGCGCAAAGGCTTGCAGGGAGTCGTTCTAAAACGCTCGGGCTTGTATTACCTTCAGCTTCCGATGCTTTTTACCAAAACCCTTTCTTTCCAACCGTATTACGCGGGATTAATTATGCGATGTCCCAAAATGATTACTCGATTCTCTTATCTTCTGGCCAAACGAATCATCAAAGACTCAAGCACATTCAAAAAATTGTACGTGGCAAACAAGTAGAAGGTTTAATTTTCTTATACGCTACGAAAGATGATCCCTTATTAGCTTTTGCGCAAGAGTCTGCTATTCCTTCAGTAGTGGTCGGTTCACCGGGAGATGCTAAGGTCCATCTTGTCGATAATGATAATGAAGAACTCGGACGAATAGCTACTGAGCACCTCATTAAAAAAGGTTGTGAGAAGATTGCATATATTGGAGGGGATATGGATCAATTCTTTATTTTAGATCGATTAAAGGGCTATAAACAAGCGCTTGTAGCCAATAGTCTCCCTTTTCAAGAACATTTTATTCACAATGATTTTTCTTTTCTTGCTTTAGATGGTTATCATTTAGCGCAAAACACATTGAAATTCGCACAATATGATGGGCTAGTTATTGCGGATGAACTTGTCGCTGAAGGCATTCAAAAGGCGCTTACTGAAGAAAAGAACACACAAATTAAAACGATGAGTTTTAAAGCTTACGAACATCCCTTGTACCGACCGCTGACCGAAGAGTTTTATATCAATTTGAATAGTCATCTCCTGGGAAATCGTGCCGTTGAAATTTTATTTGACGCCCTAGCAGACAAAGAAGCATCTAAACAACGATATATTCATGAGTATATTTCAGCGGATATTGTACCTGTTCGTGAAGATTGATTTTATTCTGATAGATGATTTTTTAAATTATAAAGACAAACAAATTGTTACATCAAGGAGGTTGCTCCATGGCTAAGGATACGCCCCAACAATGGCGAGCACTTAATATTTATAGTCTTCAAGTTCGAAATTTTACGAAAGCTGGAACATTCAATGCAATTCATTCTGACCTCGACCGCATTCATTACTTAGGAACAGACGTTATCTTATTTCTCCCGTTTTATCCAATGATTGACGAGACAAATGCTGACGACTCTCCCTATAAGATGAGAGATCTGTACCAAATTGACTCTACTTATGGGACGAAAGAAGAATTTGTCCTATTAGTTAAAGAAATTCACAAAAGAAATATGAAAGTTATGATTGATATCGGCTTTAATCATACAGCAGATCCTATCTTACTTACGGAACATCCTGAGTGGTTTGGCCAAAAGTCCAAAAGTAAAAGCATTCAAAAAATAGATGATCCAGCCGATCTTATTATTTTAGACGATGGAGATCAAGGTCTTTGGGAAGACCAAATCGAAATTCTTAAAGAGTGGGCCCACTGGGTGGATGGTTTTCATTGTCAGACGGCTTCTCTCATTCCGATCGAATTTTGGGAGAAGGCTCGCGCAGAAATACAAAAAATTAAGCCGCATTTTATTTGGTTAGCAGAAACGTTAGAACCCGACTTAATTCAACGAATACGTCAGGAACACCTTATTGCTTATAGCGACAGTGAGCTTTATACTGCTTTTGATTTGACCTATGATTATGACGTGCAGGAAGATCATGAAGCGTATTTAAAGGGAGATATACCGTTATCGAAATATATTAGAATTCTACAGCGTCAAGATACAACTTATCCTTGGAATTATGTGAAGCTTCGTTTTTTAGAAAATCATAAATATGATCGAATCGTCAATTTTTTACCTGATATTGATAGTTTAATTCAATGGACCGCTTTTAATTACTTACAAAAAGGAGCCGTGTTAATTTACAGTGGCCAAGAAGTTGCCGCTAAAAACTTTCCCGCTCTGTTGGAGAAAGAGCCGATTGATTGGAATACCGGTATTAATTTAAGTAGTTATATGGCCCACTTAGCGCAAATAAAAAAAGATTATATTCCTACAGCTAATGTGGAGTATACTTTGAAAGCTTTCGATGCGTTAGAAACAATCGTTATGTATTATGTTGACGAAGAAGAAAAAAGGATTGGTGTCTTTAATTTGAAACACAAAATAGGCAAAGTCCCTATTGATATCCCAGATGGTGAATATCAAAACTTACTAAATAATCACCCGATAGAAATTGTAGAAGGTCATTTAGAGTTGACAGAATCCCCTGTATTTTTCATTGGAAGCTATTAAAAAAACGGATATTGCTTGATATGAGAGCAATATCCGTTCATTTTTTATTCTTCTGTGACAGGGACCACTGCGCCATCCCAAGTATCTAAAATAAATTCTTGTGTTTCTTCAGATTTTAAAACTTCAATTAAGCGGGCAATCGCTGGATTATCCTCATCTTCTGAACGAATGGCCACCACGTTACCATAAGGCGAAGAAGATTTCTCGACGGCAATCGCATCTTCTAAAGGATTTAAACCATGATCAACCGCAAAGTTTGAGTTAATAAAGACAACGTCGCCTTCATCTTGATCGAGTAATGTCGGCATTAAAGCTGGATCATATTCGTATTCAAATTGTAAATTCAGCGGATTTTCAGCAATGTCATCAAAAGAAGCAGTCGTCAAATCAACATCTTCCTCTACCGTAAGCAGGCCGGCATCTTGTAAGATAGCAAGCACTCGGCCATAGTCCGGTGCATTACTACTGACAAGAATCGTTGCACCTTCAGGTAAATCTTCCAAATTCTCATGACGTTGAGAAAAAGCACCGATCGGTTCAAGATGGATCGAACCCGCATTCACAAAATCATAATTATTTTCAGCCACCGCATCTTCAAAGAACGGCTCATGTTGGAAATAGTTCGCATCAATATCGCCTTCATCCAAAGCCACATTAGGAATCACATAATCATTATATCGTTCAATCTCTACGGTAATTCCTTCTTCTTCCAACGTTGGAATCACATGTTCAATAATCTCCGCATGTGGCACGTTTGAAGCTCCGACTCGAATCGTTGTTTCTTCTGTTTCATTAGTGTCCGTAGCTGTATCAGTTGCTTCCTCATTTCCACAAGCCGCTAACAGTAAGCCAGCTCCGACTAAACTAATCCCTTTTATCCATTGTTTGACTTTCATATTTTTTCCTCCTAAATGGTTCTTTCTTTATTTTTTTAACGTTTATCAATGCTGTTCACTAGTAAATCTCCGATGGTCTGGATAATAAATACCAGAATTAAAATAAGAATCGTGGCGACTAAAGTAACGGTTGGCTGACTTCGTTGAAAACCTTCCAAATAGGCTAAGTTTCCTAAACCGCCGGCTCCGATAACCCCAGCCATTGCCGTATAACCAACCAATGAGATTGTTGTAGTGGTTATACCCGCTATAATGGACGGTAAGCTTTCAGGAATGAGAACTTTCAGTATAATTTCTGCTTTATTTGCCCCCATTGATTCAGCTGCTTCAATGACTCCTCGATCGATTTCACGAAAGCCTGTCTCGACTAGACGGCCATAAAAAGGTGCAGATGCCAAAACCAAAGCTGGAAGACCGGCAGTTGGACCAGTCATACTCCCAACCAATTCCTTTGTAAAAGGAATCAGTAGCACAATGAGTATAATAAAGGGAATCGAACGAAATATATTAACAAAAAAAGCAACGACTTGATGGATAATTTTCGAGAATAAATTATTTTTTTCGCCCGTTTCGAATAAAATTAAGCCCAGTATAATTCCTAAAAAGAAGACCACAATAACTGACACAAAAGTCATGTAAATAGTTTCTAAGGAAGCGTCATAGACTCGCTCCCAATTCACATCAGAAAATTCAAAATATTGTGAAATAATACTCTGTCCGATACTATTCTGCGTCAACATCATTTATCTCCTCCGTCTCCACATTCATACGCTTAAATTCAGCGATTGCTTGTTTAATGTTTTCTTTATCCCCAAGAATTTGAACGTATAAAGAGCCTAATAAAGTCTCTTGCGTAGATTGTATATTGCCTTGGATAATATTGATATCTACTTCATAATCACGGCTAATTTTCGAAATAATCGGTGATTGTGTACTCCCACCATGGAATTTCAAATGAAGCAATTGCCCATGGGGGAACTCTTGGGTAAGTTTTTCAAACACATCGTCGGTATTTTCACTATCTGGATCCGTGTCTTGACGAATAAAGCGTTTAGTTGCTTGGTTTTGTGGGTTTTTAAAAATATCCACAACGTCCCCTTCTTCAATAATATTTCCTGCTTCCATCACAGCCACACGTTTACAAATTTTTCGAATCACATTCATCTCATGGGTAATAACCACAATCGTTAAATTTAAGCGTCGGTTAATATCAACGAGTAAATCTAAGACGTCTTCTGTTGTTTGGGGGTCAAGTGAGCTGGTCGCTTCGTCGCAAAGTAAAACTTCCGGGTCATTCGCTAATGCTCGCGCAATTCCTACTCGCTGTTTTTGCCCACCAGAAAGTTGTGACGGATAAGCATCCTCTCTTCCTTCTAGCCCTACAAGTCCGATTAACTCTTCGGCTTTCCTGTCTCTTTCTCCTTGAGGGACATTGGCGATTTCAAGGGGTAAAAGAATATTTTCTTTTACTGTACGACTCCAAAGTAAATTAAAATGTTGAAAAATCATTCCTATTTTTTGTCGTCTTTCACGGAGTTCTTTTCGCGATAAATTATTTAAATTTTCGCCATTAATCAACACATCGCCTGTCGTCGGCTGTTCTAGACCATTTAACATCCGGATTAAGGTACTCTTCCCTGCTCCTGAATACCCGATAATGCCGTATATTTCTCCTTCGTCAATTGACAAAGACACATCATCCACAGCGGTGACTGAATGTTTTTTTCCTTCATAAGTTTTATTGATATGGTTTAATGTAATCATGGAAATCCTCCTCCTTATTTTAGAAACAAAAAAAAGCTCTCATCCTTTGAATACTACTCATTCAAAAAGGACGAAAGCTTTCTTTCGTGTTACCACCTTTAAACGTTGCCTCATCACTGAAACAACCTCAGCCAGTACGTAGACAAATCGATCATCTATTATACCGAGGCACGTTATCGGGTGCTACCGGGATTGATTTACGTTGAACGTTCATCAATCCTTCTCAAAGACCATTTTCGGCTTCTTCCTTCAGACCTCTTTCACCAAACGAGGCTCTCTGTGCATGTTTCCAAAGCTTACTCTTCTTTTCAAAGTTTTTATATTATTTAATTAAATGCATTCTTGCGTCTAAGTTATCTAATATCTTAGCAGATTAAAAAATAAGTGTCAACTGTCTTTTTAAGCTTCTCTCTTTTTATCCCTTCAAATTATAAAGGGGACGAATATATTCTAAAACTTGAATCGTTGGTTGGGCTAATTCTAAAATTTTCTGCTGTTCATTGTAAGCAGACGGGGCTTCGTCTAGGGTTTGTTTTGAAACAGAGGTCGAATATACATCTTTCATCATTTTTTGATATTCTTGAAAAGGTATTTTCTTCTTCGCTTGTGTTCTTGACATAGTTCGCCCAGCCCCATGAGGCGCTGATTGGTTCCAATCTTCATTGCCCTTCCCTTTCGCAATGACGGATCCATCCCTGGAGTTGAATGGAATAATCAGTTTTTCGCCTTTTTTAGCAGAGATCGCCCCTTTACGTGCAATCATCGTCTCCATATCAATATAATTATGCACAGAATCAAAACGATCGCGTTGTTCTAAACCGTTACTTTTTAAAATTGCATCCGCCATTGCATTTCGATTTTGTAAGGCATATTTTTGAGCTAAGGCTAAATCATGTAAATATTGTTCTAAAAGTTCTCCATCTAGATAGCTTTCTTCTTTATTATTATTGGGATGTTGAGCATCCGCAAGGTCTTGATAAATCGTAGCCACTGTATGTCCAATATTTCGACTGCCCGAGTGAATCAATAAATAGACTTTTCCATCATTGGAAGCTTCTAAACTAACAAAATGGTTGCCGCCTCCTAAAGAACCGATTGACTGATAAAAGACATCTTCCTCTAACTGATCAGCGACAATAAAATCTTCACGCTTTAAAGTAGGTGAATCTTGAAAAGTCTTATGGCGCTTAAAGCCTAAAGGAACATTCTGCCTGACATTGCGGTCAAATTTCTTTAAAAACTTGGGATCTGAAGCTTCTTTTTTATTTATCTTAAGCCCCGTTACATTCACCCCACAACCGATATCAACCCCGATAAAACTTGGCACGACTTTGTCATCTACTGTCATTGTCGTCCCGACGGTAGATCCTTTGCCATAATGCACATCAGGCATAAAACGAAATTTGCTCTCTTTAAACTCTTCGCGACTCATCATGCTTTGAATTTGCTGATAAGATGCTTCATCAATATCTGGATTGAAAACTTTTGCCGAATTATGATCACCGGTGATTGTTATAAACTTCGACATTTTATTTGCCTCCATCTTTATATTTATGCAGTCAAACGCATATTTCCTCATCTTTCATTGTAGCTTATTTATGAACAGCTATAAAATAATATCCTTTTTAAAAACTTTGGAGCCCTTTTAAACAGATGATTCTCTATCCTTTATAGCGAATAAAGCATTCCACAACTTAATTCCTCGACTTCAAGATATAATTTCGTTAAACTATAGTTTACACATTAAAGACTTTATTTGTATGGACAGAAAGGAATCAGATAAATATGAAACCCATTGTTGGTATTGCTGGCTATTATTTAACTCGTGGAGAAAATCATTTATTGAATTTCGATATTAATATAGCGCCCAAACCTGTGACGGATGCTTTTAAAAATGCAGGAACGGTGCCTTTTATTTTGCCATTATCTGAACCGGAAGATGCCGCCTCTTATATCAAACGGATCGATGCTTTGGTTCTAACAGGTGGCGCGGATGTGAATCCCATGTTATTTGATGAGGAGCCGCAACCTAAAATAGGGATTATTGAACCAGACCGCGATGCTTTTGAATTGGCTTTAATCCGAGAAGCCTGGGCACAAAAGAAACCTATTTTTGGTATTTGTCGAGGATTACAATTATTGAATGTTGCTTTTGGGGGTTCCCTTTACCAAGATTTGGCTTATTATCCCGATCTCGCTGTCAATCATACGCAGCCAACTCCTTGGAAAACACCGACACATTCGATTAAAATCGCTGAAGATTCATGGTTAGGTGCTTCTTTAGGAACAGAACAAGTGATTAATTCATATCATCACCAAGCAGTGAAAGATTTAGCAGACGTTTTTCATCCCGTGGCTTGGTCAACAGATGGTTTAATCGAAGGCTTTGAAAGTAAGGAACGTGATCAAAAAGTCATGGCACTTCAATGGCACCCAGAAATCTTAGTGGAAGTTGTGCCAGAAAGTCAAAAAGTTTTCGATGATTTTGCAAAATTAATTAAAGAAGATGACGCTTAATAGCTAAAAACTGGAACTGCGCGTATCCATCGCACAGTTCCAGTTTTTATTTTTATTCTTCGTTTTCACCTTCACCAAACCAAGGATCATTCCCTAATTCAGCCGAATCGAAGCCTAAAACATCCGTTAACTCAACAATCCAGTTTTCAGAACGATCCTCTGAATTCAGCAGGTCTGTTTGGTCTTCTAATTCTTTATGGACATTCTCAACCGAGCCACTAATAGGAGCCGTAATTTCAGTCACTGCTTTAGCTCCCTCAACACCGATGAGGTTGTCGCCTACGTTAATTTTATCGCCATAAGCTGGTAGTTCAATGAACATGACTTCTCCCACATCGTCTTGTCCTTTTTCGGATAAGCCAATACGGTAAGTATCGTCTGTTTTTTCAATCCATAAACCTGTTTGTGTATACTTTACAGTCATCTAGAAAACTCCCTTTCCTATCTTAAAGATTTAAGCACTCAATAATTATTTAATTTTATATAACTTTCTTTTAAGTAATACTGTTTCGCTTTCATCCGGATAACCCGTCCAGCCTGACTCTTCGCGCTCTTCTTTTTCTTGTCGCTTCGTTTCATAAGCGAGGACCGATTGCCCATTTTTCAACTCAAATGTCAATGTGTTCACCAAAGCGCCAATTAAAATAATCGCACTCGATATATATAAAAATAACATTAAAACAATAAAACCGCCAACTGTTTGGTTAGCGACTGCATCTCCCCCCATAAAACGTGTAATGAGTGAGAAGAATTGAGAGATTAAAACAAGGCCAACAGTCATAAAAATTGATCCAGGGATCGCATATTTAAGACGCAAATGATGATTAGGCACGAGATCATAAATAATAAGTCCAACTGCAAATAAAATAAGAGGTAACGCCACCCATCTTAATTGTAAAAGGCCTTGTGCAAAAGGTAATTGGATGCCTAAAAAATCATTGATAAAATTAAATATTTGTTCTCCAAATACAAAAACAAAGACAGCAGCACCAACGACAAACAAAATAGCGACCATTGCTACGAGCGAAAGCAAACGAGCAATGATAAAGTTTTCCGACGCATTCGCACCATATACTTCGTCCAGTATTCTTCTCATCGTACTAAATACTTTACTCGCCGACCAAATCGAAGCTAGCAACCCGATTGAAATCGCCCCCCCACTTGAGGTTTCTAAATATCCCCTCACAATGGGCATTAATATTTCACTGATATCCCCAGGGAAAGCTTGTTCAATAATTGAGAGAACTTCTGCTGTATTAATAGGCAATAAGGGAATAACATTAGCGATAACTAAGAGAATAGGAACAAGCGACAGCAACAAATAATAAGCCATCTCGGCTGCACCTTGCATGACGGAAGCGCGTGTCCAATTTTCCATAATAATTTTAATCGCATCTACCAGGTTATATTTTTTCGTATAGTTTGTATCCATAGGCGTCCTCCTTAACTTTTAACCATACGTTTATTTCATCAAGATTATTTATGTAAGTTATAATCTGCTAAAATACTTTGAACAGCGTCTTCAACGGTTAATGCCGTTCCTTTTTGGTCCTTTAAGTTTGTTACTTGATAATGGCGCTCACCTTCGCCTTGATAAATCTCACCGATTACTCGATCTTTGATGATCACTTGTAAATCTGTCACGACATCGCTATCGCGATTCGTAGGAATAATACTCACTTCTTGTGTTTTTTTCTTTCGAGCCATTTTTTCTCCAACTTTCTAACTTGATTTCTATAATATAACAATACGCGAAAGATCTAGCTTAAGCAAGAAAAAAAGCCCTTATTGTATGAGCAAATAAGGACTTCATCGTACTGTATGATCGTTTAAATTTGGATCTTTTTATTCATTCACTTCTAAAATGTCTAATATTTCTTCAGGCTCTAAGCCACTCTCACATTTGACAACTATGCCCGCTGTCTCTGAAGAATATAATAGTCCAGGGACAGTTGGTACATCGTATTTTTCTCGCAACTCATCGACCTGTTCCTCATACTCAGGATGTTGTGCGTGAACATAATTTATTTCTAGGTCATATTCTTCCGCAAGTGGACTTAACGTTTTAACAAAACGACGGCAATAAGGACAAGTTTCTCGTCCAATATAAACAATATTACCTTCTTTGGCTTCTAATAATTCATCCGCTTCTTCGGGCCGTGTTTCTTTAAATGATTTCACTTGGCCTAAATATTGATCAATTTCAATTTCTAAATCTTTATCTTCCATAAAGAATCCCTCCTTAGTATTCACATACATGCTCATTATAGTATAAGTTTTGGTTAATCATAAATAATTTGTTTCGTTTTCTTTAGTAAGTTTTCCAAAAGTCGCTCCGACCGGTTCCTCGATAAATAAATCAATTTCTAAAGCGCCTGTTTTTAAAGGTTCATCATTAATCACGACGACATGGTCTCCTTCAAAAGAATGAATCAAATTTTTAGCAGGAAAAACAGTCAAAGAAGTGCCCGCAATAATCAGTAAATCTGATTTTTTTAGAACTTCTTTTGCTTTTTCAAGCACATGTTTTTGCGGGTTTTCGCCAAAATAAGTTACATTTGGACGTACAATTCCCTGGTCCACATAACATCGTGGAATGTTTTTTTCATCCCGTTGAATTTCATCCGGATAATAAATTCTTTCGCAGGTCATACAATACCAAGTGCGGTCGTTTCCATGAAGTTCTAACACATAACGGTGCCCCGCTTGTTGGTGCAGACCATCCACATTTTGTGTTAACACGCGAATATCTTTTCCATTTTTTTCAAAATCTGCTAGTACTTTGTGAGCTGCATTAGGTTGCGGCTTCACTTGCTCCTCTTTTGCACGATATTTAAAAAATTCTTCCGGATAATTTAAGATGAATCGTCGATTTAATATTTTTTGAGGGTTTTCTTGACGTTCTTTCATCTTTGTATAACGCCCCTCTTTTGAACGATAGTCGGGTATTCCACTCTCTGTTGACACCCCTGCGCCGCCAAAGAAAGTAACCATATTTGCCTGTTCTATGTATTCCTTTAATAATGAAATCTCAGAATCCATTTCACTTGCCCCACTCTCTCTATTGTCTCTAACCTATATGCAATCTTTTCTATAAAAATAAGGAGTGCCTACACACTCCCTACTTTTTTATTCAAAACGGTTCGACCAATCCATAAAACGTTTGACTATACCATAAACAGTCATACTTAAAGTCAATACTGAGGTAATCAGTTGGATCGTTTCAATGATATTTTTTTTCGACTTTTTCATTCTTTTCGTAGTCTGCAAACACTCAATGCTGCGACTACTCCCTCCTTATAATTACATAATGAGCTTATTATATCTTAATCCTACAGAAGGTTTCGATAAATTTCCAATAAAAAGTGTCTAACAAAAAAGCCCACAAGTATTTTTTACTTATGGACTTTCTTATTTTCATTTATTCATCTGAATAAGTAAATTCTCGAACTTCAAGTTCACCATCAATAATCTCTTGACGAGCTTCTTCAATCAATGCCCAATCTTCATCAGCGATTTGACCACGGGTAAAGTCAATTCCTTCTTCAGCAAAACCAAAGTAAATAGTTTCGCCTCCAGGGAATGAGTCCGCCATAGTTTCATCGGCTATATTACTTACAGCATTTCCTACTTGTTTAATCGTAGAAGCTAATGTAACATTTCCTCCCGTATACTCGCCTTCTTCTTCTTGGTCACGATCTACCCCAATAACCCATAGATCTGTATCTGAACCAGCTTCCATTCGGTTACGAGCTTCTTGGAAGGCGCCATTTCCTACAGCCCCTGCGGCATGGAAAATCACATCTGAGCCGCTTGAATACATAGCAGAAGCAATTTGTTGGCCAGCCCCTGCGTCAGTAAAGCTACTTGCATATTGGATATCTACCTCAATATCTGGATTAACATATTCTGCCCCATGCACAAAACCTGTTTGGAAACGGTCAACAATTGGACTTTCAATGCCCCCTAAGAACCCAACTTTATCTGTTTCAGTCGTTAAACCAGCAGCCATCCCAGCTAGGAACGAGTTCTCATGGTCACGGAAATTGATGGATGCTACGTTTGGTGCGTCTACTTCGCCATCAACAATCGCAAAATTTTGATTCGGATGTTGCTGAGAAACCGTATCGATCGATTCTTCTAGTAAAAAGCCAATACCATATATAATATCAAACCTATCACTAATCGCATTGTTAAAGTTTGATAAAAAATCACTCTCAGAATCAGATTGATAGTAGTGATAACTACTGTCACTAAAATCATTCTCCGCTGCCCAATCTTGCATACCTTCCCAAGCAGACTGGTTAAATGAACGGTCGTCAACCCCACCCGTGTCGGTTACCATTGCAATTGAAAATTCTGAGCTATCTACTGTATCTGCACCATCATCCGCTCCATTGCCACAAGCAGCTAAAGCAAGCGTTGAGGCCCCGAAAATCGCTAATTTCTTCCACATAGACATTGTACTGAAATCTCCTTTTTCTATTCACAATTTTTTATACACAAATAATAATAACAATATTTCATTTTAATTCAAGAAGATTGTGAACAAAACCTATGTTTTTTAGTTAATTTAGTGATAACGTTCGTTTTTATACTTTGTTTCATAAAAAAAGACCCCAGCTCTCTCGAACGAAGAGATGGAGCCTATCCGTTATTTCTATTTATTCAATTACTAAACGATTTAAATAGTCAAGATCTGCAATGGATAATTCAAAATCAATTTTAGCATTTTCTTTAATATATTCTTCATGGACAGATTTCGGTAAAACAACTAAACCTTTTTGGTAGGCGTAACGAATGGCGATTTGCGCCGTACTTCTACCATACTTATCAGCGATTTTTTTGATTTCTGGATGATCTAATAACTTTCCTGTTCCGATCGGTGAATAAGCTTCAACCACCATATCGTGCTCTTGACAGAACTGGATGAGCTCTTCGTCTCTATGTCCGATGTGATATTTAATCTGGTTAAGCATTGGTTTTATCGTTGCATGTTCAAATATATTCTGTAAATCTTCAATTTCAAAATTGGAAACCCCGATTGCTTTCACTTTGCCCGCTTCATAAGCTTCTTCCATAGCCTTCCAAACTTGCTGATTTTCCTCATAGTAGTTATTCTCAATCGTTTCCGCATGCATCTCATCCCATGGTCGCGGAGCATGAATGATGACAAGGTCTAAATACGGAGTATCTAGAGCAGCTAAAGAATCTTCGATATCTTGTTTAGCTTCTTCATAGGATTTTGAATTTCCCGATACTTTAGTCGTTAAAAAGAAACTCTCACGATCAATACCTGAGGCTTTAATCCCACGACCAACGCCCTCTTCGTTATCATATGTGCGAGCGGTATCAATGTGAATATAACCATTTCTCAAGGCATAAGCGACATTTTTCTCCGCTTCTTCAGGGGACATTTGCCAAGTCCCTAAACCAACTAACGGAATTTCATTGCCATTTGCTAACGAAAGGACTTCATTTAATATTGTCATAAATACATTCTCCTTTTAAAATTATTTATAAGCTGTTTGTGTAGGTTCTACTGCAGATAATCGATTCAATTCATCTCTAATTTGTTGTGCTACTTGTGTACGCTCTATCATAAAGGATTCTTTTCCTGTAAAGCAAATATCTTCACCTAGGCGGATTCTTCGAGTTTCTCGATCTGAATAAACAGGGATAAACGTCAAATGTTTACATGTCGCTCTATAATACTTCTTTTCTAAATGAAGGAAACCTTCATAAATTTCCGCTGTCTCTTCAGCCTCGCTCGCATAATCTACATCTGGAAAAATGATTAAATCTTCACCCTTTAATAAAACTTCATGACTCATTTGCATTGTTTTTATAATCTTTCTTGAGCCTCGATAAACAGGAATCATTTTCCCAGAATTTGTAAGCCAAGTCACCAAATACGAGAGCGGCCAAGCAAGCGTTTTCGCCAGCCACTGCGGCCAGCCATATCTTTGAGTAAAAGTAAAATTGACATAATGATGATAACAAGCTTTTTGCTCCGTAAACTCGCTGAGTACCCAAGTGTGGACAGCATTTTTTGCCCAAGCTAAAATACTAATCGGCCCCATCATATTTTGATGATGAGCTACATAGATGACCGGTTTCTTTTGGGGAGGTATAGCCTCAAAATGAAAACGCGGAAGGACAAGGCGAGCAAGTTGACGAACACTTTTAAAAAATAGGCCATAGTCCTTTGTCGACACTCCACATCTCCTCCTTCTGATGATTAAATCACTTTTCGAAAATATTCTCGGATGATTTGTCCTGCGATCCGAACCGAGTCTTTGTATGTAGCAAAATGTGAAGTATGCTTTTCTTCATACACCGCTGCAATATCTACATGTACTATACGCTTTTTCTTGTTGACCATATTGATCAACATATTCATTTCGTATTCAAATTGATTTCCTTTTAGTTGAATCGCCCACTCTAATTCAGAAGTGGCAATCCCTCTTAAGCCTGTTTGCGTATCTTTTATATAAACACCAAAAAGGACTTGAAAGACTCGACTTGTGAACACATTTCCAATCAAACTGCGCAGAGGAACTTCCCTTCGTTCAAAGTCTCTAATCCCTAAAACAAAACCTTCTTTATTTTTTTCAAGACAATCTCCGACGTTTAAAACATCTTTCACTAAATGTTGCCCGTCAGCATCCGCCGTCACAACACCTGATAATTCGGAATAATGTTTAAGAAAGTACTTAAAAGCGGTCTTTAAGGCCCGACCTTTCCCATGATTGTATTTGTGATATAAAACCGTACAAGATTCCAATGCGGAGAGTTGATGAAAGAGTTCTCCATAATGCTCATCATTACCATCACTCACTATGATCACTCGAGCGACGTTCTGTTGAAGTAACGCCTCAACATATCGTAGTAAATTCTCTTTTGGACGATAAGCAGGAATGATCACCGCAAAATTTTTCATCCACTTCCCTCCTTCATCACGATTAGACTCTCTTTTATCATAACACTTTTTTTAAACTCCGGAAATGAATTCACTTTCAAACCGCTAATAAAGAATATTACGCTTATGTAAAATATCTGCCTCTCCATTCGATTGATAAAGGTCTGCGTTGTGGAACAATAGCCACTCGTTAAGTAGATCCATCTTTAGTAGCCATTGTTTAAAACGTTTGCTTTATTAAGCGCTGCAAGTGTTCATCTCTGGCGTAAGCTCTTTGGGTACCGATTTTTTGCACACTATCTGAAGCTAAAACATTCGCTAATTTGATTGCTGCTTCCGGCTCCCAACCACTTGCTAAACCATAGGCAAAAGAACCACAAAACGCATCACCAGCTCCTGTTGTGTCCTTGACTTTGACGGATATGGTTTCCACGCGCACAACCGCCATATTTTCATTTGGCATATAAAGTAAAGCACCTGCTGGTCCAATAGTCACAACCATATTAGTATTCGCTAAAGTCGCAAATTCCTTCAGTAGCTCAATTGGATCTTCTACCGTTAAGCCATACATTTCTTTAGCTAAAAAAGCTAATTCTGTTTCATTCGGTAGTAACCAATCCGTATATTCTAAAATTTCATCGAGTAAAGGTTCAGCAGGCGCTGGATTTAAGATCGTAGTTGCTCCCATTTTTTTGCCTCTTTTAAACCCTTCTAAAATAGACCCTTGCGGATTTTCAAGTTGTGACAGAATGATGTCTTGGGGAGGCAGTTGCTCAAATGTTTTCTGGATATGATCCACTGAGAGCTCATCATTGGCTCCAGAACTAATGACGATGCGATTATCTCCATCCGGTTCTACCCAAATCGCAGCTACGCCACTATGGCTACCTTCGACCACTTTTACAAAATCTGTTGCAATGCCCTCTTGTTGGTAATGATCCAGCCATTCTTGGCCATAGTTGTCTTTACCAACAGCGGTCACCATTGTTACTTCAGCCCCTAGTAAAGAGGCCATAATGGCTTGATTCGATCCTTTTCCGCCAAATCCCTGTTGGAACTCTTTACCAAAAATGGTCTCTCCTTTTTGGGGAAATCTTCTTAAAAAAGTTGTTAAATCAATCATATTACTACCGACAACGGTTATTTTCACTTGTTTACTCAAACATAAATCCTCCTAAATATTCCTTTCCTCTATTATAGTACATTCACAAATATTTCGAGTAAAAAATCATCTGCTTTTAGCTAATGAGAATAAAAAAGACCACTTCTAGTCCCCTCATCATTAAAATGAGGGATGTAGAAAATGGTCTATCTTTAAAATTTTATTGATTGTTTTCGATTCCTAAAAGTTCATCTGTGGAAACTTTAAAATAAGTAGCTAACTTAATTAAATTAGCTCCACTAATACTAAGTTGGTTTTTCTCCCATCGACTGATTGAGGCTTGCGTCACATTAATAGCTTCCGCTAGCTCTCTTTGCGACATGTTCTCATTTTGCGCACGTAATTCCGAGATTTTCTTCATGAAAATCACCTTCTCTCCCCAAAAGTATGATTTCTTTCCTATATTATACATGAAGGTATCTCATCTGCAAGACATATGAGTGAAATTTATTCATGTTTTTGTAATCGTATTAAGTTTTGATTGCATTCATCTTAAGAAAATATTACAATCAGTTTAATCAAAATTCATTTTTGGATTTGATGAAGATTTTTTTAAGCAGAAAGGAACAAGCAGATGTCCCCAGGCGAACGAATTCGTGCACTCAGAGAGAACAAAGATGTCAGTCAAAAAGAACTTTCTAGGCAGTTAGGTTATAAAACTTACACTACAGTTTCTAAATGGGAATCAGGTGCTAGTTTACCTCCCGGCAAAGAGTTAAGAAATTTGGCCACTTATTTTGAAGTTTCTACCGATTACATATTAGGCTTAAACAATGACTTAAATCATACAAGCTCGGATGATTTTTCCGGTACGATCACTTTAGATTTGTTTGAAGCAATCCTGCCTGGCACACTTCAGCGCGGGCAAAACAAAGGCCAAATTGAAGTCCCTCAATATATATTAGAAGAAGACCCAGAAAATTATTTTGTGGTCAATATAAAAACAGATTCAATGAATCGCATGATCCCGAGCGGAAATAATATTGTAGTCTTAGACTTTTCGAAAACTAAAAAACCTGTCATCAATACGGGGGATATTCTGATTGTCAAAATTGATGGAGAATATAAACTCGAACACCTTCGAAAAACAGATTCCAAGATCTATTTAGAACCTTACTCTTATCTTGAGGGGTTTAATGTCTTAGAATTTGACTTAAAAGAGTTTGAAGCATTAGAAATTATTGGGAAAGTTATTTATACTTTCCGTACTTTTTAAAAGAAAACGTATGAATCAAATCATACGTTTTTGTTGTTTATAAAAATAATTGTAAAACGATATTTAATAGTAATGCAGATAGCCCAACGGCGATCAATAACCAAAAAATCCATTTTTGATCACAATATCTAAGCACATAAGAGAGCTTAGGATTATTAGGATCATAAAAAACAGGTAGCGTTGAACCAATGGGAAATAATTCTTGCATAGGATTTTTTAAAACCCTCCCACTTCCTGTTATTTTTTGTTTGAAGGTTTGATCATAAGGATCCGTTATATATTCTTGTTTTGTATTTATATGTAATGTTTTTTTAATCTTAACCGTCTTGAACCACTTATACCTCGGACCGACTGTTTTATATTCTTCACTATTGACGACAAAAGAAACGATCGGTAAACGTATACCCTCACCTCGACTTATCCATTCATAACTTCGTACGGTTCCGACCGTTTCGCTTGTACAATGTTTTTCCTCTTTTAAATAGCGATAGAAAAATTTAAAAGCAATGAAAAAAGTGCCGATAGTCCATAAACTTAAAAAGATACCAAAAAACACTTTAATAAATAATGTTTCTTCCACCTGTCCAGCTCCTCTTATTTATTTTATTTCATATAAAAATTCCTCCAGCAGAGAATTTAGATTGACTCCACTAGAGGAATTCATTCATCATTTATTTTTATTCTTCATACGGAACTGCTTCAACGCTCACATCAATATGACCATTTTGAATGGCTCTTGAATACGGGCAAACTTCATGAGCTTTATCTAATAGCTTCTGCGTTTCTGCCTCATCTAAGCCTTCAATTCCACCTCTGATTTCAACTTGCAACTTAATGTCTAAGTTATTGTCCGGGTCATGAAGATAATTCACGGTATGTCGTACAATAGATTTATTGTCGATGTTCTCTTGCTCCTTCACAGCTTCTAAAGCTGCGTGGAAACAAGCACTATAACCTAAAGCAAATAACTCTTCGGGGTTTGCGCCATCACGTTTACTGCCGGGAGGTGTAATGTTTACTTCATATGATCCGTCTTCTAAATAACTCTTACCACTTCGTCCACCTGTGTTTACGGAAGTTGTTGAATACTGTTTTTCATACTCTGCCATTAATAACAATCCTCCTTATAGTTATTCTTTTGCCTACACATTCATTATAGCAAATTCACATTCTCACACAAGAATTTCGCATTCAATCCGCATTATTTTATGCCAGCCGTTATGCTTTTTATTTATTAAAAATTATGTCACAATAACCATACAGACTTTAAGAAAGGAGCTAAATAATGACAGACATGAAGCACTATAAGTTAAATGATGGACACTTTATTCCAGCGATCGGTTTAGGTACAATCGGTATGAAGGGTGAAAAAGGGGTCAATGAACTAACTACAGCGATTAAAGCAGGTTATCGTTACATCGACTCTTCCACAAACTATAATAACGAAGGAGTCGTCGGCGAAGCAATCCGTCGTTCATCTGTACCCCGCGACGAATTATTTATTGCCTCAAAATTACCAGGGGCTGCTCATGACTATGACGAAGCGTTCAATCGTATCCATGAATCTCTCTACCGTATGGGACTTGATTACTTTGACCAGTATTTAATCCACTGGCCATTACCTATGCAAGGGAAATATGTCGAAGCCTGGAAGGCGCTCATCGATGCCCAAAAATTAGGCTTAATCAAATCTATCGGTGTTTCAAACTTTTTACCTGAGCATTTAGATAAAATTATTGAAGAAACTGGCGTCACACCAGCTATGAACCAAGTAGAACGTCACCCATACTTCAATAATAAAGATTTGGTACAAGATAATATTGAACGTGGAATTGTCGTGGAATCTTGGAGTACAGTAGGTCGTAATTTAAATGATTTACGAGAAAACGAAGAAATTGCGAAAATTGCTGATAAATACGGAAAAGACAATACACAAGTCATCATCCGCTGGAACTTACAGAATGGTGTCTTACCGATTGTAAAATCTTCTAATCCAAATCATCAGCGCGGAAACCTAGATGTTTTTGATTTTGAGTTAACGGATGAAGAACTTCAAGTCCTCGATTCTCTCGATAAAGGAGAAGCTGGTTTAGTCGAAGGACAAGATCCAAACGAATACGAAGAGTACGATTAAATCGAAAGAACAAATGGCTCAAACGAAAAGCTCTTAAAAGGAGAAATACCTTTTAAGAGCTTTTTTGCTTTACATATTCTCTTTAAGTCCTCGATTTAAGTCGACGACTTCTCCACTCTCCAGATAAAGAATGCCTTCTGCTATGTTTGTGACATAGTCTCCAATTCTTTCTAGGTCCATGCCAATAAACGAATAGTCAGCGCCTGCATAAACAGTATTCGGATCTTCTTGCATTAAACGAATCGCCGTAAAACGCAATTTATTGTATAAGTCATCCACGGTAATATCCCGTTTCGCAATTTCAACGGCCTGGTCTACATCAAAAACAACAAAAGCATCTATAATATCAGAAGACATCTCTTGGACTTTTTCAGACATCTCTATAATAATATTTTCTAATTCATCATTTCGTTTATTTCCTTGAATATTAATTGTTGCCTCTGCGATATTTTGCGCGTGGTCACCCATGCGTTCTAAATTTGTTGCAGCTCGCAATACAGCGATAACTCTTCGTAAATCGGTAGCGTTAGGTTGTTGAATAGCAATTAATTCGCTACACTTTCTTTCAATGTCATGTTCCATATCATTAATTATTTTATCTTCTTCAATAACAACCTGGGCCATTTCAGTATCAAATTCAATGAATGTTTGGATGGACTTCGAAATGGCGCGATTCACGTATGTCCCAAGTCGTATTAAATCTTGGTGTAATTCATCTAATCTTTTATCGAATATCGTTCGCATAAATTAAGGCCTCCTTAAATAAATTGATTTCTACGTTCATTATATAATGAATCTAAGGAATTTGTTAATAATACGTTCAAATGAATGTAAAAATGCAGTCATCTTTCTTTGTTCATTCGAAGATCACTGCCTGACACATATTATTTTCCAGAAATCACTTGGAAATTATGATCCACTTCTGCTGCAATGATTTTCTTTTCTTTAATGTATTCAATGATTAAATCGCTCATCGATACATTCACTTCTCGAATAAAAGGTTTATCAGCAAACATAGAAAAGTTGCCTCCACCCACTGCACGATACTGATTGGTGACTAATTCGAAGGTATCCTCCGGAAGAACATCTTTGTTTTTAAATTGCAACTTTACAATGCGCTCGCCGATGGGTTGAGAAACATCTATCGTATAATCAATGCCTTCATACATGTCGTAATTGTAAGGCTGCGCCTTGGGCATTATAAACTTAGGTTGAACAACAATTTGATTTTCAGCATTTAATGTAAAATATTCAGCCGATTGTTCGAGTGCAGCTTTCAACTCACTGCCCGATACTTGAATCACGGCCAAAGTATTCGGAAAAGGATAGTTTAAAATAACCTCTCGCACAGTAATCTCTTTCCCGTAACCAGAAACTGTGTCTGAAAATAAAGCCGTCCCTGAAATATCGGCTTGACCATAGTAAAGTTGCACACGATTGATAAATTCGATGTAGGGATGTTCAATAATACGGGCTTGATGTGCGTTTTGGACTCGCATATCGCCCGTGGTGTAACCAATGACTTGATCTAACCACTGATCCACTGATTGAGCTAAAGGTTGATATTTTTCTGCCAACTCTTTTGAAGGTTCTTCTCCAGCGACGGGAAGTAAATCGGCCGCTTTGTGAATGATTTGCAGCTTATCTGTTTCTTGCTCAAATTCCAAGGTAATTTTACCGACGTTTTCCCCACGATAGCCGGGCTGAATCACCGGCACACCCTCTACAATGGTCGCAATTTCTCGATGCTGATGCCCAGTAATTAAAGCATCAATGCCTGGCACCTCTTTGATTAGTTGATAAGCTTCGTTTTCTCCGGTTAGTCTCTCAGTAGGTTCACCTGTTTTAAGATCGGCTTCAAAGCCACCATGGTAAGCTACAATCACCACATCGGTTTCTTTTTGTAATAGCGGCACCCATTTTTTAGCCGTTTTAACAGCTGACAGAAAGTTTAGTTCCGGTATATTTTCGGGATGCTCCCAATGAGGAATATATTGGGTCGTTAATCCAAGGACGCCTATTTTTATGCCCTCTTTTTCAATGATTTTTATAGGCCCATCTGCCAAGTAACTTCCATCCTCTTTCATAATATTCGCTGATAAAACAGGATGATTGGCAAATTCAATGCCTTCTTTTAAATAATCTAATCCATAATTAAACTCATGATTTCCAAGCACCCCTACATCATAATCGATATCATTTAACACAGAAATAAGTTCTTTAGGGGTTCTCTGATTTTCTTTGACATATTGGCTTAAGGGAGATCCTTGAATATAATCGCCATTTTCTATTAGTAATACTGCCCCTTCGGCCTCATCTCTCTCCTTTTTCAAAAGGGAAGCCGCTTTAAATAGACCAAAAGGTAATTCATCGTTCGTATTTAAATAGTCTGTCGGATATAAATAGCCATGAACATCACTTGTTGCTAAGATTGTTAACTTCATTGATTTCCACCTAAACTTACTTTATTTAAACGATTAAGAGAATAAACAACATCTAATTCCGGTAACATACTCACAATACCTGCACGCGTTAACGCTGCGGCTAAAGCTTCGGGTTTAAAACTATGCCAAGGAATCGTGACTTTTGCATCAACCGTCTGCGCAATTTTAATTAAATCTTCTTGAGTCGCATGGCCGCCAGAATTTAGATTTTCAAGGACAAAATGATTGGCCTCTATAGTTGCTAATAACTCTTCGTAGCGCTCGTCATAATCGCCTAGTGGTTCACCATTGCTATGGCCATAGATCCCTGAATTAAATCGCTCCATAAGAGCACGATGTTCAAAACTATTTTGTACAACATACAGTCCGGGCTCTTTTTGAATAGCTGCTACCTTGATCCAACGATCTTTAAAAAGCCCTTCGGTATCTAATTCTTGTAACACATAAGTATCATTATAATTTTCAATTTCTTTTAGTAAATGAGCATATTTTGGTTCAAGAACCATATGCCGTCCTACTGCTTTTGCTTGTTTGGACAGGTGAAGTAAACGTTCCGTCGCTCGAATATAGGAATTAAGAAAAATAATCTCTAGCGGATTATTTTTTAACAACTCTTGCCAATATGTGTACAAATCTTTTTCTGGAACATGTTCACGCTCTTCTTCGAAACTAAATGTCGTCCCTTCTAATAATAAAATATCTGGCTGGAACTTATTTGCTTCTTCCATCCATTCTTCCACAGACTCCGGATCGTTACCTGTCAGTCGTACATCGCCCGAGTAAACAAATTTCACATCTGGGGTTTCTACAAAAAATGCAGAAGCCCCTCTGATATCGTGATCACTTTGTTTGACGGTTACTTGAATATCACCTATTTCGATCGCTTCCTGGGAGTCTACAGGATAAACACTGGCTTCAATTGGCAACTCTTCTCCAACTTCGACCAACTGATGATATAAAACATAAGAGGTCTGCGACATATAAATAGGGATTTCTTTTGGTACATCTTTTAAACTGCCAATGTGATCAATATGCAGATGTGAAATAAATATGGCCGTATTTTCAGTCGGAACATTCAAATGAGGAAGGGACCCTGTGGTAGGATCTAAAATCTCCCCATAATCAAAAATAACTCGTCCCCGCTCGGAGCATATATCAATAATATTGCCCCCAATTGTATTCAAACCACTCATAAACTGAAAATCCACCATTTTTTTATCTCCTCTTCTAATACTTCTTAATCTTTAATTATTATTTGAAATAAGCTCTTCGGTTGTTGTATCTAGTTGTGTTAATGCTTCTTCTTCGTCTAAGTCATTAATTAATACTTCTTCCAATATTTCTAAAAAGTTATTACGGTACTCTGCATGCCCGACAAAAATTGGCGAAGAGAAACCATAATCTAGTTCAAGTGTAGCAGCAACAGCTTCTGGATTTTCTTCAAGGTAGGATTGATACTCATCGGTATTAACCCCCGCTTCAGTCACCGGTACATAACCTGATTCAATGGCCCATTGTGCCGTATTTTCTGGTTGTAATAAAAAAGCCATATAAGCAATCGCTGCTTGTTGTTCTTCTTCACTAGCTGAAGCAAAGATGCCTAAATCATTTCCTGCAAACATCGTGAGTTTTTCATCATTGATCGTTGGAATTTCAGCGGTTGACCACGTAACACCATTTTCTTCCGCAACGGGTGCAATATGAGGAAGTCCAGCAGAGGAACCTATATAAAGGGCACTTTCGCCACGTCCAAATGGTCCTGAGAAGTAGCCATCTTCACCTGCTGTACGGGCATAACCTTCATCAATCATTTCCATGATAAATTCCAGCATTTCCACACTTTCAGGACTGTCAATTTCCACTTCTAAATCCTCCGTAATAAAGGGAGAACCATTTTGACGAGCCATTGTTTCGAACTCCATTTCATAACTATTTTCTAGACCCATCGCCACAGCTTCATCATCTGCTGCTACCATTTGTTCGCCGAGGGCTATTACTTCATCCCAAGTTTCTGGTACTTCTACTTCATATTCATCGAGTAAATCTTGGTTATAATACATGACACGGGTTGATTTTGAAAAAGGGACCGCGTACATTTGGTTATCGTAAACAGAACTTTGGAGAAAACCTTCATAAACACTATCCAATTGATCCGCTGTAAAACCATCTTCACCTTCTAGAATAGCATCTAAAGGTAATAAAAGACCATCCTTCGCTAAATTAGGAACATCTCCAGGTGTCAATTGGGACATAGTCGGTAAAGTTTGTGAAGCACCGCCTGCGATAATGGATTGATTTAACGTATTGTAATCGCCTTGGTTCTCTTCATTGACTTGGTACTGGTCTTGCGATTCGTTAAACTCGTCTGTCAATTTAGTAATGGCTTCTTGGTGTGGACCATTCATCGCATGCCAGAAAGTAATTTCCACTGTTTCTTTGGAAGCTGTTTCTCCTGCTGTCTCATTTGTTCCTTCTTCAGTTGTCGGCTCTCCATTCCCACATGCTGCTAACAGTAATGAAGTAGATAGAGCTAAACCACCAAAAACTTTCTTTTTCAATTTCATTGTATGTCTCTCTCCCTTATCTTTTTTTGTTTAAATTTTAAACCCATCATTAACCCTTGCTACCACCAGAGGCAAGCCCTTCAATAATATATTTTTGAAGGAAAATATAAACAATAATCATAGGCACAACAACGATTGTAGACGCCGCCATCAGCAATTCATATTGCGTACCTGCTTCCGTCGTGAAAGCTTGTAATCCAACCGGTAATGTACGCATGGTCTGCTCTGTCGTTACAATAAGTGGCCACATAAATGAATTCCAACTGCCAATAATCCCTAAAATGGCAATCGAGACAATTGAGGATTTTGATAAAGGCACCATCACGGTCCACAAATAGCGCCAATCACTACAACCATCCACTTTTGCTGCATAATAAATTTCATCAGGAATGGCTTCAAAAGCTTCTTTTAAAATGTAAATCGAAAAAACACTGGCTAAAAACGGTAAGAATAATGAAGCGTACGTATTAATTAAGCCCCAGTCTGACAAAGTTACGAAGTTAGGTATCGTCAATAATTCGCCTGGAACCATCATTGTTGAAATAAGAAGAACAAATAAAATATTTTTCCCATAAAATTCTAATCGTGCAAACGCGAAAGCCGCTAAAATCGTTGTCAAAAGTTCACCTAAAGTCGAAATGGCGGTTACGATAATACTGTTTAAGAAGTATCGTCCAAAAGGCGCTGCCTGTAAAGCTTCTTCATAATTGCCCGTCTGTAAATTACTTGAAAGCCAAATTGGAGGCATAGCCACAGCTTCGCCCGCTGTTTTCAACGATGTCGAGATCATCCAAAAGAAAGGAAGTAACATCGTAATAGCACCAAAGGCTAATAAGATATAAATAAGAACATTTGAAAGTTTATTTTTTTGTTGTTGAGACACTTTGACTCACCTTTCTTAGTTATAAATAAATCGTTTGCTGATCCAACGTTGCAGAAGTGTAAAGACAAGGATAATGAGGAATAATACAATTCCCGCTGCTGTTGCTACGCCATATTGGTATTCCGTGTAGAATTTTTCATAAATATAAAACACCATTGTCAGCGCCGATCCAGCAGGCCCTGGTCTTCCTGAAAATAAAGAATAAACTTCAGTAAACACTTTAAAACTGTTGATAACACCGATGATACTTACAAGTAATATATAGGGACTGAGCAGCGGAACAGTAATGTTGACAAATTGCTGCCAACTTCTCGCACCATCAATGCGAGCCGCTTGATAATAGGTCTTATCAATATTATTTAAACCTACTAAAAATAAAATAATATTATAGCCTAACCCTTTCCAAATACTCATAATAATTAAAGCAGGTAAAGCAAAGTCTGGGTTGGTGAGCCAAGCAATTGGATCCACACCGATAAATCCTAAAAAATAGTTGATTAACCCATAACGAGTATGGTAAAGCCAATTCCAAACAATCGAAATCGCCACTGTACTCGTCACAAAAGGTAAAAAATAAACAGAACGAAAAAAGCTCGAGAAGATTTCAATGCGATTTAACATAATCGCAATCAGAAGTGAAAGGACTATCGAGATAGGGACAACCCCTAACACAAAAATAAATGTATTTCGAATAGCTGTAAAAAACGAAGGATCATTAAAAATTTCTATAAAGTTTGCTAAGCCATATTCGCCCACTTCACCAGTAAAAATATTATAATCTTCGTAAAAGCTCATCGCTAATGACTTAAAAATCGGATAGATATTGAAGATGCCAATAAATATTAAAGCTGGCAGCAGATAAAGCAAGGATTGCAAGGTACTTTTCCATGTAGGCTTTTTAAGCATGGCGACCACCTCTTTGAATGATTTGACCACCTTCGTCAAATAACAACAGATCTTCTTCATGAACACCTAGCATAATTTTATCGCCTTGCTCATGAACAAAGCCTAATTCTGTAGCAACTAAATCACCGAGAGCCGTGTCGACATGAACCGTCACATTTTTACCAATGACTTCCACAAAACGAACAGTCCCTGTAATTAAAGCTTCTTTTTCATCGTCTACTTCATAAAAATTTTCCGGACGTATAGCAACTGTTTGAGCTTTCGCAGTTGCTTGTTTTTCAATATTAAGTGCAGAAATATTTAAAGCTTCATCGATCGCTAATTCATTGATGATAGGATTTCCGAGGAATTTTGCGACGAATAAATTCTCAGGATTGTTATACAAATCCGTAGGTGTACTGTATTGCTGAATATACCCTTCATTTAATACCATTATATGATCGGAGATAGACAACGCTTCTTCTTGATCATGCGTAACAAATACGGTTGTTACCCCAGTTTCTTGTTGAATCCGGCGAATTTCTTCGCGCATTTCAATTCTCAAACGGGCATCTAAATTCGATAAAGGCTCATCCATTAACAGCAAAGAAGGTTCTTTCGCCAATGCTCGCGCAATCGCTACTCGTTGCTGTTGTCCTCCTGATAATTCTCCAGGCTTTTTATCAATTTGATCTTCAATTTTCACAAGTTTTGCTAACTCAAGCGCTCGTGCTTGTCTTTCTTTTTTCTTCATTTTTTCCATTTTGAGGGGGAATTGAATATTCTCCGAAACCGTCAAGTGTGGATACAACGCATAGTTTTGAAAGACCATTCCTACTTTTCGATCCACGGCGTCCATTTTAGTCACTTCTTTATCACCAAAATATATTTTTCCACCACTCGGAAAGATTAAACCTGAAATCAACATGAGCGTCGTCGATTTCCCACAACCACTTGGCCCTAAAATAGTCACCAATTCATTTTCAGGAATATTAAAACTAATATTGTCCAGAACCGTATTTTTATCAAATGCCATATTTACATTTTCAAAAGTAACTTGCACTTTCGCACCTCTTTTTTATTTTTAATCTTTTCGATCTTTTTTAATATACGACGATGAATCTTTCATTATTCCCTCCTCTAGATTGTACCAGCATATTAAATATGTACAAATATTTTGTGAATATTCTGTGACGACTGTATTTGTCAACAGAAATCACTCCTTGATAAATCCTTTTAAATCAGCATTTACCAAGTACTAAAGTATAGCACGATTTTAAATATTTAGTCAAGTCCATAATCCTGTGTAAAATACTATACAATGTTTCAATGGTTTCT
>CAUWGX010000007.1:0-87037 GCA_963558565.1 uncultured Atopostipes sp.
TCTTCAAAATTTGGAATTGTGATGAATGATCCGCACTTCATTCTTCAAAATTTGGAATTGTGATGAATGATCCGCACTTCATTCTTCAAAATTTGGGATTGTGGTGAATGATTTAAAAAACAAGGTACTTTGGGAGATTCATTTGAAATTCTTCATGGATTAAGTCATACGGAAGTCGCTTATTCAGGTAGGCTGTATTACTAGACGCACCTATACGTTCAAAATGCTTATTTAAATAGCGATAAACCGTGCTGTAAGAGATATCTCCTCCAAAAAAATCAGTCAATTCAGTCGTCGTCAAATTTTTCTTATTATAAATGACACCATATTCACAAATGGTTCGAACGATTGCTTCCTCACGAGATTCATGTACACCACAAGAACAAACGATGTAGGAATTTTGGAATTTTAAATCGAAATTGCCGCATCGACTACAACAAATTCCTTTTTTTATATGATGAGCAGCTTTGCCTGGCAATGCTTCGGGTACAAAAGAATTATTCTTTTCGTAAGTATTAAGCTTTTCCAAAATGGCATGAATATTCATTGGATATCCTCGATAATTTCGTTCCTGTTGCACAATCTTCCAAATATATTCCCTTAATTCATTACGAGAAACGATGTCTATATTTGTTAATTCATCATGGATAAGCACTTGATTATCTACTCCAACAAAAGTAAGGGCCCCTTGTAAACTTGGTGGATGTGGCAGTTCTTTTAAAATAATTCTTAAGTTAGTGGTTGCTTTTTGGGTTTGACTGATCGGATTCCCTCCTTGTGCTCGCCCATTGTATTGACATTGATTATCTTTAAATTCAAAATGGCCGGTATAATTTTTCACTTCAAAGTGGTAAAGGCCCGCTTGAGTGAATAAGATTAAATCACATTCAAACTCTCCATAATAATTTAACCACACGTTTTTTAATACTTTCCAATGTTCCTGACCGTAATTTTCTAAGTATTCTAATAATATTTTTTCTCCTGCCCATCCTTTCTCTAAACGTAGCCATTCATTTTTTAATATCTCATGATGCTCGAGGGCATGACGTTTATTCATTTCTCTTAACACATCTAAACGAGTCGGTTCTCTAATCAATTGTTGTTGATGTTCGGTTATTATTATTTCCATGAAATTCACCTCTATCTATACTATTAGCGTAAAATCGAGAATTTCACGAAATAATTTATACTTTCTGCAATTTATTCTTTTTATAACTGCATCCCCTGTTATAAAAAGCAAAAAAAGATGTACGAGGATTCCCTGCGTACACCTTTTTTTAAATCCATCTATGAACGTTTAATAACAGGGACCCACATTTCACCAACAAAAATGCCTTCTGCTTCTCCCATAATCACTGCAGTATTGGGTCCATCTACATAACTATATTCTTTTTCTTCATATAGAACTTCGCTGAACGTTTGGTTTGTCAATTGTTCGGTCAATGCATATTGAGAAGAAGCCTCGCCAGGAACCACAATATATTTCCCTCCTGGAAAATGAATCATGCGGGTCGCTTCTGGAGCTTCATGATCCGTTTCGACACCGATATAATGCATCATTTTATCATCCACTGCATCATTTACGACGAAGAGGTAATCATTTTTGGCGATTTCTTTTAACTTTGCGACGGTTCCATTTTGAATGACTTGGTTGAAAAAATCTTCTTTTTCGCGATTGAGCCCTTCTTGATCCCTATAATCACTTTTCAGTTCAACACCTATTCCTAACACCGTAAACGCTTGCTTGTCTTCAAAATCATAGTTTGCCATGTTTAACGCCTCTCTTCTTGGAGTGTTTTGGACCTATTCTTTTTATTATTTTACCAAAAATAAAGACAAACAACGACTCGCAGCTGTTACAATTGAATATTTTCCCTGATTTGTGCTATTCTTTTGCTAATCAATACAAAAAATGATCATGAGGAGTGGACGAAATGGATCGAACGAAAAAAGTGGGCTTAAATGCTTTGGCGCTCGCTGTTACCCTTGTAGTCAATGCGTTGGGCGCCTTTGGTTTTATAAACGGTACCTCTCAAAGTGATGTTTCTAATCAGTATTTTACGTTAGTTACGCCTAGTGGCATGACGTTTAGTATTTGGTCTGTTATCTATGGTTTATTGATTCTATCGCTTATTGTGATGTACATAAAAAGAACAGATAATTATTATCGGAAGGCCATTGATAAAATAACCCCTCTATTTTTAATTTCTTGTTTACTGAATATTTTGTGGATTGTGTTGTTTTCTTTCGTTCTTGTGGAATTATCGACGCTTTTTATTTTTGGATATGCGATTGTTCTTGCTTTAATCTGTCGTCAACTACTAAAAATGAACGATGGGAAACATTCGCTACTGCCTTTAACTTTTGGCTTGTATACCGGCTGGTTGATGATTGCGACGGTCGTTAATATCGCAGCCTCTCTTGTTAAAATCAACTGGAATGGTTTTGGTTTAGCCGACACGACATGGGCGATGATTGTTTTAGTGCTTGCTGCATTACTTGTATTATTGGTTTCTTTAAATACAAAAAATGCTGCACTCCCCTTGCCCGTCGCTTGGGCTTATTACGGCATCTATCAAAATTTAACCAATGTCCATCCCGGCAATCTTTTCCTTTTGCGGATGCTTACCGTAGCTGGCATTGTATTTTTAATTGGTTTAGCTGGTATTCAATTTTATAGAAACCGTTATGGAATTCTTCCAAACTCAGAACTCGTTTGATAAAAGTGAACAGCTTTCATCCTAAAAACGTCGTCCATCTAATGGGACGACGTTTTTTTATATGAATGATTTATGGAACGTTCAAAATACGCTGCATTAACGATACTTCTTTTGCATTTTTTGTATAAAATTTGAGATGTTGACATCGTAGTCGGGGTACTCGAAACTTAATTCAGTCGCTACGTATATAGACGCTTCTCTGAATAATTCTTGTAAGGTCCATAAAGCTTGCCACAATTCTTCATAAGAGCCCATTTCATAGGTCGATAGAATGCTTTCCCACAAATCTTTACTGACATATTTATCCAAATGCTTATAATTTTTACCGATATTTATTGAAAAATTTTGTTCAATGCCAATTTGCCATTCAATCATGCGATAAAGTTCTCTTCGAACAATTTGATTTAAGTAATCGGCGGCATATAAAAATTCTTTTCGACAGAGTCCCTTCACTACATAGGTCATCACCCACCAAAATTCATTACAACAATCATCAAATTTTCTGGGCGTAGGTTTTTCTATATAATAATACCGCTCGGAAGGTACTGGGTAATTATTGATGACTCCCTCTTTGTCCAACAAAATTTTGATTAAGCTATCACTCGATAAATAGAGATTCAATTCTTCTAAAGGAATCAAGGTTAAATCAAGCCGCGTTCCATCTTCAAAAAGCATTAAATACGAAAACCAAGTGCCTAATTGTGGATAATAAAGGGACATCGCTTCGGGCTTTTGTAAAATAATTCTTTCCCCAAAAACATCTAACCACTGTTCATCCTGGGTAAAGACGTCCATTTCAGTCACTAAATATGTAATGTCATAATCTTGAAAATCATCTTTAGGCCCTTCATTATTTGTGCGCGAGCCTTCCATCCCGACGATTTTTATTTCTTCATTTTCTTCTGCAAAAGATAAGATTAAGTCTAACATCTCTTTTTCAGTTCTCATGAAATTCCTCCCTGAATAGTTTCCGATCCCTTTTGTGAGTTCATTTCACCTTTATCCATTATAAAACCTATTGTTTCTCTTTTATCTTTTTTTATGAGCTTCTCTGCTCTTAGACGTTTCTTAGTCATTATCAAGCTCATTCTTTTAAACCACTTTATTATGCAACCCTTTTCAAAAATAACGAAAAAATTATCAATTATTTCCTGTAGTAGTCTCCAGTGATTTAAAAATAAATATTAATATTATAATTATTATGACACGTTTTGTAAAAATAACAAGCGATTATTGAAATAACTCTCATAAAAAACAAAAAGGTATCGAAATATTCTTTCGATACCGGATCCATAAATATTTATTTTACTCTCAGGCTTCCTCAACTGTCACATCACACACCTCTAGTAAACCGCTTGTTTACTTCAAGTTTATAAGAAGGTAGCGTTCTTGTGGAGCTTCTTTTCTATAAATTAAATCACAGATTTTCCCAGCTCTCTTCAATAACTCTTTACAAAAAATGGAGCACTGCACGAGCTGAGGCACTCCTTTTGTACTAAATTGTATTTTAAGATAAATCGATTTCTAATAAAAGAGGCGTATGGTCCTGTCTTTCCCCTGAGTCGACCATTTCAGAGCGAATAACTTTATCCGCTACACGATCACTAATCAGCCAGTAATCAATTCTCCAACCGGAATTATTGATTTTACTTGTTTTGGCTCGTTGGTTCCACCAAGAATAAACTTCTGGAATATCGCCGTGTAAATGACGGAAAGTATCTGTAAAACCTTTTGCCAATAAGCGAGTAAAGCCTACTCGTTCTTCATCTGTAAATCCTGCTGTTTCTCGATTTCTATCCGGATGAGCTAAGTCAATCTCTTGATGAGCAACGTTGAAATCACCCGTAGCTAAAACGACTTTTTCTTCATCCAAAGTCGCTAAGTAGTCTGCATATTTCTTATCCCATAGTTGACGTTCGTTTAAGCGGTTCAGTTTCGAACCTGCATTCGGTGTATAAACTTGTGTCACATAGAAATGATCAAATTCAAGTGTCAAGATACGCCCTTCAGCGTCCATCGTATCTGGAGCCTCAATTTCTGGATAAGAAACGCTTGGATTTAAATGCTCTTTATATAAAAACATTGTCCCGGCATAACTTTTCCGCGCAGGTTCTTGGGAAGAGTTCCATACGAACGCATAAGTAGGAAAGTGTTCTTCTAATATTGCAATATGTTTTTTTGAAGGTCCTTTTCGAGGCAATTTTGTTTCTTGTAGCGCTATAACATCTGGTTCAAGTTCAATAATTGTATTTAAAACAGCGCGTGACAGCGCTGCTCGATTTGAATCACTCGTTAATGCTGCATTTAATGAATCAATATTCCATGAAATAAGTTTCACTGTTAACTGCTCCTCATCGTCAATTTTTGTATATTCTCTACCACTCTACAATTCTTTCAGCTTTTTGTAAAGAAAGGAGATTAAATAATTATAGTCAATGAAATAGTGGTTAAAGCACTTGACTTTAATGTAGCTTGGGGTCAATACTTAATCAGAAGAAATAAAATCAACCGATCTTATGAACTCAGTAGCGAATGAAAAAGGACAAGGAGGCAAGAAAATGTTTGAGTTCACATTCAATTTATCCGAACTAAATTTTATTACAATTATTTGCCGAATGCTTCTCGCTATTTTCGCAGGTGGTATCATCGGCATGGACCGGGGAATTAAAAATGAAGCGGCAGGCCTACGTACCCATATCTTGGTTGCTTTGGGCACCACCATTATTATGATGACCAATATCTATCTATATGAATTATTTGCTGATGCCAATATTGATCCGGGACGTATGGGCTCTTATGTAATTAGTGGGATTGGTTTTATCAGTGCTGGAACCATCCTCGTCACAAATGTAAATCGTGTCCAAGGATTAGCCACGGCTGCGAGTATTTGGTGTGCCGCTGCCTTAGGTCTTGCTATCGGTAGTGGTTTCTACGCAGCTGCTGTAGCTGGTGTCGTTTTAATTGCTGGCATTATTATTTTACTCCGTCCGCTTAAACGATATATTCAAAAAAAGCTAGAAGATACTGAATTATCTTTTATTGTATTTTCAAAAAGTGGCTTTAATCATTTTCTTGACTATATTAATGCCAAAGAAATCGAGGTGTCTAGTTTAAATATTGAACAAGAAAGCTCAGGAACACAGGCCGATCAAGGCATTATTTTTACAATTACTCTTGATATTGGGAAGAAAATTGACCGACAAGATTTTGTGGATCACTTAAAGGCGTTAGACGGGATTGAAAATATCGTAGAAATTAACACTTAATTTAATCAACAAAACAGAAAAAGCCTGGGATTTAACCCATCTTTTTCTGTTTTTTTATGGGATTTCCATATAGAATCACAACCAATCTTTTTTCTTGAAAAAGATTAGCATCCCAATCGTTATCACCGTACTAATGACCCAAAAAAGCGGGTAACTATATTTCCAATCCAATTCAGGCATGTTTTTGAAATTCATTCCATAAACACCAGCTAAAAAAGATAACGGAATAAAGATGGTCGAGTAAATCGTCAAAATCTTCATCACATCGTTTGTTTTATTCGAAATACTCGAAAGATAAGTATCTAACATACCGCTCGAGATGTCACGGTAGGTTTCTGTAATATCAATCATTTGTACCACATGATCATAAATATCGCGAAAATAACGAGTGGTTTTCTCATCGATAAGATCGAACTCATTCCTCGACAAGGCACTGACGACATTTCGCATCGGCCACAGGGTATTTCGAATAAAAACTAAATCACGTTTTAACGTATAAGTTTTATGTAATACTTCTTCGGTTGGATTGTCCAATAGTTCATCTTCGACAGTATCAATTTCATCGCCAATTTTTTCCATAATTAAAAAATAATGATCTACTATATTGTCTAGTAAACCGTAAAGCAAATCGTCCGCATCGTTTTTTCGAATATAAGTACCATCCGCTAATTGCTTAATGAGTGGTCTAAAAATTTCCGATTCGGACTCTTGAAAAGAAATAAGTTGATTTTCAAATAATAAAAAAGAAATTTGTTCTGTATCCAATTCGCCTTCTTCATTAAAAATAATAGATTTCGTATTGACAAATAAATAATCCCCATACTCTTCAAACTTGATCGCTTGCCCTGTATCTACAATATCCTCTATCACTAACGGATGAATAGCCATAGCTTCACATAACTCCTGAATTAGATCCGTATTGTGCAACCCAATCACATTCAGCCATTTCACTTTATTTTCCTGTTGATCATTCGTAAATTCATCTATTTCATTTAAATTTTTTCGATCAATTTCACTACTATTGTACACTGTATAGATGAGCTTCGTTGATTCCATTTTTCTCTCCCCCACATAAATAGCCGTTCCTGGGGGTGTATGTACGTTTTCAGCAATATTTTTTCCTTCTTTAGGCAAAGTTCTCACTCCCATTTCATCCAAATTTGTCCTTTTTAAAAACTGTCTATACGCTATCTTATCTATTTAAAACAGAGTTGAGCGAAGAATCAAAACTTCATTTCATGGTTAAAATAATTATAGCTCACTATTTTTCCCTTATCCAACTAAGCCATTCGATTTTTCTACTTAGGTATTCACAGCCCTTTTCTCAGCCCATTAAAACAGTTTTTCCATGAATCGGCTCCTCCGTCCTATTCATCATTAAAAAAGCCAAAGAAGATGGGTTGATTCTTCTTTGGCTTACTTAAACTTCCATTAATCATTGATTGCTTCAATACCTGCTTGTTTTAATTTTTCGAGGTTGTCTTTCATCTTTTGTATTTCTTCTTGGGAGTGTCCTTCCCAATCTTCCAGTTCTTTCACGACACGTATAGGTTCACTTGTGCGATAAGAACGGGTAGGATTTCCTGGGAATTTTTGGTCGGTTAAGTTTGGATCATCTTCAATTTTCCCTAAAGGTTCCACTTGGTAAATTTTACCTTCTCCTTCACCGATAGCTAATTCTGCACCCCAAGCAGCAGCATCCATTGTGCCGGTCAAGTATACAAAATTTGCTTTATCCCCTTTGCCAAAATTTGATTTGTACCCTGGCTCTAGCAAAGCTCCTGGCTCCAAATGGGCTTTCGTTCCATGGTAAAAAGGACCTTCGTCTAACGCTTTATTCATTAATTCAGCAAGCCCTGTATCGGAGGTAAGTTTTTCTAAGTGATGAAAGATTTTTTCTTCGTCCCAATTCCACCACTGGAGCTCTTCTAAAAAATCTATCTTTTCCTCGCTAAATCGTTTCTTGATAAAAGTCGCCGGATTCCCACCATATATTGCATAAGCTTCCACATCTTTTACTACTGTTGAATTTGCTGCAATGATGGCGCCATTTCCGATAGTCACTCCCGGCATAATCGTTACATTTTGACCAATCCAAACGTCATTTCCGATCACGGTGTCTCCTTTGATTGGTAAGTCTTCTATTTCAGGGGTTACTTTTTCCCAGCCATTCGCAAAAATATTAAAAGGGTACGTCGTGATGCCCTCCATTTTGTGATTCGCTCCATTCATAAGAAATGTGATCCCTTCGGCTATTGCACAAAACTTCCCAATTATTAACTGATCCCCTAGAAATTCATAATGATGAAGGATATGGTCGTAAAAGTTCTCAGGAGATTCACTCACTGTACTATAGTAAGTATAGTCTCCGATCTCAACATTCGGGTGTTTAGGCAGATTATTAATATAAGCGACGGATTTTATGTGTTCATTTGGATACAGTTTATTCTTGTCTGGTCCGAACATAACGATTCGCTCCTTTTTAATTTTTTATAAAAATTGCATAATAATTATTGGGAAAAGCATAGCAGGTACATAATTCATGATTTTTAATTCCGTAATTTCGAGTAGATTGAGACCTAACCCAATTAATAACAGTGAACCGACAACGACCACTTCGTTGATTACAATATCTGATAGATAAGGGGCCATTGAACCCGCCATTAAAGTAATGACTCCTTCATATAATAAAACCGGTAAGCTGGACAAAATAACCCCAGCGCCTAAAGATGAAGCCAGTAAAATAGAGACAATCCCGTCTAAAATACTTTTGGCATATAAGGTTGAATGATCGTTCAGTAAACCACTCTCTAAAGCTCCGACAATGGCCATTGAACCTACACAAAAAATCATGGTGGCGGCGATAAAGCCTTCTCCTAAATTATTGATAGCATTCAGATGCTTGACTTTATCCTCGATTTTTTTAACGCCATTCACTAAACGCTCTTCCAACTTCAAGGCTTCACCGGTGATGGCTCCTAATAAGACGGATACGATCATGACCATTGTGTTTTCAACCGTGATCACACCTACAATCCCTAACACTAGCACACACAGTCCAATACCATGCATAATCCTTTCGTTAAATCGTTCAGATATTCCAGCTTTAAAAATAATTCCAATGATCCCACAAATAACGATCGTTACTGCATTGACAACAGCACCCATCTATCCACTCACCTTTTACCTATTGTATTATTTTATAATTACTCATTTATTCTTAATGTGTTTTTATTATAAGGGGCTTTTCGCGGATATTCAATTCGAATATCCAATTCAAGGCAAAAGACCAAGTAAGATTTTTTCCTACTTGGTCTTCTATTTTATTTATTGGTGACATAAGATTTTCTGCCACGTGAACCCCTTTTATTCTTTTTATTTGAGTGATTAGGTTTTTTACGTTTTTTGAAGTTGCCTTTTCGTTGTTTGCCTTGATTCCCCGTCTTCTTGTTTGTTTTACGAGCAGAAGATTTTTTGTTCTTTCTTCGACCATTTCGACTGGCTGGTTTTGTGGTTGTATCTTTTAAGGGAAAAGGATGATCGGTATTTTCAGGGATTGTCTTTCCAATAAGTCTTTGAATGCCTTTTAACATCCCCTTCTCTTCATGCGCACAAAACGAAAGGGCCACGCCTTTATCGCCCGCTCGTCCCGTACGTCCAATTCTATGGACATAAGTCTCAGGAACTTCAGGTAAATTATAGTTGATCACATGCGAAAGCTCATCAATATCGATTCCTCGAGCAGCAATATCGGTTGCGACCAGTATTCTTATTTTTCTTTGTTTAAAGTTCTTTAGCGCTTTTTGTCTTGCACTTTGTGATTTATTGCCATGAATCGCTTGCGCAGGTAAACCGTTGTTGCCTAGTGCTTTAACAATTTTATTAGCGCCATTTTTTGTGCGGGAAAAGATTAAAGCTGAATCCATCTTTTCATTTTTCAATAATCGGATTAAAAGATTTGTTTTATTCCCTTTATCGACAAAATAAACTTCTTGCTTAATTGTATCAACCGTGGAAGATACCGGCGTCACTTCGACTTTTACGGGGTCTTTTAAAATAGTTTTGGTTAGTTTTTCTATCGCTTGAGGCATCGTCGCAGAAAATAACATGGTTTGTCTGTCTTGCGGAAGATATTTGACGATCTTTTTAACATCATCAATCATTCCCATGTCTAACATTAGATCGGCTTCATCTAAAACAAAATGTTGCGCCTGCTCTAAATGAATAAAGCCCTGATGAATAAGATCCAGTAATCGTCCTGGTGTGGCTACTAAAATATCTACACCTTTTTTCAGCGATTTTGTTTGTGGACGTTGGGAAACCCCGCCATAAACAACAGATGTTTTTAGTTTCAAGTTCGTGCCATATTTTTTAAAGCTATCCCCGATTTGAATAGCTAGCTCTCGCGTTGGAGCTACAACGAGTGCTTTGATTTGTTGATTTCCTTTTGCATGGGTTTGTTGGTTGGCGATAGTCTGTAGAATCGGAATCGCGAATGCCGCCGTTTTTCCAGTCCCTGTCTGAGCAGCTCCTAATAAATCGCGTCCTGCGAGTAAGTGGGGAATTGCTTGTTCTTGGATAGGTGTAGGTTTCGTGTATCCTTGCGTTTCTAAAGCCTTTTGAATCGGCTCAATTAAATTTAATTTATTCATTAACAATAACATTCTCCTAGTAATATATAGTTAAAGATCTTTTTCGTTCCTGGGTAATCTTTTAAACCCAAACACTATTAATATTACTTGGTCGTTATTGGTAATATTCCAGAATGATAAGCCTTGAAAGGACTTACGGAATAGTGCTCGTTTCAGCGTAAATATTTATTACGCAATTTATAAATTATACCATACTTCTGTAAAGAAAAGGAGATTCTTTCACTTATTTTTCCAAATCATTAAAATAAGACTGTTTTCTAAATAGAAATCAGAAAACAGTCTTTTAAAAATTTAAAATGTATCTCGTGCTTTTCGCAGTTCTATGAATTCTTCTAGCGTTTCCGCTCTTAAAAAAGGATTAATTTCTTTTTCACGTCCGATTGTACTCGGTAAACTGGGGGTATTTTCATTGCTTAAAGTTCTTACTCGTTCCAGTTCATCGATAACCGCCGTATTTTCAGGCATCACCGTTTGTGCAAACTGTAAGTTCGTCAATGTATATTCATGACCAGCAAAAACTTGAACGTCATCCGCTAACTCTTTAAATCGTTGTAAAGCATTAAACTGGGCTTGATAGTCGCCCGTAAAAACTCGACCACATCCCGCTGAAAATAAAGCATCGCCACAAAACAGAAGCTTATCCATGACAAAACTCACATGTTCCTCTGTATGACCCGCGGTTTTTAAGACATGGATTGTTTGGCCGAGTTGTTCAAATGTATCGCCTTCTTGGACCACAACATCTGCCAGATCAGAGACTTCGTTTGGTCCGTAAACCGGCGTGTCTGGATATGTCTCTAAAATAGCTTCGACTCCTCCTACATGGTCCTCATGTTTATGAGTCAGTAAAATCGCCTTGAGTTGGAGTTTTTGTTCTTTTATATAATCGAATACCGGTTGAGCTTCTCCCGGATCAATCACTAAGGCCTCTCCATCTTTTTCATAGACCCAGATATAATTATCTGAAAATGCTGGTAATGGCGTTATTTTCATTGTTATCCCTCTTTCATTTTTTATTTTTCTTAGAGCATCAGCTCGAATTCTTACTTTTTATATCCTCGACACCCATTTTACCTTGTCTTATCATTTAACGATACAGATTACTTTACTCTCTGCCATTTCCCATAAAAAATTAAAAAACATTTAGAATATAGGTCGCAATATTATTCGCATGATCTGATAATCTTTCTAAGTTATTTAAAGTTTCTAAAAAGACCATCCCCGAGTTTGTACCACATATTTTTTTATTCGCACGTTCGATGTGTCGATCTCTATTCACTTCTTCAATGCGGTCTACTTCATCTTCAAGTTTATAAATTTTTCTGGATAGTTCTTCATCAGACAACTCAAAAGCTTTCTTCGTTGTGGTTATGACATCAATACATTTCTCGAATAAAATCATCAAATCTTTCACTGCTGGTTCTGTAAAGTTTACGTCGTTTTCCACCATATATCGTGTTGAATCTTTTAAATTATCTACATGATCGCCCATTCTTTCAAAATCATTCACAGTGTATAAAAACTTATTCACTTCTGTCTGCTGTAAATCAGACAAAGGTTCATTGGATAAGCGCATTAAATAATTTGTAATTTCGTGATCTAATTGATCAATCAATTCTTCCCGCTTTATAATTTCTTCTAGTGAACGTATGTCTTTATTAAGCAAAGCTTCTTTTACTTGTTTTAAATTCTCTAACACCAAATCAGCCATACGCAAAATTTCTTTATTCACTTGACCTAAAGCAATCGAAGGCGTTTCGATAATTCTTTTGTCTAAATAGATAGATGCTGTCTGTTCTACTTCATCTTCCCCAGGAATCATCCAATTCGCAAACTTTATAATATACCCGACAAAAGGCAGTTGTATCAATACACTTATAACATTAAAAAAGGTATGTGCATTAGCGATTTGTCGAGAGATATTGTCTGGAGATATCGTTAACACTAAATACCGAATAGGGACACTTAAAAACAACATAAAAATAAGAACCCCTATTACATTAAAAATTAAATTAATAAGAGCTGTTCTTTTGGCATTTTTATTAGCCCCTATACTCGATAATAGACTAGTCGTTGTTGTTCCAATATTTCCTCCTAATAACATCGGGAGTGCATGTTGAATATTAATTAGGCCTTCTGTCCCTAATGCTTGTAATAAGCCGACCACAGCGCTACTACTCTGGATTAAAGTAGTGAGTAAGAAACCAGATAACACCCCTAAAATCGGATTGTCTAAAGTACTCATCACGTGGATAAAAGATGGGTACTCTGCTAGCGACACGAGCCCACCACTCATCATGTCCATTCCAATAAATAAAATGCCTACACCTATAATAACTTCTGCAATATCCTGAGTTCTTTTTTTGGCAGAGAACATTAATAAAGCTACACCGATAATAACCGCTAAAGGAGCGTATTCTGCTAAATTAAAAGCAATCAATTGTCCAGTGATAGTTGTCCCAATATTAGCTCCCATAATAACACCAGCCGCTTGGGTTAACGACATAATCCCCGCATTCACAAAACCGATAACCATCACTGAGGTCCCGCTACTACTTTGAATTAATACCGAGACAACTGTCCCAACCAGCACGCCCATATATATATTTGTTGTAAGAACTTCAATAATCTTTTTCAATTCGTTCCCAGCTGTCTTTTGTAACCCAGCGCTCATCATGGTCATGCCATATAAAAATAATCCTAAACCTCCTAATACAGTTAAAACAATATTCATAACAAAACTCCTATAGCATTTTAAATTTACTTAAAAAAGTATTTACTCATAATATCCAAAGGTTTCAAATAACAAAAAATCTCGGCTTTAGGATATCTTTTAATCTTTCAAACATTCAGCAGAATGGCCACGTAAAAATATACAGATAATGATTAAATCATCTGTATTTTTCAAAACTACTTATTTTTGTTCTTCCTATGCAATGTTTACCTAAAAGATCCTGTCCATAAGCATTGTTTATTTAAATATAGACATTATTGCATTTTCTACTCTATAATAACACACTTTTCCGAGAATTCGTTCTGTTTTTTCGAGTCTATTCTTTAGATTGCTGCTCTACACAAAGAAATATAAACTGTCAAGGCGATCAAAAAACCGAGAACATCCAAAAACGACATTCTCGGTTTTTTTATGGTATTTTATTTTGAATCATGATCGATGGAGTAATGTAACCATACGGCGCTATCTTCTAACGGCTTTGCTTCAATGAGGTTAAAGGAAAAGGGTTCTACCTCTGAAAGGCCTTCAACCGCCGTGAACAAGCTTGGATTATCAGGATCTCCGTCCGCAAAGGGGCCCACGACTAAGCTTACTTCATCCACCAGTCCTTCTTGTAAATAAGACCAGTTCAGAACTCCTCCACCACCAATCATTAAACGATCTAAGCCAAAAACCTCATATAATTTATGTAGAACTAATTCATTATCTAATGAGTCGCCCTCACCAGCAATAATATAAGAAATGTCATTCTGACGTAGAAAATTCTTGTATCCATCCGTTGCTGCTTCACTGAGCACTTCAATCACATGAGCATGGCGATTCCCATAGTCCACATAATTTTTAGTCCAACCAATGACTCCTTTACGATCAATAGAGACATAATACATATCCGCCTCTCCGTCCGCAACAAAATCACCCATGGGTACTTCAGCATCGTCATTTAAATCTAATGTCTGTAAAGGTTGATTATCTTCAGTCGTTGTCCGACCATTTAAATAGCCTTTAATATCAAAAACTTGTTTATCAGGATATAAAGCCAACTCTTGGTATTGTTGACTCGTTGTTTGGAACTTTGGACTATCTACCGTTTTTATTTTACCATCTAACGAGACATGTGTATGAATGATGACATAAGGTTTCTTCATTTTGCATGTTCCTTTCTTTGGTTATGGCATTATTTCTATCAAGCATTCGATGACGGCTGTTCAAATTTGACATGGACAAAGCTGTTCAAGCGAAGCTCAATAAAATATTCTCCGTTTCGTACAGATTTTTCGCATACTCACTGCTCAATCTTTACTATCTATAGTATAAAGTAAATTTATTTTATCGTGAAATGGTTATTTTTCATAAGATGCGATAGACAAAAGGAATCGTCCTGCTATAATTTACAGAATTGTGTAATAACCAAACTAAAAAAAGTAGATGGCTCCTTTGAGCGAAATCGACTTTTCATTCTTTTTTGAGCATTTTTTAGACATTTAGAACAATAAAATAGATGAACTTGATCTTCATGAGCATTCGCTATTTAAAAAACAATACGTCTTCCTCTTGATTTCCTAGCTGCTTTTTACCAAGTATTCAATCAATACATAACGAATTTCATCATAAGTAATTTCTTCAGCTAGGTATTCTTTGATGGGTTTCAAAGTCTCTAGCCCTATTTTCTGAAAAGCTTCTTTAATCGTCCGCTTGCGGGAAGGCGCTACTTCTGCGGTGAATTCTTCTAAGTTTCCTTCCTCTGCCGCTTGGGTTAAATGATTGAGAACCGTTGTTTCTGTTAAGTCTCGTTCAATCGCAATCTCATAAGGCGTTAAACCTTGTTCGGCATATTCTGCGCTCTCCAGGTAACTAGAAGAATTGGCCTCACGAAAGGAAGATGAGGGTGTTTCTTCAACTAAAATATTGCTTTTTTGTTTATTTTTCTTTGAAGATAAAAATTCTTGAATTACCGGTAAAAATTGTCCAGCGTATTTATCAGCTTTAACCGATCCGACACCTTCAATAGTGAGAAATTCTGCTTCATTTTTAGGTAATCTACTGGCCATATCTTCTAAGGATTTATTCGAAAAGATGATATACGCTGGAACTCCTTCGGCTTGGGCTAGTTTTAAGCGAACCTCTCTTAAGGCTTCATATAATTCATGGTCTACGTTGGGTGAAGTGCGTTGGGTCTGTGTAGAAGGGATTTCATTGTATGAACGCTCTTTAATCGCTAAAGAAGCTTCGCCAAAGATCAGACTTTTCGCTTGCGCTGTGACATAAAGTCCGCGATATTCTGTTACTCCAATATAACGATGCGCAACTAAAGCTGAAATAATATCTCTAATCTGTTGGATAGAGTAATTTTTCATAAGCCCATGAGTACTGAGTGCATCAAATTTATTTTCAAGGATTCGCTGATTTTGACTTCCACGTAGAACATCGACAATCATGGTCATACCAAAATTTAATTTCATCCGCACCATGCAAGATAAAATCATTTGAGCTTCTTTGGTCACATCTACAATTTTCACTTCACCTAGGCAACTCGAACAATTTCCACATGGCTCACTTGTCTCTTCTCCAAAATATTGCAAGATATAATTTCGCAAACAGCCAGTGAAGTTCGCATATTGGATCATTGTTTCCAAACGCTCTTGCGCTAATTGATCAGAACTTTGAGCAATTAAGTACTTGTTGGTCATGATATCTTGGGCGTGATAAAGAAGAACAGCTTCTGCCGCTAAAGAGTCACGCCCTGCCCGTCCTGCTTCTTGGTAATAACTTTCTAAATCTTTCGGTAAATTATAATGAATGACTTTCCGAACATCTGTCTTATCAATTCCCATCCCGAAAGCATTCGTCGCCACGACTAAATTGGTTTGATCATTAATAAAGTCATTTTGCGCTTGTTTTCTTTCTTCTTGTTCCATGCCTGCATGGTACTTACTGACAGCGTACCCTTTTTTTCGCAAGTCTTCATATAATTTATCGACTTGTTTACGCGTGCTGGCATAAATAATCATCGCCTCTTCATGATTAATCAACTGATACAGAGTAGCTTTACGATGACTAGGTTCTAGGACAGTAAATTTAATATTCGGACGGTCAAAAGAATTAATAAAAATTTCCGGTTGTTTTAAGTCTAGCTGTTTCACGATATCTTTTTGGACTAAATCCGTGGCTGTGGCTGTAAAACTTGCAACGACCGGGCGTTTAGGCAATTGATCAATGAATTGATTTATCTTTCGATAACTGGGGCGAAAGTCAAAACCCCATTGGGACACACAGTGAGCTTCATCAATCGCAAGTAAAGAGATCGGATGTTGTCTAATGAACGAAATGAAGTTGGTATTATCTAAACGTTCTGGCGCTACATATAATAGTTTCAGACTTCCCTGTCTTAATTGCTGCATCACTTGTTGAAATTCCTGATTAGAAATCGTGGAATTTAAATAAGCCGCAGGAATGCCCAATTGCGTCAGTGAATCCACTTGGTCTTTCATTAAAGAGATTAATGGGGAGATCACAACCGTTAATCCAGGTAACATTAAAGCCGATAATTGATAACAAATCGACTTCCCACCCCCTGTCGGTAAAACACCTAAAGTATCACGACCAGACAAAATCGTATCGATGATTTCTTTCTGACCTGGTCGAAAAGTTGAATACCCAAAATGCTGTTGTAACGCTGATTCTAACTGCACAATACAAGCTCCTTTTCCTGCAAATTCTTATCCTTCATGGTTTCCAAAGTACCCCCTCATATTAACACATATTAAAAAGAGCGTCGGACAACTTTTGAAATTTCTCTTAAATGGGAAAATAGATCTCATTAGAAATGATTTTTCAACCATTTCTAGTCGCCTACTTATAGTGGAAAATGATCGCCTATTTTATTAGCGAATTCATTATGTTTTTCAAATAGACAATGGTAAAATAGATAAGATTAGTCAAAATAAAAAATATATACTTTAAATATTAAATTTTTAAAAAACAATAAAATGAATCGTATATTTGTAAAAAGTAAGAGGAGAATTCACATGCAACAACCGAAACTAGAAGTTCGAACGAAACAATTGATTGAAGTAGATGGTCAACAGTTTAAAGATTTAAACGGCAATGGCCAGCTGGACCCTTATGAAGATTGGCGCTTACCTGCTGAAGAACGAGTCCATGATTTAATTCAACGGATGACGATCGATGAAAAAATCGGGATGATGTTAATTACTTCTCAATCCATGGGGAAATCTCAAAAGGACCGCTCAAAGACAAGCCATGATGGTCTGTTGGATGAGGCAGAGATTGAAGCGGGAACAAATATATTTGTTACTGAGAAAAAATATGGTTCGACTTACCACATTGAAAATTTACATCTGCGTCATTTCATCTTAAGAGATAATTGGGACGAAGAAGATATCGCCGAATGGGTCAATGCTATGAACGAAGTAAGCGAAGGAACTCGTTTGGGGATCCCGACAATCATTGCTTCGAATTCTCGCAATGAGAATGCGGAACGTACTTTTGGAATGAATGATGCGGTCGGTGTTTTTTCAACCTGGCCAAGTACTTTAGGACTAGCTGCTGCAGCTCTAGGCGATCAAGCAGCAGGTAAAGGGACTTCGATTTTTACAGAGTTCGCAGAAACTGTCCGTAAAGAATGGACAGCCACGGGACTGCGTAAAGGCTATATGTATATGATCGATACGGTAACCGATCCACGTTGGCAAAGAATTTACGGTACCTTTGGTGAAAGTACGGAATTAATTACAGATGCCACGGTGCAATTAATTCAGGGCTTACAAGGCGAACAACTAAACGCAGAGAGTGTCGCTCTGACGATGAAGCATTTCCCTGGAGGAGGTGCTCGTGAAAATGGCTTTGATCCGCATTATAAAGAAGGAAAATTTAATATCTACAAAACACCAGGGAGTCTCGAAAAATATCATTTACCGCCCTTTCAAGCTGCAGCCAAACAAGGGGTAAGTTCTATTATGCCTTACTACTCGATTCCTTCCGCTGAAAAAAGTGTTCCTCAAACTTATCAAGGAGAGAAACTTCCTTTTGAAGCAGTTGGTTTTGCGTTCAATCACTTTTTTATCCACGACTTGCTTCGAGGAGAACTAGGCTTTCAAGGGTACATTAACTCAGATAGTGGCGTTTTAGATAATATGAGCTGGGGCGTTGAAGATTTAGACAAGGAAGACCGAGCAGCTAAAGCAGTAAATGCTGGTACAGATATCATTTCAGATACAAACCAAGTGGAATGGATTAAAAAAGCTTATGAGAGCGGAAAAATTTCTGAAGAAAGAATTAACGAAGCCAATGAACGTCTTTTATTAGAAATGTTCCAGTTAGGATTATTTGATGACAAAACGTATGTCGATCCTCTGCAGGCGAAAAAGGTTGTCGCAGATCAAAAGAATTGGGATAAAGCTTATCAAGCTCATCAGAAATCTACAGTCTTATTAAAAAATCAAAATGTTTTACCTTTAAAAGCAGGCACAAAAGTTTACACGGAGTTTTTCCATAAAGAAGCCGAAGCAGCAGCTAATTATACAAAAGAAGCTCGCGAAAAAGTACAAAACCATAAAGGGCTCGAATTAGTTGATTCCATTAAAGACGCCGATATAGCGATTGTATTTTTATATCCAAAGAGTGGAAACTATTTCTCTGCTACACCTGGCTTACTAGAGCTTGCCTTGTGCGAAAATAAAATCAACCGAGCGGTGGATGGTAGTGAATATTCAGAAACAACTATCCAACAAATGGATCGCGTTTTTGACATTGCCGAAGAAATTCATGCTCAAGGGGGTCAGTTCCTTTTAAGTGTAAACTCTAATATGCCTTGGTTGCTTGATAATGTAGAACCACTTTCCGATGCGTTAGTGGCGAACTTTGAAACCCTCATCGAGGCCCAATTAGATGTCTTTACTGGAAAAGCTGCTCCAACAGGTAAATTACCCTTCACTTTTCCAAAGAATGCAGAAGTCATCGCCGTGGATGAAAATGGTGAATGTGTCTCACGAAATGACGTGCCTGGCTATGACAAAGATCTTTACATGCCCGAAGGAATGGAATATGCCTACACAGATGCAGATGGAAATACCTATAAACTTGGTTATGGATTAACTTACTAATTTTAGATGTTTTGTCCTTTAACTATTCACGTTTTGCAATGCCGTGTGATGGCGCTAATTTTTCCTATTGTCTTATTTATTCTATCTATTTTCTGGGTGTGTTATTATAGAAGCAAATCTAAATGATTAGGTGTTTTATGAATAAAAAAATGATTAATCTTTTAAATCGCTCGATTACAGTTCCTATCTATTGTTTATATCCACTCATTCTTGTGTTCTTAATTTATACACAGGATGAAAGATTTTGGAGAGCACTCCTCACGCCTGCAATTTCTTTTGTGCTGGTGAGTGTTCTCCGAAATTATATAAATGCGCCTCGTCCTTATGAAGTGTCAGGCGTTAAACCGATTATTGCAAAAGATACCAAAGGCAAATCATTTCCTAGCCGTCATGTATTTTCCATTTTTGTAATTGCAACGACACTTTATTTTATTTTTAAACCATTAGGCATCTTTTTAATGATAGCAGGCGTCTTACTAGCTATTCTACGAGTCATTGGCGGTGTTCACTTCCCTAGAGATGTGATTGCCGGAGCTTTCATTGGAATTTTATCGGGTATTTTAGGATTTTATTTATAAAGAGGAACAATGATATGAAAAAATAAAATATTTTATATTTTTTAAGGAGTGCATATAATGAATCATCCTGTTTTTTCTTTTATTATCCTGCCGCTATTTCTCTTAACGACTTATTGGCTCGCTCTCAAGATCAGAGAGAAACTTGCTAAACCTAAATATGAGGATAAGATACAGACCCCTGGTGGTTTTGATACTTTTTTATTGAAAATCTTGACCTTCTTGACGGTATTTAGTGGATTTTTTACCCTCTTGGGAATCGCTATACGAGAAACTGAAATGGCAATCGCTTTTTTAATCCTCACCGTTATCTTCACGGGAATCGTTCTCTTATTAAGACGCCAATATGACATGTCTTATCAAGAAAATAATGACTATTTTATTTTAAATGCTCAGAAAAAAGAATATCAAGTTTATTATGACGATATTGTGGACTGGCAGCCGCACCTGAATGAAATAAGAGTTCTCGATGAGTCTCGTGGAGATGAAGAGTATATTAGAGTAAATATTTCTATTTTCAAACCAGAAATCTTACTTCGAAAAATTGCAGAGATGACCTTTGAAGGCAAATTTCATACTTTAGATGATTACTATTTTGATGATCCGACAAGAGAATATGAAGTGACGAACTATTTAATTAAAAATAATTATGGCTATTTAATTGAAGATTATATAGAAGAACAAAACTAAAACCGTTTTATATTTCTAAAGAAAGTACGTGCTCCTTGCATGTACTTTTCTTTTATTCAGTTTTTAAATGCCTAAATTGAACGATCTTTAAACATTTATAGAATTCTATGCGGCCATTTATAAATCACATATAAAAGTGAGCATTAAAAAAAGAGGAAAAGTTAAAACTTTTCCTCTTTTTCCATTTCTGCTTTAATATATTTCGTTTAAAAAGCGAGTCGTTTTAACGTAGCGTCTTACCTTTCAAATATATCAACGATAGACTAGAAAATTACTTAGCTACTTTAGATTCAAGACCTTCAGCTTTTAGGTACTCGCTAAACGGTACTAGTTCTTCAGCTTCGTATTTTTCTTTATAAGCTTTAATTTCTTCTTCGCTATACAATGCAGGATCTAATTTCAATGTTTCCACTGGAATTGGACGATCTTTTGTGATCTTCGCATCAATTAGGACAGTATTGCCGTCTTTATATGCTTTAACCGCATCAGCCATGACTTGGTCGATATCTTCGATACGGCTTACTGTGAAACCAACTGCACCTTGTGCTTCTGCAATTTTTGCGTAGTCAACATCAGTAAATTCAGTACCAAAAGTATTTGTGTTCGTGTCTTCATATTTGTTCTTGATGAACCCATATTCAGTGTTTGTGAAGACTACGTTGATCACTGGCATGTTGTAATTTACGTTAGTAACAACATCAGGATAGTTCATAGAAAATGCACCATCACCCATTAAGTTCCAAGCTTGACGATCAGGATACACGTTCTTAGCTGCAATACCACCAGGAAGCGCAATACCCATCGAAGCAAATAGAGGTGAAGTTCTCCACATATTCTTAGGTGTCATGTGTAAATGACGGATAGATGTTTGAGTTGAGTTACCAACATCAATAGAATAAATGGCGTCTTCATCCGCATATTTGTTGATCGCATTGTATACTTGATAAAGTTGTAACGGACCATTTTCTTTCGTTTCTAACTTCGTCAAGTAGTCACGCCAGTTTTGAATGTTTTTCAAGTTAGCGTTCCACCAAGCTGATTCTTCAACAGGAGCTACTTTTTCAAGTAATAAATCAACTGCTTCTCCAGCATCTCCAAGAATAGCAACATCTGCATTATGACGTTTACCAAGCATTGCTGGGTTATTATCAATTTGGATGAAGTTTTCAATATTTGAGAAAGTACCTTCTACTTCAGCAAATGGGAAGTTTGAACCAACAAAAAGAACTGTATCTGCTTCTTTAACTGTTTCGTTAGCAGGTTTCCAACCAACACGGTATGTCGAACCAGTTAATCCTTCAAAGTCCCATTCGAAAGTTTCATAGTTTTTACCTGTTGTGATAATTGGTGCTTTGAGTTTACGAGATAATTCTTGAACCGCTGAACCGTGGCCCATCGTTCCAATACCTGCATAAATCACAGGACGTTCAGAATTGTCTAACACTTCAACAGCTGCGTCAATGTCTTCTTCATTGATTGCAGAAGAAACAAAATCACGATAGCTGTGACCAGAAGAGTAGAATGCGTCCTCATCAATTTCGTAGTAACCGAAATCGCCAGGTACTTCTAATACGGCTACTCCACGTTTAGAGATAGCAGTACGAACTGCGTCATCGATCATTTTTGGTAATTGTTCAGCGTAAGCCACACGACGGTTATACACTGCAATATGATCGAACATTGGATTTTGGTTCAATTCTTGGAATGCGTCCATGTTCAATTCTTTTTGAGGGCGAGAACCTAAAATAGCTAAAACAGGTGTATTATCCATTGCTGCATCATAAAGACCATTAATTAAGTGAGAAGCACCAGGACCACCTGATCCAACACACACACCTAATTTTCCACCATATTTCCATTGCATGACGGCTGCCATTGCCCCAACTTCTTCATGCTTTACTTGAAGAAAGTTAATATCTGTATCTTTTTGTTCACCTAAAGCTTCCATTAAAGGAGCTAAAGTTCCTGAAGGAATACCATAAATGGTATCTATTCCCCATCCATCTAATACTTTTAATGAAGCTGTACTAATTTTAATTTTTCCGTCTGTCATTCGATAAATCCTCCTAGATTAATTTCACAAAAACAAATGCACTATAATTTTAGCATTTTTAAATGGATAATCAAGATCCTTTCCTGATTTAATGCATTTTCAGTGTCTTTATTGTTTCGTGTGTTTATCCAAAAACAATAAAGTTTTTCACTAACATCACTAAAAAATATAGTCCCTTATTTGTTCTTCACATTTTCAGATGAAAAGAATAATCACTTAACTTTCGCCCATTTTTTATGATTATTTTTCCATCATGTGCGATCACTTTTTGGCCAAGTACTATTTAGCATTTATCTATAGATAGGTTCGTTTAAATTTACCTAAGTCACTTTGAACGATACCTTAGAAATTTCTTCATTCATAAAATTAGCTGAAGCACTCACTGCCAACCTTCATTATAACAAAAAAGCTTTAACAATGCACCTCATTTTTATAAATAAACTTGTTTAATGGCTAATATTTAATCAAATTTCATATATAATAACTGGCTAAACTATTTATCTTATTGCACTTTCTATGCTCTAGTCAGTGATACTACTGTTTCAATATGATAGGTCTGTGGAAACATATCGACAGGTTGAGCTTGTTCGACGTTATACCCGCCTTCTGCTAGTAATTTTAAATCACGAGCTAAAGTGCTCGGATTACAACTTACATACACCATCCGCTCGGGTTGGATTTCAAGGACGGCGTCGATAAATTCTGTAGCCAATCCTTTTCGTGGCGGATCGACCACAACGACATCTACTTCTAAACCAGCTTTCGCCTGCTCAACCAACCAATCTCCAGCATCTGCGACCTCAAATTCTACGTTTTCTATTCCATTATCTTGAGCATTTGTTTGTGCATTTTCAATCGCTTGGGGGACAATCTCCACCCCATAAACTTGTTTAGCTTGTTCAGCTAAAGCTAAAGTCATGGTTCCAATGCCTGAATAAGCATCAACCACCACTTCTTCTCCAGATAAGTCCGCATAATCAACGGCAACAGCATATAATTTTTCCGTCTGTTCGCTATTCACTTGATAGAAAGACTGATGTGAAATTTTAAATGTATGCCCCATCAGTTCATCTGTATAGTAATCCTGTCCAAATAATACCATCGCTTGCTTGCCTAAGATAACGTTGGTCTTCTCAGAGTTGATGTTTTGGACGATACTAACTACCTCTGGAATTTGTGCTCGGATTTCCGCCACAATTTCTTGTAGGTGCGGCAGCACAAAAGAACGTGTAACAAGGACAATCATTAGCTCTCCTGTAACATGTCCGCGACGAACAATAATATGTCGCACATCTCCTTCATGGTGATCTTCATCATAAGCTTCTACATGATACTCTCGCAAGATATCGCGAACAGTGACCACTGCTTGATCAATTTCAGGATCTTGGATAACAAAATCTTCAATCGGAATTAAATCATGCGTTCGCTTTTTATAAAAACCAGTCGTTAATTCGCCGTTAATTTCACGGACGGGAATCTGTGCTTTATTCCGATAACCATAAGGGTGATCCATTCCAATCGTCTCATAAACAGGAATATTTTCAAATCCTCCGACTTTCGACAAAAGCTTTTTGACTTGCTGTTGTTTAAATATTAATTGCTGACTATACTCTAAGTGTTGGAGTGGCATGGTGCCATTTTGAAAATGGACATCTTCTAATTCATCGACCCGGTAAGGACTTTGTTGAATCATTTCGATTGTTTTTCCATGGCCCATCCGCTTCCCTGCATGGGTGACTCGCATTTTTAGACGTTCTCCTGGCAAAGCATTTTCAATAAATAAAGGATAACCATCTACATGAGCAACACCCAAACCTTGATGAGATAAGTCAGTGATCTCAACTTCATACGTGTGGTTCTCTTTTACTGGTATTTCTTTTCTTTTTTTATTATTCATCATTTTCCCCCTCCTCATTCAACATTTTAACCAACAAGAAACTTACTTTATCATTCAGTAAATCAGATTTATTTTCTCTAAATTTCGCTCTATAGAGTGAAAGATAAAACAAGTTGAAAAAATAATTCTCTACTACTTCTCAGAAATAAGGAAGGTACGAAAATTCGTACCTTCCTTTTCCATTTATTCGATTTCGTTGGCTTCTTTTTCTCTATCTTCGTTCAAATCTCCGATAGATGTGATCTCTCTTGTAAAGATCGATTCCATCTTTTGTTTTTCTTCTACTGAAAGGTCTTTAATTTTGTGTTCCATAGGCGCTACATTGGCCACTACTTCAATATGATGGTTTAAACTCTCAAAGCGAACTGGTGCGTCGCCTCCGTATTCCCCATCCAGGTTGATCATCAACTGTGAATCATCTAGAACATTCACATCGACAAAGCTCGTTTGTTTATGAATAACATTTGAGCTGTCTAAATGGGTGCCATCCGTTAAAAGTTTTCGCGCTAACTGCATTAATTCAAGAACACTCGCGGTTTTTACAATAATTAACGAAAAGTTCCCGTCTCCCAATATTTTATCAGGGACAATATTATTAAAACCACCCACTGTACTTGAAAGAGCTGTGAAGACAAGCGAAGCTTCGCCCTTATAACTACCGCCATCATAATCAATGTGCACGGGTACCGCACGCATTTGTGGCACTAGTTCAGCTCCTTTTATCACATAAGCTAAATAACCAAAGATCGTTTTTAGCTGGGGAGAAACCTCAAAGGTCAATTCGGCGAGGTTCCCCATCGCAGCAATATTCATAAAGTATCTTGTGTTTTCACCGGTAATGATTTTTCCGATATCCATAAACACAGACTCTTCTTTTTCAATTAATTTTGCAGCCTCCACTAAATTATCTAGCGGAATCTGTAATGCACGCGCATAATCATTGGTAGTACCGGCTGGGATGATAGCGACTGTGGGCCGATGTTCTTTTTCAGCCAACCCATTCATCACTTCATGAACCGTCCCATCTCCACCTGCAGCGACGACTAAATCAAAACCTTCATCACAACATCTAGCGGCTTCTTTTTGCGCAGATAGAGGCTCTGGTGTTGTTTGAAAGGCACTTGTTTCGTACCCTTCTTGTTCGTAAATTTCCAAAATATCTGGCAAAACGCGTTTAACCGCTTCTCGACCAGAGCTTGGATTATAAATAATGCGCGCTCGTTTCTTCATCATTGTTTCTCTCCCTACAACATTCAATCCCAAAAAACCATAGGATAATTAACGTTTATTTAATTCTTGGTTTAATAATTTATTGACTACTCCAGGGTTGGCTTGACCACGTGTTTCTTTCATCACTTGTCCAACTAAGAAACCTTTCGCACGGTCTTTTCCGTTTTTGAAGTCTTCGACTGATTGTTCATTATTATCTAAAATTTCACGAATAATTGGTAATAACTGTTCAGGGTCACTTAATTGTACCCAGCCTTTTTCTTCTACTAAGGCTTGAACATCATCCACTTGTTCTTTTGTCAGCTCAGTAAAGACACGCTTAGCGATTTTCGAAGAAATTGTCTCGTCTTCAATTAGACCAATCATTTCTGCTAAAGCTTTTGGTGTAAGTGTTGTTTCTTCGATGTTGACTTGTTCACTGTTTAAATAACCAGAAACTTCTCCCATTAACCAGTTAGAAGCTAATTTAGGATCAGCACCATATTCTACGGTCTGATCGAAGAAGTCAGACATTTCAACTGTATCGGTTAAGACTTCCGCATCATAAGCTGGAATTTCTAATTCTTCCACATAACGTTTGCGACGTTCGACCGGCATTTCTGGTAATTCTGCTCGCAGCTCTGAAATCTTCTCATCCGAAATAGTGAATGGGAAAATATCAGGTTCTGGGAAATGACGATAGTCGTCTTGTCCTTCTTTCACTCGCATTAACGTCGTTTGACGATTTGAATCATCATAGCGTCTTGTCTCTTGCAGTGCTTCTTCGCCCGCTAATAATAAGCGTTCTTGACGTCCTTGTTCATAAATTAAACCACGACGGACGTTATTAAAGGAGTTTAAGTTTTTAAGTTCTGTTTTTACCCCATACTCTTCTTGCCCATAAGGACGTAAAGAAATATTCGCATCTGCTCGCATGGATCCTTCTTCCATTTTCACATCGGAAACTCGTGTAAATTGGATCATTTGTTTCAATGTTTCTAAATATGCATAAGCTTCTTCAGGTGAACGCATGTCTGCTTCAGAAACAATCTCAAGTAAAGCTGTCCCTTGACGGTTTAAGTCGACATACGAATAACCATCGTCACCATGAATATTTTTCCCTGCATCTTCTTCTAAATGCACGCGTTCAATGCGTATTTTTTTCTTCTCACCATCAACATCGATTTCGATAAAACCATTTTTTCCAATCGGTTGTTTATCTTGAGTGATTTGGTAAGCTTTTGGGTTGTCAGGGTAAATATAGTTTTTACGGTCAAATTTTGTCTCTTGGTTGATCTCACAATTTAACGCTAAAGCCGCTTTAATAGCCAACTCGATTCCTTTTTCATTCGGTGTTGGCAGCACTCCTGGGTAAGCCCAATCGATGGCGTTAGTGTTTGAATTTGGTTCAGCTCCGAATCCTGCTGGTGAAGGTGAGAACATTTTTGAATTAGTTTTTAATTCAACGTGTACCTCTAAACCAATAACTGTTTCAAAATTCATTCATTTGCTCCTCCTTCAAGTGTTGGATATTGTTTGTGATGGTCCGTTGCTTGTTCATACGCATGACCAACTTTATATAAGGTTGCTTCTTCAAAATAATTTCCGATTAACTGCATACCGACAGGTAAACCTTCTGAAAAACCAGCTGGAATGCTTAATGAAGGGATGCCTGCTAAGTTCACAGGAACCGTTAAAATGTCTCCTTGATAAGCGTCGACTGGATCGTCCGCATCTTTTTGTCCCATCTCTGGAGCAATCGAGGTTGTACTTGGTCCAACTAAAACATCGACTTCTTCTAGTGCTTGTTCAAATTCATTACGGATAATGGTACGAACTTTTGTCGCTTGTCCATATAACTCATCATAGTGATCAATTCCTAAAGCAATGCCTCCGAGAACAATACGTCTTTTCACTTCAGTGCCAAAACCTTCTGAGCGTGATTTAACATATAGTTCTTCCAGTGTGTTTGCATCTTGATGAGAATAGCCATAACGAACCCCATCAAAGCGTTGTAAGTTACTCGAAGCTTCTGCAGATGCAATCGCATAGTATGCGGGTACTCCATATTTTAAGTGCGGTAAGCTAACTTCTACAATTTCAGCCCCTAATTCTTCAAGTTGGTTGATTGCTTCTCTAACGACAGCCAATACTTCTTCATCAACGACTTCTTCGTTAAAGAATTCTTTAGGTATGCCGACTTTCAAACCTTCGATATTTTCACCGATCGCTTCTGTAAAGTCGATCTCCAGATCAGCGGATGTATCGTCTTTCAGATCTTTGCCACTTAATGTATTTAATAAAATAGCATTATCTTTAACTGTTCTGGTGAGCGGTCCTACTTGGTCTAGACTGGAAGCAAATGCAATCGCTCCATAACGAGAGACGGTACCATAAGTTGGTTTTAGCCCTACTAAATTTGTGTAAGCCGCTGGTTGACGGATAGAACCGCCTGTGTCTGTTCCCAATGAAGCGGGAACCATACCCGCTGCAACTGCTGCTGCTGAGCCGCCTGATGATCCGCCTGGAACTCTTGAAGTATCCCAAGGGTTTTTCGTTGTCTGTAATTTTGAGGTTTCTGTGGTGCCTCCCATCGCAAATTCATCAAGATTTGTTTTCCCAACAATAATCATCCCTGCTTCTTTTAATTTCTCCACGACGGTTGCATCGTAAACAGAAACAAAATCTTCGAGCATTTTTGAAGCTGCAGTGGTTTTTTGATCCATCGTTACAATATTATCTTTTACAGCAACTGGAATCCCATCAAGGATATTCTCTTGATCGACGCCTCGTTCATCCACTGCTTTAGCAGCAGCTAAAGCATTTTCTTTATCGATTGAAATAAAAGCACCGACAGCTTGTTCGACGGTTTCTATATAATCAAAAGTGGCCTCAACAAGCTCGACAACCGTTAATTCTTTATTGACTAGTAATTCATGTAATTCTTCCATTGTTTTCGTGTGTAAACTCATTAAGCTCCACCCTCTCCATCATCTAAAATTGCCGGTACTTCAATTAAGTGATCCACGCTTGTTGGTGTTGGCGTTGCGTCAAGCAAGGCCTCTACTTCTTCTTCATTGCTGATCGCTTCGTCTTTTCTAAAACGAGCTTGTCCTTTGACTCTACCGTAAAATGTTCCTTCCACACCTTCAGTATCCACTTCACTTAGTGCTTTTAACATTGAAAGTGTCTTGTTTGTTTCTTCAGTCAGTTCTTTTGTTTCTTCTTCTGAAAATTCAAGTTTCATAATTGAACTAATTTCTTGAATTAAATCTTTATCAACTTTCATTCTTTCACCCATTCTTTCTTCATTATTATGATTATCTCATAAAATTTTGCTTCTTTAATCAAAAACATATGAAAAATATTCGGAATCTGTGCGCTCTCTCTTTAAAAAGGCTTCAACGGTATCTGGAGATTCAACGACAATCTCTACATCGATTTCTCCCGGTAAGTAAGTCGTCGCACTCTGTTTTAAGTATTGAGTAAAGGAGACCATTTCAGCTTCTCCGTAAAACTGCGTCATAATTTCAATGGTCAAGTCCTGTAATTGATCATCGACATAATGAGCACGACCAGTGACCCCACTTATATTCGGAAAGAAAGATTCGACTTCGGATTGGAAATTCGCAAATGCATTTCCTTCCGCTGAGTCACTTCCTTCTAGTGGGAAGATCAGACGCTTTTCATTCAAGGTATCCCAACTTTGAATAGAGTCCGAGCCATTGGTACTCTGGCCTTCTGCTACATAAACTCCGCCCCCTAGATCATCCTGGGCCGCTTGTTCATAGATTCCTACAAAGATTGGAATATCTTCTAGACCTTCCATACCTCGCATCCGTCGAACAACTTCATCCGCCATTTTTTGCCCTTCAGCTAAAATATCTTCCGAAGAAATTTCTTGTTCTAAGGTCGGACCATATTGATAAGCGGGATAATAATCCACGGAATTCATAGCCAAACCGACACTAATCCCTGAAAGTTGTAGCCCATCGTCTGTCTGAGTGAAAAAGTCAAATTCTAAAATAGAATTTAAATAATTTGGCGCTCGGTCATCTCCTTCACCAGATTCTGGAGGGTTAAGCCCTTCTGGGTTATCTTCTGATTCTCGACCGATCCAAGTATTCACTAAGTCACCTGGTAATTTTTGGCCTTCCTGCATAAAATATTCATCCGTTGGAAAAACTTCTTGCGAGAGACGCATTAAATCTTTCTCGAACAAACTAATATTAATACCAGAGTTTAAGTTCAGGGTAATTCCCCGGTTATTGCTTGTTAAATACCGACCGTCTTCGTCTAATGCTGGGCGATAGTAATCAGCCCCTAGCTGGTTTCTAGTGACGACATTGGAAGTATTGGAGGAATTTTCTGTTCCTTCGCTATTGCTTATATCTCCGCCATCGTCAAGGACTGGACTACAGGCACTCAATACAAAGACCAAGAGTGCTAAAAAAGCGAAGCTTTTATTCTTTTTCATTTAGTCACTCTCACTTTCTCCATCTACATTGAGATGATTTAATAGTTCTTCTTCATTCCAAATTTCAATTTCTAATTCTTGGGCACGTGTCAATTTACTTCCGGCACTTTCACCAGCCACTAAAAGATCGGTGTTGCTAGAAACACTTCCTGTTACCTTCGCCCCTAATAGTTCAAGTTGTTCTTTTAAGTCATTACGACTGAAGTGCTCCAACTTCCCTGTTAAAACAATCGTCTTCCCAGCAAAGTCAGAAGCAGCCTCAGCGGCTACTGTTTCAGTAGCTTGTAAGTAATCCATATTGAGTTGGCGCTCTTTTAATTGCTCAATGAGTTCTTGTGCATCCTCATTATCGAAAAATGAAACCACACTTTCAGCAATAATCTCGCCGATCCCTTCAATACTTAACACCTCTTCATAAGTTGCTTCGATGAGAGTTGTCATAGTTTGAAATTTCTGGGCGAGTAAACGGGCCGTATTTGAGCCGACATGGCGAATCCCTAAACCAAAGAGTAAACGCTCCAGCGAATTTTCTTTTGAGTCTTGGATAGCGTTGACTAATTTTTGTGAAGATTTCTCACCCATTCGTTCAAGTTCCATTAAAGGCGTTGGGGTTAGATCATATAAATCAACCACGTTCTTGATCAGACCCGCTTCAAAGAGTTGACGAACACGTTGTTCGCCTAATCCATCAATGTTCATTGCATTTCTTGAAGCAAAATGAATCACTCGTTCAGAAGCCTGAGCGGGACAAGTAGGGTTAATACAACGTAAAGCCACTTCATCTTCTAAATGCGTCAACTCACTCCCGCAGGCAGGACATTCAGTCGGAATCTCATAAGGTTCGCTGTCTGCAGGTCTTTCATCTAAAACGACCCGTAGCACTTCTGGAATAATATCGCCTGCTTTATGAATCACTACGGTGTCATTGATCCGCACATCACGTTCTTTAATCAAATCAACATTATGCAAACTGGCGCGTTGAACGGTCGAACCCGCCACAATAATCGGATCCATAATCGCTGTCGGCGTCACGACACCTGTTCGGCCAACTGTCCATTCAATATCGCGGAGAACGGTTTGCCCTTCTTCCGCTTTAAATTTATAAGCAATTGACCAACGAGGAGCTTTAACCGTCATGCCAATTTGTTCTTGAACCGCAAACTCATTGACTTTAATGACAACCCCATCAATATCATAAGAGAGGTCTTGACGGTTCGTCTCCGCGTCTTCAATATACGCCCAGATCGCTTCAATCGTCTCAAAACGTTCCCGTTGATGGTTGGTACGCAATCCCCATTGATCCATTAATGCGAGTGCTTCTTCTTGCGTTTCTGCGCCATATTCCTCTGGGTTCACTAACGTATAGAAAAAGCCACTTAAATTTCTAGAGGCCGTAATTTTGGGATCGAGATTACGCAAAGTACCTGCCGCTGCATTTCTCGGGTTCGCAAAAGTCGCTTGCCCTTCTTCTTCGCGGGCTAAATTTAAGTTGACGAAACTTTCTTTCGGCATATAAACTTCGCCTCGAACTTCCACAGAGACATTCTCGCGCAAACGGACTGGAATCGCAGAAATAGCCCGCACATTTTGCGTGACGTCTTCGCCTACGATCCCATCTCCTCGCGTTGCTGCTTGAACTAAAAAACCATCCTCATAAATAAGTGCAATCGCTAAACCATCAATTTTTAATTCTGCGAAATAGTCAAAAGACGTATTCGCTAATTGACGGGCTCTTCGATCAAAAGCTTGTAATTCTTCTAAATTAAAGGCATTATCCAGCGATAACATTTGACTAGAATGCTCGACTTTATCAAAACCAGAAATTAGCTCATCCCCTACCCGTTGCGTAGGTGAATCTTGTTTCACTAATTCTGGAAAAGCTTGCTCTAAATCCACCAGTTCACGATATAGTTGGTCATATTCTGTATCGGAAATAGTAGGTGCATCTAAAACATAATATTCATGACTGTATTGATTCAGTTCAAGTACCAGCTCTTCTACTCGCTGTTTAGCGTCCTCAAATTTTATCGATTCATTCATTTTTTTCCCTCTTTTATCCTTCATCTGAGACTTTCTCAATTGGCGCAAAAGATGCTAATAATGGCTTGATTCCTTCTTCTGGGAAAGCAATATTTAATTGCATATCTTGCTTTTCCCCTTTAATTTGCACAATGGTCCCAATCCCCCATTTTTTGTGAGAAACCTTATCGCCTACTTGCCAAGAAACATTTTCAGCACCCGTACCAGCATTTGGTGCTTTTGTCACGGTTGCTTTTTTACGATTACTTTTTCTTTTTGGCGTCGGTTCGATCACCGTTCGCTTTTTAAAGGCATTATTATAATTCCCTGTGGCGTAAGTTGGGCGCCCTGCTCCATAATCTTTCTCCGTCACCTCTTCATCTAATTCATCAATGAATGGTGACTTTGGATTGTATTGACGACGACCATAGAGTAAACGAGAAGAAGCATTGGTTAGATAAAGAGTTTCTTCTGCACGCGTAATCCCAACATATGCTAGACGGCGTTCTTCCTCTAGATCATCATCGTCCGTATCTTGACGAATTAAAGGGAAGATATTATTTTCAACACCAATAATGAAAACAACGGAAAATTCTAGTCCCTTGGCTGAATGTAGGGTCATTAAAGTGACTTCTGTGGTCTCTTCTTCAATGTCATCGGTCGGCGCAATTAACGATAAATCCGTCAAGAAGGCTAAAAGAGAATGATCTTCAGCATCAGACTTGTCAAATGTCTGAGTAATCGAATAAAATTCTTCTAAGTTTTCAATACGAGCTTCTGCTTCTAATGTATTTTCTCTTTTTAGTGTTTCGATATAGCCTGTTTTATCTAAAATACTCTCGACTAAATCCGTGACGGAAACAAACTCCGCCATTTTTCTAAAGTCGCGAATCATAAAGGCAAATTCTTCTAAGTTATTCGCTGCTCGCGCAGATAAGTTGGTCGCTTGCGCATTTAAAGCTGCTTCATACAACGAAGTGCCATTTAAATCAGCAATTTCGCTCAATTTGGCAATGGTTGAAGCGCCAATCCCACGTTTAGGTTCATTCACAATACGGCGGAAACTCAAGTTATCAGCCGGATTCACAATTAAAGTTAAATAAGCCATCAAATCAAGAATTTCTTTACGCTCATAATAACCTGTTCCTCCAATGATTTGGAAAGGAATATTGCGTTTGATTAACGTTTCCTCCATCACACGAGACATCGCATTTGTACGATATAAAATCGCAAAATCATCATAAGAATAAGCTTTATTTTCACGCATCAAGGTTTCAATTTTTTCAGCCACATAATTTGTTTCATCATATTCATCATTCGCTTCATAAACCGTAATTTTGTCCCCTGGCTCATTCTCCGTCCATAATGCTTTTTCTTTACGGTTTAAATTGTTTTGAATGACGGTGTTGGCTGCTTGTAAAATATTTTTGGTGGAGCGATAGTTTTGCTCCAACATAATCGTTTGCGCTTCTGGATAGTCTTTTTCAAAGTCTAAAATATTTTGCATATCCGCTCCACGCCAACCATAAATACTTTGATCAGCATCCCCTACGACACAAATATTTTTGAAACGTTCAGCAATTAAATGGACTAAACGGTTTTGTGCGTGGTTGTTATCTTGGTATTAATCCACTTTAATATATTGAAACTTACTTTGGTAATAAGACAATACTTCAGGATGTTCTTCGAATAAGCGAACCGTCAACATAATCAAGTCATCAAAATCAACCGACTCTGAACGACGTAATTCACTTTGGTATTCCTTATAAGCTTGAGCTACTGCTTTTTGCCAATAATTAAAGGCTTGGTTTTCATATTCTTTTTCATCGACTAACTCATTTTTTGCACGACTAATTTCTGAGAGTATGGCCCGTGGAGGGAACTTTTTCGTGTCGAAGTTTAACGTTTTTAATACGCGTTTCATTAAAGTATTTTGTTCGCTTGAACCCGCAATAGTAAAGTTTGAGTCATACCCGATGCGGTCAATTTCACGGCGCAAAATCCGAACACACATGGAGTGGAATGTCGAAACCCAAACATCCTCGCCTCCATCTTGAACGAGATCACTAACTCTCATTTTCATTTCACTTGCAGCTTTATTTGTAAAAGTAATAGCTAAAATATTCCAGGGATTCACTTGCTTTTCATGAATCAAATAAGCAATCCGGTGGGTCAACACTCGCGTTTTACCAGAGCCGGCACCTGCCATAATTAAAAGAGGGCCATCCGTTGTAACAACCGCTTCTTTTTGACGCTTATTCAATCCAGAGACGATACTATTTAGATGAGTCACTCTCACCAATTCCTTTCCACTTCACGATTTCTGCCTATTTAGTATACCTAAAAAAAGAGTTTCATTCTACCTCTTAACAGGTGTTTTACTCTTCTTAAAAACAAAAAAAGTTATGCTATAAAAGTGACAGACAATTCTTCGTTTTAGCATAACTCTCTGATTCGATCTAATAAAACTTTCCTTTTTCTAATACATTTAACTTTAATTGATTGAGCAAGATACGAATTTCTCTTCTTGCTCGCGGATAATTCATCTCTTTTAAGTATTCAGCTAATGCTTGGTAATGCGTGATTTTCAAAGGACGGCTTTTTCTCATAATGCTATAAATTTCACCATCATCAAAAAGACATTCTTTTAAAGTCTGCATCAGTACTCTTGTTGAATAATGATTATCATTATATTTCAAGGCCTCTAGCCAGTAATCATATTCTTGTTTTTCAAAAGCGTAAGCTGTGTCATTCGTTTCACTTTTCATATTTTTAATCATCATCCACAATGTTTCGATTTCGAACGCAACTTCTACTTTTTCTAAGTCAAACAAGTAATGGTTCACTAGCCGTTCGAATAAATCGATTCGTTCTTGAAAAGCGGTCGGTGTTAAGGATTGCATTTTCACCCGCACTCCGACATTTTCAATATTTTCAAGGTAATTATCATGAACCAGGCGGTCAAAAGCTTTTCTTACCGGTGTCCGACTGATTTCTAAGGCATCTGCAATATTTTGTTCTGTAATGTGTTCACGCTGTAATAAATCACCGCGTTCAATTTGTTTCACTATAAACTCATAAACAATTTGGTCTAGCTTCTTTTTAACCATCCCAATGATTCTCCCCTATCATTGATTTAAAAAATGCATTTTAATAATTTTCATCTTTAAGCAAAGCAAGTGTTTTCTTGACATCTTCTGTTTTGAGTAGAATATGACCCACTGCTTCTTGTGTATTGATCTCATCTTTTTTAGTGATTGGATAAAACGTGAACTTCCAATCGGGCTGGATCATTAGCAATTCATTAATCATCGCTGTTTGATCCGCATAAAAGGGCGCGAAAACATATGGCACTTGACAGTCAATTTGATCCGGTATAGGTAAAGATGCAATCGCTCGTAAATGTGCCTCTGTCGTTGATAATGTGCAGTATTCTGCTGAATAGCGCGACAAAATATTCGGATAAGGATAGATATTCCCAACATACAGTGCATCCGCAGGGGAAATGATAAAATCAATCGTTGTCACCCCTCGAAATTCAATGTTTTCTAAAATAACGTGCGTGACACGTTCAATTTCATGCGCTAATTCTTCATCCAATTCAGCCGGAACTTGCACATTAAAGAGTCGATCTTTACGATATTCTTTTTTAATGATTGGAAATAATTTTAAGTCTCCATTGGCTGTTTTGGCAGCTGAGATCGATAAATCTTGTTCGGAAACAATCCAAGATTCCAATACACAAGTCCCATACTTTAATAAAGCCGCGGCTTCTTCAATATCACTTTCTTCATAAATAAAATAAGATTGCTTTTTGCTTTCAGGATTCACTTGATTGGTGCGTAATACAGCTGGATAGCCAATACTTCGAAGCCCTTCTTCAATATCTTCTGCTTTCACGATCGTTACATAAGGTGCAATATTGACGCTTAAGGACTCTAAAAAAGCTTTTTGCAACACACGATCTTGCGCGATAGATAGTAAATCGTCCCCTTGAGGTACAATGACTGTTTTTTGGACTTCTTCTACCTCCGCCGCGTTTAATGTTTCATCATAATAAACGAGTAAATCACAATGCATTAAAAATTCATCTTGGATTTTTTGATCCTCAAACGTCCCTATAAACACTTGGTCAGCTCCGACAATAAGCGAAGCTTCCTCGGCGGTTTTACATAAGAGGTATGTTTCAAAACCCAACTGATTCGCTTTAAAAATAAAAGCTTGTGAATCAGGAATAGCTCCTACGATTCCTATTGTTTTTTGATGATTAAAATTTTTAACCATTTTACACACCTTTTCTATAAAGTACTTTTTTTATTTTCCAAATCCTCAGCTTAGAAATCTAATTCATAGAGTTGATATTGTTCAATAATTCGAATTAACTTATCTGCGTAAGTTGGATCGGTCGCATAACCGGCTTCTTGAACAGCTAATGCCGCTTCTTTATAATCATTCGCTGCAAAAACAGCTTCATAAAAATCTTGATCCCAAGAAGTTCCATTTTTTAGCAAGCTGGCATAATCATTGATGGAGTCTGCTAAAGAATCATAATGTTTAAAAGCAGCATCTATTTGTGTCCATTCCTCATTATCAAATTCTTTTGTCGCATATTTCGTATCCTTTTCGGAACCTTTGATTCCAAAATAATTGTTCGATTCTTTCGACAATGTACTCGTGCCCCAATTTGATTCCAACGCCGCTTGTGCAATTAATAAACTTGGACGAGTACCATAAGTTTCCTGGGCTTCTAAGGCATGCGGAGTGAGTGTCTCCACAAATTCTGTTTTACTTTGATTTTCAGCGATCACCGCTTCATCACTCCAACTTGAAGATTCATGACCAATAAATTTTGCGGGCTTTATAATAAAGAAAAGTATCCCAAAAAACAACACAATTAAAGAGAGCGTGATTTTCATCGCTAAAACTAACCGATCTAGAAAATTATTCCAAGATTTGTGCCACTGTTTTTTTAACTTGCGCATTTGTTGTTGCATTTATATCCTCTCAGATTCTTTATCTTAGTCCCAGTAGATATTTTACTGTTCATCTCGCAACTGTAAAAGCTCAACATATTCTTCTAAGGTCAAATCATTTTCGACCATAAATTTCGCATTTTCTTCTCCTACATAACGGAAATGCCAAGATTCATATTCAATGCCTGTCGTTTCTTCTTTGCCTTTCGGATAACGGAGAATAAAACCATAATCAGTCATAGTATCCACTAACCATTGTTGTGATTCTTGGGTATCATATTCGGGAATTAAACCGTTCCCTTCCATGATCCACTCTTCATCCACAACATCAAGCGCCAGACCTGTATGATGCTCACTGTGTCCAGGCTCCGTCAAATATTCTTTGGCTCTTTCAACCGCTTCTTCTTCAGACAGACCTTCATTTAGATATTCATTCACTTGTTGATCAAAGTTATTTCTTTGCCGCTCCACTGTTCGATGTCCCGAAGCTAAAAACAGACGTTGACCAGCTTCCGCAGCTGCTTCTTTCCAACTGTTCCAAGCATCAACAATCCGTTCATCGATTCGTTGTTCATTGTCCACTTCAACAAGCTGTGGTTCAAAATCTTCCGGTAAAGCTACCCAAGGATTGACTAAAACAAGATTCCAATCCTCGACATGAGCTTCTTTGGGAAGATTTTGAATGAGTTGTTCTTCTTCAGAGATTTCTTCTACTTTATCTGCTTCATGATCCTCTTGGTTATTTTGTGTATTTTCAGTGGGTTCTTCCACGGCTTGTTCTGGGTTTTCATTGACTTGATTTTCATTTCCAGAACAAGCAGTTAATAGTAAAAATAGTGTTAGCAATAAAGTAGTTAAGCGCATTTTAAAACCTCCAAAAGTTATATCCAGTTGCTCTTTATTTTACCATATTTTTTCGCTTTTCAAAACCATCAAGGGAACATTCGTGTGCAATCAGCCACTTTTTTTACTTTTTAGGGCTGCGCTTGGTATAATACGCATGAAACTAATTTTAGAAAGTAGGAATAAAATGACACAAACAATAAAGTGGGGCATTATAGGTCTTGGTGGAATCGCCCATGACTTCGCTCGCGTCTTTGAGTCGGAACAAGCAGAATTGGCCGCAGTAGGTTCAAGAACCTTAGAAAAAGCCAAAAAATTTGCCCAAGAATACAATGTGCCTAAAGCCTATGGGAGTTATGAAGATTTACTAGCAGATGAAGAAATCGATATTATTTATTTAGCAACTCCCAATAGCTATCACGCTGAGAATATGAAGCAAATTTTAAAGGCTGGAAAACATGTCTTATGTGAGAAAGCGATTACGATGAACAAACAAGAACTTGATGAAGTTCTTGCTATTGCCGAAGAAAAAGACTTAGTGGTGGCTGAGGCGATGACCATTTACCATATGCCGCTTTATCAAGAACTAAAACAACGGATTGAGAGTGGTGAATTCGGTGCTTTGAAATTAGCGACCGCTTATTTTGGCAGTTTAAAAGAAGCCGATCCACAAAATCGTTTTTTTAATCCAGAATTAGGTGGCGGTGCTCTTCTAGATATTGGTGTCTATGCGCTATCTTTTGTCCAATATTTCTTAGAAGCTGAGCCGGAAGATTTTAGTACCTTAGTGCATTTTTATGAAACAGGCGTTGATGAGATGAGTACCATTTCCTACACAACCTCTGCCGGAACTTTAGGAAACGTTGTCTTGTCCTTTAGAGGAAAATTACCCAAACAAGGAGTAGTGGTCTGTGAGAATGCCTATATCACCGTTATGGATTATCCTCATGCGAGTGAAGCACTCATTACTTATCCCGATGGAGAAACAGAAACCCTCTCGGCTGGAACTTCAGATATCAGATTGCGCTATGAAATGCAGAATCTATCTGAGATGCTTTTAACTGGCAAAGATTATTCGCATATTGAAACCACGCGAAGTGTCAATGCCCTTATGGACCAAGCAGCTACCGCGTGGGAAATGGAGTGGGTTTTTGAAGACTAAACGTCTTACCTATTGTAGAGTTTTTCAGATAAATAAATCCTTGAACTTTCTATAGAACGATAAATTATTTTGTTTTTCTATCGAGCCTTGATTAAAACAACGATCCTACGAATAAAACATTTATAAACGAAAAAAGCTTTAGACCCGATGATTTGAGTCTAAAGCTTTTTGTCTTTTACTTATTCTTCTGTTGTCGATTCATCCTCTGAAGTAGACGTTGTATCCTCTTCTGTTTCTGCTTCTTCTTCATTCTCTTCAACAGGTTGGTTCTCTGGTAGTTCTGGTGCATCTGTTTCATATAAATCTATCGTTGATTCTCCACCATTTTGATGCAGTAAACTTGTTTCCGCATCTGGGTGATTTTCTAAGTGTTCCATTTGTTCTTTGTAGATATAATCGACCGGCTCCCACTCTTTTAAGGTGACAGGTTGGTAGAATCTTAATAAATCTAAGTTGAGTAGATTATCTGAATTCGTCAAGCGATCACGCCCATGGCTAACTACTTCTGCTAATTCTTCTCTTTCAGATTCACTTAATGAGTCTGAGACCTCTTCGCCTGTTTCGGCATCATAAATATCTGAACCAAGGAAGTGATATTCTGGCGTTAACACATTTCCATTTCTAAGCGGAACTAATTGTTCATTCTCTTCTGAGAGTAAATCTTGTCCCATAAAGAGATACGGATCTGTTTCTACACCTAATAAATGGAGTAAGGTTGGCAAGTAGTCCACTTGTCCACCATAAGTTTCTTTTGTTTCACCTTCAGTATAACCCGGTATGTGGAACATGAGAGGAACTCGTTGCATTTGAGCATTGTCGTAAGCGTCCCATTCATCTGGGTCTTTTCCTAATAAAGGTGCAAGATGTGGGTTACGCATGTTTGAGTTTCCAAAGTGATCCCCATACATCACCACAATAGAATTTTCATACAGTCCTGAAGCTTTTAACCAGTGAAAGAATTCTTCCACAGCTTCGTCGGTATAACGCATTGTTTGGAAATATTGGTTGACTGTCTCGTCTCCAGTATTCGCTTTTGGAATACTTGCATTCTCTTCCTCTAATGGATAAGGGAAGTGGTTCGTTAAAGTTAGGAATTTTGTATAAAACGGTTGTGGTAATTGTTCAATATATTCTACAGAGTCTCTAAAGAATAATTTGTCTTTCAAACCATAATCTAACACTCGATCAGGACTTACATCATAGTAATGATCATCAAAGAAATATTCGTAACCAAATTCGGGATAAGTTCCTGTACGGTTCCAAAATGTTCCCGTATTTCCGTGAAAAGCAGCGGTTGTATAACCTTTTTCTTCTGATAAGATCTTCGGTGCCGCGTGGAATACGTTGTCGGATCCTAAGACTTGAAAAGCACTACCTTCTGGTAAACCAAATAATGAATTTTCCGTTAATACTTCGGCATCGGACGATTTCCCTTGCCCAACTTGATGGAAGAAGTTATCAAAACTAATCGTCGCTTCATCGTGGTAAATACTATTTATAAAAGGTGTCACTTCATGAAGGTTTCCTTCTTCGTCTTCTAGATCAAAGTCCATCGCAAATTGTTGCGCACTCTCAAGAACAATCGTAAATACATTACGTCCTTCAGCTAACCCAAAATATTCTTCATTGGGTGCTGCATAATTTTCTTGAGCAAAATTGTAAACTTCGGTTAAGTCCCCTTCATCCGCTTGTGCGCGGACGCGGTTATTCTTAATTGTTTGGAAAGAATCGTAACCGGCAAAAAAGTTTACCCCTAAATATTTAACAATGTAATTTCGGTCAAATGTTCGTGTGAGCAGTTGCGGACGATCTGTTTCAGCAAGCATTAAGTTAGCAAATAATAAAGCTAAACCAGTAAGTGTCCCAGCGAAAGCATAGCGTTTATAGAAGGGCCGTGTATCTTTTGGTTGTTCTTCTTTCGGTCGTAATGCTTTACGAGTTAACCAAGCTAAACCAACGAAATCAAGCCAATAAAAAACGTCCCATAAACGTAGCATCACGAGGAAACTTGTAAATACACCGCCAGTTAATATCGAATCATCTCCCGAAATGTTCGAAAGAATGGTCGAAAGCGTCATAAAGTCAGCAAACTCACGATAATATAAAATATTTGCGTAAAGTAACAAGCTCATTAAAAAGTAAATAAAAAGCATCGTGTGGTAAGATTTCTTATCATCTTTCGTATATAAACTTAAAGATAATAGAATGACACTTGTAGCGAGCGGGTTAATCCACAATATAAAAGTTTGTAAAGCTCCAGTAACGCCTAATGAAAATTCAGTATAGTAAGCAAGCATTGTTTTAAGCCAGAAAAACAGAATAGCGAGTAAAAATAACCCTATTCGTTTATTATTTTTAAATTTTTCTTTTATAAATTCCATTAAAAATATACCTCCTGCATGCAGATTCTACCCCTTCGGTGTCAAGAATTCCACATTATTCAAACATAATTTTACAGTAAATGAATCATTTACGCAATGTTTATATGGGAGATCAAACTAAAGACCTACATAAGCATAGAGGAGATTTTATTCATCACTAAAATCTTAATCATGAGCAATTCTTTAAGCTTCTTCTTTCGTTTTAACTCTCGGGAAAATAATTGTAAAAGTTGTTCCTTTTCCTAGCTCACTGGTCACTTTAATATCTCCATCATGTAATTCGACTAATTGTTTTACAATAGGTAAGCCTAAACCTGATTCACCATATTTAGTGTTTTTACGAGAAACATCTGCTTTATAGTAGCGATCCCATATATTTTCCATTTCTTCTTCCGTCATTCCGACGCCTGTATCCGAAATGGTGATTTTTGTTATTTCTTGCGTCTGAATAGCTTCAATAAAAATTTTCCCGTCGGTCGTAAATTGAATCGCATTTTTTAGTAAATTTACAATGATTTGCTTAAAGCGGTCGAAGTCTGCGTAAACCGTAATGTCTTCCACACCTTCTTTAATAATAATTTCGTTATTTGAATCCTCGGCAATGCCACGTAATTGTTCGGTTGTTTCTGCCAGAGCTTCATTTAGCGGAAAATAATTTTTCTTTAAAATAATCCGATTTGATTGAATATTTTCATAGTCTAAATTTTCATTGACTAAACGAATCAAACGGGTCGTTTCTTTACTCATTAATTGAATACTGCGTAGTTCTTGTTGGTCATTAAATACCCCATATTCTAAACCTTCCAACAAGCCATTGATCGTTGTCAGGGGCGTGCGCATTTCGTGAGCGACGTCTTGCATGAAACTTTTTCTTAGATCTTCTAAATGTAAAACTTCTGTCCGCCATTCTTTTAAAGCTTTAATCATTTTATTAAAATCAGCGGATAAACGGTCAATTTCATCACGGTTACTGTGATCGATATAAATATCATAGTCTCCTGTTGCTACTTTACGCGAAGCTTTACTTAAACGATTGACTCGTTTAACTAAATAATAAGATAATACGATACTGATCATGACAGCAATAATAGCTGAAAAGAGAAACACACGAAACATATTCTGTTTTAATTCGTCCATTTGCACTTCGATGTGACTCACTGGACGACCAATACCGATAAAACCTTCATAACTTCCACTTTCATTTAAAACCGGTACATAAATTAATGCCGTCTCTTCATTATTTCCACGCAAATCATTGGTCCCAATTTGTAAGAGCAAGGCATCTCCTTCGCGAAGCGTTGTTTCTTCTTCTTCACTTAACCTTACTTGTACATTGTTCACCGTGCGGGGATATTTCAGCATCCCTTCGCGGTCAAAAATTCCATATTTTATATGTTGATCTTCGAATATTTGATTATATAAGTCTAATTTTTCAGGGTTTCCTTCGGCTTCTTCAATGAGTTCAGCATAGTGGAAGAAATTGTCTTGTACTTTATCTAATAATTGCGTCCGTCCAAAATGAAACAGCGAGGCAGCAGTGATGCTTAATAGGATTAAAATAACCAATAAAAAACTAACGATCAACTGATAAATATATGGAAATCTCATCTTCATTCGAAATCATCCGAATCATCGAACTTGTAGCCGACACCCCAAACAGTCTGGATCACTTGTGGGCCATTTTTCAATAGTTTCTGTCTAAGCTTTTTGATATGAGCGTCTACTGTTCGCTCATCGCCAAAATATTCATACTCCCAGACTTGTTCTAGTAACTGTTCTCTTGAAAATACTCGTCGTGGACTGTTCGCCAATGTGTACAGCAAATCAAATTCTTTTGGCGTTAAATCCTCTAAAGGTTCGTCATACAATATAATTTCTCGTGTATTTTCATTGATTTTTAAATGGTCAGTTTCAATGTCGTAAAGGTTTTCTTCCTCTCCCGCTAATTGACTAGGCGTTTTCATGCGTCGAACGGTAGATTTGATGCGCGCGACGAGTGTCAAAGGACTAAACGGTTTTGTCACATAGTCATCTGCACCAATTTCTAACCCAATGACTTCATCACTCTCTGTATCTTTCGCAGTCAGCATAATAATAGGCACTTGTGGGTCTACTTTTCGAACCTCGCGACATATAGTGATGCCATCGATTCCTGGAAGCATAATATCTAAAATAAGTAAATCATATTTTTCTTGATGCTCTAAATACGTATCAAGCCCTTCTTGCCCATCATGAATAAAAGTAACTTCCCAATCTTCTTTTTCAAAAAACATTTCTAACATTTCACATACGGATTCATTATCTTCAATCATTAAAATATGCATTTTGCACCTCTCAATCTTTTCATTCCTCTATTTTTGTTTATTAAGCATAGTTTACTCATTATATAGTATAGGTTCAAATTATGAAGTTTCTTTAACCTTTTTAAGAGATAAAAGTAAAACTTCCACCACTTTTCTAGTTGGTGGAAGTTTTTTTGTCCTTCATTTATCAATCATTGGTCATTTAGCGATTAGGCTCTATTTGTTGCGGGCCATTAGCTGTTTGTATATTTTTTTGTCCTTGTCGACTAGTCTGTTGGTTCTCTTTGCGAGGGCTTCCTCTTTGCTGTAAAAAATGAACACTCTCAACGATCATTTCCACTACATAGACAGTCTGCTGGTTATTATCTACATAAGTACGTGACTGGAGCCGCCCATCTAAGCCGACAAGATCTCCTTTATCGCAGTACTCTTCAATCACTTCTGCTCTTTTTCCCCAAGCAACAATGTCTACAAAATCGGCATCTGGCCCTTTGTTTGTTTTAAAGGTCCGCGGGATAGCTACCGCATTATTCATGACAATTTTTCCATCGCCGACTTCTCTCAGTTCAATTTCTCGGACAATGCGTCCGATCACTGTTAATCGATTCACTCGATCCCTCCATTATATATTTTTGACAAGATTCATGTATTTTGAGTACATACCCGAAATATAATGAACCCCTCATATATATATTTGCGAAAAATCGAGAATTTCACGAAAAAACTTTTAAAAAGTTGCTTTTTCTTGGAAAATTAAAAAACGAATAGAAATTTTTGCTTCTAATCGTTTTTTTAGTCTGTTTTTTCCATTTAGTTAAATATAAAGTTTAAAATATGCTCCCAAAGATCAGGATTGAAAACTTCCATCGGATCTGCCCCATCACCGAGAACACTATAACCCAGCATGGCTCCTACAGCAAAGGCAACGACGAGTAAAAGTACAGCTAATAAAAACCGTAACAGGAAAAATAATGTGTTTTTAAAAATACTTGTCCATTCCATATGTTTGCCTGCTTTCTTTATTTTTATCGTTATGCATTATTCAATTTCTGAATATTCTCAAGTAAAATTCCTGTGCCTAATGCCACAGAATCCAGTGGACTCTCAGCTGTAAATACAGGAACTTTTAATTCCTCAACTAATAATTGATCGATCCCATGTAATAAAGCACCACCACCGGTTGTGATGACTCCTCGATCGATAATATCTGCCGATAATTCAGGGGATGTTTCTTCTAGAACAGCTTTGGCTGTCCGTACAATTTCTTGCATCGATTCTTTCGTCGCATTTAAAATCTGATTTGAAGAAATAGAGACTGTTTTAGGCAAACCAGACACGATATCGCGTCCACGGATGTCTAAGGTATCTTCACGTTTCTCATCAAAGACTTCCCCGATTTCAACTTTAATTTTTTCAGCCGTACGATCTCCAATCAGCAAGCTATGTTCTTTTTTAACAAATTCTTTAATATCGCTATCTAAAGAATCACCCGCTACTTTGATGGATTTACTGGTTACAATGCCGCCCATCGATAACACAGCGATATCTGTTGTACCTCCACCGATATCAATGACCATATTTCCACTTGGTTGGAAAATGTCCATCCCTGCACCAATTGCGGCTACTTTTGGTTCTTCTTCAAGAAACACATTTTTTCCGCCAGCTTTTTCTGCCACTTCAATAATGGCTTTTTGTTCGATCCCTGTTACATTTGTTGGCGTACAGATAATAATGTTCGGCTTCGATAAGAAGCTTTTAACATTAATCTTATCAATAAAGTAAGAAACCATTGCTTCTGTAATATCAAAATCCGCAATGACGCCCCCTTGTAATGGACGAATGGCTTTAATATGTCCAGGAGTACGTCCTACCATCATATAAGCCTCTTCTCCGACCGCTAAAACTTCATTTGTATTTGTATTAATTGCAACAACAGCTGGTTCGTCAACGACGATTCCTTTTCCTTTGATATGGACGAGGACGTTAGCTGTTCCTAAGTCAATCCCAATATCTTTTGCCATGAATCATTTCCTCCTGCGTATTCACTCGAATCTTCATCTTTTTATTTTTTATAATAATTGTCTTCATCTTTTCTATTTTACTCTATAAGTATTAAAAACACAATCATCAGCATGATCAATTTTCTAATCGCTAGAAACTATACTACTTATTCGAACAGTTTACCAGTCCTTTAAATAAAATAAAAAGACTTTCTACAATAGAAAGTCTTTGTTAAGGATTATAATATCTGTATTTTATTTTTATGTAAAAATAAAGGATACACAAAAATATGAGCTAGCATTTTTATGCTTTTTGAGTTTCTTTCACTGATTCTTGCTTGCGATCAACACGTTCAATATTTGCGCCTAAATCTGCTAACTTTTCATGAAACTTGTAATAGCCACGATCTAAATGGTCAATATTTGTAACGGTTGTATAACCATTCGCAATGAGACCCGCTAAAATAAGGGCTGCTGATGCACGCAAGTCACTAGAAGCTACTTCTCCACCTTCTAATGGATGGCCGCCTTTAATAATTGCTGATTGACCATCGATTTGGAATTGAGCATCCATTTTTCGCATTTGTTCTAAATGCATAAAACGATTTTCAAAGACAGTTTCGCGAACAACACTCGTGCCTTCTGCTTTTAATTGAGCAATCGTTACTTGAGCTTGCATATCTGTAGGAAATCCAGGGTAAGGTTGTGTTTTAAAATCAGCTGGAGAAAGTTTTTCCGGTCCAATAACACGTAAACCTTCTTCTTCCTCTTCAATGATTACACCCATCTCCCGTAATTTTGAAATCAACGGACGATTGTGTTCACTTACCGCATCTTTAACTAATACGTCTCCTTCAGTAATAGCTGCTGCAACGATGAAGGTGCCACTTTCAATTCGGTCGGCGATTACACCATGGTCTGTTCCTTTTAATTTAGAAACCCCTTCAATCCGAATTTTTTCCGTTCCGGCTCCAATTACTTTGGCCCCCATACGGTTTAAGTAGTTTGCCAAGTCAACAATTTCAGGTTCACGCGCAGCATTCTCTAAAATAGTTGTTCCTTCAGCGAGTGTTGCAGCCATCATAATATTTTGAGTCGCTCCAACACTTGGGAAATCCAGGTAAATCTCTGCACCTTGTAATTGGTCAACCGATGCTTCAAGGTAACCATTTCCTTGTTCAACCTCCACACCCATTGCTTCAAAGCCCTTTAAGTGTAGATCAATTGGTCGCGAACCAATCGAGCATCCCCCAGGCATCGCTACGCGTGCTCGTCCATTTCGAGCTAATAATGGGCCCATCACTAGAATTGAAGCCCGCATTTTGTTCATAAATTCAAAGGGAGTGTCACTCTTTAAGGGCATTGTCGCATCAATGCTCATCGTTTTTTCTTCTTCATTAAAATCTACTTCAATATTTAAGTAGCTTAATACTTCTTTCATCGTATAGATATCTGACAATAACGGGACATTATAAAATTTACTCGGCGTATCTTGACCAAGAATACTTGCAGCCAAAATTGGTAAAGCTGCATTTTTTGCCCCTTCAATCTCCACTGTACCTTTTAGGCGATTCCCACCTCGTACAATTATTGCATCCATATTGCAATACCTCCAACATTTTTTAATCATCCACAATTTCAATCTTCTACATTCATTTTAGTACAATTAAATCCTTACTGCGATCAATTCGCCTTACATTAACGTATCAGTATTTTTAGCCTAACACGTAAATAAGAATTTATTATAGAGGTTATTTGATTATTTTTTGATGTTTTCTTCACAATTGGAAGAAACTCTTCCGTTTAGCGATTAAGAAGTGCTTAACGAAGACTTATTGGAAAAAATAAATCAAATTTTGTGAGTGTGTCAAAAAGTCTAAGAAAAACGTGCTTAAAATATAACCTAAAGCAACTGAAAGCATAATATAAAAAGCGCGTACTTGTTGTACTCGGTATTTTTTAAAAAGATGCTCAATTCGTAGACTCTGCAGTCCCCAAAAGCTTACACCAATAAAGAAAACATGTGATATTAAAGTAATTAATGATTGCGTTCGAATAAATTCCATTAAAAATCCCTTCTTGAAAAACTCTGCAATAACAATGATCGTTTGCTTTTATTTCAACACAAAATTATAAAGTACCGAAAAGTCTATCGCCAGCGTCTCCTAAACCTGGGAAGATATAAGCATTTTCATCTAGTTTTTCATCTAAAGCAGCAGTAAATATTTGTACTTCTGGGTGTGCTTCATTTAAGGCTTTAACCCCTTCTGGTGCTGCTACGATACAAATAAATTTGATGTTTTCTGGTTTTGCACCGCGTTCTATGACAGAATCAATCGCTGCAATCGCAGACCCACCTGTTGCGAGCATTGGATCCACTACATACATATGACGATCTTCTATGTTATTTGGCATTTTAACAAAATATTCGACGGGTTCCATTGTTTCTTCATCTCGATAAAGCCCGACGTGTCCAACACGTGCTGCCGGAATTAAATCTAAAATGCCGTCTACCATGCCGAGTCCAGCTCGTAAAATAGGGGCAATGACAACTTTTTTACCTGCAAGTGCTTTTTGTGTTGTTTTTCCTAGAGGCGATTCGATTTCAATGTCTTCTAAAGGTAAATCTCTTGAAACTTCATAAGCTAGTAAACGAGCTACCTCATTAATGAGATCCCTAAAATCTTTCGTACCAGTTTCTTTATTACGTAAAATCGTCAACTTGTGCTCAATTAAAGGGTGTTTGATAACATGAAAGTTTTCCATTTTATTTAGCTCCTTTTTTTAGACTGCTTTTTTCATCCTTACAATACTACACAATATTTACGATAAAATCCAGCTTTTTCGTGAATTTTATATTGTTTTTTTATTTGCCGCGTTTTGTAATCGATTCATATAAGGAACACTTAGCGCTCCCACTGTGTAAGGCTCTGCTAAAATAACAGTCGCTGAGGATTGTTCTAACGTACGCAGTCCTTGGAAAAAGTTTCGATTAGCAGCCTCTAAATCACCAGGTGCTCCTAATGAAAAGCTTGTATTCACTTCATCCTCAAATTTTTTAGTGACTGTTTCATTGGCAAGAAGAGCAATTTTTTCCTCTTTTGTTTGCATTTTTTGAATCGCTTCAGCCCAACTGGATTCGACAATAAATACAGGAATTTTGGGTTCGTAATGTTTTTCCGTACTTGAGGATTGGTTGGCTTTAGTGGCTTCTTCCTCTTTTAAATAAACTTTTTTGTTTATCGTCGCTTCAATCGCTTCTTTGGTAATATTGCCGGGTCTCAAAATGAGCGGCTTTTCGGGATTTGAAAAATCAATCACCGTGGATTCAATGCCAAAGGAAGTTTCGCCTCCATCAATGACTGCAGGAATTTTTCCGTCTAAGTCATCCATAACATGTTCCGCGCGTGTAGGACTTGGACGTCCAGTTGAATTTGCGCTAGGTGTAGCCAGTGGTGTACCACATTTTCCAATGAATGCCAACGTTAGAGGATGATCCGGCATCCGTAAGCCGACGGTCGTTTTTCCTGGTGTCACTGAGGGAGCGAGCAAGCCTTTATTTTTTAAAATAATTGTTAAAGGACCTGGCCAAAAGTTAGCAGCTAATTTTTTAACGGCTTCCGGCACGTCCGTCGCATATTTATCCAAATCATCCATATTTGCGACCAGCACGCTAATCGGACGATCCATGGGTCTTCCTTTAGCTTTAAATATTTTTTTTACCGCTTCATCGTTCGTCGCATCTGCGCCTAACCCATAAACTGTATCTGTGGGAAAAGCCACGATTTCTCCCTTTTCTATCAGTTGGGCGCCTTTCATTAATTCATTTTCTTTTAGAAGTTGTGTCTTCAAAAAATCACGCTTTCTACCTCATTAAATTATTTTGTGGATAACTTTTTGAATATCCACACCTTTATCCTTATTTTAAAGGGAATCCTCTTAATTATCCACTATTATCCACAGGTTTTATCCACAATTCTGTGTATAGATCGCCACTACCCGATCCTGCCGGTTAAAATCTTGCCAGATTTCAATCGTCGCTTTTGGAAAAACTTGCTTGAAAATATCTCTCACTTTTTCGCCTTGTTGATAGCCAATTTCAAAAAATAACTGAGCATCTGACGCAAGATAATCTTTAATCGAATGCGCAATGGCTTTATAAATCTCTAAGCCTTCATCTTCAGCGAATAATGCACTTTTGGGTTCATAATCTAAAACCGTTTGATCCATGACTTCTATTTCATTTTGACTAATATAAGGAGGATTGCATAGAACCAGATCAAATCGGTGTCCGGACACTGGCTCTAGTAAATCACCTTGCTTAAAGGTAATATCTGCTTCAAGGGTTTCTGCATTTTCTTTGGCAATAGCGAGGGCATCGCCACTGATATCTGTGGCTGTGACTTGATCTTGTGGGCGTTCTAACTTATCTGTAATCGCTAAAACACCGGTGCCTGTCCCTATATCTAAGACGGTTAATGCTTTCTCAGGCAGTTCTTTCAAAACGCGGTCTTGCCACTCTTCTGTCTCAGGACGAGGGATCAAGGTGTCTTTTGTTACTTTAAATTTGCGATCGTAGTACCACTCATGGCCAATGATTTGTTGCATGGGTTTCCCTTTTAAAAATTCTTTAAAGTCTTTTTCAAATTGCTCCCGCTCTTCCACAGGCATTTCATTTTTATAATTTAAAATCAACTCGGTCTTAGACCAATTTAAGCGTTCGCGCATTAACCATTCTGCCACGAAGGAAGAATGTCTGATTTCTTTTAAAAAAGAAGAAGCCCGTTCGAGGACTTCAAAATATGTGGAAGATGAACTGTTTTCTGTAAACATTTTATAATTGCTCCAGTTTTTGCGCTTGATCTTGTAGCGTCAACTCTTCAACAATTTCGTCCAGATCACCATCTAAAACTTGTTCTAACTTATGAATGGTTAAGTTAATTCGGTGGTCAGTCACTCGCCCTTGAGGGAAATTATACGTTCGAATTCTTTCTGAACGATCTCCGGTACCGATCGCTGACTTACGTTCTGCATCCACTTCGGCTTGAGCCGCTTGTTCATAGTAATCATAAACACGTGAACGTAGAACCTTCATGGCTTTTTCACGGTTTTTCAGTTGTGAACGTTCATCTTGCATCGCAACAACAATTCCTGTCGGTTCGTGCGTTAAACGGACAGCAGAGTCAGTCATGTTCACGTGCTGACCTCCAGCTCCACTTGCACGGTAGATATCTACACGAATATCGTTTTGGTCGATATCCACTTCAACATCTTCTACTTCCGGCATAACGACAACTGTTGCTGTTGACGTGTGTACTCGTCCTTGAGATTCGGTTTCAGGTACACGTTGCACTCGGTGGGCGCCGTTTTCATATTTTAATTTCGAATAAACATTTTTTCCGTTAATCGATAAAATAAGTTCCTTGAAACCGCCGACTCCAGTGGATGTTGATTCCAGCACTTCGGTCTTCCAACCATTTTTGTCGGCAAACTTTTGGTACATATGGAATAGATCCCCCGCGAATAGTTGGGCTTCGTCTCCCCCAGCTGCCCCACGGATTTCCATAATAATATTTTTCCCGTCATTTTCATCTTTTGGAATCAATAAGAACTTCAGCTTTTCTTCTAATGCTTCTTTTTCTTCTAAAAGTTCTTCTTTTTCCATTTCAGCTAATTCTTTCATCTCATCTTCTAAAGATTCATTGAGGAGTTCATTGGTATCTTCTAGATCTGCTTTGACTTTCTTATATCGTTGATACTCTTGGACGGTCTCCCGCAGATCGCCTTCCTCTTTACTTAATTCTTTAATCTTATTCGAATCTTTTGTAATTTCTGGGTCACTTAACATCGCATTAATTTCGCGATACCGTACTTCGACATTTTCTAATTGATCAAAAATATCCATATTAATCTCTTCCTTCTTCAATCTCTGGATGGAAATAGTGATGACGACAAACGGGGAAATAGCTTTCATTCCCGCCAATTTGAATTTGTTCTCCTTCATAGACAGGCTTTCCATCGCTCATCCGTAAATTCATAATGGCTTTTTTGCCGCAATACCAACAAATTGTTTTAATTTCTTCAATCTTTTCAGCGTATAGTAATAAATATCTTGAGCCTTCAAACAGTTGATTCATAAAATCATTTTTAAGGCCGAACGTCATGACCGGAATATTTAATTCATCCACAATTTTCGTTAATTGAATGACGTGTTCTTTTGTTAAAAATTGTGCTTCATCAATTAAAATGCACCAGATTTTTTCATCTGCTGCTTGAATCTCTTCGAAAATATTTGTATCTTGTCTAATCGGTGTTGCTTCTCGACGCATCCCTGTTCGACTGGAGATAACCCCCACGCCATCGCGGTCGTCTACACCGCTTGTATAAATTTTCACTATTTTATTTTGTTCTTCATAATTATGAGCAACTTTTAAGACTTCGATTGATTTCCCACTATTCATTGCTCCATATCTAAAATACAATTGTGCCATTCTGTTCAACCTCTCAATTCTCTTATGAAACGTTCATGTTCATCATGCTAGTCCTTAAAAATTATAACGAATGCAAGGTAAAAGTACAAGGCAACAAACCCTTCTCGCATCTTTTTACTTTGATAAAAGTATTTTATTTTAAAATAAAAAATGGCCTCTTTCTCTAATTGAAGGAAAACACCACCGTTCTTATTTTTAAAGACTTTATCAATCAGCTTTTTTTTATCATATGGTCATTTCATTGCTTACGTATGATTTTTACTTCACTTTTCCTCGCTGCTTGCTAAGCTAACATTTCTATTCTGCTTCCTTTCTGTGATAAACTAGCTTTAACGAAACGAACTAAAAAGAATGGAGTGTCAATATGGAACCGTTATTTTTAAAAGGTGTCTTACAAGATAAAATTTGGGGTGGAACTAAATTAAGGGATGAATTTGGTTATGATATCCCCAGCGAAACAACAGGCGAGTTATGGGCGATTAGTGCTCATCCAAATGGTCCCGCCACAGTCAAAAATGGCCAGTATGCAGGAAAAACACTGCTCGAATTATGGGACGAACACCGCGAGTTATTTGGTGATCAAGAAGGCGATGTATTCCCACTACTTACAAAAATTATTGACGCACAACAAGATTTATCTGTACAAGTTCACCCAGGTGACGGTTATGCTTTGCAGCATGAAGGTGAATTAGGGAAATCAGAGTGTTGGTACGTTTTGGACGCTGAGCCGGGGGCCGAAATTGTCTTTGGCCATAATGCAGAATCGATTGCTGATTTTCGCCAGTATATCGAAGATGAACGCTGGGACGAGTTATTACGTACCATTAAAGTACAAGCAGGAGACTTTTTCTATGTCCCTAGTGGAACCGTTCATGCGATCGGCAGCGGGGTCATGGTACTAGAAACACAACAATCGAGTGATACAACTTACCGTTTGTATGACTACAATCGCCGCGATGATGATGGGAACTTAAGAGATTTACATATCGAGCAAGCCATCGATGTCACGACGATTCCTCATCAAGACCAGCAACCACAAAAAGTTGTCGATGCAGTAGCTGGCGGTACATTAACAACGCTTGTCACTAATGAATTTTTCACCGTTTTTAACTGGGAAGTCGAAGGGCCAATCACTTTTCAGCAAGACGCGTTATATACATTAGTCAGTGTAATTGAAGGAGAAGGCCAAGTAATTATTCGGGGCCAAGAATACCCACTCAAAAAAGGCGATCATTTTCTTCTCCCAAATGAAGTTGAAGAATGGACACTCGATGGTGATATGCAACTAATCGCTTCACAACCTTAATCAAAAATATAAAGAGGCTCTTTCAGTTGATGAATGGACTACCCCCTGTCTGCTTGACAGGGGCAGTTCAAAAAACGAAAGAGCCTTTTTGCATTTATTTAAGGATTCAGGAAATATTTCCGATAAGTTCGTAAAATAAAAAGGGAAAGAATTAAAGTAAAGCCTTCAACGACGAACATCGTTAACCATACCCCTGTAACACCAAACCCTTTGGTCATGAGGAAAAGCACAGGGAAAATGAGTAATAAGCCTCGTAGCAATGAAATAATCAGTGATGGCCGCGAACGCTCGACCGCAGACATAAAATAAATGACGGCAAAGTTAATCCCTGTAAATAAAAAGGATGCAAAATATAATTTAAGTCCCGGAACAGCCAATTCAGCCAGCTGTTTATTTTGTTGATTATTAAATAAGGCCACAATGTTTTCGGAGAACAGCAAACCGATCCCAAAGAAGACAACACCAAGAGCTCCCGTAGTGATAAGAGCATATTTCAATACTTTTTTAATGCTTTTTCTTTTTCCTGCCCCATAGAAAATACTCACTAGAGGTTGAAAACCTTGCCCTACCCCGGTGAATAAAGCAATAGCAATAATATTCATATTTGCAATAATAGCATAGGCAGACACCCCAATATTTCCTACCAGGCGTAATAAGACACTATTGAATAAAAACATAACAACCGCTGAAGAAAATTCATTCAGAAAAGCAGGGAAACCGATTGAGAAAACTCGACGTATTTTCCGCCATTGCATAGCCATTGGACGAAAGAATAATTGACGCTTATTATTTTTTAAATGCAAGGTGGAAATGATTAAAGAAACCCCAGGAGAAACGACGGTAGCTAAAGCAGCCCCTCGTAGCCCCATATTCAACGGGAATATAAAGATATAATCTAAGATAATATTCATCAAACCACCAATTAATAAAGCAGCCATGGCTAATTTCGGATTATGATCATTTCTTAAAAAGGTGATATAAACATTATTCAGAATAAATAAAGGTGCAAAAAGTATAATCAGTGTATAGTAATCTTTAGCCATCTTAAATAAAGGACCATTTGCGCCTAAAAAACTTAAGATGGAATCGGTAAAGATGAACGTGATTCCGCTAAAGAGTAAAGCCACGATCAACGAAAGCACGATCGTAAACGTAAAATTCACTTGCCCCTCTTCAATATTTCCACGACCTTTTTCAATTGCATATAAAGTCGCTCCTCCAACCCCTAACATCCAGCCAAGACCATTAAATGTATTGACCATCGGCAAAACAATATTCAAAGCTGCAATCCCATCAGCTCCCACGCCATTTGCGACAAAGAGTGTATCGGCCAAAATAAATAAAGAGGTTCCCGCCATGCTTAACATGCCAAACAAAACATTTGTTAAAAATGTCTTTTTAATTGATTCATCTCGTATTTGTTGTTTCAATCTATTTTTCCCTTTCTTTAAAAAAAGCATCTTCTTCTTTTGCTTCAAAGACCTACACAAAAGAAAAAAATGCTTGACTGTTTGTCCGGTGACAAAACAGTTTTAAAATATTTTATTACTTTTACTCTATCATATTTTATTGAATTGGCAAGTTTGACCTAAAAATAAAAAAAACCCCTAAAGGGTGATTTCGATCCACTCCCTTAGAAGGTTTTATTCAATCATTCTATTTAAGCAAAGGACATGTCTTCTGGACTGGCGAATTGCGCATTGTAAATATCGGCATAGAAGCCTTCTTTTGCAAGCAATTCATCATGTGTACCAATCTCGACCACATCTCCTTGGTCCATGACCACAATCTTATCCGCATCCTGAATCGTTGATAGACGGTGAGCGACAACAAAACTTGTACGCCCTTCAAGCACATTTTCCATGGCTGTCTGAATCAAGGCTTCAGTACGAGTATCCACTGATGATGTTGCTTCATCCAGGATTAAAATCTCTGGATCGGCTAAGAAAGCTCGAGCAATCGTAATTAATTGTCTTTGTCCTTGTGAGATATTCGTTGATTCCTCATTCAAGATTGTATCATAGCCTCGCGGTAATCGGCGCACAAACTCATCGACATAAGCGGCTCTCGCTGCTTTTTGGATATCTTCTGCTGTCGCATCTGAGTTCCCGTAGGCAATATTATCCCAAATCGTTCCATTAAATAACCAAGTGTCTTGTAGAACCATTGAGAAATGGTCACGCAACTCTTCTCGGTCAATGTCACGAATATCTTTTCCTTTATAACGAATCCGTCCTCCATTGACATCATAAAATCGTTCCAGCAAGTTAATTAATGTAGATTTACCGGCCCCCGTTGGACCAACGACAGCAATCATTTCGCCTTCTTTAACCGTTAAATTAAAATCAGTCATTAATAAGTTTTCCATGTCACTATATTTAAATTGAACATTTTCAAATTCAATAATATAAGGCGTGTCTTCTTTTACCGGACGGTTTTCTTGTGTATCTTCCATTTCTTCTTCATCTAGTAATTCAAAAACACGTTCGACGGAAGCGACTGTAATTTGAATACTGTTCGCTAATTGAGCAATTTGTCGAACCGGTTGTGAGAAACGGTTAACGTATTGAATAAATGCTTGAACGTTCCCTAAAGGAATAACGCCTTGCAGCACACCAAAACCACCATAAAGAGTAATCGCAAAGATTCCTAAGTCACGCGCAAAGTTAACCGCAGGCATCATAATTCCTGAGTAAAACTGTGCTCTCCATGACGTTTCATATAACTCGTCACTGTGTTCGACTAAGCGAGAAACTTCATCATCTTCACGGTTATATGTTTTTACAATCGTGTGGCCTGAATAAATTTCCTCCACACGGTCGTTTAATTCTCCAACAACTCGTTGTTGTTTCGCGAATTGTCGTTGAGATTTCGGGGCAATAAAGGCAATAAATAAGGCACTTAACCCGATACTTACAAATACAATGAGTGTCATTCTCACATCAACCGTCAACATCGCAACTAAAACAGCGAAAAACGTTACAACCGCTAATATGAATTGGGATAAGGATCTTTGTAGAGTATTTGAAATCTGTTCCATATCGTTTACTGCCCGTGACATGACGTCTCCGACAGAATGTGTATCAAAGTATTCAATGGGTAAAGTCCCTAATTTTGCTTTTAGATCTTCTCTTAAATCATAAACTGTTCTTTGAGAAACAACCGCTGTAATATATCTTTGTAAATATCTAAAAACAGCTTCTAATACATAAAGAATCACTAAAATTAAGACGATCTGACGAATCGCACCAAAATCGATGGGGAAAACATCTACTGTTTGTCCCGCTTCGCGTAAAGCCATTCCTTCTCGAAAGCCTTCGAAAATTTCAGTCGTTGCTTGTCCTAATACACTAGGTGTAAAAGCCGCGAAAATGGCGGATCCAGCAGCGAAAAAGACAATAGCTACTAAGGCCCAAAGACGAGTCGACATATATCGTAATAAACGGGCAACTGTTCCAAAAAAGTTATTCGCTTTACGTACGCCTATATCCGAAGTTTCTTTATCGTTTTTAGCCATTAAATATCTTCCCCTTTCATTTGAGATTCTAGAATTTCTTGATAAACTTCATTATTTTCTTTCAGTTCTTCGTGTGTCCCTTTTCCAACTAATTTTCCACCTTCTAAAACAAGGATTTCATCGGCATCAATAACGGTACTAATTCGTTGCGCGATAATAATCACAGCTTTATCCGTTGTTTCTGGCTCCAATGCTTCTCGTAAGTCGGCATCTGTTTTGAAATCAAGGGCAGAGAAAGAGTCATCAAATACTAAAATTCTAGCATCTGTGACGAGTGCTCGAGCAATACTTAGCCGTTGACGTTGTCCACCTGAGAAGTTATCGCCGCCTTGCTCTACTCTTGCGCCTAAACCTTCTGGAAGTTCAGAAACAAAGTCAGCACCTTGTGCAACTTCTAAAGCATGCCACAATTCTTCATCCGATGCTTCTTCATTCCCATACGTTAGATTCTCTCGAATTGTTCCTGAAAATAATCGAGCATCTTGTGTCGCAAAACCAATCGCATTCCGAAGATTTTCTTGGGACATATTTCTGATATCTATACCATTAATTTCGATAGAACCTGAATCAATATCATATAAACGAATGATCAAGTTTGCTAAAGTAGATTTTCCGGTCCCTGTTCCTCCAATAACGGCTAGCTTTTCACCATCTTTAACGGAAAAATCAATATCTTCTAAAGCAAGCTTGCTCGTTCCTGGATAACTGAAGTCCACATGGTCAAATTCCAATTCCACTTCATCTGCATCGAGGTCTAAGGTAGCGGGTCTCTCTTTGTCGACAATTTCATTCGGCTCATCCAATACTTGCAAGATACGTTCTACAGCAACTTGCATACGCGGAATCATCGTAATAATATTAGATAACATCATGATTCCCATTAAAATGTTGGTCGAATACGAAGTAAAGGCCACTAAGTTCCCCACTTCCATTTCTCCGATACTCACATATTGCGCGCCAAACCAAATAACTAAAATGGAGGTCGCACTCGTTAGGAGAATCATTAAGGGGTTGGTTAGGGCCATATACGTTTGTGCGCTTGTGGCTGTTTGTGCGTAATCTTCGTTAGCTTCGGCAAATCTTTCTTCTTCATAATCTTCTCGATTAAATGCACGAATGACACGAATACCTGTTAATCCTTCTCGGAAAACTCGGTTCAGTCTATCCGTCTTAATCTGTAAAGAACGGAATAAAGGATTGACTTTTCTTAATATAAAAATAATACTTACAATAAGAATAGGAACAATAATAACAAACACAACGGCCAATCTCGGCTCTCTCGTAAAGGCTAATGTAGCTGCAACAATAATTCGCAGCGGATCCAAGATCATAAATCTTAAAATCATCACTAATGCTTGTTGGATTTGTAGCACATCACTCGTTGTACGCGTCATTAAAGTGGATGTTCCAAATTTATCAATTTCTTCATTAGAGAAATTCAATATTTTATCAAATAAAGGATTTCTCAATTCTGCTCCCACCCGTTGCGATTCGGTTGAAGCAAAATAGACGTTTAAAATAGATCCAATAAATCCGGCAACTGCGACTGCAACCATAATTCCGCCGTATTTCAGGATATAATCAATATTACCTGTCGCGACACCATTGTCTATAATCTCAGCTGAAAGTGTCGGTATAGCTAACATTGCGACTGCCTGAATAACCAGAAACACAAATAACCAGGCGATTCGACCTGGACGTAGCATCTGGAATATTCTCTTCATACTATCATCTACTCTCTTTCTTAATATTTTTTATTTTTCGATACCGTGATAAAACCAATCAACAGCTCGAAAGCTTTTTCCTTTGATTTCTTCCACAGATAAGTCATTGACAAAACCGTCAATAATCATATGGTGGATGGTGTTTACTATAAAATAAATATATTCAAGAACTTCTTTGCTTGAATCTGTTTTTAAATTTTCGATATTAATCACATCTATAAATTGAAGCTGTTCTTCTTCTCGGTTTCTATTTTGATGAGACAAACTAAAGATACCCTCTTGTCCTACAAGATGGTGATTGACATACAGAAAGGTATTTTTATAAAAAGAAAAATATTCCGAATGAACAACTTCATCAATGTAAGCATCATAAAATTGCAGCAAAGATTGATACAAGTCTCCTGAATTTTCAATCAATAGATGCAGTAAATCATTTCGATGGTGTGCATATAAATAATGGACAAGATATTTATAAATATTCTCTTTATTTCCAAAATATTGGTAGAAACTTCCACGTGATATTCCTGCTTTTTTTACAATATTTGTGATCGATGCGTCGCCAAAATCTTGCTTTGAAAATTCGTTTAAAGCCGCTTCAATAATTCGATCTTTTTTCTCTTTATCTAAATTCAAAAATGTTGATGAGCACACGTTTTTCCCTCCTGTCATAGTATTTGTCTGATAAATGTCCATTCTTCCATTGTATCAATAATTTCCTTTGGAATCAAACAATAGGTTTCATTCTTAAAGTTTTTCATTTCAATCATAAAGAAGAGGAATTCGGCATTCTTATCCCTCTTCTTCTGCTGCTTGTTGGTTATCTTCCTCTTCATCGTAAAAATCATAATTATACTTTACCCACTCAAAGAATAAATTCCAAAAGACACGTAAAACGCCAAATCCTGGAACGGCTAAGATAAGCCCCATAAAGCCAAATAAACTTCCTGAAACAAGTAATATAAATAAAATGACCAACGGGTGAATATCTAAACGATTTCCAAGAATTTGTGGACTGACTACTCGTCCCTCAACGGTTTGTTCAACCATTAGTACTATCATAACCTGAACAAGCTTCCATGGCGAGATAAATGCTCCAATAATCAATGCGGGCACTGAAGCCATAATTGAACCTAAATAAGGAATCAAGTTTAAAACACCCGCTAAGATTGATAATACCAAAGCATAGTCTAAACCAATCAGGCGGTAACCTATGTAAAACATAACCGACACAGCCAAAGCCACCAATAACTCACCCCGCACATAAGAACCAATTTGGTAACTGATCTGGGTCATTAATTTAGAAACAACAGAGCGAGCACGTGTGGGTGTTAAATTCATCAAACCTTGTTTAAATCGTTCGCGGTCTGCCAACAAGTAATATAAAACAAAAGGCATTGTCACGATGGTGACTGCTATGCGTGCAATCCCCCCAAATAGACTACCAATACTATCAAGCGTCACTGTAAATAGATTCGTAATATGCGTCGAAACTCGTTCGAGTATATTTGTCGCTTGTAATTCGCGGTAAATCTGTGCCGACCATTCCGTGTTCATCAATTCTTGGACTTGAGCCAGAACTGAATTCCAGATATCCGGGAAGTTTTCGACCAATGCTTCCACTTGTCTCTGAATCCCTGGAATTAGAAAGGTAATCGCTAACGCAATAATGAGAATAATGCCGATAAAGACTAACAAGATCGCTATTTTTCGCGAAACGCCTTTACTTTCTAAAAAGTCTACCATGGGTTTAAGTAAATAATAAAAAAGAACGCCAAAAACAATCGGTGAACCAATAATAGAAAGGATTTGGCCCACAAATGTAAATAGATGTGAAATCTCAGAAAAAATAAAAATAGTTAAAAATAACAACATCGCGATCAATATTACTGCCACAAATCTATTATCAACCACATATCGCCAAAACCAAGTATCTGTAATGGGATGTTCTCTATTCATTCTTCTTTCTTTTTGTTTTTCCATCTACTCATCCACTCCTCATGATTCGTTACTTGTATTTTAGCACATGATTTTTACAATAGCTTATGATTTCTATGTTTTCCGAAATAATTTTACGCAGAGTTCGTTAGTTGTTTCATTGTATGAATGAAGGCAATTTTGTTATACTAGCACTGGAACGTAAATTTTATGAGGAGGAATTTTATCGATGTCCATTGAATTATTATTAGGTACATATACCCGAAGAGTAAGTGACGGTATTTATACCATCGAATTAAATACAGAGACGCAAGCATTAGAGAACCTCTCTTTACTTGCCGAAGTTGGAAGCCCAACTTATTTAGATACCAATGAGGATAAAAGCATTATTTATACCATTGTGAATGAAAATGACGAAGGCGGGATTGCTTCTCTTGTAAAACAAGCGGATGGTACTTATACACGAAAAGATCAAGTTATGGCAGCAGGTGCTCCCCCTTGTTATGTCGCATACGATAAAAATCGTGAACTAGTCTATACGGCTAACTACCATAAAGGAGAAGTGACTGTTTATAAAACAGATGCGGAAGGAAACTTGGAATTAACAGATGTTGACGTGCATTCTGGAAGTTCAGTTCATGAAAATCAAGATGCTCCGCATGCCCATTACACGAACTTAACCCCTGATGAAAAATACATGGTCGCTTGTGATTTAGGAACAGACGAAGTGTACACCTATGAAGTAAGTGCTGAAGGAAAATTGACGGAAGTTGCTCGTTTGGAAGTCGCTCCAGGAACAGGGCCTCGTCATTTAGTCTTCCATCCAACATTAGATATCGCTTATATCTTTGGCGAGTTAAGCAGTGATGTCGTCGTTGTAAGTTATGATGCAGACACAGGAAAATTTGAAATTATCCAAACGATTTCGACTATCCCAGCTGATCATACTTCATTTAACGGCGGAGCAGCTATTCGCATTTCGAGCGATGGTAAATTTGTCTATGCTTCGAATCGTGGACATGACTCCCTAGCGATTTTCGCAACAGATACCGACGGAAAATTAACTTTGGTTAATTACACACCTACTGAAGGTGAAACGCCACGTGACTTTAATTTAGATCCTTCTGAAAAATATGTCATTGTGGGCCATCAAGATTCAGACAATTTAACGCTATTCGAAAGAAACGCAGAAGACGGTACTTTAACGCTTTTAGAAAAAGATGTAGAAGCACCTGAAGTTGTTTGTATTGCTCACGGATAAGTTTTTCGAAAATCCGTTTCGTTGTTTCACCCCATAAGAGACGAATAGATGAGAAGTTCAGGCCATTAATAAAAATCAATTGTCGGTAAGGGACAATTTTACATGAAAAAAGTGTTAGATCAGGATAATTCCTTTTCTAACACTTTTTTCTTATCTCTTAAATAACCCGCAATTAAGTAGAACTGATTTCTCCAACCACTTCACCTTGAGCTGTTACACCTGTTTTTGAAAGGTTGTAATTTTCTACTGTATCCATATTTGTAAAGACTACAATGATTGTATCTGGTTTATCTGCTTCTTCTAAAGCAGCAAGATCAACCGTTGCTAATAATGTATCGGCCGACACTTTATCTCCTTCAGAAACATGAATTTCAAAAGGTCCTCCTTCAAGTTCCACTGTGTCGACTCCAATGTGGACCAGGACTTCAATCCCATTGTCTAATTCTAATCCCAGCGCGTGATTTGTTGGGAAAATAGAAACAACTTTTCCTTCGATTGGTGAATAGACTTGCCCATTTTCTGGTTCGACACCGAAACCATCTCCCATCATTTTTTGGGAGAATACTGGATCCGATACTTCTTCTAATGGAATGACTTCGCCTTCGACAGGGTTGTAAAGTTCTGCGTCTTTATTTCCGCCTCTTTTCAAAAAATCAAAAAGTGCCATTAATATCCCTACTTTCAATTATTTTATTTCTACTTTTATTATAATCAAATTAACGCAAATTGACTAATAATAGCTAGTATCGTTAACACTAAAACAGTGATGGTTAAAATAAATAACGTTTTTGGTTGGAAGTACCATTTTTCTGCTTCTTCCGCTGAAACCATCTCTGGCTTCATTCGATAAGGTAACTTGTACCAAACAAAAAGCGCTAATATCAATCCAAAGATATTTTGGATTAAAAATTGCTGTACAGCTGCAATTTTTAAAACTCTATCTGCTACACCGGTTCGAGAACGTTCTAGGGGAGGGGTTTGAATAAGAATACCTGCAAAAGCCAGATTAAGTAATTGAAAGAAAATATTGTAAACATCTCCTAATTCAAGAGCTGCTCCCTCGACCCCTTCCACCATATTTGGCACAACAAATAAAAAATAAAAGGTGGGGATTAATACCCAATACCATTGCAAAATGTTCCAAAATGTAGTGTTTGGGTTCTCATTCGGTGTCTTTTTACGTTCAAATGCCACGAGTCTTGTCCTCCTCTACTCTATCTTTCATTATAACTTTACAACAGATTCATTACCATTAAAAATTTGTTTTTTCATAAATTCGACATATTTTACGTATAAGTGTTGCGCTCGTTCTTTAGATCCCCCTTTTGTTTAAAGATCTGTAATATATTTAAATTTGACAACAAAATCATTTCTCTCTATAAATTCTTCCTTTTTAGTTGTATAATATTTGCATTGTGTAAAATAATTTATTTTAAATAAAACTTGAAATCTTTTTGGTTTTTGTATCCATATAGAGTATCATTTCAAGTAAATAGAATTTAGGAGTGATTTTGCTTGTTGTTAGAAATAATTAAGTCCATCATATTGGGGATTGTCCAAGGGATTACAGAATGGCTCCCCATCAGTAGTACGGGACACATGATTTTGGTGGATGAATTTTTAGTACTTAACCAAACGCCTGCTTTTAAGGAAATGTATTTTGTGGTTATCCAGCTGGCGTCTGTTTTGGCGGTCATCTTACTTTATTTTAAACGATTGAATCCATTTATGCAGCCCAATAAAGAAGCAGAAAAACGAACTTGGAATATTTGGATTAAAGTCCTTGTTGGTGTTATTCCAGTGGGGATCATCGGTTTACTATTTGAAGACGTTGTGAACGACTACTTCTTTAACTGGAAAACAGTAGCGATTGCTTTAATTGTGTATGGTATTGCATTTATTTTAATCGAACGCTGGAACAAAACCCGTACCCTTCCTATAAAAAGCTGGGATTCCTTTTCCTATAAAAGTGCTTTTCAAGTAGGACTTTTCCAAATCCTTTCATTGATCCCTGGAACTTCTCGTTCAGGCTCAACTATTATGGGAGGAATCTTACTCGGAACGGACCGTCCAATTGCTGCGGAATTTTCTTTCTTTATGTCAATTCCCGTCATGCTCGGGGCTAGTCTAGTGAAATTGCTTGGTTTTGGTTTTAGCTTCACGCCGGAAGAATTAATTATTCTAGCCGCTGGATGTATCACATCCTTTGTCGTGTCTATTTACGCCATTAAATTCTTAATGAATTATATTCAGAAAAATGACTTCAGTTCATTTGGTTGGTACCGAATCGTTGTTGGTCTTCTTGTGATTGCCTATTTTGGTTTTATCGCATAAGTTTCCAGCTTTTATATCGAATATTTAGAGAATGTAGTTTCCCGACTACATTCTTTTTTTATTGGTTTTTGAAAGGAACGATTGCGAAAGGATCAAATGCTTTTAAAAATAAAAAGCAGCTAAAACGGTGAGTTTCCTCACGCTTTAGCTACTTTATAAAATCCTTAGTCAGTTATTGTTGATTATGAATTAACGGCTAGTTTTTCATATTGTTCTATATATGCCTCCGCCGCACTTTCCCAACTATAGTCTTTTTCCATCGCTTGCCGGATTAAATTCTGCCATTGTTTAGGATAGTCATAAAAAATAGTCAGCGCATGATCAATGGTGTTCATCATAGTATAAGCATCGAAATCATAAAAGCTAAAACCTGTGCCTTCACCTGTTACATGATGATAGGGAATAACAGTATCTGCTAAACCACCTACTTCGTGCACGATAGGCAAGGTCCCATAGCGCATCGAATTCATTTGGCTTAGACCACAAGGCTCGAATTCTGAAGGCATCAAAAACATATCACACCCAGCATAAATGAGTTGCGCCAACTCAACATCAAAATCAATAATCCCTTTAAATTTGTCGGGATACTTTTCTGTAAAGTAACGAAAGGCTTCTTCAAAATAAGGTTTGCCCGTACCCAGTAAAACAATTTGTACTTCTCGGTAGGTCAGCAACTCATCTAGACTATCAATAATCAATTGAATACCTTTTTGCTCATCTAGACGCGTTACGACACCCATTAATGCTATTTCTTCATCTACCGGCAAGCCGACTTGTTCTTGTAAAGCGGCTTTATCCGTCGCTTTCCCTGCTAAATCTTTGATTGAAAATGTTGCCGGGATCGTCTTATCTTCTTCTGGATTGTATGTATCATAGTCAATACCGTTTAAAAGACCCACTAATTTCCCGCTTACTCGCTGTAAATCTTCTTCAAGACCCATCCCAAATTCAGGGGTTTGGATTTCTTGCGCATACGTTGGACTGACAGTCGTCACCAAGTCAGAGTAGTAGATTCCGCCTTTTAAAAAGCTGACATTATTATAATATTTCAGTCCTTGTTCATGAAAAGCATTATACCCAATCCCAAACAAGTCATCTAAGACCACTTGATCATAAATGCCTTGAAACATCAAATTATGGATGGTTAAAACAGTCCGGATTTGTGCAAATTTATTGATCCAATGGTATTTATCTTTTAACAACACAGGGATTACAGCAGTCTGCCAATCATTCACATGAAATATTTCTGGAATATAGTCTGTTTTCTCTAACATTTCAATCGCTGCTAGCTGAAAGAAAGCAAATCGTTCAGCTTCATCCTCAAAGCCATATAAACTTTCCCGATCAAAATAATAAAGATTATCAATAAAGTAGTACGTCACCTGGTCTTTAACCAATTGTTTGATTCCACAATAAACATTGCGCCACCCAACTTCAACCGTAAAATTCGTAACGTCTTCCAGCTGTTGTTTGAATTCTTCAGGCATTTGTTGGACAAAATAAGGCAATACCACACGAACTTCGTGCCCTTGTTTAGCGAGTTCTTTGGGCAGGGCTCCTAGTACATCTCCTAGACCACCCGTTTTAAAAAATGGTGCACATTCTGTCGCTGCAAATAATAATTTCATCGCTTTCATCCTTCCACTATTTCGCCGGAAGAAAGTACTCGGGCCTCTTTTGGCACGACAATAGGTTGTTCCGGTGTTCCTTCTAGTTTTGCGCCTTTTTCAACACGCACTCGTTTGTCTAAAATTACATAATTTAAAGTCGCTTCTTCATCCACAAAACAACTTTGTAAAACAATGGAATTTTTAACCACTGCATGTTGGCAAATCGTATTTCTTCGAGATAAGAGCGAATTTTCCACATGACCATAAATCTCACTATCATTCGCGAAAAGGGAATTTGACACTTCAGAATCTTTTCCATAATAAGTAGGTGCTGAATTTTTAGATTTTGTAAGCACTGGAGACTCTCGGTAAAATAAGGCATTGAAATTCTCTTCATCTAACATGTCCATATTGGCTTCAAAATAACTTTTGATATCTTCAATCGCTTTTAAATAACCTGTATATTCATAACCATTGAGCGAAGTATAATTATTTTCAATCGCTAGTTTTAAAATATTTTCAACGGATACAAATAAATTTTCAGCGCGTAATTTATTGATATAATCTAAAACGACTTCTGTTCGAGCTAATAGAAAATCAAGCCCGAAAGCGACCGTTCTCGAATCATAGGGGATTTCTTTGAGCGGAACGACTTTTTCAATCTCAATTCCATTGGCTGAATTTAATTGATAACTCGAATAAACCGTATCCTGCCGCACTTCATCCCGTGGAATCTTCTTATAAGCGACAGTGATATCACTATTTTTATCTAAATGATAAGTAAACATCGCTTCGATTTGTAAATTGACTAAGATTCGAGATCCAGACAAAATCACATATTCAGCCTTGGATTTTTTCAAATAATTTATATGATCATTATAATAATCGGCACTATATTTTCCGCCCTCTTCATGCGTGGTTTTTAAATCAATTTGTGAGTGTGTAAAAACTCCACCACCTGCTAAATTATCCAAGCCCCAAGCTGTTCCTGAACGAATGTGATCATACAATGAACGACCCGAACCGGACATGAATAAAGCTGCAGACCTTGTTTCAGCATTTGATAGACTGGAAAACGGGAAATCAATCAAACGGTAACGACAAGCAAAGGGTAAAGATGCAACCGGTCGTCTTTTGGTTAAGGGCAGTAAGTCTTTTTCATTTTCAATCAAATTAAGTATCGCGGCATATTTAGTCTTCATCTGTATAGCCCCCTATTTTTTCGCCATTCCCAACAACAGCAATTTTCCCAAGCTCACCCACTAATTCAGCGCCGTCATAAATGTTCGCATTTTCTCCAATAATGGCTTTTTCGATATGGCAATTTTCGCCAATGACAGTACCTGGCATAATGACGCTATCTTTCACAACACTTCCTTTACCTACTTTAACATTATTACTTAAAATTGAGTGCTCAACATCGCCCGCTACATAACAACCATCTGTAATCATAGAATCATGAACTTCAGCGGTTTTCGTAATTTGTTGCGGAGTAGTATTCTGCATTTTTGAATAAATACGCCAAGAGGAGTCGCGAATATTTAATTCATGGTGAGGATCTAAGAACTCCATATTGGCTTCCCAGAGACTTTCAATGGTCCCGACATCTTTCCAATACCCTTCAAAGTTATAAGCATAAACAGCCTCACTGTTTCTTAAATAAGTCGGAATCACATGATGTCCAAAATCACTAAATTCCGTCCCTTTAGCGGCATTGTCTTTTAAGTATTTCTTTAATCGTTTCCATGTAAATATATAAATCCCCATTGAAGCAAGGTTTGATTTGGGTTCTGCTGGTTTTTCTTCAAATTCAACAATTCTGCCCGTTTCATCGGTATTCATAATCCCAAAACGAGAAGCTTCTTCCCACGGAACCTCCATGACCGCTATGGTTAACAATGCATTCTTTTCTTTATGAAAATCAATCATCGCTTCATAGTCCATTTTATAGATGTGATCTCCAGATAAAATAACAACGACTTCAGGATCATACATATCAATAAAATCAATGTTTTGATAAATGGCATGTGCGGTACCTTTAAAAAACTTTTCACCATCAACACTTGAATACGGCTGTAAGATAGTGGCGCCACCTTTGTGCCGATTGAGCCCCCAATTTTCTCCATTCCCCACATGTTCGTTTAAAACAAGCGGCTGGTATTGGGTAACAACGCCTACAGTATTAATATTTGAGTTGGCGCTGTTTGATAAAGCAAAATCAATAATGCGATAATTTCCTCCAAAAGGGACAGCTGGTTTTGCGGTTTGTTTAGTTAATTTGCCTAAGCGTGAACCTTGTCCTCCAGCTAATATCATTGCTACTGCATCTGTCTTCATGTTTTGCCACTCCTTTGCTCTTCGCTTCTACCTACTTTTCAACATTTTGTTCTTCACCTCAATAATTGTTAAGAGATCCTTTCTTATTTTTTAGCCGCTCCATAAACATATTTAGGAGCAATGGCGATCACACTTAAAGCAGGTAATATAACTTCGATCGAATACGCTTGCTTGTGTTTTTCGATGGTTTCCGTATTAAAATCTTCCTGCCCTTTTGTCCATGTTCCTCCTAAACGCTCTAACTCTGTATTCCATACTTCTTCATATAACCCTCTAAAAGGAACACCAACACGTACATTCTGTCGTTCAACGGGGGTAAAATTACAACAAATCACTAAAAAATCACGAGGTTTTTTTCCTTTACGTAAAAAGATCAACACCGATTCTTCCTTATTATCCGCATCTAATATTTCAATGCCCTCCATTGTATGATCCAGTTCCCAAAGCGCTCGATACTCTTTATAAAATTGGTTGAGTGCTTTAGTAAATGCGAGATGAGCGGCATTCATCTCATCTTCTAGACTTTCCCATTCTAGACCTTCAGCGAATTTCCATTCTAAAAATTGCCCAAATTCATTGCCCATAAAATTCAGTTTCTTCCCCGGGTGAAACATTTGGTAAGTTTTCAATGTGCGAAGTCCTGCGAATTGGTTATAGCGATCACCATGCATTTTGTGCATCAGTGATTTTTTTCCGTGAACGACCTCATCATGAGAGAAAGGTAAAATAAAGTTTTCATTAAACGCGTACATAAAAGAGAAGGTGATCAGGTTAAAATGATCTTTTCTGTATAGGGGATCCATCTCAAAGAAACGCAACGTATCGTTCATCCACCCCATATTCCATTTATAATTGAATCCTAAGCCGCCATCGGACACAGGCTTCGTCACCTTTTTCCAAGAAGTACTTTCTTCAGCGGCCATAATAATGGAAGGATGGCGACTAAACACAATCGTATTAAGTTTTTTAATGAAGTCCACTCCTGCAAGGTTTTCATTGCCGCCTTTTTCATTTGGCGTCCATTCCCCTTCATCATAATCAAGGTAGAGCATATTACTGACAGCATCGACTCTAAGACCGTCTAAATGAAAAGTTTCTATCCAAAAAAGGGCATTTGAAATAAGAAAACTATGTATTTCTTTTTTGCTTAAATCAAAATTTAATGTGCCCCAGCGGTTGTTATTGGCTTGATTAGAGTCCGCATATTCAAATTGAGGCGTACCATCAAAATAAGCCAAGCCATAGTCATTCCGATTAAAATGTCCTGGCACCCAATCCATAATGATCCCGATACCTTCTAAATGTGCCGCTTCTACAAAATCTTGAAACTCCTCGATAGTGCCATATTTTGAAGATATGGCAAAAAAACCAGTCGTTTGATAGCCCCAACTCGCGTCAAGCGGATGTTCCATCACAGGCATAAACTCAATATGCGTAAAACCAAGCTCTTTCACATAAGGAATAAGCTCTTCTTGTAATTCTGGGATGGTGTACCAGGAGCCATCTTCGTGTTGTTTCCAAGAACTAAGATGCACTTCATATATATTCAATGGTCGTTGATAGATGGGCCAGCGTTTTCTAGCCGATAACCAGCCTCCATCTTTCCAATTCTTTTGTGGCAACTCTTTTACAATCGAAGCATCATTAGGACGCACTTCAAACGCTAAAGCATAAGGATCAATTTTATAGGCGACTTCCCCTGTGGCCTGTGTCACTTTATACTTATAGCATTGCCCTTCCTCGACCTGAGGAACAACCCCTGTCCAACACCCAGTTTCAGCTATTTTTTCTAATAAAGTATTCTCTTCCCAATTATTAAAGTCCCCAACCACAGCTACGGCGCGAGCTTCAGGTGCCCACACGGTAAACCTTACATTTTTTCCTTCTCTTTTATTTCCAAAAGTATAATAACTATCAAAATATTCCCCGTGATTGAATAAGTATAAGGCTTCTTTTAATCTTTTTTCTTTAAGCTCCTTTTCATTTTGAACCATATTCATCTTCCTTTATTTTCTAAGTGTTTATTACAAGGTTATTTTCTCTCATTTCCCTCTAATCTTTTTGTTATATTTTTGTATTGTTTGTTTTATTGTACCGTAATTACTAAATAAACACAAAATTTAACTAGATACTTTACTGAATTTATTAACTTGTATTATAGTACATCATCACCATTAAGTAATCGCTTACTAATTAAATTAATTTAGAGGTTTATTCTCTCTTATAATCCTTATTTAATCGATTTTTTTGATTCCCCCATATATTAAAATAAGATTAAAATATTTTTCCTTGTTTGTTCGCTATTAATTGCCTATTCTTCCCCGTTTGGTTCTTTTATCTTTATTAAAAAATATTTTATATTTCGTCAAAGCCTTCAAGATGGTATACTTAAACCGAAAGAAGAATAAAGGAGGTTAAATATGTGGAAACTTTACTGCTAACCATTGGTTTTATTGGTATTATTTTCTTAGTCCTGACTCCTTGGCATAAGACCGGTACCATTGTTGCGATTGGAAGTTTAGTCGGCTATTTTTATTATGCTGGTGTTGATAGTTGGACCCCTATTCTCTTATTTATAGTGGGGCTTGTCTTAATTGCTTTAGAAGTATTTATTCCCGGTTTTGGACTATTAGGTATCCTAGGTGTTGTTTCGGTTGCTCTGGGGCTTTACTTTACAACCAATGACTTCGGATTGATGATTAGAGATTTAACGATTGCTCTTATTACTTCAACCATTTTAATCGTCATTTTAATTCGAAGCGGTTACTCTATTTCTAATCTAGATAAAATTGTCTTGAAAGCGAATAGTCAACAATCGATGGAAATTGAAGAAACCGAAAAGAAACCTCAGCTTTCAATTGGTATGGTTGGAGAAGCGGTCACTCCTCTTCGTCCTTCTGGAAAAGCAATTTTTGAAAAAGATGCAGGTTCTTATGATGTTTTAAGTGCTGAGGGGCATGTTACTCGCGGAGAAAAAGTTGTTATTCAAGAAATCCTTGGAACAAAAATTGTTGTACGAAAAAAAATAAATTAGAACAGAGGTAGATGAAATGGATACATTTTTTGATGGAACATTTATTGGTTTTATTATTCTTGCAATTCTTATATTAGCTGTGCTTAGTGTGGCGCTCCGCTTTATTCCTGTGGGCTTATGGGTCACTGCTTATTTTTCAGGCGTAAAAGTCGGACTCTTCACATTAGCGGGGATGCGTCTACGCCGAGTGAACCCTCATGATATCATTCGTCCACAAATCAAAGCGACAAAAGCAGGACTCGATCTTTCTATTGATGATCTGGAAGCTCATCATTTAGCTGGTGGAAATATTAATGATGTGATTGATGCTTTAATTGCTTCAGAACGCGCAAACATTGAGCTCCCTTTCGAACAAGCGGCAGCGATTGATTTGGCGGGTCGAAATGTTTTTGAAGCGGTTCAAGTATCTGTAAACCCTAAAGTGATTGAAACGCCAAAAATTTCAGCAGTTGCTAAAGACGGAATTGAACTCCTCTCCAAAGCGAAAGTGACGGTCCGTGCCAATATCGAGCGGCTAGTCGGTGGTTCTGGTGAAGATACTATTATTGCCCGTGTAGGAGAAGGAATTGTTACGACGGTTGGTTCTGCAACTGTACATGCAGAAATTCTGGAAAATCCAGATTCCATGTCAAAAACAGTTTTAGATAAAGGTTTAGATGCAGGAACCGCTTTTGAAATTCTCTCGATCGACATTGCAGATGTAGATGTTGGCCGTAACATTGGTGCTCAATTACAAACAGATCAAGCTGAAGCAGATAAGAAAATCGCGCAAGCCAAAGCTGAAGAGCAACGCTCAATGGCTGTGGCTCGTGAACAAGAAATGCAAGCAAAAGTAACGGAAGCACAAGCTGAAGTCCCTCTTGCCATTGCTGAAGCCTTTAGAAGTGGTAATTTAGGCGTTATGGACTATTACAACATGAAAAACGTACAAGCAGATTCAAGCATGAGAGAATCTATTTCCCGTGAAGTTAATGATGAAGATGAAGAACGATAATCTCTTATGTAATAGATGGGATGTGTGTACATGAGTTCAGAAAATACTGGCAGAAATGCTAAACAACAAGAACTGGTCAAGCGTCTAGAAGAAATCCGGAAACAACGAACGGCCGCTGAGACGCCTACTCGTTCAAATAAACAAAATAGTTCTCAGGCAAAGACCCGTAAACGAAAGCAGAAAGCGCAAAAACCGAAATCCAATCAAAGAAGACGGAATGAACAACAAGCGCAAAAACAAACTAAAGAACACTCGTCTTATCCACAAAAAGCAAAACAACGACAAACAGCAAAAACGAAAAGACACAGAGCAAAAACAACGGGATCACATCAACAATCCACCAAAAAAAATTCATTGATCAAACAGCTATCAGACAGACAAAGCATTACGGATGCTATGATTCTCAGCGAAGTTCTGAGCAAACCAATTGCACTCCGCGACCGAAATCGGTAAAATGATTTTGTAAGATCGAGATAGCGATTGATCGCTATCAATGGAATAAATTGGAGGAGATATTGATGATAGGATTTTTAATTTCATTAGTTGTAGGTGGACTTATTGGATTTGTTGCTGAACAAATCATGAACCGTGAAGTACCTGGTGGAATTCTTGGTAACATTATTTTAGGTTTCCTTGGTGCATGGCTCGGTGGTCTATTACTAGGTGACTGGGGCTGGACTGTTCAAGGATTTGCCGTATTCCCAGCTATTATCGGTGCTTTAATCGTTGTGTTAATTTACGGTTGGATTACTGGTAGATCTAGATAAACTACTTAATTTTTAATCAATATAATAACCAAAAACCGTCAGGAAAATTTCCCTGACGGTTTTTCTTTTTTTACGCAAAAGGTATAAAAAGTACTTTATAAAGTCCCGGATCTTATAATCGAAATTAAGAGCCATAAACCCATTAATCCAGCACCAATAAAAATAATGACACTTAAGCGAGATAAACTAGGGCTTGTTACGCTGACCGCTATAATGGCTGACGCCATAATCAGCGAGGCAATAATAATCGCAAACACTAAACGATTCACCATTTTATTGATCTCGATACTTTTTTTATCCCAATCCATAATTTCTAAGTTCAAACGGGCTCGCCCATTTGCGATCGTCTCTAAAGTATCTTTTACTTTTATAGGTAGATCGAGTATATTCGTGCCTAATTGGTAAGCTTTTAATCCGATATTTTCTTTTTTCAAACGTCCCCAAAATGAAAAATCATCTCGTTCTTGCAGATACGTTTTAGCCACTTCCATCACGTTAACATCTGTTTTAAAATTAGCCACTACACCTTCAATGACCCCCATAGATTTAGCTAACATAATAAAATCATTCGGCATAATTAAATCATGTTTATGGGTGACAGACAAAATATCATTGAATAGTGTGCCAATTTCAATCTGTTCCAAATCTTTGGAAACATATAAATAAAAAAACGTCTCTAAATCTTGGTATAACGTATACCGGTCAACATCTGATCGAACAATAGCCATCTGTAATAGCAAATTCATTAAAGATTCTACGTCTTCAAAAACAATCGCTTCTAAAATTTCTAATAATTTATTTCGATTACTTTCTGAAAGTTCTCCATATAAACCAAAGTCAATATAAACAATCTGACCTTCACTGATAATGATATTCCCGGGATGAGGGTCACCGTGGAAGAAACCATCTTCAAAAATTTGGACTAAAAAAGTATATATGAATTTTTCGACAAAATCATCTTGTTCATAGCCCGCTTGCAGAAGATCTGTAATATTTAACCCATTGATTCCTTTGATATATTCTTCAACGAGCACCCGCTTCGAAGTGTATTTGATCATTGGTTTGGGCGCAGTCACTACCGGTCGATTTTCGTTATTTTTACGAAACTGAATTAAAGCATTCATCTCATTTCGAAAGTCTAATTCAACTTTTGTAATTTTTTCAACTTCAGCTAACGCAACATCCGCATCCACCACAAAACTTTTGACCGTCTCAGGAGCCATGGAAATAATCCGGGAAAACAACTGAATATCCCGCAATAAATCCTCTTCCATATCCGGCCTTTGAACCTTCACAATCACCTCTTGCCCTTCTTTGGTCAGCGCTCGGTGGACTTGGGCAACAGAGGCACTTGCTAGCGGTTCTTCATCCACCCATTCAAAAACTTTTTCTAAATCTTCACCAAATTCTTCCTGAAACGTTTCCTTAATTTTTTCAAAAGGAAAAGGGGGGGCTTGATCTTGCAACTTCGCTAATTCTTCAATATAATCTGGCGGCAGCAAATCTGGCCGTGTCGACAATATCTGTCCAAACTTAATAAATGTCGGCCCCAGCTCTTCAAAGGCTAAGCGTAACTGCTCAGCATCTTGATGCTCATGTTTTGAGCCGAGTCGCGTTCGATAAATATGACCAAAACCATAAGAAGCGAGTACAGTCGCGATCTCAGTTAACCGATTTCGCCTTCCTTTTTTTTGCTCTTTACTCATGCCCACCCTCCTTGAACGATCAACTTCTTCTGATTAATTTTTAATGTTCTTCTTTGTTTTCTGCCTTATTTAATTCTGTTTCTAATTGTTCAATTCTTGTTTCTAATTGCTCAATATCTTTTCTTTGGGCCAAATTCATGTCTAATAAAATTTCTTCGATTTCTTTTCGTTCTTCGTCAGTTGTGTCTTTTTTTCTATTTTGAATTAATTCTTCTGTTAATTTTTTACCTTCATCTACGGTCAATTTTCCTTGTTTGACTAATTCATCCACATATTCTGCTACCTTATCAACTGCTAAAGCTGTTCCACCGATACCAATCATCGCTAATCTTCTTAATTGTTCAAACATTTTATGTTTCCTCCTTTAGTTGATAGTACTTACAAATTTATTATAAAACAAATCCTCAGAAATGACAGTAATAACACAATAAGTCTCAGATTCTTCATCTTTTTTTAAATATGCATTCGTTTTTGTAATTCTTGAATCATGGTTTTCCGATATCTCACGAGCACGCTAATAAACATCACGAAACTAAAAACCACAGAAATAAGGCTCGGAAGCGGATGAGCGACCCAATGCATGACTAAAAACAATAAAGGCACGATACCTACTAAAGCAGCGAGTTGTAAATACAATACATAATCTTCCGCTTTTAAACTCACCACTTGTATCGAAATAAACATCGCTAACAAAGATGATGTACTTAAAATAGGGATTACAAAAGTTAATGACCAGCTGAGCCAACCATTTAAATAGTCAAAATAAATACTCACGAGCGCAATGAAAATCAAAATATAAAGGATCGCTTTCACAATATTTCGTCGCTTCTGTAACAAAATAATAAATAAAGTCCAAGTAATTAAAAGACCAAATAAAACATATTCCAATCCGAAAAATTGAAACGTCCAGAAATAGTGGCCAATAAAGTAGAGTAAAACAAGGAATAAAGAGATTCTAAAAAAGACTTGCATCGCTTTTTGACGATTAAAGGTCAAAGGCACATTTAAAAGCGAAGAAGATTTTTGTTCTGCTTCAGCTTCTGTAAGTAAAGGAGTCTGACATAAAGGACATTTTGTCCATTCCCCTTTTACAGAAGTCTTACACTTCGGACAAGTTTTCATCTATTCTTCTAACTCCTCTCTGGTGACTTTGTTGACATCAACCACTACTTCCAAGCCCGCTGCTGTCAAATGCTCGACAAAATATTGGTAAATATCCGTCTCACTAAAAGGACTCGTAAAACAAATATTTAACGTCTGTCCATAGCTCAGCACTGAAAATTGTGGACGAATGACAGATGTTAGAAAATACATATTCTCCACATACTCTGACATCTCTTCTGGTAAATGCACGAGTCCTAAGTTTGACATCGCTGCTGTAATTTTTCGATTATTTAATTTATTGATCCCCTTTAAAATTAAGTCCTTAATGGGCCGCAAGATAATCCGTGCAGGTGGATAAAATTCAAAGGCAATATGTTTCTTTAGTCGATTCTCCAAAGCTTCTTTTTCTAATTGTTTTTGAAATTGCTGATTAATTTTCTGACAAATATCACTGAGATCTGGTGTCTGTCCTGCTTTAAAAGTATAATCAACCACTGTTGTGCTAAAAAAATTACGCACAGTAATGGAGGGAAAAAACTGTCGTAAATTAATAGGAATCGACATACTGAGGGTGATCTCCTCGTCTTTTTTCTCTTTTGCTTCGTAAATCGTTAATAAATATAAAGCCGATAGATACATCGTTAAAGAAACTCCTTCTTTACGCGCTAGCGCTAAAGCCTCTTTTACTGGTAATTCTAAATGAACAATGCGTGGCCGATGATCAGGAGTCAGCGTTCCTTTAATTTGGTAGATTTTTTTGTCTTCGGGACTTTCCGTCACGCCCGGAAGAAGACGTCTCGTTATTTTTTGTTCCTTATAAATCTCTCGCAGCGGTTGGATAAAACGATCAAATTGCGTTCTTTTCTTCTTTTCTCTGAAATAACGATTAAAACTATCTTCAATATCTGCTTTTTGACGTTTTTCTTTTGGATTCTGTTTATCTTTCGCGTATCGTAACCTTACATACTCAATCAGCAAATCTTCTAAAAACCACAGAGCACCTGTTCCATCCGTTAAAGCATGGAAAACTTCTAAATGGATACGATTTTCTTTATAAAGGACACGGAATAAAAAGTTCCGCTCGCCTGATTTATAAATTTTAGATACAGGAGGTTCTGATTCCTTCTGCACTTGAGGGTCTTCTTCGCTTTTTTCTAAATAATACCAAAAGAACCCTCGCCGTAAAACACTATGAAACAGAGGGTATTCTTCATAAGTGATATTCAAAGCTTCTTGCAAAATAGACGGTTTAATATTGTCTTTCATTTCCGCCGTCAATCGAAAAACTTTTGTATCAATTTCATTTCGTGCAGCTAAGAAAATATTAGAAGCATTATCTAAACGAATCCATTGTTCATACTCCATGCCATTACTCCTATCTCATTACCTATTCAAGAAATTATTCATTAATTTATATGCTTCGACTAGGGGGGCCACATAAGGAGGATAAGTAATAAAACCGTGCACACTATTTAAAATACGCTGAACTTCTACTTCATTGCCCGCTCTTTTCAAAGCTCTCCCATACGCTTCTCCTTCATCACGTAAAGGGTCATACTCTGCAGTGATAATTAAAGTAGCTGGTTGGCCACTTAAGTCATCGGCCATCAGTGGCGCAATATAAGGATTTTTCCGTACTTTTTCATCTGGCGCATACATTTCCATATATTCTTGGATCTTCTTAATAGTTAAGCCATAATCATAACCATTTGTAATAATTGAAGGAAAAGGTGAATTTTCAGTATGATCCCAATGGGTTAAAGGATACAATAATATTTGTTTTTCAGGGAGTCTTTTATTCTCTGCTCTTCTTTTTAATAAAACAGCGGCGGCTAAATTTCCTCCCGCCGAATCGCCCATGAGAATCCATTTTTTATCTTTTTGGTCCGCATTTGGGGTCAATAGCACATCCACGACACGCAAACAATCGCGTAATCCAGCAGGATAGGGATATTCTGGGGCCAAGCGATAGTCGATAGAATACACAATTCGTCCTAATTCATTGGCTAAATTGACACAAGCACTCGTATAAGTATCAATATTTCCGAGAGCCCAACCTCCACCATGTATATAAATAATCGACTCTTCATGTTTTCGATATTCTGGATAGAAAATACGTACAGGAATTTCATGATCATCTTCAGCGGAGTAAATTTTTTCATCTAAAAAATCATAATCTTCTACAGAAGTTTTAGAGAACAGTTGCTGAATCTTTCTTACCCATACATAGTCTTCTTGCATATCGATTTTTGGAGACGATGCAAATTTCATCAGTAATTTGAAAAGTGGGTTCATACATTCACCTCTTTTTAATCTGTTTTTTTATATTTTAGCATATCTGTGTCCTTTCCGCAGATTTTTCCTTTAATATAATACAATAATTACAGTCAGGTTAAAATTATGAATATTATATAAATTTACCCCCTAAATTTCAAAGGCTGCTTGAAAAACTGTACAAACCCTAGTATAATGTATATTAGGAAATAAACGTTCACATTTTAAGAAATCTCTTAAAAGAAGATACATATAGGAATATGTGGGGGATTTCTTCTACTCATTAAGATGTTAGAACGAGATCTTTTTTCAAAAAAGGAGTAGATTTTGATGATTAGACTTTACGTTTCACCAAGTTGTACTTCGTGTCGAAAAGCTAAGTCATGGTTAGAGGAACATGGACTAGAGTTTGAGGAAAAGAACATCTACCATGAACCATTAACTAAAGATGAAATCAAAGAAATCTTAATGTTAACAGATGAGGGAACAGAAGAAATTATTTCCTATCGTTCACAGGCTTATCAGGATCTAGAAGTAGACATCGACACTCTATCAATGAATGAATTGTTAGAATTATTTATTGAAGAACCGAGTTTGATCCGTCGTCCAATTATTATGGATGACCGACGACTACAAATTGGTTACAATGAAGAAGAAATTCGTATGTTCTTACCTAGAGAAGTTCGCCAAGTTGAACTTGCTGAAATCCACGATCGACTTGTGGAAGTTGAATCAGCATAGAGTTTTAATTTTTAAATGAGAGGATATTACCTCATAAAAAACAGACTGACTGTCTTCGGACAGTCAGTCTGTTTTTGTATTTAGAACCTATATGCTTCAATTATTCAAATTCGATCAGTAAATCGTTCCCTTGGACTTGTTCTTTTTCATTCACATAAACTTCTTTTACAATACCTTCGATGGGAGCTTGAATACTGGATTCCATTTTCATCGCTTCCGTTACGATTAACGGCTCATTTTGTTCGACTTTATCACCGGGTTTCACAAAAATTTCTACAACCGTTCCCGGCATTTGTGCCCCGATATGTTTCGGATCTGTTTTATCGGCTTTTTTTCGAACCATAACCGTTCCTTCGACATTCCGATCTTGTACTTCCACTTCTTGTGGTAATCCATTTAAATCGAAATAAACTGTACGATAGCCGCCCTCTTTCAGAGGTCCTACACTTGTCAGTTCAATCAATAAAGATTTACCAGGTTCCAGCTCCACCATAATCTGCTCATTAAGTTCTAAGCCATAGAAAAAGGTTGGTGTCTCAATAACTTGGGTTTTATTGTATTCTTCAAAGAATTTTAAATAATCTTTGTAAACTTTTGGATACATGGCATAACTCAATAATGCCTGTTCATTGATTTCTTTTTTCGGAAGGATTTGTTCCAAGTCTTCTTGCGCCTGTTCAAAATCATAAGGAGCTATGTGGTTTCCTGGACGATCCGTAATATAGTCTCGCCCTTTTAAAACAAGTTTTTGTAATTCTTTATTCATTCCTCCCGCCGGTTGTCCAATTTGACCTTGGAAAAAGCTAATCACTGATTCTGGGAAATCTAGATTCATCCCCTCTTTAAGGACACTTTCTTCATCTAAATCATTTTGTACCATATAAAGTGCCATATCCCCGACAATTTTAGAGGATGGGGTCACTTTTACGATATCTCCAAACAATAAGTTGACGCGGCGGTACATCTCTAGAACTTCATCATAACGCTCGCCTAATCCTAAAGAATTGGCTTGTGCACGTAAGTTACTATATTGTCCACCAGGTATTTCATAATCATAAACTTCCGTGAAAGAAGTCTTTAAATCCGTCTCAAAAGGCGCATAATATTGTCGTGTAATCTTCCAATATTCAGCCATTTGATCGTTCGCTTCTAAATTCACGTCAATCGTTCGCTCTGTTCCTTGACGAGTATAGAAGAGAGCATTGGCATCTGGCTGCGCATTTTGCCCAGCTAAAGCTGCGTTGGCGGTATCGACAATATCTACACCGGCATCAATTGCTCGCGAATACATCGGGATAGCATTCCCACTTGTATCGTGTGAGTGCAGATGAATCGGAAGATTAATTTCATTTTTAAGGGTTTGGATTAATTGATAAGCAGCTTCTGGTTTCAAGATTCCAGACATATCTTTAATCCCTAAGAAATGTACCCCTTGGGCTTCAATCTCTTTGGCTAAATTGACATAATAATCTAATGTATAAATGTCTGAACGTTCTGGATCTAAAAGGTCTCCCGTATAACACAAGGTTCCTTCCACCATTTTTCCTGTCTTTAAGGCTTCTTCGATTGGTAATTTCATCGTTTCTATCCAGTTTAAAGAATCAAAAATTCTGAAAACATCAATACCCGTTTCGGCACTGGTTTGAATAAACTTCTGGATCACATTGTCGGGATAATTTTTATAACCCACAGCATTCGAAGCGCGTAATAACATTTGGAAAGGAATATCGGGAATTAATGCGCGTAATTCTTCTAACCGTTCCCACGGACTCTCTCTTAAGAAGTTATAAGCCACATCAAAAGTAGCGCCACCCCACATTTCTAATGAAAAATAGTCTTTCATTGTTTCGTTCATATAAGGCGCAATCCGTGTCATATCATCGGTACGTAAGCGCGTTGTTAATAAAGATTGATGCGCATCCCGTAAAGTTGTGTCTGTCAATAAGGCATTCGTATTAGCTAAAACTGCTTTTGACACAGCTTCTGGCCCTTTTTCATCCAACATATGTTTAAAAGTGCGTTTGTCGGCTGCTAACCCTTTTGAATTTTTATGCGATCCTCGAGTTGAGATTCTTTCAAATTGTGGGACCGTTCTTGTTTCAAATTTCGGCTTTTTATCTGTATTGATTCCTGGGAAACCATTGACTGTTACATCCGCAATATATTCCAAGATTTTTAAGCCACGATTACGCGGAGGCACAAAATCAAAAAGTTCCGGATAATCTTGAATAAAGGTTGTATCATAATCGCCTGCCGAGAATTTTGGATGTTGCATAATGTTTTTCAAGAAACTGATATTCGTCGTAACACCGACAACCTTCAGCTCGTCGAGCGCTCTTTTCATTTTAGAAATTGTCTCATGCACACTTGCTCCACTGGCCGTAATTTTGACGAGTAAAGAGTCATAGTAAGGTGAAATCACAGCCCCGCGAAAAGCATCGCCGGCATCCAAACGTAAGCCTGGTCCTCCCGGAGATTGATAGCCGATGATTTTTCCAGTATCTGGTGCAAAATTATTTAAAGGATCTTCTGTTGTAATCCGGCTTTGAATCGCATAACCGTTCACTTCAATGTCTTCTTGCGCTGGCATAGCAATCACTTCACCAAAAAGATTTTCGCCATCAGCGATTAAAATTTGTGTTTTAACAATGTCAATTCCTGTTATTTTTTCAGTGATCGTATGCTCTACCTGCACCCGTGGATTGACTTCGATGAAATAAAAATCATCGCCAGAAACTAAAAACTCTACCGTCCCTGCGTTGACATATTCTACATGGTTCATTAATTGTAAGGCCGCCTCACATAATTGCTCACGCATTTTTTCGGGCAAACCATAAGCGGGAGCTACTTCAACAACTTTCTGATGACGTCTTTGAACTGAACAGTCCCGTTCATAAAGATGAACTACATTTCCATGTTCATCGCCTAAGATTTGAACTTCAATATGTTTTGGATGGGCAATATATTTTTCAATATAAAGTGCGTCATTGCCAAATGAGTTCATCGCTTCTGACTTGGTCCGGTCATAAGCTTCTTGAACCTCACTTTCTTTAGTCACAATACGCATTCCTTTACCGCCACCACCACTTACAGCTTTGATAATAAGAGGATAACCATAGTTTTCACCAAACTGATAAACTTCATCAACAGACGAGATCTTGCCCTCTGTTCCTGGTATAACTTGTAAACCAGCGCCGATGGCTGTTTCTCGTGCACGCGTTTTATTGCCAAACATTTCTAAGTGTCGAAGTTTGGGACCGATAAAAATAATCCCCTCTTCGGCACAGCGATGCGCGAACTCTTCATTTTCACTTAAAAAACCATAACCTGGATGAATCGCATCGACATTTTTTTCTTTAGCCAAAGCTAAAATGCCTTCAATATCTAAATAAGCTTGCGTCGGGCTTTTTCCCTCCCCAATCAAATAGGATTCATCTGCTTTTTGCCGATGTAGGGTACCCACATCTTCTTTTGAATAGATACCAATTGTTTTGAGTCCCAACTCATGACTAGCTCGCATAATACGAGTAGCAATTTCTCCTCGGTTAGCGACTAAAACAGTTTGTATTTTATTCATATTCTCAACTCCTCTTCTACACATAAAAAATAAGTGATCTTATCTCCCAGTCTGAATCGCTCGAATTAAAGGTTTCAACCAATCGGCTAGTTGTGCAAGCGGGAAACCTTCTGTTTCGATCTTATCTGAAATTAAATATTGATCATGAGAAACACTAAAGGGAGAGCTCATTTCTTTCTCACCAGTATACTCAACATGAATCGACTTCTCAACACCTTCTTCAAGCCAATCGAGCAGAGTTCCAATCGTGATCGCGTCTTTTGCGCTTACATTAAAAATACCTTCTTTTTCATTTTCAATCGCCCAGACAATAGCGTCAGCCGCTTTACTCCCTTTTATATAATTCACTTTATATGCTTCATTTTCAAAATAAATCGTCTCATTCTTTAGCGCTTTTCTAACATAAAAATGAAGACGCTCCGTATAATCATCCGTGTCTAAAACGATTGGAAAACGGAAAGCGGTCACTTTAAATGGCGCTTTAGTGAATAAAATGGTTTCTGCTTGTCGTTTCCCTTCCCCATAATCCACTTGTAGATGAGGATCTATGCGATAAGTTAAAGGGTCGAAGTCTTCTTCTCGATAACCATCTTTTGCGCCTGTATAAACGGCCATACTCGATGTAAAGTATAGATGCTTTGTCACATCGCCCAATTTTTGAATCAATAGTTCAGCGTCCTCTTTTGTATAGCAAACATTGTCAAATACTGCTTCCCATTGTTGACTCGTTACTTCTGTCCAGCCATTATGCTGTGCATCTCGTGCATCTAAAGTAATATGATTAACTGCTTCACCAAATGGATGCAGCTTGTTCCCACGCGTCGCTATTGTGACTTCATGTCCATGTTTTAGGAGTCGTTCGACAGCTTTCTTACCAAAAAACTGTGTACCTCCTATAACTAGAATTTTCTTCATGTTACTCCCACCTTTCTTTCCACCTATCATACCAAAAGTTAAACAAGTTACTAATCAAAAGTAACTGCTTTCATTTTTTTAACTTAGATGTGCTCATGTTGAAGTCTCTTTTCAGAAAACTTAAGGTGTTTTTCAAAAATATATTTCCTAAGCAGTCGATGCTCAGTAAGGGGTTTGCGGAAAATATTAAGCACATTGCTGGCATCCGTCTATAAGACGTGCTATAAATGGCATAAGAGTTATTTAAATACAAGGAGGAATTTTTATGCCATGGGATATGAATGATTACCCAGATTCAATGAAAAATATGGACCCACTCGTACGAAAAAAAGCCATTGATATTGCGAATGCTCTAGAAGATGAAGGTTATGAAGAAGGACGCCTCATCCCTATTGCGCACTCACAAGCTCAAGAATGGTATGATAATGCTTCGGATGAAGAAAAGAAAGAATTTGAAAAAGCGGATAATCCTCAAAAAGATGATCAACATGAAGAATCAGGCAACCCTGACTTAGTAGACAATGACGTTCAAGTCATTTATGAAGAGGATGTTTGGAAAGTTTGGACAAAAGGAGCCAAACGTCCTGATGAAACCTTTGATCACAAAGATGATGCCGTGGACCATGCAGAAAAAGTAGCGGCAAATAAAGAAAGTACATTATTTATTTATAAACAAGATGGCGATCTCCAAACGACGAAAAAACCAAGTCGCGACTAACACTTTTTAACATTTTAAAAAGAGATAGAAAAAACTTCCTACGTATTCACTCAAAAGAATACATAGGAAGTTTTCTTTTAGGCATTTGCCAAAAAAAGTAAGACAAATAGACAAGAGATACCAAGTGTTCCTGTCATGGCTACTGTATTTAATATTTTAATCGAATGATTTTTAAAGAATTTTTGTGAGAACAAACAGACGACGATACCAAACACTCCCCCTAAAGTATTGGTCAACAAATCTGTAATATCTGTTGCTCCAATCGCAAAAACGTACTGCAGCCCTTCGAAAGCCAAACTCGCTAAAACGATGGGCATCATCTTCTTCAGAAAATTCCACTCTGGTTTTAACATATTCATATAAAGACCAAAGGGGATAAAAATCAATACATTATTCAAAACCTCACTATAATCGAGTTGGTTATTTCTAACGGCCGTCCCCGCAAAAGGTACCCAATTTACGCTTCTTAAGGAAGGCAATTCTTGAAATGTAAAAGAAAATTTAAAAACAATGATCCATATGAGAATGATCAAATAAAATATAAATAAAAAAAGAGTCATCTTTCTTGAATTTCTGTTCAATGAATTCATCTAATCACCGGCTTTCTCCGTCAATAATACATAAGATATCATTTCATTGAACGCTTGTCTATAAATTTCAATCAGAGAAATTCTGACCATTTTTCATAAAAAAAAAACGATGACACATCCTGTTTATAGATGCATCATCGTTGATTAAATTTATTTTTTTAATTTCTGTTCTCAATCAATTATTTTTAGTTTGCATTATTATTTGATGATTGAGTGTTTGGTTTATTGCTTTCTTCATCTACTTTGTTATCTAGTTTTTCTAATTGTTTTCTAGCAAAGTCACGGCCACCAAGACCAAATGATAGTGCGAATGCGACTGAAAGCCCACCAATGATAAAGATAAACGCTGTATTCACAATGTTACTTGCGAAATTCAATTGATCTAATACCATAAAGAGAGCGAAAGCGATTAGTACGTATTGCACTAATTGTCCAGCCCATTTGCTGCCAGTTGATTGAGAAATTAAACCTGCAATCCACTGTCCACCAATAACACCTAAACCTAAAATAATGATTGCAAACACTACGTTAGGTAAGTAAGCAATAATAGCAGCACCAATCGTATTTAATACCGCTAAGTTTAAAGCGTTCAACGCTTCAACAAAGAAGAATAAACCGATAAGAACAGCAACTACTTGCCCACTAATTTGAGCTAAGTCTAATTTTTGAGCCCCTTTAACATTCATATTATCTGTTAATTTATTAATGCCTGTTCCTTGTAATAGGTTTGACACTAAGTCACCAACAAATTTCGCGATCGCCATTCCTACTCCAAGTAAAATGACTGCGACAAGAATGTTAGGAATTGCAGCTAAGATTGAGTTTAGAACATTTACAATCGGCTCAGAAATTGAGCGGATACCTAATGTTTCAAGAGCAACAACTAAAATTGGAATTAATACAATGACGTAAGCAATATTTGCTAAAACATTCGCAATTGTATCTTTTTGCTCACGAGAAACGCCCTCTGAAGCATCTGTTTTTCCAGTTTGGGCAGTTAGTTTAGAAACCCAGCGATCAACATTGATTGATAAAGCTAGATTATAAACTAAATTCTTAACAAATTTACCAACAATAAGTGCGATTGCTCCAAGAACAATTGCTCCAATTAAGTTTGGTAAGAAACCTAGAGCAATGTTTAACATATTTTGAATTGGGGCAGATACCGACGTCAATCCAAACGTCTCAAAAATACCAGGTAAGAACAACACCCAGACTAAGTAATATAATACCTTAGATAGGGTATCAATCATACTTCTTCCCTGATCAGCCGATTGGACGGCGCCCCAATTTTCTAAGCGTTCATCCAAGTTCATAGCAGTAAGTCCTTTGCGGAATCCACTTCTAACAAGTGTAGCCACTAACCAAGCCACAAGAATTAATACGATTCCACCAATCACACTAGGTAGCATGCCAGCTAGTGAGTGCCACATATTTGATAATTGGTCCATAAATATACTCTCCTTTATAATTTCATTTAAATTATGTATCTGGTGACAGTATATGAATAAATAATGAAGATATAAAGCGTTACGCCTCGGAAATCAGAAAAAAAGACCAAAAAGCAAAAAAAACGCAGACAGGTCATTGTCTACGCTTGCTGGCAATCTATTTATTTTTCAATGAATAGATAAGAGAAGTGTTCACAGTACTTGCTCTTCATCACTTTTTATTCTTACGCTGTGATGTGCAAATGACCTTCAATTTAAAATCAAATGTTCAGGTCGGCTCATCGCATAAGCTTCTTTATAATAGCAGATACTAATAATGAAAGCAAGGCCATAATTCATTTCAAGTACTCTTTGCTGTTTCTCCCCTCATTAAACATTATTTCCCTGGGAACCTTTCTATCCAATCATCAAAATGGCGATTCAAGAGCTCGTTTCTCTTGTGCCAAAAAAGATTTAGGGTTGAGGAGATTTCTATTCAGAAGGTCAAATGATTAACTTCCCGCGGTGAGCGTCTAGCGAGACGATAATTGGATTAACTTCCCGCGGTGAGCTTCCACCGACACGATAATTGGATT
>CAUWGX010000008.1:0-68632 GCA_963558565.1 uncultured Atopostipes sp.
TTGGATTAACTTCCCGCGGTGAGCTTCCACCGACACGATAATTGGATTAACTTCCCGCGGTGAGCTTCCACCGACACGATAATTGGATTAACTTCCGGCAGCGAGCTTCCACCGACACGATAATTGGATTAACTTCCAGTAACAGCTTTCTCCTCTAAAAACCAAAAGATTTATAAAAATAATGGCTACTGCTCTCTGGCCTCTTTCAAATAAACCACAAGATTATTTTGATTTTAATTTCTCATCATTAAACTGCGTTTTAGCATAAACAATTACTAACATGATCAGCAACCCAAGTGTTTGAATAGTTACCATCCACACAATATCGAAATGAATCACCCCGAATAAAGTAGCTAAAATGGTAGGTAAAGAAAGCAAATTAACCACTAGATTCACAGTTTCTTTGTACGTCGTAATAGACGTTAAATGACTGTTCTTCGTTAAATAAAGGAAAAATGATGCGCCCAAAATAATCAATAACGTCATCACCAATAGGAAAGAAGAAATCATAAAAGTAAAGAAAGCGACAACAAACGCTTGATTTTGAACAAACCACTGTCTACTCAATGCATTTAAAGCTTCTTTTTGATTTTGAATATGTTTTAAGGAGAAATCCTCTGTGTAAGGAATCTTAGCGGTTGGTGCCCCTTCTTCTTTGATTATAAATTCATGTTGATTAAATAATAGGATATTCTCTTCATTCATTAACGCCTCTTCTTGGTGGACTCCTCCAGCAACTGTACCGTAGTCATTATTAAATATAAAAGGGGCTGCTACAATCATTTCACCCTTATGGTAATCGGCTTTTTTTAATTCAGTCAAGGGTTGTTCTTCCAAAACATTCAATATATTTGGATAGAAATTTTCGATCGGATAGGTGTCCCTTTGAGCAAAATTGAGAGTTACCGGAATCGTCATTAAGGCATTTAGAAACAGTAATACAAGAATTAGTTTCGGCCAAGAAAGCTGCTGTCGTCGAAGAAAAGCTGTTATTGGTGTCCATATACTTTTAAAATAATTGATTGGAAATAAATTTGTATTCACTCATATCGTCCTATCTACATTTTCTCAAGCTCAAGTATTGCGTTAACCTTTTGTTCCCCCTGCGGTTAATCCTGAGACGAAATGTTTCTGTAAATAAAAGAACATTAACGAAATAGGTAATGCGATCAACAAGGCACCTGCTGCAAACAAGGCCACTTTCTGCTCGCGTGGGTTGTTGATGAAAGTTTGCAAGCCAACGGCTACCAAATAATTTGCAGGCGAGCGTAATAGGAATCGCGCCAACATAAACTCTCCAAATGGTGCCATAAATGCCCATAAAGCTTGAACCGCAATCATTGGTCGGACTAAGGGTAACACAATTTGCCAAAAAGTACGGATATGTCCTGCCCCATCCAAACGTGCCGACTCATCTAATTCAATAGGCACCGTATCAAAATAACCTTTCATTAACCATGTATTCATTGGAATTCCGCCACCGATGTAGATAAATGTTAAGAACCAGTGCTGATCTAAACCACCAACTAATAATCCCATAACATAAAAAGCGGTTAATGCCGCAATGGTAGGAACCATTTGCACGACTAAAAAAAAGATTAAGGACTGTTTTCTACCCGCAAAACGATAACGACTATACGCATAACCCGCTAAGGTGATCGCTGCAACTTGAATGACCATGGTTGTTGTAGCTACTTTTAGTGTATTCAAATACCAATTACCATAAAAAGTTTCTGTGAACAGTCTTGTAAAATTATCCAAAGTCCAAGGACCTGCAAAACTTAAATCAAAGGCCATAATATTTCGCGACTGAAAAGCGGTCGTCAGTGTAATCAGCAAAGGATAAATCACGATGACTGACAATATCATTAAATATAAATAAGTAAAAAACTTTGTTAGTCTTCTTTTATTTTTTTGACTTCTTCTGTTCTTTTTAGTCATATGCTTAATCCTCCATTTGGAATGCACGAGAACGGCTAAACACAAACATTGATATCGTAATCACTACTATTGATATAAAAATTGTGACTGCCGCAGCCACATTATATTGCGGAGATTGCCCTGTTGTCAGTTTGTAAATCCATGAAATTAAAATATCCGTTGATCCTGCTCCACTCCCTACACTTCCAGGCCCGCCTTCATTAAAGAGGTAGATCATATTGAAATTATTAAAATTTCCTGTATATTGTGTGACAAAAATGGGCGCAGCTACCGCAAAAATATGAGGTAAAGTAATGTAACGGAATTTTTGTATAGCTGTTCCTCCATCAATTGAGGCCGCTTCATACCAATCATTTGGAATTGATTGTAAAATACCGGTGACTAGTACATAAATATATGGATAACCTAACCATCCTTGAATCAAAATGATCGCTACTTTTGTCCAAAACGGATTGGTTTTCCAAGCCAAAGCGGGTATTTTCATGAAAGGAATGAGTGAATTCAGAAACGGAATAACTTGCTCATTAATCGCTCCAATACTTGGATTAAACATATTCGAGAACGTCAAAATTGAAATAAATGCTGGCACTGCCCAAGGTAAAAGCAGTATCACCCCAAAGAAACGTTTCCCTCTAATAAATGATTGGTTCATTACAATCGCAGTAAAAATACCTATAATTAATTGTAAAGTAGTGGCCATCACCGTCCAAATCACCGTCCAAGATAAAACAGAAACAAAAGTATCCCGATAAGTACTAAGTGTAAAGATGCTTGTAAAAGTTTCTAGCCCGGTCCAATCAATGAGCGTTGCTGGTGGTATATGATAAAAGTTGTAGTTCGTAAACGCCAAAAATAATGTCACAGCAACGGGAAAGATAATTGTAAATAACATAATAAGATAAGCGGGCACAGTCAATAAATAAGGGAAGCCTCCATCAAACACATTCTTTATAATTTCTTTTGCCGAACGATTCACGTTTTTTGGGTTTAATGCATTCATTTTTGCAATTTTATTGGCATCCAAAATTTGTGCACCATAAAAGATCAAGAAAACAACCATGATTAATAGCTGTAAGACCCCTTCAATCAGTAAGAAAAGTGAGTGGTCCTCTCTAGGTGTTGTTCCTAAAGTAATAAACCCTTCGATAGCTCCCGCTCCAAATACAACCATTTCAATAAAAAATAGTAGAAGCAGTCCTAAAAATAAAATTCCTTTTAGTGTTTGCTGATTATAAAACTGACCGAATCCAGGAATGACAGATAACCAAGTCGCTTTTTTTATCCGTTTTTTATCGGCTGCTGAATATTCTACTTTTGTATTTTCTGTTGCCGTATCATCCACTACAATCAACTCCTTTTTCACTGAAACTATAAGCCATTTAAGAATGTTTGACGGAAAAATCTCTTTCTCCGTCAAACCCTCGCAATTATAAATGATTTTTATGCTGTTCTATTGCTGGACTAATAGGTTTGTTCAATATTCTGTTCAATAATCTCAACCGTATCATTTGCTGCTTCTTCCGGTGTTTTATTTCCTGATCCGGCGTCAAACATCATCGTTTCAGCGCCTGTCCATACTTCTGCCATTTCTGGAATATTAGGCATTGGTATCGAGTTATTGTATTGTTCAATGACGGCCATTGATAGTTCATCTGATCCATCTTCAAGAATCGTGTCTCTAGCTTGTTGGTTCGCTGGGACTTCTCCTCTGTAATCAGTATGTTGTAATGTTTGGTTGGCTTCGTTAGTCACATATTCTAACCATTGTTCAGCTACCTCTGCATTTTCAGTATAACTACTAACCGCCCAAGCTTTACCCCCAGCAAACGGTGCATATTCTTCACCATTTGGAAGTGTTGGAATAGCACTTACTGTAAAATCGAGACCCGAATTACGGTACTCTTCAACTTCCCAAGGGCCTCCAATAATAGCGGCAGTATCTCCACTTGTAAATGATTGGTTGATAAAGTCACCAGAGCTTGTCACGTCTAACATACCTTCTGGCCATACATCTTGGAACCAAGTGGTTGCATATTCAATTCCTTCAATAGCTTCTGGTGTATTTAACCCTACATCACTTGTGTCGGTCCCATCTTCACCAAAGACATATCCACCAAAACCTGCAACTAAACCATATGAATTGTAGAAATCTACCCAGTTGGCTAAGAAACCAACATTCGTTCCTTCTTCATTGGCAAAAGCGAACTGATCATCTTGTGCCAATGCTTCTAAGTCTTCAAAAATTTCAGGAATTTCATTGATTACTTCATTATTTGTGTACATCACTAAAGACTCAATCACAAATGGATAAGCAAATTGTTCGTTGTTTACAGTAACTTGTTGGACATCTGTTTCATCATAACGCCCATCCTCAGGCAGTGTAACAGGGGTTAAGTGACCTTGTTGACCAAGTCCCCCTACACGATCATAAGGAGCTATAAATACGTCTGGAGCTAAACCCGAGGGTCCATCGAGGGGCAAAGCTTCTAATGTATCAAACATATCGCCTTCTGTAATTTCAATACTGACTCCTGTTTCTTCTTCAAACGCTGGAGCAATTTCCTCAACGAAATCTGTATAGTTGGGATCGATACCCACTTCTAAGACCTCGCCATTCCCATCGCCTCCTGCGTCCGTGTCTTCATTCCCACCAGTTTCCTCTCCGCCCCCACCACAAGCTGCTAAAACAATTGCAGAAGTCGCTGTAACAAGACCTAAAGCATATTTTTTCCATTTCTTTTTGTTCATTCCTTACTCCTCCTTGTGTAACATTTATTGTAAGTGTTTACATAATTATATTGTTCCACAATCCACTTTCTTTTGCAACCGTTTTCGTTTTAATTTCTCTCATTCTTTTATTTTTGTGGGTTTAGAACGAAATTCCTTGGCACAGCAAGAACTGTAGAACTTAAAAATATACAATATGGGTTAAGCAACAACCGCTATACCAAACATTTCATCTATAAGGATAAGCATTATGTCTGAGGTTATTTTTACTAGGAAGATAATTGGATTAACTTCCGGCGGCGAGCTTCCACCGAGACGATAATTGGATGAACTTCCCGCGGCGAGCTTCTAGCGCGACGATAAATGGATTAACGTTTCGCAACAATCTTCTCTCTACAGGATAAAATATTCTATAACAATAAATTCCTTCCCTTTTATTTCTCGCAAATGAATATCAAAATAACTTTGAATTGACAGAATTTCGAAATACTGTTATTATATATCATGCAGCTACAATATAGCGCACATGGCGGAATGGTAGACGCGCCAGCTTGAGGGGCTGGTGGGGAGATTTCCCTGTGGAAGTTCGAGTCTTCTTGTGCGCATAAAAATATGAAAAACCAATGGCTTAAGGAATGCCCTACAAAAAATAGACCCCACTCTATTTTATAGCATGCAGGATTTCCTTTTACGCCATTGGTTTTTTATTCATTAAGGTTATTACTTGAATGATCCGCTTAAAAAAGCGAAAATAGAATTACTATTTATGAAGGAGGAATTTTGCATGAAAAGTTTACATACTTGTGTGCGTGTAAAAGATTTGGATAAATCATTGGCTTTCTACAAAGATGCTTTTGGTTATGAAGAATCGCGTCGTCTTGATTATCCAGAATATGAGTTTACTCTCGTCTACTTAACCCTACCTGGTGAGGATTATGAGCTAGAGTTAACTTATAATTATGACCAAGAAGAACCTTATGATTTAGGGAATGGTTATGGACATATTGCCCTAGGAGTCGAAGATTTAGAAGGTAAGCATCAAGAACTTACAGATAAAGGTTACGAGGTCACCGATTTAACCGAGTTATCTGACGGAGCGGCTTCGTATTTCTTTGCGATTGACCCAGATGGTTACAAGATCGAAGTTATAAAAGTTTAAATCTCTTATCTGCTAGCACAATTTGTTTGTGCTAGTTTTTCATTTCATAAAATAAGCCAAAAAAATAAGAAAAGCCCCTTTCCGTGGGGGCTTTTCTTTGTAGAAAGGAGATGATTAAAAATATGAAAAGTAAATTAGTTATATTCACTAACTCTTACTTCACTTATAATGATACCGCATTCTGTAAGCGTTGTCAACAAAGAAAACATAATTCTTCTTTCTTTGATTAATAAAAACAACTTATTAAGAGGATAAACGCCGTGGTTATACTCTTCTTTGGAGATAATTTATTTTAATTTTTTTATTTCTTTCTGGCCTTCCAGACTAAAAATTCCTTTACAATGCGCACAAACAAATTTTTGAGTATTAAAGCGACGTTTTCGATAAATTTGCATTGCGCACCCTTGGCATATATAAAGCCAGCGAGTGACTTTTTCTTGTTGGCTTTCAATCGAAGGCGTATAACGTAGACCCTGTACTTTACGCAATAACTCTTTAAATTCCATATCTGCATGCCGGTAACCCTTCCCCGCGAGATGTAGATGATAATGACAGAGTTCGTGTTTAATAATTCCACCCAATACCTCTTCCCCAAAAACTTCTAATATTTTTGGATTAAAATCTAAATGATGTGTTTCTAAATGATAACGCCCACCAGTTGTGCGTAAGCGCTGATTAAAAGTCGCTTGATGTTCAAATGGTTGGTTAAAATATGTATTCGAAATTGATTGCACAAAGGCTTGTAGTTCCTTTTGATTCATAATGACGCTCCCATTTCCTGATATTTTCAGATTTAAATGGCTATGAAAAAGCCATTTATTTATTGTAAATCGCTTAAGAATAAAAACAACTCCTTTCCGACAAGTATAAAAAATATTTATAGCCGCCGAAAGGAGTTCATATGATCATTATTTTATAAGAAATATAAATAAAATTAAATCTTCATTCATTCTTCAATGAATGCTTCTTAGTTGTTTGTCGATCTTCTTTTTTGGATCCAACCATAAACCATTACAGCAATGATTAAGATACCAGCATAACCAACAATTGGATAGAAATAAGAGATCAGGTTCGTGAAACCAAAGAAGCTTAAACCAAAGCCAACAACAACTGAAGCGATTAAGACAACGTTAAATTTCTTCGTTCCTGATTCACCAAAACGCGAAGCGAAGGAATAAAATAAACTCATTCCTGTACTCCAAATTAACACAAATAGAACGACAGACATCAGTAATCCAGCGATTGGATGGACTTCTTCAGCTAATGCTAGCATTGGTAAAGGGTATTGACTGACTTCCTCTACAGCTGCAAATATGGAAAGGTTATTCAATAGAATTAACAAGCCAACACCAATTCCTCCAATAAGACCGCCCATTGCTGCCGATTTTTGGTCATCCTCTTCTCCACCGATAACAAAGGCCATTGAAGCGCCAAATGTTATGTTGAAGGCTGCATAGTTAATCGCACTAATCGTCCATTGTGGCAATGTTGAAGATAAACTACTGGCTACAGGATCTAAAGCTTGAAAAGAATAATCGGTAAATATAAGAATATAGCCACTAATCACTAATACGAAGATAATCAAGAAAGGAGTGATCGAACTGATCGCAGAGATCACCTTTTCTGTATCCATCATCCCTACTACAATAAGTAAGACTCCTAAAATCACACTTCCGAGCCAAACAGGCAGACCGAATTGTTGATTTAAATTAGAGCCTGCGCCTGCTATCATAACGACACCAATCCCAAAGATTGTAATCATCAAAGCAATGTCAATAATCCGACTTATTATTTTATTGGTAATATTATTAAAGACATCGGTATGTGTTGTCGCATTATAGTGACTTCCTAAATCTAAAAGTACCATGCCGACAAAGCCAAATAAAATAGTGGCTACAATCGATCCCGCAATTCCCCAGAGTCCGAAACTGGTGAAATACTGCATAATTTCTTGTCCGGATGCAAATCCAGCTCCAGTAAAGACTCCCATGAATGCCATCACAATTCTAAATACTTTTTTTCCGTTCAAAAGTAACGCCTCCTTTGTGGAACTTATAATATAGCAGAAAATAAATATATTCTACTATTACGCCTTCGAGCAGAAGCTGATGGGGATGCTATTTGGGAACGATCTCTTCCCCGTGTATTTCATCTTCTAAACGCTTTTTTAAGGCATAAAAAAACAACCTGTCCTTTCTATTCATCATAAATAGAAAAATGACAGATTGTTTTAATGGTTTTGTTTAGTCTAAAGAAACGACTGTTGCAGAACCGCCTTCAAAGAAATTATTAACATTTTCTAAAGAAGTGATTACAGCTTTTGCTTCTGGACGTCCTTCAACAAAATTAATAGCCGCTTCAACTTTCGGCAACATTGAACCTTTTGCGAATTGCTCTTCTTCGATCCATTGTTTCAACTGCTTAACAGTAACTTCTTCTAGTTTTTCTTGGTTCGGTTGGTTGAAGTTAATATACACGTTATCGACACCTGTTAAAATGAGTAAATAATCAGCTTCCACTAATTCTGCTAATTTTGCGGATGCAAAATCTTTATCAATAACCGCTTCAACGCCCTTATAGCCTTCATCTGAAGCAACAACGGGGATTCCGCCCCCTCCTGCTGAAACAGTCACTACATCATTTTCAATCAGTTGATTAATGACTGGATATTCAACAATTGATTCTGGCTTTGGTGAAGCTACTACTTTTCGATAACCACGACCAGCATCTTCAACATAAGTGTCTCCTGTCTCTTCTGTTGCTTGTTTTGCTTCTTCTTCAGTTAAGAAAGGTCCTACAGGTTTTGTTAAATCTTTAAATGCTGGGTCATCTTCATTTACAACCACTTGTGTAATAACAGATGCTACTTGCTTCTCAACGTTCGCAGCCAGTAATTTCTCTTTTAACGTATTTTGTAGCCAATAACCAATACTTCCTTGAGTCATCGCAACAAGTGTATCTAAAGGCAAAGCAGGGTTCTTTTCTGAATCTGCTGCAGCTTGTTGCAAGAGTAAGTTCCCTACCTGCGGCCCATTTCCGTGAGAAATAACAAGTTGATAATCTTGTTCAATTAAGCCCACTAATTTTTCGCTTGTATAACGTAAGGCATCCATTTGTCCTTGCGCGGTTGGATCATCGGTTAAGATAGCATTTCCGCCTAATGCAACAACAATTCTTTTGTTCATAATCTTATCATCCCATCTTATAAAATTTGTAAGTACGTTAAAATACCTGTTAATAAATCATAACCAGAAGTTTCACCGTATTCTTCAACAAGTGAAAGAGCTTCTTGCACCTGTTCCAGATCGTTATTTTTCACTGCTTCAAAGAGGAGAACTAAAGGCTCATTACTATAGCCTTTAAATAAAGCTTTATAATACGATAAACTAACATCGGTCGTTGAACGTTCTTTTAATTGCGTTTGAACGATTTCCTGTATATGAGGTAATTGTTTTAAAGTTTGTTCCATCAAAATTAACCCTTGTAAAAAGTCATCCCCAGTGGGAGTTAAACCAACTCCACCACCGATTAATTGTTTGACATGACTGACTTTGACTTCTTTTGCTTTTTGAATATCTTCTAAAACGTTAAAAAGCATTTGATTCGATGAAAATCCAGATTGGTTAAATAAATCTAACGCTTCTAAGTTTTCCTCCAAATCTACTTTTTTTAAAGTTTTTCTAGATACTGGAACAACCTTTAACTGTTCAATTGTTTGATCTGTTATTTCAATCATAAAAACATTCGGTCTTGTATAAAACATCAGCTGATTCGAACGGAATCGGACGTGTACCCCTTCTTTTAAATAAGGATGTAAAGCAGTAAATACTGCTCTGTCGATAGTTAATCCGAGGGCTGATAACGTACCTTCTTGATGGTAACTCATATAGATCAGTTCGCCATCAAAATTTAAATTAAATCCATTCGGAAAAACCGAATGGATTTTAGCATAATTTTTATGCGAGAGTAATTCTTCAGTATACGAACTGAGTCTGGCAAACGTACTTCGTATATTTTGAGAACTTCGTTTACTCGACATCAATACCCACAGCTTTTGCATATCCAATTAAGGCTTCTTCAAAGCTGCCAAGTGAGGCTCTAACTGTTCCAGCTCCAACTTGTCCTACACCGGCTTCTTTATGCGCCATTCCTGTGTTAATAATCGGAGTAATTCCTGTTTCTACAACTTTACGGATATCGATTCCTGCTACGGCACCTTTGAAGTCCCAGTTTGGAATAGACCATGTTGAGTTGTTGGCAACCGTGATTTTTTCCATCTCTTCAGAAATACGACGAGCATCATCTAAGCCGCTCAATCCGATAAATCGAGTCACTCCAGGAGCAGCAATCATTGCCATTCCACCAAGTCCAATTGTTTCTGTAATTGAACTGTCACCGATATCTTTGTTGGCGTCTTCTGTTGAGTAACCTGTAAAGTATAGACCGTCTGGCGTATTGACTGGTGCTTCGTACCATTCATCTCCTGTTTGGGCAATGCGTACACCAAAGTTTTCACCATTACGTGCCATTGTTGTTACAATTGTTCCTTCTTTAATCTTACGAGCATATTCAACGATTGCTTTACCAGCAGCCATTGCAATATTTAAGAAGAATTGGTCGGTATCTGCTAAGAACTGGATAACCTCTTCTTTTTCTTCTCCGCTGACATCATCAAGTGCAACAATTGCAGGTGTAATCTCTTTTAAGAAGACTAGAGAAGCGGCAATGTTACGTTGATGGAATTCGTCACCCATACCAATCGCACGAGCAATCATAACGTTTAAGTTCATACCCTCATCAAATGAACGAACAGCTTTTCCAAGCACTGGTCCTAAGACATCTTGCATCCATTTTAGACGGTTAATAACTTCCTCTGAGTTTGCTCCAAAACGTAGAACTTCTCCGATTCCTTCGTTCATGATACTGACACCACGTGAACCTTCTTCAGATTCATCGGCATCATTTTCAACTAAAACCATTGGGAAGTTTTTCGTAGTAATTCCACCCATTGGGCCAACTGCATCTACATCATGACATGGCATGAAACGAACTTCGCCATTTTCTAGTTGTTGTAGTGCATCGTCTTGATCGGTTGCCCAACCTTCAAAGAGCATCGCGCCCACACATGCACCTTGCATTGGTCCTGTCATGTTTTCCCATTTAATTGGTGGTCCTGCATGCAAGATAATCTTCTCATCGGTATCTAGTTCAGGAATAAGCTCATATCCAGGACGAACATCGGTTAACATCGGTTGTGAACCAGTTAAACGCTCGATAACTTTTTCGTTAGCCGCATCAATTTCATCTGCGCGCTTATCTAATTCATTTAAGATATGAATTAATTTTTTGTTTCCACCAGCTCTTGGTCTCCAGTTAAATTGTAAAGCTTCGCCACCAAATTCAATGATTGGTTCTGTAAAGCTCTTAATTCCAATATTGATCACGCGTGGGGGTGTGTTGATTAAATCAGCAGTTGATTCGCTAATTTGAGGGAGTGCAACTGTCTCACCTGTATAATCAACAAATGTTTTCTTCGGAAACTCTACTTCTTTATCCATTAGTTTCAATGCATAACGAATGGCGTGCTCGTTACTTGGTGCAACAATAACACCTGCATCTTCTAATGTTTTTCTAGCTTCTTCCAGTCCTTGTGGATCTTGTTCCGTTCCTACAATTGAACTGATCACATAGAGTTCACGTCCAGATTCTTTCGCTTCATCTAAAGCTTCTTTAATACTTGGTGCTAATGCGCCAGCCATATCTGGGTGTGAGCCATATCCAAGAACAACGTCAAGTAAGATGACACCTGTCGTTTCATCTTCAAGGACTTCTTCAAGTTTATTCACACGTACTTCTGGGTCAATCATTGGATGTGGTTTTCCTTGAGTATAAATGTCGTCACCTAAGTCCATGACTTGGAAGCCATGTGTATTCAAGATAAAGCCATCTTCTGATTGAATAGAACCTAAATCAAGCGCATCCGCAATTAAAGTAGCTGCTTCATTCGCTAAGGTTCCTCCTGAGTAAAGACCTTTCACCGTTTTACCTTCTGATAAAGTATCTTCAACTTCAAAATCTAATGGTTGTGTATAGCTTTCTTTTACTTCTTCCCCATTCGCTAAATCAACCGCCGTGCGTGCTGCTTCTTCTAATGTGTAAGCTAGCGCAACATTTCCTTCATGTTCTGTTGGCTTTTCACCTAAGAAAATAGCAACAACTGGTTTTGAGACGGATTGCAGTGTTTTAACGACTTTGTCTCGTACCGATTTAGCAGGTGGTTTTGAAATAACTAAAATAACATCTGTTGGATCATGTTCTTCTAGAGCTGCAATCGAATCAAGCATTGTAATCGCGCCCACATCTTCATGTAAGTCGCGTCCTCCTGTACCGATCGCATGAACAAGTCCGCCACCTAATTCATTAATAATGGTTGCTGTTTCTTGAATTCCGGTACCAGAAGCTCCAACAATCCCAATGTTACCTGGCGTTGAAACATTCGTAAACGCTAAAGGTACGCTTGAAATAACCCCTGTACCACTGTCTGGTCCCATTAATAGTAAACCTTTTTCATGTGCTTTTTTCTTCAGACGGATTTCGTCTTCAAGCGGAACGTTATCACTAAATGAAAACACGTTCAGACCATTATCTAGGCCACGTTCGATTTCATCTGCCGCATATTCCCCTGGAACGGATACTAAGGCTAAGTTCGCGTCTTCTAAACCTTCTAAAGCATCTGACCAGTTATCAACTTCTGAAAGGCCACCTTCTTCACTTCCTGAAGATAAGTCTTCTAAGAAATTATCCACTGTTTCTAAAACATCATCCATCACTGATTCTTCATCAGCATCGATAACGATGGCCATTTCATTGGCCCCAGCTTCTTCGACTTCATCCGTATACAAGCCAGCTGTTTTCAGCATATCTTTGTTTGCATCTGTTGCCATCATTACTTGGCCTTGGTTAACACCGTCAACTTCGTTTACTTCATTTGTTAAAAGCATTAAGTTAATCGAATCTTGGTAACTATCTTTAATAACCGTATATAACATTTACTTATTCCTCCTCAACTATTATTGTAGAGCGCTTTCAGTTTTAATTATATAGCCATATTTACTAAATTTATCCCTTCATTTATCCACTCTGTCTAAATATAGAGCAAATGTTACAATATAGTTGCTATTTTTATTAGCAATCCCCTAAAATGAACTTGTAGAGCTGTTTTAAAATAGCTCCTCTATACTGATTAAATGATTTACAACTTTTAAAAAATTCTATTAGAAAGATGATGGAGTATGACTGTTTATACTGAAGAAACGATAAATATTTTATCTTTTCAAAATATCGACTTACAAGCTACTTTTTATCGTCCAACGGAAGTAGAACTTGAAACAACGATTCTCTATTTCCACGGAGGCGGATTTGTCTTCGGTTCTCGCCAAGACTTACCCCAACAATATATTGAACTGTTAGCCTCCTCTGGTATCGGTATTCTTGCGATTGATTATCCACTAGCACCCGAAACAAAATTAGCGACTATTCTCGAGACAACTTCTGAAATCATGGATTGGTTGGTCAACCACTTCCTTCCTGAATTCAATCAAGAACGTTATTTTATGATGGGACGTTCAGCAGGAGCATTTTTAGCTTTAGCCAACGGCCTATATGCTAACCAATTAGACGTTCAACCTTTAGGGATTATTTCACTTTATGGTTACTTTAATTTAAATGATGCTTCCTTTTCCGTACCTAATCGTCACTATTTAAAATACCCGAAAGTAAATGAACGGACAGTCGCGGCACAAATTCAAAAAGAACCCATTGTAGAATCAGAGGATCAAAACCGTTACCTTCTCTATCTAGCAGCTAGACAAAAAGGGGACTGGTTAAATTTATTCCTCTCATCCTCCGATCAAAAACGAAAATTATCTCTTCGTAAAGAGGATTTAAAGCGTCTCCCTTCGTTATTTATTTCAGCCGCTACAGGGGACCCAGACATTCCTGTTCGTCAATCTCGTCAGTTAGCAAATTTCCATCCAGACGCTACGCTAAAGCTTTTCGAAGCAGACGAACACGATTTTGACCGCACTCATGAAGATACGATAGGAATCGAACTTTACGAAAATATCGTTTCCTGGGTTTCAGAAAAGATTGCTGAAACAGAACCATCCCAAAATCCTTAAAATCTAGATGGATTTTCCTAACCTGTCTTTTCGTCAAGCGAATACATCTCTATTCGCATTTATAGGTGTAGTCTACATGAAAAATATTTAATTGTCTGCTTTAAATGTTTCAAATCCTTAAAAATATTTAAATAAAAAGTATCCTTTAAGAGATTTGTTGTTCTCTCTAAGAAGGATACTTTTTTATTTAGCTAAGTTTTATTTTTTAATGAATTTTCCAATATAGTCTTTAGAGACCCCTTCATCTTGTGCGTAGACGGTTTCTCCACGTAAGATCGTTTGGACGACTTGAGCGCCGATCTCTTGACCGATATATGGACTCATCTTATTACGATATTCTAAATCTTCCGCTTCTAAAGTATAAGGTTTGTCTGGTTGGATAAGAACAAAGTCTGCGTCATAACCGATACTAATATGTCCTTTTCCTTCTAACTCATACAATTCAGCGGGTTTACTTGCGATAATTTCAGCAAAACGTGTCAGAGACATCCCACGTTTTTGAACCCCTTCGTCAAATAAGATATCGACGTTATTTTGGAGTCCCGCAATTCCACCCCAGGCTTCAAATACATTATCTGTATCTTTTAAATCAGGTGTTGAAGGTGAGTGGTCAGAGGTTACAAAATCAATATCGCCATTGATCACTTGTTCCCACAAGCCATCTTGTGCTTCTTGGTCACGGATTGGTGGTGAACATTTAACAACTGGACCAATTGCATCTAATTCATCGGTCGTAAAGTAGAGATAATGTGTACAAGTTTCAGCTGTCACATCGACTCCGCGGTCTCGTGCTTCTTTAATCACTTCAACCCCTCTTGGAGTGGCGACGTGACAAATATGAATTCGACAACCTGTTTCTTCTGCGAAAGTAATTGCCCGTTGAATGGGTTCAATTTCCGTAATTTCTGGACGACTATCCACGTATGCTTGGAAGTCTTTTTCGCCATTTTCATAAGCAATATCACCTAAGCGATCAGTAATCGCAGCATTTTCCGCGTGAAGTGCTAATACTTTTCCTGTTTCCGCTATTTGACGCATGCCTTCGCGTAGGGAATAGTCATCAACGTTTTGGAAATCTCCTTCAATTGAACGGTCTCCCGCTGTCGCCATGAATGCTTTATAAGCAGCAACACCTTTTTCATCCAATTCCTGGATGCCGCCGTCTAGATTAAACGGCACTAAACCTCCAAAAGAAGCCACATCCGCTTGTAAATTCCCTTCGCCTGCTTGGTATTTAATGTCAATGGTTTCAGCGTCGACTGTTGCAGGTACTTGGTTAAGTGGCATTTCCATAAAAGAAGTTACGCCACCTTTGGCAGCCGCTGCTGTTCCTGTAACATAACCTTCCCATTCATCTCGGTAACCGCCACCTGGATCCGTAATGTGAACATGGGCGTCCACCATTCCTGGGCTGACGATTAATCCTTCCGCATCGATTTCCTTTTCTCCTTCTAAATCAGCACCAATTGCAACAATTTTTTCATCCTTTACAGCTACATCGGTTTTTACTGCTCCGGTGTCTAAGATAACTAAACCATTCTTTATGACTAAATCGTTCATTTTTTTCGCCCTTTCTATTGCTATATTTTTTTAAATCATTTAATACCGATCTCTTACTCTATTTTATACCTATTCCGCATCGGTTTCATCTTCTAGAGTGATTCCTGTAATATATTCTTTCGGGAAAAACTTCACTAAGAATAAATAAATGACGACAGCGATTACAAATCCAGCAATCCAAGAGATATCCGAAACAACACTTAAACTAGGAATAAATTGTCCGGCAAGTACAATAAACAGACCACCTAGCGTTGCTATATAAGCGTGTCCATTGATACCATAATATTTACTCTCTCGTCCTTCTTCACTGTCTTCATCCATATATAACTCGTCTAAATTAATATATCGCTTCTTCACAAAATAATAATGAGCAATCATTACACCACCAACTGGTCCTAAAAGCGCACCAATTAGGTTTAGGAAAGTAATAATCGCACCACCTTCACCCATAAATTTCCAAGGTAAAATGAAAATACTAATGATTCCAGCGAGTAAAACGCCTCGTTGGTAATTGATTTTTTTCGGAAAGAGAGCGCTTAACTGATAAGCCGCCGGAATGATGTTACCGGTCGCATTCGTCGATATTGTCGTTGATAAAAAGACAAGGGTTGAAATAATGATGGCTGGTAATGAATCCCACTTATTAATAATATCTAAAACATCATTTTCTTGTCCATTAAAATGGAGGGAACCTCCAATTAAAATCACAACACTCATAAAAGCAAATACTAAATAACCAACCGCTAAACCACTAATTTGTCCTTTGGTTTGATCTTCATTCGATTTTGCATTTTGCGTAAAGTCGGATACGCTTACACCTGGAGCTGCCCAAACAGCTAAAACAGATGATATGACGATTAACATCGCAAATAGTGTATTATAATTCGTGTCCACATTTAACGAATAAGTCATAATATTTTGTAAGCCACCGCCTACTCGAATCGCCCAAATACTCATCGCTCCAAATACAATATAAATAATCGGAGTCAAAATACCTGTGAATCGATTAAGCGTCTCTCCTCCACCAAAACCAATCGCTATATTCATTAACCAGAATACTAAGAAGGTAATCAGACCTGGGATGGTGATACCTAATATCTCCATCCCATTTCCGATTTCCAAAAATCCTGGCCATATCTTACCAATTAGAATTAATAGCGCAGCGGATCCTGTGTAAGTCTGCAAACTAAACCATGCAATGGCTGCGATTACTCCACGTAAGAATCCTGGCAGTTTTGCTCCAATGTTTCCATATGTTGAACGTAAATGCATAGAAAATGGAATACCATAAGAAGCTCCTGCACGTCCATTGTAACTCATAAAAAGAGCCACAATTAATCCACTAATAGCAATTGCAAGCATGACTTGGAAAGGGGATAATCCAAGAAGTAGAAAGCCTCCAACTGCTGCATAATTCGGGATGTTATGAATAGAGCCCATCCAAAGTGTAAAGAAATTTCTTGTACTTGTATTTCGTTTTTCTTTTGGCTTTGGAAGAACATCTTCGTTTTCATAACCACGTTCCCTAAACTCTTCAATTTCTTCATGTGTAACAGATATAGCCTCTTTTTTCACAAGAAGTCACCTCAACTTAAGATTCTTTTGCTAACTGTCCAGCTTCTGTGTTTCTGTTTCCTAAATAGAAAACTATTGTACCTACAATCAAGAAGAAGGCACCTATATAAAAGCCCCATTCTCCTGAACCTGTTGTATCAATAATAAGTCCTGTTAATACTGGTGCTACCACTGATGATGCCATACCGAAAAAGTTGAAGATTCCTAATGTAGAAGCCACTTTTCCTTCATCGGCCATATCAGAAAGGTGTGAAATTAATACTGGATCCACGGCCATCTTTCCTAAGAATCCATATAATAATAAAATGATGGATAGAGAAATTTCACCTGGAGCAAACATTGATAATGCAATTAAAACAAACGCTGCTAAAGAAAGCAGAACAATAATTTTTATTTTTGATACGCCTGGTTTGTCTGACTGACGTGAGAAATATAATGCACCTGGAATAGCGGTTACAGCAATCATTGATGTAATAAATCCAATCATTGTTCCTTCAATTCCACGTTCTGATGCTAAGAAATCAGGTAACCAAGTAACAATTAAATAATAAGCATAACAAGTTGTAAAATACAGAACATAAGCAGAAACTAAAGCTGGTCTAAACACACTACCTTTTGATTCTACAGCTTCTTGTGCTGCTTCGCTTGTTTCAACAGGTTCCTCTTCTTCTGTTTCTACTTCATGTGCGGTTTTTTCTTTCTCAGGATTAATTAACATGACCGCAAACCATACAATTAAAATAACAATGAGTACCGCAGAAATAATAGTCATTACTTGCCACGGCATACCTAAAGTTTTTACGACAAAAGATGAACCCGTCATCCCTAAGATCATACCTACTGCTGATCCTGAGTTAACAATCGCTGTTCCTACACCTTTTTTATCTTCAGGAACATGTTCCGTTGTCATAGAAAATGCTGCTCCATAGTACGAGCCACATCCAATCCCAGCAAGGACAGATCCGACATAAATCATCGTAAGGTTACTGGCAAACCCGATCGAAGCAACCCCTAATGCAAAAACAATAAATCCAGGGATTAAAACTTTCTTTTGCCCCAACTTATCCACTAAAATACCTGAGGGAATTTGTAACGCTGTATATCCAAAGAAATACATTGACGCAATAGTCCCCATCGCTGTATTCGACTGCGGGCCAATCGTTTGCTGAATTTCACCATAAACAGGTGATAACATCGATCGGTAAATCCAAATAACGACCCATCCGAGGAAGAAAGTAAAAACAATCCGCTTCCAATAATCCGGTGGGTAAATACTTTTTTGTTTTGTTTCAGTCATTCTAATCATCTACTCCTACTTCTTTAAATTAATAAGCTAGTTTCTCCAAACTACTTTTTAGTGCTTCAATACCTTGTACAAGGTCTGGTGTTTCCGTATACTCTTCTGGGTTATGACTAATTCCTTTAATTGAAGGAACGAAAATCATACCGGTTGGCACATAATTTGCAAAGATTTGTGCATCGTGACCAGCGCCTGAGTGCATTACTTTATAATCAAGTTCTTTTTCTTTACAAACCTCTTCAATCGTATGAATAATTTTCTCATCCATTGGGGTTGGTGCTTCATCCATCCACTGATTAATATCGATTTCAATTCCCATATCTGAAGCAATTTGTTTCATGTCATTTTCTAGTTCTTCTGTAAATTCATTCAGTGCTGCTTGGTCCGTGTGACGACAGTCAATAGAGAAAGATACTTCTCCTGGGACAACGTTTACTGTATTTGGAATAGGATCTACACGTCCAAATGTCAAGACAAGTGGGTCTCCCTCAGCTTTTGCTTTATCAATTCCATTAACAATCATACGTGACATCGCTTCAACTGTATCTTTTCGATATTCCATTAAGGTTGTTCCAGCATGGTTTGCTTCACCTTTAAGGACAACGTCATAACGTTTTTGTCCAGCAATCCCATTAACGACTCCTACTGCTTTATTTTCAGCCTCTAAGAAGTTTCCTTGTTCAATGTGCAATTCAATAAAAGCGTCCAAATCATTATGTTTTGGTCCATCTTCTAAGAAATCAAAACCAGCTTCACGCATCGCATCCACAAAACGAATGCCTTCTGTATCTGCAATTTCTTCCACTTCTTCGCGTTTTGCTAAACCGAAAATGTTTTTCGAACCCCAGAAAGCGTAAGGGAAACGTGAACCTTCTTCTTCAGCCATTGAAATAACTTGTAAGGATTTTTTAGGTCTTCCTTTTGTTTCAATCAAGTTTTTAACAGCTAAATAACCACCCATCACTCCAAGCTGGCCATCAAATCGGCCACCTTCTACTACCGTATCAATGTGGGAACCGGTTGCAATAATTTTTTCAGGTTCTTCTGTTCCTTCGATCGTTGCAAATAAGTTACCTACCGCATCAAACTCAACTTTCATGCCCAATTCTTCAAATTTCTCTTTTAAAGAATTTTGAGCTTCAATCCATTGTGCACTATATAATAATCGAGTAACTCCTGGCCCTTCTACAGAAATATTAGAAAGCCAATCGATGACCTCATCGACTTCTTGTGGTTTTATATCTACCATATTTCTTTTTCCTCCTTATATTTTTACGCTGTTTTAAATTTTTACCATCTATACTTTAGTGTAAAACGTTTCCAGTATCATTGTTCGTTTTTACTATTTTTTTACCTTTTTTGTTCAAAACGGATAGTTCTTATAAAATGGTTAGGAGCATGTGCCAATTCAAACAATCATCGCAAACTAAAAACGACTTTGTTCACACGACTTTATAAGGTTATTGTATGCAAATTCAACAAAATCACAAACAATACCCCTCAGCATGACACAATAGTTGGTAAAACACTCAAAGTATTTTATAAAAATAGATCTAAATGCCTTACAATAAGTTATATAAAAGGATCTAAGCTTTTACGAACAGCCTCCTTTATTGTATAATAATGATTGGAATAAATTGACTGAACGACTCGAAATAGTATAGGAGCTTATTATGATTTCATTAAAAACTTTATTAAAAACTCCCCGATTTTCTGATTTACACTTACTCACTAATCCCAAAATGTTAAATGATCAAATTATGGAAAGTGTTGAAATTACTGAAACCCCAGACGTTGAAAAGTATATTCCTAAAAACGTATTGATTTTATCCACCGGTATGGTCTTTAAAGATAACCAGCAAGATTTTATTCCTTTCATTGACTCTTTAGTTCGTGCAGAAGCGATTGGCTTAGGCATTAAAGTCGGTCGTTTTTTAAACCAAATCGATGAAGAAGTGATTGCATATGCAAATAAGGTTAATTTTCCTTTATTAGTGATTCCTGACCATTTTCCTCTAGGATCGCTTTTACACCAAATTATGAATCTTATTTTAGAAACGGAACGCGAAGAAATTGACTTTGCTTTAGATATCCAAAAACGGTTTTCAGATTTACTCGTACAGGATGCTTCAAATAGTCTATTAGTGGGTGATCTCAGTCGTATGATTAAAACGCCCATTATTTTATTAGATCCTTTCCATCAAATCATTTCGCATTCGCAACATTTTAAAAACCATAAAGACAAGGCTGAGTATTATGTTGATTCTGTGTTTGAAGAACGAAAAAAGACCCAACGAAACCACGGTTCTTTTATTGTTAAAGAACCTGATGGAAGTAAGACGCATTTATCGCTCATAAAAATTCAAGTGCATACTTACTTTCCACATTATTTAATTATTGTCGATCCAGAACAAGTCCCTTTTCCAACCTCCGTGTTTGCGATTGAACAAGCTGCTTTAGTCTTTCAATTTAATTTGTACAAAAATCAAAAAGTTGATGAATCTTTATATGCCAATGAAGCGCATTTCTTTAACGATCTCATTGACAGTCAGGTTAATAATACGCTTGAGGGAGCCAATTGGTTTAAAGTGAGTCGTAATTATGGGTACATTCAAACTGATTATTATCGCGTGGTTCATATTCATAGCAAAGACATGCTCGATGAAAAAAATAACGCCTACACGTTAAAAGCAAATGAAAAACTTTTTCTCTCATATCGCTGGCTCAGAAAAAATCTCCAGCATTACTTTGAAAACGCAATTGTGGTTTGGCGCGCAGAAGATCGCGAAATTGTCTTAATTTTACAAGCAGAGGATACAGAGCTTTCAGAAAAATTATTAGAGATTGGTCAAAAAATTGATGGACTCATTAATAATCAACTGACGTTTAGTGTCGGTTATCCTGTCTCAAAATGGGATCAGATCGAGCAATCCTATACACAAGCAAAGCTCGCCCATAATGAGCGACAAAACGAAGATAACGCAGAGCCCGTTATTTTTTATCGGGACAAAGGAGCCGATCAGCTCTTCAATGATCTAGACCATAATGAGATTGTTTATTTTTGTAAAAGTGTTTTGAAAGAGCTCGCTTACCCTGAAGAAGATGCTTTGATTGATTTACGCATTACCTTAGACACTTATCTTAAAAACCAAAGTGAAATTACACAGACCGCCAATGACTTATTTATTCATCGAAATACAGTAAAATACCGTATTAATCGTTGTGAGGAAATTCTAGGGGTAAAAGTAGATGCCCCGGATGATTCTTTAAATATTCGCTTAGCCTTACAATTAAGTAAAGACAATTAATAAAAAAAGACGCAGAAAATACTTCAGTACTTACTGAATATTTCTGCGTCTTTTTCATTAACTTTTTATTTTAGTCGGCAAAGATTCCTTTGTTATCATATGAATTAATGTAAACTTCATCTGATTCGAGGTAATCCATGATTGATTTTGCGATCTCTACGCCTTCCTTGCGACTACGTTTCAAGGATAACGCACTTAATTCACCTGGATAATATACTTGATCAAAGTCTGGAGCAGCCGGTACAGCGTGCAATTCAGAAACCGTTCGATCTATATCTTTTTTGAATCCTTCTATGTCTCTGAAGCGAGCAGGATCAATGATAATGAAAGTATGTCCTAAGTTACGGTCTTCTGATAAATCATGATACATCGAAGTTACACTCTTACCGAATGGTAATCCTAGCAGAACACCGGCTAAAATATCGACCATCATCATTAAACCATAACCTTTTGGACCTGCGATAGGCACTAATCCAGCCACTTTATGAGGATCTGTTGTTGGAGCCCCTTGTTCATCCACTGCCCAAGTATCAGGAATATCTTCTCCTTTTGAGCGTGCATCTAAGATTTTACCCCAAGCTTGGACCGTTGTTGCCATATCAAAAATAACAGGCTCTCCTTCAGTTCTTGGAGCTGCAAAAGCAATAGGGTTCGTGCCGTAGTAAACATCTGCGCCTCCGAATGGAACAACCATCGGGTCCGATTGTGTGACGGCAAAACCAAATAAATCTTGCTCAGCAATCTTTCTTAAATAGTAAGACAATGTGCCCGTATGTCCTACACGAGAAACACCGACAACTGCGACACCATTTTCTTTTGCCATTTCAATTGCTGGATCTAAGGCTTTATTTGCTACAAAATGTCCTTGCCCATTATCTCCATGGAAAATTCCTGTACTCGGTCCTGTTTTTTCAAAGGATAAGTCTGGGTCAGTGTTTATACCACCTTTGCTAATTCTTTCAGCATAATACTCTACCCGGACCGCTCCATGAGAATGAACACCAATCATATCTGCATAGACTAAATGATTTGTGGTCTCTTCCGCCTGTTCATCCGGGAGACCCGCTAACACTAATTTGTCTTTGATGAGTTTATGCAAACGTTCGGGTGTTAAATTTACTTGTTTATCTTCATCAGCCATTATTACGTTCCTCCTTTTATTTTTTATTATTGATTAAACGCCTGGATCACGGTTTGCGTCTTTAGAATAAATATAAGCTAGAGGTTCGTCACGACCAACACCATATGCTGCTTGTGGTACATAGCGTCCCATGAAGATGTAGTCCCCTTTTTCTACTGGGTACCAATTGTTATCTAGATTGTACATGCCTTTACCTGATAATAAATAAGCACCATGTTCTTGATAATGTGTCTCAATATAACCATGGCTTGCACCTGGTTGGAATTCTAGAATGTGCATGTTCATATCAAAACCAAAATCATCTGTTGGTAAGAAGTCCCATAGAAGTACATCAGACATTCCTTCATATTCAATTGGTGTAAGATCTTTTTTGTTTCCAACTACACGGTGAGCTTCATGACCTTCAATCTCATCATAAGCTCTTTTATATAAGAAAGCTTCTGTCATTTCGTCTTGAGCATTCTCGAAATACATGGTTTCATTCACAGGGAAGTAGGCATATCCACCCTCTGTTAATTCGTATGTTTCTTCACCATCACTTACGTTTAGTTTACCTGAGAGTACATACACAAAAGTTTGAACGCCTTCACCACCAAATCCACGTTCGTTCTTTCCACCTTCTAAGAACTCGACAATGTAATCGCTAAAGCTCGCGCCTAATTTTGGTGAAGCTAAAATCGTAATGTTCACGTTTTCAAATCCAGGCACAGTATTTTGCACAAGTCCATCATGTGGAATGAGTGCATACTCTCCTTTTTTGATAACCGCTCTTGATTCGAGCAAACCTTCACGATAACCTGTTTTGTTGTTTTTGTAACCCACTAAACTCACAATCCCTTCCTTATTTGATTCCTGTTCATTGTACCTATTTAAGGCTTAAGATGTCAAAATCTAAACCCTATAAAAATAGGTTTTTATTTGTGCATATTATACAATAGATCGTCTTCTATCAATAATCATTAAGAAGGGAATGCTTTAGTTAGTGAGCACTCTTGGCTTTTACTTTGATTCTTCTAAGGTGTGTGGGATGAAGCCAATAGGAACAGGGCCCGCAATGCCAATCATCACGAAAGGTTGGTCGGATACATTCGTCATTCCATGTTTTTCGCCAGGACGCGCCACAATGATATCCCCTTTTTGAATAGGTACTTTTTGGCCTAATTCGGGATAATATTCTGCGGTCCCCTCGATCACAATCCAAATATCATCCGCTTTTTCATGAGAATGGATGGGGAGCGTTTGACCAGGTAGCATTGTCCAAATTGCACCAACTGTGAAATCCGTCTCATAAAATATTTCTTTCGTTGCTTCTCCTTCTCTAAAGCATTGGATATCGGGACAGTGGAAAATACGGTCTTTCAAATCTTTACGGTCAATTTCTACTAATGGCATTTTATCAACACTCCTTATGTTTTTCATTTTGTTTATCGTTCGACAATGTTTTGTGGTTCACCTTTAAGGTAGGAAATCGTATTATCAAAAGCGATTTTTGCTCGACGCTCCATCGCTTCATCGGATAAGAAAGCAACGTGTGGAGTCAAGACAGTATTTTTAGCATTTAATAACGGATAGTCCTTTGGAATTGGGGGTTCCATGTCAAAAACGTCAATACCTGCTCCTGCAATTTCTCCATTATCTAGCGCCTGCGCTAAGGCCTCATTATCGACAACAGGACCACGAGCCGTATTAATAAGAATGGCGTCTTTTTTCATTCGAGCCAGTTCACTTGCAGAAATCATTCCTTCTGTAGCTGGAATCAAAGGAACATGTAAAGAAACAATATCTGCCTGAGCCATTAATTCATTTAACTCAACATACTCGAGTCCAATTTCTTGAGCCCCAGGGTTTTCTTGAACATCATAGCCGATTAAATGAGCACCAAAGGCAGCGAATAATCGAGCCGTCATAAGCCCAATTTTTCCTGTTCCCACGATCCCTACTGTTTTTCCACTAATTTCTTTTCCTTGAAAAGGATGATGTTCATCGGACTGGCGAATCGTTTCATCTCCAGTAGTGATCCCGCGATATAAGTCAAGCGTTAACCCGATCGCTAATTCAGCCACTGCTTGATCGGCATAACCAGCAGCGTTCATCACTAAAATATCTTGGTCTTGTGCTTCGGCAATCCCTACATGATCTACACCTGTAAAAGCGACATTAATTAATTTTAACTGGGGACTTTGATCGATAACTTCTGTCGGAAAAGGATTATTAGCAATCATAACGACATCTGCATCTTGACTACGCTTCGCAAGTTCCTGCACATCCGTTGTTTTTTCGTCGTAATAAACAAATCCATGACCTAAGTCTTTAATTTGTTGACCGTATTTTTCAATTTGTTCATTTGGGACATTCAATGGTTCTAATAATTTAACAAGCATTTGCTCTCCTCCTATTTTTTCGAACGCTATTTAAACACTCCTTTTAAGGAAGTTCCTGCTTAAAGTCACGCTCTTTTGTTTAAGTAAGTCCATCTTAATGTGAAGTTATTCACTTGTCAATTGCTTTTAAAAAAACTGGAGGTTTTGCCTCTTTCAATATATTGGTTGTACATAATGAACAAAAGGGATTATAAGATAAAATAGGATAAGTCGTTAATTTGTGAAATTTTTATCAAACTATATTCTTTCCAATAAATAAACTCCTCACTTTTACTCATAAAAGGAGGAGTTTTGAAATGGATTTAATTAGGTTTTTTCACGATAAATTCTATCTCCACATCGGCTTCGAGTGGTAATTCATTCACTGCTACACAGGTTCGAGCCGGATAAGGTTCATTAAAGAATGTTTTGTAGACTTCGTTCATCTCATCAAAGTAAGCCATACTTGTTAAATAGACATTCACTTTAACCACATCGTCGCTTGTAACTTCAGCTGCATCCATCACAGAAGTTAAATAAGACAAAGCGGTTTTTGTTTGGTCTGTGATATTTCCTTTAACTTTTGCTTCTTCGTCTCCAACGCCATTCATTGCTGTCTGTCCCGAAAGGAAAATAAAATCTCCTGCGTCTACCGCATGTGAATAAGGGCCAGACGCACTAACATTATAAGCTGTATAATTTTTTCTTGTCATTGTTTTTCTACCTCTTCATTTTTATTTATTCGTTGCTACCAATCATAGATAAACCAATACGTCCTCGGTCTAAATCAACTGATGCTACCCACACCGTGACAATATCGCCAACTGCTACGACATCTTTTGGATGTTTCACAAAATCTTGACTTAATTTTGAAATATGCACTAAACCATCTTGTCCTACACCCACATCAACAAAAGCACCGAAATCGACCACATTACGTACAGAGCCTTCTAACTCCATCCCAACGGTTAGGTCTTCGATGGATAAGACATCTGTTCGCAGTAACGGAGCAGGCATATCGTCTCGCATATCCCGTCCAGGGGCAGTGAGTGCTTTTAAGATGTCTTGATAAGTTTCTTTACCTAATCCGACTTCTTCGCGCACTTTACGATGGTCAATTTCCCCTAATGTTTCTCGCACTTCATCTGTTCCTAATTCATCTTTTGTTATACCGACAATTTCAAGGATTTGTTCGGCTTCTTTATAAGTTTCCGGGTGAATGCCTGTGTTATCAAATAGCTCTTCTCCATTCGGAATTCGTAAAAACCCAGCCGATTGTTCATAAGCTTTAGGGCCTAGTCGTTTAACTTCTTTTAGCTGTTTACGATTTGCAAACAACCCATGCTCTTCTCGGAAATTCACGATATTTTGTGCTGTGGTTTTCGTTAATCCAGAAATGTGACGCAATAAGGTTGCACTGGCGGTATTTAAGTTTACACCCACTTGGTTTACCGCTGTTTCTACCACAAAGTCTAATTGTTCCGTTAATTTTTTCTGGGACACATCGTGTTGATATTGGCCGACCCCAATGGATTGTGGATCAATTTTCACTAATTCGGCTAATGGATCCTGTAAACGCCGAGCAATACTTACAGCACTTCGTTCCTCAACTTGTAAGTCTGGAAATTCGCGACGCGCTTCTTCACTTGCCGAATATACTGACGCCCCTGCTTCATTTACAATAACGTAAGCAACTTCGTCGTCAATCTCTTGTAAAATATCTGCGACAAATTGTTCTGACTCTCGACTTGCCGTACCATTCCCGATGGCAATCGTATCAATGTTATATTCACGGATAAAGTTAATGAGTTCACCTTTAGCTGCTTCTCTTTTTGCTTTTGCTGCTGGTTTATGAGGATAAATCACTGTAATCCCTAGCAGTTTACCTGTTTCATCCACAGCCGCTAACTTACATCCTGTCCGGAAAGCAGGGTCAAAGCCTAAGATAGTTTGTCCTTTTAGAGGGGCTTGTAGGAGTAGATTACGTAAATTTTCTCCAAATACTTTAATCGCTTGGTCTTCCGCTTCTTCTGTTAGCGTTGAGCGGATTTCTCTTTCAATTGCTGGTTGAATAAAACGTTTATACGCCTCTTCATTAGCTTCCTGTACATAATTAATTGCACCAGAAATCGCTAACTCCGGAATAGTTTGATCAAACAGATAGTCAAAAATCTCACGCTCATCGACAACAACTTTTACCGTTAAGATGTCTTCTTTCTCGCCTCGGTTTACGGCCAATGTTTGATGAGAAGCTAGTTTTTTCAATGGTTGCGCAAATTCATAATACATTTGGTAAACACTTTTTTCGTCTGCTTCTTCATCTTTAGCGACGACATCCAGTTTTCCATGATTCATCGTAAAGCTGCGAATCCATTTTCTAAATTCCGCATTGTCTGAAGTTGTTTCTGCTAATATCTCGTGAACCCCTGCTAAAACATCCGCGACCGTTTCTAATTCTTGCTCAGGGTCGATATAGCGAGCAGCCTCTTCTTCAATACTCGTTTCTGGGAATGTTTGGATCCATTCAGCAAGTGGTTCTAATCCTTTTTCTTTAGCGATGGTCGCTAACGTACGACGTTTTTTACGATAAGGTAAATATAAATCTTCCACGCGTTGAAGCTGAGTCGCTTGTTTAATCTCATCCGCCAACTCTTCCGTTAATTCATCCTGCTCTTCAATCGAATGGAGAACTTCTTCCTTTCGTTTTTCTAAATTCGTTAAATATTGATTTCTTTCGTCAATTTCACGAATAGCGACCTCATCTAAAGAACCCGTTGCTTCTTTACGATAACGAGCAATAAACGGTACTGTATTCCCATCCGCTAGTAAATTAAGGACAACTTCAACTTGTTGATCGGAATAATCCGTTAGCTCTTGTTTTAATAGTTCTAAGACTCTTGTTTCTGTTTGTTCCATTTGTTTTTCTGCCATGTTCTTATGCTCCTACTTTTCTCTTTTACATCATACTCTATTTAAAATCGAGTACCTTCATTTTCAACAAAATAATGTTTTTCAATCTTCTCTTTGGAAAGAACGAGAGCGTGCATTTTACCTCCGTAAACAGCACCTCCATCAATACCAATCAATCCATCGCCACTTTCCCAAATATCAAAGTTCGACATATCTCCATGCAAAGTGGAAGTGACGGTATGTCCGAAAATAATCGTCTTATCGGTGTGATTTGGTTGGTCATAGAAACCTTCACGTATCCATACAAAGTCATGGTCGGAAGAATCTCTCCAATCTTTTTTACGCAAATTGACCCCCGCATGTACAAAGAGATAATCGCCCCATTCATAATATAAAGGGAGAGATTTTAATAAAGGGAGAAGCCAAGGATATCTTTCTTTAATCTCTTGAACATTCTCTTCATAACTTTGCCGATTCGAATGCCGTCCTAACAATGAATTTACGGTGCTTTCGCCGCCGTTCATATAATAAAGCGGTAAGTTTTCTTGTGGATTTTCAAGGAATAACTCAAACATCTCATCATGATTACCTTTTACCACAATGGCTTCTTCCTCGACCATCAATTGATAGACGCGTTCGTAAACGGCCTTTGAATCTTCTCCACGGTCTGCCAAGTCGCCAATAAATAGTAATCGTTCTTCTTCTGGGTTCCAATTTTCGAGTAATTGTTCCAACATCGTAATTTGTCCATGCACGTCGCCGATTACAAATAATTTTTCTTTATTCATTGAGAGATCTCCTCCTCACGAATTCTTTCAGCCTCTATTTTATCACATATTCTATTTCAATTAAGGGATTAGCTAATTTCACTAAGATTTTCTTGAATTTTTCGTGAAAAAACCTCGATATTGTACTTATTTGTTCGTATTTTACCATTTTAGTCGTTATACTGTTAAAAGAATAATCTTAAAAAGAGAAAGGAAATGTTATTTTGAAGAATCGTACAAAAGGGATTATCGCTGGAGTAGTGATTGTCGTTGTTGCTTTAGCCTTTATTTTATGGCCACGAGAAACGAATACAGAGGCAATTGAGGTAGAGACAACAGCCGTTACTCAACAAGATTTCCAAGAAACTGTCAGCACTGTTGGCACTATCGAACCGACGCAAACTGAAAATTTAATGGGGCAAGGGTTAGTGTCTGAAGTCAATGTTGAAGAAAACGAAGAAGTTGTAGCAGATGATGTTCTAGTCACTTATATGGACGGTACACAACTGGTTGCTCCCTTTGACGGAACGATTGTTGAATTGAATGTTGAAGAAGAAGAAATGGATGCGAATGCTCAGCAGAATCAACCTTCTTTAGTCGTCGCAAATCTAAATGACTTAGAAGTTGCGATTGAGCTTTCTAAAAATGAAGCCAATGATATTGAAGTAGATCAAAAAGTTGACTTAACTTATTTAAATCAAGACTATGAAGGAACTGTTTCAAGTATTGATTCTATCGCTACAGATAGCAGCAACAGCGGTTCCCCTCTCCAAGGAGGACAAAGTGCACCCACGTTAAAAGCGACTGTTGCTTTTGAAACGGAAGATCTTGACCGCTTAGTCCCGGGATTTGATATTGATGCAGATATCATTACTAGCACATCAACCGATGCCCTAGCCATTCCGATTGAATCTTTATTATATGATGATGACAGTCATCCTTATGTTTTTGTCGTTGAAGATGGCGTCGCGAAAGCGCGTGAAATCGAACCTGGTATTCAGGAAGGAGTCGCCTTAGAAGTGGTCGACGGATTGTCTGTGGATGATGAAGTCATTCAACTCCCTGGTGAAGAGATTTCTGACGGAACAGAAGTGACCGTGGTGAATGAAGATGCCAATGAATAATAACGCAGAAACAATGATCCAATTAAAAGAAATCAGCAAAATTTACGAAATGGGTGGAGAAACACTCACTGCTTTAGATGAAGCTTCTTTAACTACCTACACTGGAGATTTCACTTCGATTATGGGTCCTAGTGGCTCTGGTAAGTCGACGTTGATGAATATTTTAGGTCTCCTCGATGTCTTCGATCACGGAGAATATATTTTAAATGATATCAACATCGGAGAATACTCCGAAAAAGAAGTGGCAGCGATTCGGAATGAACAGATTGGCTTTATTTTTCAATCGTTCAACTTACTCCCACGCATGAATTTGCTGGAGAACGTGATGCTTCCTTTAATTTATGCGGGAAAACCTTTAAAAGAACGGCGTGAAAAAGCCGCAGCTGCTTTAGAAAAAGTCGGCTTAGGCGACCGCTTGGACCATCGTCCGAATGAAATCTCCGGTGGCCAAAAACAACGAGTCGCCATTGCACGTGCGATTGTGAATAATCCTGCTGTTATATTAGCGGATGAGCCAACGGGAAACCTGGATTCCAAAACAACGAAAGATATTATCCGAATTTTCCAAGAGTTAAATAGAGACGGTTCAACCATTATTATGGTGACACACGAACCAGAAGTCGCTGAGTACACGAAAAAAATCGTCCATCTTCGCGATGGAAAAATTGGTGAAGAAGAAACCATTACTCCGAAAAGCTTAATCGGAGGTGTTCATTAATTATGTTATTGCTTGAAAATATAAAAATGGCCATCGACTCTATTTTCTCCAATGTATTGCGCTCGATTTTAACAATGCTTGGAATCATTATTGGAGTCGCCGCAGTCATTACAATTTTAGCGGTCGGAAACGGGGCTACAGAAGAAATTACAGATACCTTTGCCGATGTTGGGGCGACTACAGTTACCTTATCGGCTAGCGATACAGAAAATGAAATTTCCGGAGATGCTATTACGCTCGATGATTTGGATGTATTACGTGAATCGATCGATGAAATTGATTATATCTCGCCTCTTGTTCGTACAAATGGACAAGTAAATATTGAAGATGGACCCGACAAAACAGTGATGATGGAGGCCGGAAACGTAGATACCCAGCATACTTCTCAAACCATGTCTTCACAAATTATTGCAGGTCGTTACTACAATGAACAAGAACTAGAAAACGCAGCGGAAGTTGTCGTAATTGACGCAGACTTAGCTCAAGCTGTTTTCAACCGTACCGATGTTGTCGGCGAAAATCTACGAATTGTTACTGATAGCACACCGCTCGATTTATTAATTATCGGTGTTACAGAAGGTATGTACGAAGATTTACAAGGGGAATTTGATACTGCTGAGTTACCATCTTTTGTTTCAGTTCCTTATACTACGCTTGATAACTTACTCCCGCAACAAACCGGGATTGAAGAAGTGCATATTTTAGTAAATGACACGGACGAAATTTCATCCGTCTCCCAACAAGCCGTACGCTTACTTGAATTACGACACGATGCTGTCGATTCAAATATTTACAATGCACAAAACTTCTTAAATGCGCTTGATCAAGTGAATGGCGTACTTGATTTATTCATCCAATTTATCGCTGCTGTTGCGGGCATTGCACTCCTTGTGGGTGGAATTGGCGTGATGAATATTATGCTTGTTTCCGTCACTGAACGTACCCGTGAGATTGGGACACGAAAAGCACTCGGTGCCACCACAAACATGATCTTAGTTCAATTCTTAATTGAAGCTGTTTTATTAAGTGTGATTGGTGGATTAATCGGACTCTTAATCGGTGCTGGTCTTTCAAGCATTCTCGGAAGCGTGTTGAATATCGTGCCGCAAATTACGATCGGGAACGTCTCCGCCGTCTTAATCTTCTCTATTGCCATCGGTGTATTCTTCGGAATCTACCCGGCAAAACGAGCAGCAGACTTGAACCCAATTGATGCTTTAAGATACGAATAAAACCTATAACCAAGGGAAAAGATTCTAGGAAATTGGATTTCTAGAATCTTTTTTGCTTTTTGGGAGTCGGGGGATTTACAATATCTCGCTCAAAATGAATTTCAGCGAAACAAATCTTAAATATCCCGCTCAAATCCAATTTCGGCGAAACAAATCCCAAATATCTCGCTCAAATACGATTTCGGCGAAATAAATCTTAAATATCTCGCTCAAATTAAATTTCAGCGAGACAAATCCCAAATATCTCGCTCAAATTATATTTCAGCGAAATAAATCCTAAATATCTCGCTCAAAATGAATTTCAGCGAAACAAATTTCAAATATCTCGCTCAAATACGATTTCGGCGAGACAAATCTTAAATATCTCGTTCAAATCGAGTTTCAGCCAAACAAAACTAAAAAATTAAACAAAGATCTTTGTTCCCATTTGATATTTCTTTTACACTACCTTTAAAGGAGAGTGTTTTTATGGCAGTTTTACTACAAGTAGAATTTAAAATGGATGGCCCTTTCGGAGATGAAATGGCCGAACAGTTTGCGGACTTAGCGGAATCAATTAATGAAGAAGAAGGTTTTATCCGCAAAATTTGGACAGAAAAAGCAGAAGATAAAGAAGCAGGCGGTATTTATATTTTCGACACTCAAGAAAATGCCGAAAAATATTTAGAGATGCATGAAGAACGTTTGAAAGAAATGGGCGTTCCAGATCTACGAGCTAAGATTTTCGATATTAATTCCAAATTAACAGAAATTACAAATGGGCTCGTATAATTATCAATGTTTCCTATAGAACAAGAAAAAACGTTTCTAAGTATCCATTCACTTAGAAACGTTTTTTATATTTTTTTAAATCGCTTCTGCAGAGCGGGCGACTTGCATTTGATGATATAAGCCTTCACGATTCATCAGTTCGTGGTGATCGCCTTGTTCAACGACTTGACCATCTTGCATAACTAAAATTAGGTCTGCATCTTGAATCGTCGATAAACGGTGAGCGATGATAAAACTGGTACGTCCTTCCATAAGCTTCGCGAAAGCCTCTTGAATTTCCATCTCCGTCCGCGTATCAATCGATGAAGTAGCTTCATCTAAAATAAGGACATTCGGAATCGATACAAAAATTCGCGCAATCGACAATAATTGTTGTTCACCTTTTGAAAGAGTTAGACCGCCATCCGTTAACACCGTATCATAGCCTTCTGGTAAAGCGTCGATAAACTTATCCGCATGTGCTGCCTTGGCTGCACGAATGACTGTTTCTCGGCTGGCATTTGGAAAACCATAAGCAATATTTTCATGGACGGTGCCTGATTTTAACCAAACTTCTTGTAAAACCATTCCTAATTGTTCACGAAGTGACGCCCGTGTATAATCAGTAATGGGTTCACCATCTAAAGTAATATCTCCATGATCCGTTTCATAAAAACGCATAATTAAGTTGATCATCGTCGATTTTCCAGCACCCGTCGGCCCGACGATCGCTACTTTCATCCCAGGAGCTACTTCTACATTTAAATCCTGAATTAATTCAACATTTTTATCATATGAAAAATCAACATCTTCGAACCCAACTGCTCCTTGCACAGCTTCTGAATCATATTCTTTAGTTCCTGTTTCAACTTCGCTTGGTCCATCCAATATTTCAAATAAGCGATTAGCTGAAGCTAAAGCGCTCTGCAATTCAGCTAAAACATTGGAAATATCATTAAACGGCTTCGTATATTCACGAGCATAATTTAGAAAGACCGTGAGACCCCCAACAGTTAGCGCTTGGTTAATAATCAAAATAGCGCCCATAAAGGTTACTCCGGCATAAATTAAAGCATTAATGAAGCGTGTAATCGGATTGACAGTTGATGAATAGAACGTGGCTTTTTCAGAGAAATCACTGTACGCGTCATTTACCTCTTCGAATTGCACTTGTTTACTCTCATGAATATTAAAGAGTGTAATAATTTCGTTTTGAGTCACACTCTCTTCGACCAATTCCGACTGTTCGCCTCGAAGAGAAACACTTTTCGAAAACTTCTCGTAACTTTTTCGCGCAATGACTTGCGAGACTAGTAAAGAAATCGGCGTTAAAATAGCAACAACGCCCATCATTATCGGATTAATGCGAAACATCATAATTAATGTAAATAAAATGGTTAACACACCAATTAAGAGTTGTTCAAAAACTAACAGCAACCCATCATTTAATTGTTCACTGTCTGTTGTTAAACGACTAACTAAGTCCCCTGCACCTTGCCGATCAATATAACTTAGAGGCATAGTATGTATTTTATCAAGGGCATCTTGTCTTAAATCACGTGTTAATTCGTAAGAAATTTTTTGATAAATGAGTGGTAAGATCCATTGAACCACAGTGTTAATGAGTACCACAACAACCATTTGTATTAGGATTGTTTGTACATTTGAGAAATCTACCTGTCCCGGCCCAATAATGGAGTCCACCGTCCGTCCAATAAGAATCGGTAGATATACCGTTAAACCCACTTGCGCAATGGAGAGACCAAAGATTAATGTTAATAATAATTTGTAATCCACAAGGAGTTGGACTAAACGTTTCAATGTTTCTTTTCGATTGACTTGCATTTACTCCACCTCCGTAACTAATTGTGAATTATAAATTTCTTGGTACACTGTGTTATCTTCCAACAATTCTTCATGGGTGCCCAGTCCTACTTGATTACCTGCATCCATGACTAAGATATTATCCGCATTTTCTAAACTACCTGTTCGTTGAGAAACCATAATAATGGTTCGTTCATCATATTTTTTAGCTAAAGTATTTAATAAATTAGCTTCTGTTAAATAATCAAGAGCAGACGTAGCATCATCTAAAATTAAAATCTCACTTGGTTTCAATAATGCGCGCGCAATGGTTAGGCGCTGACGTTGCCCGCCCGAAAAGTTTCTCCCAAAAGCGGCAACCGGAGCATCCAAGCCTTCCTCTAAAACTTCTACGAAACTGCTGGCTTGGGCATCTTCAAGAGCGGCCCACATTTCTTCTTCGGTTGCATCTTCTTTTCCGACCAGAAGATTGGAACGAATCGTTCCTTTAAACAAGGCCACTTTTCCTGATACTACGCTAATGCGATCACGTAAAGCTCGTCGTGAATCGACATCGAAAGTTTCTGGATTGTAGACAATTCTTCCAGTCGTTGGTAAATAAATACTTTCGATGAGTTGGAGAATGGTTGATTTCCCGGAACCTGTTCCTCCAATAATCCCAAACAACTCATTTTGTTTTACGCTAAAGTTCAGATTGCGTAGGACATTTTTTTCAGAGGTAGGATATTGGAAATTAACTTGTTCAAAAGAAAAGGAAGCATCGCCAAGAATCTCTGGTGAATGATCGCTGACTTTTTCTTTCTCTTCATCGACAACATCTTCAGTCATCACATAATTGAAGACGTCACTTTCAGATTGATAATTTAAAACATTAGCCACTCGTCGAGCACTGACCCAACCACGGTTTAAGCGGATGGTTTGCATCACTAATTTTGATAATTCAACTAAAATGGCTAATAAATAATTGACTAAAGCGACTACTTGTCCTTGCGTAAGCGTTCCTTCATCAACAAATTGAGCTCCATTCCAGATAAGTAAAATTAAGGTCACATTGATCGTCGCAAAGGTTAATGGATTCGTCAGAATCGTGATATAACCGGTTCTTTTTTGTTTGTCTGCTAAGTCATCGTTTAACTCTTTAAATTCATCGCGTTCTCTTTTTTCTTGTCTAAAAGCTCGAATGACACGAAATCCTTGCATTTGTTCTTGAGTATCGGTCACTAATTGATCGAATTTTTGCCGAATTTCATTTTGATAAGGGGTGGTGATTAAAATAATACCAATAATAATGGCGGATAAGACGATAATCATTGCTAAAAAGTAAATCGTCATCCGAATATCAATTTGCGCTGCCATAATTAAGGAACCAAAAACGATAAAAGGCGAACGTAAAAACAAACGGAAAAATATATTTAACCCATTTTGTATTTGAAAGGTGTCACTCGTAATGCGGGTTACTAAACTTCCCGGGGTAAAGCGATCCACTGCCGATTGACTTAATGATAAAGTTTTTTCATATAAATCACGGGTTAAGTTTTTGGTAAAACCTACTGCTGATCGCGCTGAGAAAAATTGGCCTGAGAGGGAAAAGCCGAGACTAATTAAGGCCACTAAAAACATTAAACCGACATAATAAATCAATAAGGTACGATCATCACTTGGAATAACAAAGTCAATAATTTGTACGACAATCAAAGGGACCGTTAATTCAAGTAAGGCTTCGATTAACTTAAATAAAGGGGCTAAAGCACTTATTAGTCGATAACCATGGAAATATTGCAATAATTTCTTCATTCTCATTGTCTCCTGCTCTAATCTGATCTTGAATCAATACTACCATAAGAATATGTTGTATGAAATGAAAGACCCATTGATAAGTTGAAAAATAACAATAAATTTTGTGCAATCTCTCCTTTTCAAAATAAAAAAACTCCCTACAAGATTGGGAGTTATCTTGTAGAGAGCGTGAGCCACTAAAAATTAACGCATCGTAACAAATTCTTCAGCAGCTGTTGGGTGGATAGCAACTGTATCATCAAAGTCTGCTTTTGTTGCTCCCATTTTAACTGCAACACCAAAGCCTTGAAGAATTTCGTCCATTCCCGCACCAATCCCATGTAGACCAACAATTCGTTCGTCTTCGCCTTCACAAACAAGTTTAAAGTTTGCACGTTCACGGTTGTCGGAAAGTGAGCTGTGCATCGAAGTGAATGAAGCAGTGTATGTTTTAATATTTTCTTCTCCATAAGCTTCAATTGCTTTTTCTTCCGTTAAACCGACTGTACCAATTGGTGGTTCCGTAAATACGACGGACGGAATATTTGTATAATCTAAGAATAATCCTTCTTTATTATTAAACAATCTCTCAGATAAACGACGGCCTGCAGCGATAGCAACAGGTGTTAAGTTTAAGATACCTAGCACATCGCCTACTGCATAAATATTATCCGCAGTCGTGTTTTGGAATTTATCGACTTTAACATGACCATGATCTGTTAATTCAACGCCGACTTTATCCAGGTTGATATTTTCAACATTCGGCGTACGTCCAGTCGCCCATAAAACTAAGTCTGTTTCGTGCGTTGAACCATCTTCGAAGTGCAAGATATATTTCTCGCCGTTTTTCTCTACTTTATTCACAGAGGCATTCGTGTGAATGTTATCTGCAAAGTTTTCTCGCTCGGCTAATTCCATATAACCTTCTTTAATCACTGTGTCAAAAGTATCTAAAATAGAAGGCAAGAATTCAAAAAGATGAGTGTCCACGCCAAATGTGCGTAGTAAACCACTTAACTCAACTCCAATATAGCCACCACCAATGACGGCAGCACTTTCAGGTAATTCTTCTAAATCAAAGAAGGAATCTGAATCAATCCCATATTCGGCACCCGGGATGTCTAAACGTTTTGGGCGACCGCCTGTCGCGATTAAGATATGATCTGCTGTATATTCTTCACCGTCGACATCTACCGTATGGTTATCAACAAATTTTGCATAACCGCGAATCAGTTCAACCCCATTACTATCGAAACCACTTTGGTAAGCACCATGTAAAAATTCAATGTATTGATCACGATTTTTTTTCAATGTTTTAAAGTTCAAGGTCGGTTCTTCAGAAAATTCTAGACCATATCCTTCTGCGTAATGATCAATATCTCGAATAAGGTTTGAAACATACCACATCACTTTTTTCGGAACACATCCAACGTTGACACATGTTCCACCAACATCTTTGGCTTCAATAATTCCAACTTTTGCGCCATGCTCACCTGCACGGTTTGCGGAAGCAATACCTCCACTTCCTCCACCAATTACTAAATAATCATAATGTTTTGTCATTAATTTTCCACGCTACTTTCTAATGTGATTTGGTTCAATTGTTCTTCATATTGGAAATAGTAGTCGCCTAAATCCATTTTATACTTTTCTCGTTCTTGCCAAGGTTTATGTTTGCCACCGTAATGGATAAAGATGACTTCATCTTCTACCCATTTTTTATTATAAGTGTCAGGTTTTATTAACTGAAAGAACTGGTACAATCGAGGATCTAAATTATAAAGTTCCCAATCCGCATTTTTAATTTTTCCTGTATACAAATAATTAAAAATATCTTGATCAGGTAAGATTAAAACCGCCTTATTTTCAACGACTGCTTCTGATATTTCCTCAGGCGCTCGTTCATGCCGCAATTTTTCAATATTCATTAGCACGACCCCAGCATTAAAATAATGCTCAGCTGAAAAAGTACCTAAACGCAAATTGTTAAAAGGTTGGACAATTTTATTTTTAATTTCGTAATCCATCGCAATAAATAAATGCTCATCAAAATCTAAATCATAAAATTTGCGCATATTATTCAAATTAATAATATCTGGATCTAAGTAAAGTGCGCGATCCACTTCTTCAGGTAAAACATAAGGGGCATATAGCCATAAATACATTTCAATCGTATAATAACGATTAATCGTGATATCTTCTGACCTTTCCAGAAACTTCCGACAATTAATCGGGTAAAATTTAAAATGATAACCCTTCGTTGTCTTTTCTAGATCAACCAGTGCCTCTTCTTTCATATCATAATGCAGTAAAAAAAGATTGATCGGTTCATTTTGATTATTCTCATAAATCGAATACAGGAAAACCTTGAAGGTCGAAATATAGCCTTCATCAAAAGAAAATACCAAATTCATTTCCGCACCCCATCTCTAACTTCATTGCACTGCTTTTATTATAACGACTGCAGGGAAGAAAGTACATTTTTTAGATTAAGGGTAGCAGAAATTTTCCAAAGGTTACTCATCTTCCCAGCCCACCATACCATCGGTAATATTGGTGGCGTCATAGCCTCTTTCTTCCAGATACTCTGTGACTTCACCACTCCGGTTTCCTCGCTCGCATATAATATAGTAAGGTTCTTCTTTTTCTAATTCCGATAAGCGGTTGGGAATATCTCCGATGGGAATATGTTTTACACCAGACATTTTCTTTTCCGCAAGTTCATCCGCTTCTCGCACGTCAATCACTGTTAAGTCTTCACCATTCGCTATTTTCTGTTCGACTTCGTTTCTCTTGATTTCTTTTACCATTGTTATCCCCTTACTGTCTCCATTCCTCTGTTTAAAACGACATCCTGTTTTAATGATTCAATACGTTTAACTCGTTTGTTCTTGAAAAGCTTTCCAATCTTGAACACTTTCTTGTAAGCGATAAGCCTCGACTCCTTGCTCTTCTAATAATTCCACCGCTTTAGCAGACATTAAGCAATAAGAACCGCGACAGTACACAACCACTTCTTTATTGGTCGGTAAAGAAGTGATCTTTTCATTCAGTGTTTCCACAGGTGCCGAAACAGCACCCGGAATATGGCTTGTTTCGTATTCTGCTTCAGGTCTCACATCTAATAGTAAAATTTCGCCTTTTTCCATGCGCTCATTTAACTCTTTCAGAGAAATTTCTTCAAGATCCAAATTGGAACTTAAAAATTCTTGTTTAATTTGTTGAACTTCCATGGATTGTTTTTCAGATAAAGCATGAAGTGTTTCTAAAAAACTGGCAATTTCTTCATCCTTTAACTCATAAATCACATAATTTTTATCTTTATGGGAAGTCACCATGCGGCCATTGTACAAAGTACGTAAATGTTGTGAGACATTCGCTACGGACATTGTGGTTTCATTGGCCAGCTCTTCAACGGATTTTGGTCCTTGAGCTAATAAATCTAAAAGCTCTAATCTTTTAGGGCTCGACAAACACTTCCCTATCTTTGCGAATTCTTGATATAATGAATCTTTTAAATCTCTTTCATTAACCATCTTCATCCCTCCTTCTAAGTGCTTTAAAAAAGCACTTAGAATAACATCCGTTTCTCTTATCTCTATTATAAAACATAAATATTCTCATTCATAAAGTTTACCTTATTAAACGAGTAACTGATTGACACTTTCTGGGTCAAAGCCTAAGACCCACTCACCATTAATTTCTGTTTGCGGTACACCCATTTCACCTGTTGTGTTTACTAAACGAGTCGCCATGATCGGGTCTTTTTCTACATTGACTTCTTTAAACGGAAGGTTATTTTCTGTTAAGTAATTTTTCATCATTTCACAATACGGGCATGTATTTGTAACATAAACAGTAATTTCATTCATTTTACCTACCCCTTAATTTAATGCATTTTCACACTTTTGTTTTCAGCTTTAATACTTTCAACATAATCGATCGCCGCTTCAGCAGCAATACTTCCATCTGAAGTTGCTGTGACAATTTGTCTTAATTGTTTGACGCGAATGTCCCCCGCTGCAAAAATACCGGGTACATTTGTCGCCATCAATTCATCTGTTTCAATATATCCTTCTTCATTTGTAATAGGAAGTGCAGCAAAAGGATCTGATTTTGGTAGCATACCAATGTACACAAAAACACCATCGGTTTCTATCTCTTCTGTGGAACCATCAATCGTTGATTCTATAGTCAAACTACTTACTTTACCTTCTTCGCCATTGATGGCTTGAGGGGTTCGGTTCCAGACAAATTCAACTTTGTCATTTTCAAAAGCACGCTCTTGTAAAATTCTTTGGGCACGTAATTCATCGCGACGGTGAACAATGGTAACTTTTGAAACAAATTTTGTTAAATAAACACCTTCCTCAACAGCAGAGTCACCACCACCAACAACTACAAGTTCTTTATCTTTGAAGAATGCTCCATCACAAACGGCACAATATGAAACACCATGGCCAGCTAATTCTTCTTCGCCGGGAATATTTAATTTCTTCGGTTCAGCACCAGTCGCAATAATTATCGAGTAAGCTTCGAAACGGTCTAAACTAGTAATGACTGTTTTCGTCTCTCCGTTATCCACGACTTCTTGAATATCTCCATACGTGTATTCAGCGCCAAACTTCTTAGAATGTTCAAACATCTTAGAAGATAAATCGGAACCCAAAATATGATCATAACTTGGATAGTTCTCGATATCTTGGGTATCGACCATTTGGCCACCTGGTAAACCTCGTTCAATCATCAATGTGGACAAGTTAGCACGAGAAGCATATACAGCAGCAGTCATTCCTGCTGGGCCAGCACCGACAATAATGACATCATAAATTTTTTCTTTAGATATTTCCTTCAACAGAAAACTCTCCTCTCTTTTTTCATTTCGTTCATTTAAACTATTCAATTGATTGGTTGAATAGATTTATTATAAGTCCTTTTCCAATTTTTGTCAATGGTTTGGTTTACAGCTGTAACTGATGTTTTAGGTAATGATTGAAATATCTGAAAAGGAACCGACACCTGTTGAAAGATACTGATTTAAATCATCCCTCAATTAAAATTCATAAAAATAAATTAAAAAACCACTATCTATTTCATAGGATAGATAGTGGCTTTAATTACGCTATTTATTTTTGAATAAAAAGATTTACTGTTCAATATATTCTAAGACTTGAATCGCTTGTTCAACCGTTTCCACCGTGACGTTCGCTTTATTCGATAATTCTTTCAGCGCATGAATTAATTCTTCTGGACGAATAATAATTAAAGGTTTATTTTTATTCACTGCTGTTGTTGCGTCCATCGCTGTATTCCATTGACGGTATTGCTCCCCAAACAAAGCAATCACAATATCTGCTTTCTCCATCAAGACATTCGTTCTAAAATTATTCACAGCTGAAGCAGCTTCATCGCGGTAATAATCGCCTGGTTGTTCTCCCAAGATTTTTTCACCAATTGCATCGGATAAGTCATGTTCTGTCTGTGGGTAAACAAACTCTAAATTCAGTCCTTTATCTTCCGCTTGTTGGATCAACTGTTCGCGCCAGTTATCGTGAATTTGTCCAGCTAAATAAACAACAAATTTCATTTCCTCAACTCCTTATTGAATTTCCAATCGTTTCTTCTCATCCATTGTAATACACTCCCCAAATAATTCAACAAAAGCTCCATGGCCTTCATTCATCCTATCTTTTTTATTCAATTATTCGAGCGCTCTAAGGGCTGTCATAAAATCATACATCATCGGTTCAAAAAATACACCATAAATAGTATCTCGTCTTAATGCGATCGTATCTCGGAGTGCTTTTTCAGTTAAGGACGCTGTTTTTACAATCGCTTCATGCAAGGAGAGGCCCCTTAAATAAAAGGATAGCACGAGACTATAGACAATATCGCCTGTGCCAAAGAAATCTTCAGCAAAGTATTCATGGAGAATCAAGTCACTATTCCCTTCTTCATCATAATATAGAAAACCAATACGCTCTTCTCCGTTTACATCAGTACTTTTTATGCCACTTAAAATGGTATTTTTGGCTCCTAAATCATTGACTTTATGTGCTAATTCAGTCATTTCGTTTAAATCCATCTCATCGCTATAAGGATGACCCGTTAATAAACAGGCTTCCGTTAGATTAGGCAATACAATTTCCGCGTGCTGGATTAATTTCCTTAAACACCTCGGGACTTCTTGATTAAATCCAGGATACAACGCACCATGATCACCCATAATAGGATCTACAAACAATTTTCTGGTTGGCTTTTCTTTTTTCTTTTCTAAATAATAGTCAGTAAATATTATAATTTGTTCGATATTCGCAAAATAGCCGGTCGCATAAGCGCTAAATTGTACACCTAACTCCTCCCAACGTTCCAAAAATTGTTGATAAATTTCATTTGTTGAAAGGGTCGTAACCCTCCCAGGAGCATCCGCATGCGTCGATAATAACAAAGTCGGTAAAATGGCCGGTTCTAAAGCAGCCGCTGACAATAACGGAAAGATAACATTCCCCGCCACTTTTCCTGCACCTGCTATATCATTAACGATCAATATTTTTTCAGTTTTCAAATTCTAACCTCCTCTTGTTCCTTAAATTGCTCGATTCTTTCTCATTTTAGTCCATCATAGATATGATTGTAAGGACTCGCTTACAGATAATTGATAACACCCATTCTAAGGTAATTTCATCGAAGCCAATAAAAATGATGGAATTTTGAGACCCTTCTAATTATTTTTGAGTTTTTTAAATATTCTGTACGAAAAAATGGTAGAATTTATTCATATTTTATATGAAATAGCCCATTTATTAAAAAATAATGCTATGATAGAAGACGGATTTAAATTTTATAATGATAGAAGTTTTAAGGAGGATTGCGATGAAAATTGCAGTTGTTGGAGCAGGTATTTCTGGTGCAAGTGTAGTGAAATCCTTGCTTTCTCATAATAATTTTAATACAAAGGATCAGATTGATGTTTATGAGCCTAGAGAGTCTCTTGGGGTCGGGTTGCCTTATGTGGAAACGGAGGATGAGAGTATCCGTTTGAATGTAACGCCTGATGTTTTAAGTGTCAATGAAAATAATCCAGATGATTTTAATGAGTGGTTAGAAGACCAGGATGAACCAGCTACAGGTTTTGAAGAGCTTGTTTCTCGACCGGCTTATGGAAAATATTTAATGGAGCGCTTTGAACCTTATTTTAACCATCAACAAGTTCGTCATATCCAAGCTTACGTGGAAGATCTGGAAATATTAGATGCAAATACAGAGAAACCAGTGACCTCTCAGCAAAAGACTTCTTATGTTTATCAGTTAAAAACAAAAGAGGGCTGGCAAGAAACTATTTATGACGCTGTCTTTTTCTCGACAGGACATCCCCCTTATAATGATTACTATCATTTACAAGGCGTCAAAAATTACATTCACAATCCTTATCCGATGAATGAAAAGTTAGCAGATATTCATCCTGAAGAAAACATTGGGATTATTGGCAGTGGAGCTACTGGAATTGATTTAATGCGTTATCTCTTTTTAAATCATTCTTTGAAACAACCACTCACTTTCTATGATGTGAAAACTCCGTTTAATTTTGTGAATATTCCGCTTGAACAAGAAGATATTACTTTTACCTTCTCGAAGGAATGGATTGCAGCCGAAAAAGCAAAACGGGATGGCTTTATTCCACTTGAGGTGATGTTAGAGACTTTTAAAGCTGACATGGAAGCCGAAAATGTCGATGTAAAAGCCGTTTATGAAAAATATAAAGCAGATACATTAGCTGCTAAACGAGAAGCTTTTGAAACAAAAGACCAAAAATTAGCGGTTGTTCATGAACATGTCAGTCGTCTTGTCGTTATTCTCCCTTATTTATTTAATGCTTTAAGTGGTGAAGACAAGCAATATTATCTTGATCACTATCATGCAAAGCTCCTCTTCTTTAAGTCCAGAGTGCCTTATACTACTTACAAGTGGCTGTTTGAATTACTCGATGCTGGACAAGTAAGAGCCGTTGCTGGTCTAGAGGATATCGAAGTAGCAGAGGATGGCTCTTTTTTAATTACTGCAGATCAAGAAGAACAAGCGGATCTGTTAGTAAATGCAACAGGGTTCAATACAAAATTATTAAGTATTGCGAACTTCTCACCTTTAATTAAAAATCTTTACCATAAGGAAATTATTTTACCTCATAAAAATGGTCACTTTGTTTTGGTGGATTGGCCTCAGTGCCGCTTAATCAACCAACGATATGGCCTACTGGAGAATGTCTTTTTCCTTGGTTTGCTCATTGGTTCTACCCAATATGAAAACAATGATGCTGCCTTAACGATCGATCAAGCCACTTATTCAGCGACTTGGTTTATGGAGCAACGAACAAAATAACTCGCTTATTTTAAGCATACTAATACGTTTTTCCTCAAATTCTTGTTATATTGAATTTAGCAAATAGAAGAATACAAATTTATTTTATGGAGGAGATTCGCAATGGTAGAAACAATTTATGTGACTGAAAATGAACCCTATCCAAATAACGATCTTCCAATTTTATATTATGAAGATGTATTAAGTGATGTCATCGCTGACTCTTATACAGCGGATGATGTGCTGGAATATTTTGAAAACAACGGTTATGTAAATGGCTGGGTTGGTGGCATCATGGATCGTCATCATTTTCATTCAACAGCTCACGAAGCGCTTGCTTGTACAGAAGGCGAAGTATCTGTTCAGTTCGGTGGCCAACACGGTGAAATGCGGACACTTCGTAAAGGGGATGTTGTCCTGATCCCAGCAGGTGTTGCTCATAAAAAATTAGATGCTACTCAAGGCTTCGAAATTGTTGGTGCTTATCCATCTAATAATTCTGAATACGATTTTCAATATGGAAATGCCAGTGATTATGAAGCAATTAAAGAAAGCATCGCCAATGTGAATAACCCCTTAACCGACCCTGTGACAGGAAATCCTGGAGATATAGAAGAATATTGGGATGAATGAAGATAAATAGTAAAAAAGACCTTTCCCACTGCTGGAAAGGTCTTTTTTTGTTTCTATATATCAGATTAAGAGAGGGTTCATTCGTTTTATAGCAGAAAATCGACTTCTATTTAAGGATCGGGGTGTTTGCTTTCGATAGAAAATACTCTATAGAAAGATAATTGGCCTTATCTTCCGATAGAGAGTGTCCTATAGAAAGCTAAACACTTTTTCCTTCTGTAGCAATTAGTCTATAGAAGGCTTAACCCTTTTACTTTCTATAGACGCCAATTCAGCCCATAACTTTCTTGTTTTTGGAAATGATTCCATGTTTTCTCCCCATATTTCTTAATCTAAAGCATTTAAATCAAAAGAAAACTCTTTATCGTTCAATTGAACAACATAGAGGGATGCTATATTTCAAATAAACATCTTTCAACTCTCATTCTTACTAGACTTTATTTGTTTGATTCACTTCTTTCAAATAACGATACACACTAGGCTCAGACACTTTTAAGAGCTGTGCGATTTTTCCGATCGCTCCCTTTAACTGAAAGACGCCTTTTTGATCGAGTTCTTTGATAATTTCCAAACGCGCTTCTTTGCTTAATGTAACTCGATGATCTAGAAGTTTTGGATCAATAATTTCACTAATGACTTCTTCAATATCATTGGATAAAACTTCCACAAAATTACCGTTATTTTCTTCTTCGGCTTCCGTACTGATTAAGTTTTCAACATCCACATTCATTAATTGTAGCACTTCTTGTGCTATTTTTTTATGTTTTGAATAATCAGCATTAATACACATTAAACCTAACAATTCTCCATCTTCATCTTTAATGTAAAAAGTTGAGCCATTAATGGTTTTATTTGCTTTTACGGATATTTTATAATTTAAAATATAATCATGCTCTCGATAATGTTCTTGCTTAATCTTTGTCAAAGCAAGGTTCGTTAATGGGGACCCTTCGTCTCGCCCGCTTACATGGTTATTCACAATCTCTCCGATATAAAAACCTTCTTCTGAAAGAACATGCAAGACAATCTCATAATTTTCGCCTAAAGCTAATCCTAGAAAACGGACAATTCGTTGATAATGATCTAACCAATTCACTGCCATACTATCCCTCCAATCACAACATCTCTTCTCTAAAATGAGAGTCATCCGTTTTTAATTATACCATAAATCCTTAAATATTCTTCTGTCTATTTTCAACAGAAATTCACTGAAAGAATATACGATGTACATCAGTTAATAGCTCCTTTCGCCCATCTTTGAATATAAAAACACCCTGAACAGAAGAGTGTAAATCCTCTCCCGTCAGGGTGTTTAAGGTTTTATTTCAATTAAGCGTCTAATTCGCTACTTAATTCAATAATGCGATCAACCGAGTTATCTAGATATTCAATGGTATCTAGTAAAGCTTGATCTGTGCCAACATCTACATTGGCAACTTTTGTAGCTTCTAGTGGTGCTTCTTGTCCACCTAAAAGTAAGAAATCTATCCAATCCTCCATGCTCGAATCCCCATTTTTAATTTTTAAGAAGGATTGGGTTGCAATAGTTAGTCCTGCTGAATACGTATATGGATACAATCCCATATAATAATGAGATTGTCGCATCCACGTGAGCTCTGCACCTGGTTCAATTTCAACCGCATCGCCCCAGAATTCTTCCAAGACTGAACGTTTAATTTCAGAAAGTTTATTGGCGTCAAAGCTTTCTCCCTGATCAATTAAACGGTACACTTCTCGTTGGTACGCAGCCTCTAATAAATGCGTCACAAAATTATGGAAGTATGTTTTTGAAATCATCATTGATAAAGCGGCCCGTTCTTCACGAGGATCATCTGTCCGATCTTTTAAATAATCCGTTAAAAATAACTCATGGAAAGTAGATGGTGCTTCGATTAAATATAAAGAAGGTCTGGCTCCCGTGAGCGAATTCTCTTTATGCGAATAAATACCTTGTCCTGCATGCCCTAACTCATGGAATAATGTGTAGGCATCACTTAGTAAACCAGAGAATGACATCATGATATAAGGATGCTTTTTATAAGTCGTTGAACAAAAGGCGCCGGAACGTTTTCCGATATTTCGCGCAAAATCTACCCAATGCTCATCATAAGAGCGCATAATGGTATCCACATATTCTTGACCGAATGGCGCGAGTGCCTTTTGCACAAGGTCTTTAGTTTCTTCAATCGTTATATCTTGTTTGAAATCTGGATCAACATCAATTTTTAAATCCGCATAAGTTACTTGGTCTAAGTCATTTTGTTCTTTTAAATGGGTGATATATTTACGCATGACTGGCGCAAATTTTTCCATAATAACATCAATTTGGCGATCATACATCTCGCGCGTGACTTCTTGTGACTCAAGTAAATAATCGATCACCGAATCATATCCACGCATAGTAGCGAGAGTCTTTTCCTTAACCACTTGGCTATAGTAAGCAGTTGCGACGGTATTTTTATACTGCCCTAATACTTCGTTAAACTTATCATAAGACGCACGACGAACTTTTGGATCCGTGTGGTACATATAATAATCTTCATACAAGACAAAACTTAAAGGATATTCTTTGCCTTCGACTTCAAAGGTTCCAAAATCCGGATCATTGGAACGTGCTTGTTCGTAAATTTCTTGGAATGAGCCTAAAACAGGATTTAATAGTTCCAGTGTTTCTTCAACTTCTGGCGCTAACGCTGCTTCTTTACTCTTCTTCGTTTGACGAACCCAAGCATTGAATTTAGGTTCTAAGTCTTTAACTTTGTCTAATTCTGTTACAGATAGAGTCAATACTTCTGAATCAAAAAAGCTAAGCTTAGCGCTTTCCTGGGAAAGTTTAGAAGACACTGAACGTGCACGGCTTGCAGCCTCACCATCCGTAATATCGACACTTACCGGCAAGCTCGCATATTGTCCTAAATAACTAGCCGTAGCGATAACTTCTTCATATTTATGTAATGCTTCCACCACGTCTTCAGCATTCTTTAAATTTCCTTTATATTCAGAAACAAAGACGTCGACTTGGTTTGGAAACCCCTTTAATGTTTTTTCAAAATCTTCTTCCGTAGCGAAAATGGCAGATAAATCCCATTTTAACTGGTTGCTAACTTCAGAACGTGGTTTCAATTGCTCGGACATTAAATTCTCCCTTTCAATTCTCATCATTTTTTAATAATATACCTTTTATGATAGCACACTCCCTTCCTATAAAAAAGAAAAAACTGTCTTTTCACAATCTTTTTTGTGAAAGGACAGTTTTTAGTAGTCATTTTAATCTAAATTTTCATAAGGAATAAATTCCCCTGTTAAATAATCACTCACGAGAACTTCTTTGGTTTCTGGATTATAGCGGTACAAGCCAACAAGCGGCGTTGCTTCATCTTCCGTTTTTTCGCGAATCTCTACTTCAATGTAATCTTCTGTTTGATCAAAAGAATAAGTATGCTCTTCGATATTTAAACCAGTGACACTGAGAATTTTCTCTAGCGCTGCTTGTTCGTCTGGGCCAAGATCAGCAGGAGTTGCTTCTTCAGTTTGTACATCTTTCGACTCTTCAACGGTCTCTTCAGACATTGAATCATCTGTTTTAGCTTCCTCCTCTGGTTTTTCTTCAGTTACTTCTTCAGTAGTTTCTTCATTGGAAGTCTGCTCTGAAGTTTGTTCACTTGTTGAATCTGCATCGTCTGTTTTGTTTTCATCTTCTGAGTCATTCTTATCATTTAATGTTTCGGTTGTTTGCACTTCGGCAGTATCCGTTGACGAGATCTCATTCGATGCATCTTCAGTCGTTTCACTAGTGCACGCCAACAATAAAATTGCAGTCGAAGCAGTAGTAAGGAGCAAACGAAACTTATGTAGCATATTTTAACCAACTTTCTTCATAATTTTCTCTATATTACAAACTGATTACATTCTAACACTTATTGTTTAGGATACAAAGGGTAAATTAAATCTTTCACCATTTTATTTTAAAAGGCCCAAACTCACGAAAGAAAAAAGAGTCTAAATAAGCGACTCTTTTCAGGTAAAAATATATTTTTATTTTTGATGATATTCGGCATAAATTTCGCGTTTCGGAACTTCGCGTTCTTTAGCGACTTCTTTGATCGCTTGTTTGCTGGACATTTTTTCAAAATTCATTTTATAATCGATATGTTCTAAAATCGTCCAATTCGCCCAATAATGCTCTTCTTCGACTTCATCGTTACCTTCTACAATAACGACGAATTCTCCACGCAAATCCGTCTTCTCCGCCCATTTACTGGCTTCTTCTGCTGTTCCGCGGATAAATTCTTCATAGCGTTTGGTTACTTCTCGTGCTAGAACCACTCGTCGATCGGAACCAAAAATTTCTGTTAAACTTTGCATAAGCTGTTTCAAGCGATACGGTGATTCATAAAAGATTAATGTTTCTGTTTTATCTTTTAATGCCTCTAACTCTTCCTTCAATTCGGTCTTTTTACGATTTAAAAAGCCGTAAAATGTGAAAGGTTGTGGTGAAATTCCCGAAGCAATTAAAGCCGTTAAAGCTGCATTCGGGCCTGGCAGAGGAACCACTGGAATGTTTTGAGCCACTGCAGCTGCCACAAGTTCCACCCCTGGGTCACTAATCGAAGGCATCCCTGCATCACTGACTTGAGCAATATTTTCTCCTGCTAATAATTTTTCGACCAGTTCACTCGTTTGGGTACGCACATTATGTTCGTGATAACTTACTTTTTCAGTGTCAATTTCAAAATGATTTAACAATTTTTGGGTGACTCGCGTATCTTCGCAAGCAATTAAATCGACCTCTTTTAAGGTCTGAATCGCTCTAAAAGTCATATCGTCTAGATTCCCGATCGGTGTGGGAACTAAATACAGTGTACCTAGGTCCGTTTCTTCATAACTTTGTTGTGCTTTCATTTTTTAACGCCTCCTTCTTTAATAGATTAGACAAGGTTTGTCTTTTTGCAATGGAAATTCAAGGCCTTTTTCTTTTAAATAAGTTTCTTTTTGCGGCCGTGTTAACCGTTTAAAAGCGGCTTCTGCTTGCATCGCTTCACTTCGCGTTTCATAGGTTTCAGCGTAGATCATTTTTAGAGGACGTCGGCTGGCTGGTCGCGTATATTTTGCACCGACACCGGTATTATGCTCTTTCTCACGTCGGTTTAAATCTGTTGTATAACCGGCATAAAAAGAATGATCTTTACACCATAAGACATAAAAAAAGTTTCCGTTTCTTTTATTTTTCGTTTCTTTATTCACCATAGAGAATCTTCCTTACTTCTGGTCGATAACTGCCATCTTTTTCGTGCACAAATAAAGGAGGAAGCATCTGAAACCCCGCTTCTTTCCCGTTCTTTATTCCTTCAATTAATACCATATTAGCCGGCGTTTTTTCATTTGCATGAATAAAACGCACCCGTTTCGGCGTGACACGATGGGCACGCATGACATCCATTAATTCCAAAAAGCGATCCGGTCGGTGGACGATATATGCTTTCCCATTGATTTTCAATAATTTAGAAATTTTGGATAATAACTCATCTAAGTTCACATATAATTCATGACGAGCAATGGCTAAATATTCATTTGGGTTCACTTGGCCTTTCTCTTCTAGTGGAAAATAAGGCGGATTACAAGTAATCACATCGACCGAATCATAATGTTCTGTTCCAATTTCTTTTAAATCTTTGTGTATCATCGTAATTTGGTCGCTTAACTGATTCATTTCAATACTTCTTTGCGCCATATCAGCCAGTTCTGCTTGAATCTCCACGCCATAAATATGACTTTCTGTTTTTTGGGATAACATTAAAGCTACTGCTCCATTCCCAGAACAGAGGTCAATAATTTTTAAGTCTTTTCGATTTCTAATCTTTGCAAAATCGCCCAACAAGACAGCGTCTAAAGAGAAAGAAAAAACTTGCGGACTCTGAATAATTCCTAAATCATGTTGCATTAAATAATCAATTCGCTCATTTTCTTTTAGCACTTTAAAACTCCTTTGTAGTCATTAAAAAACTCGCTAATCGGCGAGTCTTTTTGACCAAAGATGGAAACATAATTGGTTAAATTCTTACATCGATCTCTCATAAGCAAAAAAGTAATAAATCCCATGGTAAGATGGAATTTATTACTTTCTTTCGCCGTAAATAACTTCTAAACAAAAAGCACATGGTTCATCTTCTACACGACGCTGCCCATAAAATAAATTACATACGTGAAAGCCATCTTCGTAAATACTTTCTAAATTCAAACGTGATTTCGTCAGTCCTGCACTTTCATCCTCTTCAGTCAGGCGATTGGGTTCATTATCTAACCGCTCACGTAAATGTTTGTTTTCCATATGCAAAGTTTGATTTTCTTCTAAAAGGTGTTCAATTTCCTCTTTTAGTGCGCTTATTGTTCGGAGAGTGGCGTCAGTTTGTGATTCTATGTCGATAACCGTGTCGATGATTTCCTTTTTCTTCACACATCCCACTCCTTTTACTACGTTTATTCTACATGATATTTCAAATTCTTTTAAGTCACTTCGCAAATTAAATCGTGAGATTTGTTACTTTTAATGCAATTTGTTCAAAAATGCCTTGCGCGGATACATAACGATCCAATTTCTTTTTACCATTCAGTAAAGCAGTGAGGATCTGTGTCAATTCACTTTTCATAGAACTTGTCGCCATTTGTTCCAGTTGGTTTCTATGCTTCGAAAAAGCTAAAACGCGGTCTTGCTCAAAACAAATAGCTGTCAAATCTTGATAAACTAAAATCAACAAGTCTAAGATCAAAGAAGAGGTCTCACGATTATCCACAAGGGGCATTATCTTTGTTTGGATATAAATAAATGCTCGCTCATCATTCCTACTGAGGAATAAAAACCACTGCCAGATTGTTTCAACGATTTTATTAAAATTTTCATCTTCATAAATGTTTAATGCTTTCTCTGTATCTTGAGTCAGATGAGCAAGCAATGTGGCTGATTTTTCTGGAACTTCACATGCCATAATATCCTCAATCCGGCCGTTAATTTCACGGACAGGAAAGTGAATAATCTGGCTCCTTGAAACAATGGTCGGTAGTAATTGTTGCAGCTCAGTCGTTAAAAGCATGATGGTAATCTCGCCTTCAGGCTCTTCAATAAACTTCAATAAACTATTGGCAGCACTTGTCGTCATTTTATCCATTTCTTTAACAATCAATATTTTTTTACGACTTTCCATACCGCTTTTTGCGAATTCATCTTTAATCGCTCGCACTTGTCCCACTTTTATCGACATACCATCCGGTTCAACGGTACTTACATCGGGGTGTTCTCCCTGCGCAATCCGCATACATTGATTACACTCTAAACAAGGACTCCCATCTTCTGCCGGATTTTGACAAAATAAACCCTGCGCAATCCATGTCGCCATCTCATATTTACCCGATCCGGCAACGCCTTCGAAAATATAAGCATGTTGCAAGGTATTATTGTTAATTAATTTTGTAAACAAAGAACTAATCTCTGGTTGTTTACGAACAACTGTTGCCATATTCAATACTTCCTAAACTTAAAATTATATTTTCTTAAACTGATCAACATCTAAAATAAAGACTGTTGCGCCGCCCACTTCTACGTCCACTGGGTAGTTTAAATTCATTTCAAAGTTAAAATCATATGATGGTGGAGACATAATTGATTGAACACGTGTTGAACAAACATCTTCTATGATATCAATCACAGCATCTACTTTATTGTCTTCAATCCCTACGATAAACGTACTATTTCCGGCACGCATAAAACCACCCGTTGAGGTTAATCGAGTCGAGCGCACACCGTTTTTAGTAAACGTTTCGTTCAGTTTTTTACTATCTTCATCTTGAACTATTGCAATAACTAATTTCATTATGAACTCCTCCTGTATCTTTCCTTATTTTAACAATTGGTGTTTTTGTAGTTTGGTTTGGACAATTTCCCAAGCATCCGCTAAGACACTTTCAGACGGTTGGGCTGCATCAATATACTGAATTCTGTCAGGATTATCTTTTAATAAGGTTTTATAAGCATCCCGTACGCGATTATGAAACGAAACTTTTTCCATCTCTAGGCGATCTTTCTTTCGTTTTGAATTTTTGTGTCCAATGCGATTGAGACCTACTTGCGCCTCTACATCTAAGTAAAGAGTTAAATCAGGTGTTAAATTTTCTGTCGCAAATTGATTCAAAGTCGCGACTTTATCTACTCCTAATTTTCTTCCAGCTCCCTGATAAGCAATTGAACTATCCACGAAGCGATCACATAAAACAACTTCACCGCGTTCAAGGGCTGGTTGAATCGTTTCTATAATATGTTGACGGCGACTTGCAGCAAAAAGCAAAGCTTCCGTCCGATCATCCATTTTTTTGTTCTTTGGGTCAATGATTACCGCACGTATTTTTTCTGCAATATCACTACCACCAGGTTCTCTTGTAGTTACTAAAGGAACAGTTATTGCTTCAGATAGGCGCTGATTCAATGCAGCGACTAGTGTAGATTTCCCTGCCCCATCTGGCCCTTCCACTGTAATAAATAATCCTGACAATCGACTTCTCTCCGTTCTTCCTATATTACATGACTAATTATACGCTAGAATGAATTATTTTTCCATTAATTCTTCATGAGTCAAAAATTGTTTGGAATTTCACCAGCCTCTTTTATCGAATATTCAAAAAAACATAGTTCGAAGATATTTTGTATCTTATCCCTATGTTTTTAATTCATTGTTTATTTTTAAAAATAGTGAGTTAGAGTGAAATCCAGTATCTTTCAATGGTTAAATCTTTCGTTTTCTCATAAACCGTATTCTCGTACTCCCCACCATTAGCCAAGATGACTCGTTTACTGGCTTCATTATCTTCTCGACAAGTAATCAGAACTTGCTGTAGATGCGCTTCTTTACAAATTTTCAGACAATCTCTAAGCATCCTGCGTGCATAGCCTTTTTTTCTTTCGCTCGGTCGTATGGAATAACCAATGTGCCCACCATAATTTTGCAATAAAGCATTTAACCGATGACGAAATTGGATCATCCCTACTATAGTTTGGTCTTCTAGTCGAACATAAATAAATTGTTCCGCGGGTACAAAATGATCAGGGACCGTCTCTTCATTTTCAAAGCGTTGGTTAAAGGCCAACCATTCTGAACTATCACGCATATGACGTAATTGTCCAGTGCCATCCATGGAGCTTTCTGCAAGCAGCATTTCCATACGAAACAGTTGGATCTCTTCCGCAAATGAAGCATCCGGTTTCATTAACATACAATCTTGCATTTAAACACTCCTAAAATTCAGATTTACTCACCTGATTTTTTTCGATTTTCCCATAATTGAAGCCGTTCTTCGTGGCTAACAACTTCATGGATTTCATGCAGCATCCACTGGTAACCGAACGGATCAACAAAAGAAGCATTCGATACACCATAAGCAGAAAGCTCAACAACCGCTTGGAGTTCTGTACAGCCAGCTTCCATTGCTCGTGTGTATGTGGCACGGATATCAGGAACACTAATATTTATCCACATCGTGGTCGGATGATCTTCTGTTGGAGCGAACAAGCGGAACTCCGGATTTTCATCTAACATGTGAAAACGAGTCCCATAAATTTCAAAAACAGCTTCATTTTCACCCTGCGGCAAGTTGGATACTTCAATACGTTCTACTTCGAATATTTTTTCGTACAAAGTTAATGCAGCTAAGCTATCAGATACGATAAAATCAATTTCTACTCCAAACATTGTCTCATCCTCACTTTTTATTCCTGTTTTTATGATTCTGGAAGTTCCTTGAGTTTTTATTAAGGTTTTATTTAGTTTGTTTCGCTGTAATTCATTTTGAGCGAAATATTTCAGCTTTATGTCGCTGTAATCCGATTTGAGCGACATATTCTCGATTTATTTCGCTGTAATTCATTTTGAGCGACATATTTTTGATTTATGTCGCTGTAATCCGATTTGAGCGACATATTTCAGATTTATCCTGAAGTTTGAACTCTTTGTATCGCTCAAACTCGCTTACATCTCTGTTCGTCCTTGGACAGCTTTGAGTAAAGTGACTTCATCCGCATATTCAATGTCGCTTCCGACAGACAAACCATGCGCAAGTCGCGAAACTTTAATCTCAGCGGGTTTAATGAGACGAGATAGATAAGTTGCCGTTGCTTCGCCTTCAACGTTTGCGTTTGTCGCAATAATCACTTCTTTAACTTCTTCATTTTGAAGTCTTTTTAATAATGGAGGAATATTAATATCTTCAGGGCCTGTCCCTTCTATAGGAGACAAGACACCATGAAGTACATGATATTGCCCATTGTATTCTTGCATTTTTTCTAAGGACGCTACATCCTTCGCTTGTTCAACAACTAAAATCACAGACTGATCACGGTTTTTATCCGCACAAATTGCACATGGATCACTGTCTGTAATATTTCCACAATTTGAACAGTAAGTTAAATCGCGTTTCACACTGACTAAATTCTTCGCAAAGTCCGTGACATCTTCTTCTTTCATGCTTACTGTATAAAAAGCTAAACGAGAAGCTGTTTTTTCGCCAATCCCCGGAAGTTTCATATAGCTTTCCATCAAACGTGAAATCGGTTCTGGATAATACATTTTATAACGCCTGCTTTCTTACATCCAGGCTTCCATTAGAATCCTGGAATATTTAGATCATTTGTATACTTGCCCATGACCCGTTCCGTTTCATCATCAATTTGACCAAGAACGTCATTTAGCGCAAGTAAAATTAAATCTTCTAAAAATTCTGAATCGCCCATTTCAGCAATATCTTCTTTGACATCCACTGACTGGACTTCTCTTTTACCATTCATTGTAATTTTTACTAAATCATCATTTGCCACACCTGTAAATTCTGTTTCATTCAGTTTTTCTTGAGATTGGCTCATATCTTTCTGCATTTTTTGCATTTGTTTCATCATATTTTTCATATTTCCACGCATAGTAATTCTCCTCTAATTTTTTTAATCGATAATTTCAACAACATCTTCTCCGAAAAATTCGACCGCTTTTGAGACGACTTCATCTTCTTTTTCAGCCGAAGGTTGGTCTTTAGAATTTTCATTGGTCTCATCATTAGCTGATGTATCTTTTTCTTTCATCTGGTTGATATAGTCTTGACGCACTTCCGGCCACTCTTGGCTGGTCACATACACAAGATCAATTCTTTTATCAATGATTTTTTCTAAATAGTCATTGACTGTCTGGTGTAAAGTCTCATCTGCTTGTGCTCGTTCGCATAAAATACCATACTGAAATTTTATTACTAAAGCTTCAGGACTTGCGGCTACGGGTTCCGAATTGTTTAAGAGTGCTTTTTGTCCCACTTCAAGAACATCTAAGACATCGACCCAGACGGATTTAATTTCACGAAGGTCCTCATGGGTTGCTTCGGACAATACTTTATAAACAGCATTTCGATCTGCTTTAAAGTTCCCGGCTGGATTTTTAGGCGCTGCTTTTTTGGCTGGTTTTTGATTAGAGGCTCCGCCATTTTCTTTTATAGCGGTGAGTTCGCTTTTAACACTTAACAACTCTTCTTGTAACTTTTTAATGTCCTCATTTGAAACAGCAGCCATTTGTTCGGCAGGAGCTGCTATTGCGTCCCCTTCTGGCGCTTCTTCTGCACCTAATTCTCTTTGTGCCAATTTAATCGTTGCGACTTCTAAATAAACTTCCGCATGATTACTTAAACGCAATTCTTGCTGTGTATCGTTAAATACGCGAATCACAGCATATAAAAAATCTTCGGGAATATTTGAAGCTAAGGTCGCAAATTCATCACTAAACTTTGCAATCTTGAAGAGCGAAGGAGTCTGCTCATTTGTATTTTGATATAAAAGCATGTCTCGTGCGAATAAAATAATATCCTCGACAAAACGTCCCGCATCTTTCCCTTCCGCTAATAAATTTTGTAGAAGGTTCAGGGCAACTTTTGTGTCTTTTTCTGTGAGTGCTTCTAAATAATCTTCAAGTAAATCTTGCGTAACACTCCCAGTAATTTTTTGGATATCTTCAGTTAATATTTTATCATCATGAAAAGAAAGCGCCTGGTCTAAAATACTTAAACCATCACGCATCCCACCTTCCGCTGCTTTCGCGATTAATAGTAAAGCATCCTCTTCATACTCGATGCCTTGTTCTTCTAATATATATTCCATACGGTTAATAATATCTTCTTGCGAAATACGTCGGAAATCAAATCGCTGTGTGCGGGAAATGATCGTTAATGGGATTTTATGAGGTTCTGTTGTGGCAAGTAAAAAAACAACATTTTTGGGTGGTTCTTCTAACGTTTTCAATAAGGCATTAAAAGCGCCCATCGATAACATGTGAACCTCATCAATAATATATACTTTATATTTTGCTTGGGTTGGGGCATAATTTGCTTTCTCTCGAATGTCTCGAATCTCTTCTACCCCATTGTTACTAGCTGCGTCAATTTCGATCACGTCACCTAGACTGCCATCTGTAATTTGTTGACAAATTGCACATTCGTTACATGGTTCGCCATCTGTCGAATTGGGACAGTTAATGGCTTTAGAAAATATCTTGGCCACACTCGTTTTTCCAGTCCCACGTGGTCCTGTAAATAAATAAGCATGACTGGGCGTACCTTGTCGAATAGCATTTTGTAGTGTTTGGGTAATCATACTTTGTCCCGAAACATCTTTAAATGTTTGCGGACGCCAAACACGATATAAGGCTTGATAAGTCATTATTTTATTCACCCTTAAAAATTTCTCTTACTCCCTTATTATAAAGAAAATACCATGCAATTAACATGGTATTCCCATTTTTTCTTGAATTGTTAATAAGCTGCAATAAATTATATTTTAATAACTTGTCTCTCGAAATGAAAATATTTATAAATATAATTGGCGCTATGTCCCTTCGTTCAATCCCTTAAACTTCTCTTATTAATAGCCCGCGTTTTAATTTTTTTCACTTTCCAAATACTCTGAAACACGTGTGATAAAATCTTTCAGGACGACGAGTCGCGCATATCTTTTATCATTCCCACTAATCACCTTCCAAGGAGCTTCTGGCGTAGAAGTGTAAAAGACCATCTCATTCATCGCTTGTTTATATTCAGAAAATTGCTCGTGTGCTCGCCAGTCTTCGGCAGTTAATTTATATTGTTTAGTTGGGTCTTCAGCTCTTTTTTCAAATCGTTCCAGCTGTTCTTCCTCATCAATCACTAGTAGATATTTTAATACTAAATAATCGTCGTCCACTAAACTTCGTTCCATTTGATTAATTTCGCGATATGCTTCCTGCCAACGATAAGCGGGAGTAAGTTGTTCAACACGTTCCACTAACACACGACCATACCAACTGCGATCAAAAATTGTCATGCGTCCTTTTGTTGGAAATTCACGGTAAAAACGCCATAAATAATGATGGGCGCGTTCGTACTTAGTGGGTTCAGACACTGTTGCTACCTCATATCCGCGTGGATCCATATGGCGAGTTAAGCGTTCGATATTTCCGTCTTTACCCGCAGCATCTGTACCTTCATAAGCCACGATTACTGCTTTTCCTTCAAGATACACGCGGTAAAGCAAATCTCTTGCTCGCTTTTGTAAATGCATGAGTGCTTGCTCGTATTCGGTATCTGTGACCTTTTGCGTAAAATCCACTTGAGCAAGCGGCAAATCTGTTTCATTTTGTGGGAGTTTTGGCAATTCCGGCTCTTCACGCGTTGTGTCTGTATTTAAAAATAATTCCAAACGGTTAATACATAGTTCGAGCGCTTTTTTTACCGTATCTTTACGACTATTGACAAACAATATATCCCAAGGGGCACTTGGCGCATTCGTACGCGCAATCACTTCTGAAAAATGTTGATAATAGGCGTCATAATGATTTAATTGTATATAATCTCTCTCATCCAAACGTACTTGCCGATAAGGGTTTCTTTCCAACGTTTTAATATTATTTTCCATTTCAGCTTCCGTTTGATGTAAAAAGAACTTAACAATTAAAGTATCATCATCCGCTAATGCTTTTTCTAAAAAATGAATATCCTGAATAATGCCTTCGAGTGCTCCATCTGTCAACGTCACATCATCTAGTAAATCATAGTAAAAACTACGATCAAAAAAGGAAATTTGTCCTTTAGTAGGCGCACGCATGAAAAATCGATAAAGATAAGGATGTGCGTCTTCCTGTTCCGAAGCCTCTTCAAAGACACTCACTTTATAATGCTTGGGGTCAAGCGGACGCGTTAATTCTTTTAGCAAATGCCCTTTGCCTGAGGATTCCCAGCCGTCTACAATCACTAACATACTTTTTTCCGTTTCTTTCAGTTCTCGTTGTAACGTCGCAAAATAAGCACTTAAATCCTCTAAATCCGCTTCAGCAACATTTTCTGGTAACTCCTCGCGAAATTCATCTTTACTCGGCAACAATTTCATCACCCTTCCTCTACGTATCCTATCCTCTATATACCAATGATACGTCAAGAATCGTTAAAACAAAAATAAAAAACTTCCGTTCCTATGCGAAATCATTGCACTTAAAAAAAATCTCCGAGATAATAAAATTGTAAATATATATAGAATAAACAAAGGAGGAATTTTCGTGTCACAGCACCAACTTTATATCAATGGACAATGGACAGATTCAACAGGAAATGAAACCTCAGATGTTATCAACCCAGCGACAGAAGAAGTTTTCGATCGTGTGGCAATTGGAACAGAAGAAGATGTTGATAAAGCAGTAGCCGCTGCTAAAGAAGCTTTTCCAAGCTGGAACGCAACTTCCGTCGATGAACGAGTCGAATACATGGAAAAAATTTATGATGAAATCGAAAAGCATCAACAAGAAATTGCAGATACAATTGTTGCTGAACTAGGGTCAGCCCTTGCTTATGTGGAAGAAAGCCAAGCTCCTCAACCACTAAATGAAATGCGCGCAACAATTGATGCTGTGAAGGAATATGATTTTGAATATTATGAAGATACGGCTAAAGTAATCAAAGAAGGTTATGGAGTGGTGGCTTGTATTACACCTTGGAACTACCCAATTAACCAAATTCAACGGAAAATTACGCCTGCTATTTTAGCGGGTAATACCGTAGTTGTGAATCCACCGACAAATACCCCTTTAACTGCTTTGCTCTATGCCAAATTAATTGATCAAGCAGGTTTACCAAAAGGAGTATTTAACTTAGTCACAGGTAGTGGTAGCTCAACCGGTGATTATTTATCGAAACACGAAGATGTCGATGTTATTTCATTTACCGGCTCCACGAACGTTGGTAAACAAATGTATGCCAATGCAGCAGATGGCATTAAACAGATTGTTTTAGAGCTTGGTGGAAAATCTCCGCTTGTTTACTTGAAAGGCGGCGACTTAAAAGCAGCTGTCAAACAAGCCATGGATACGGTGTTGAATAACCAAGGGCAAACTTGTACCGCCCTCACCCGTCTTTTAGTTCCCGAAGATGAGCTTGAAGAGACAAAACAAACGATCCTGGATTATTATGATGAAGCTGTTGTTATTGGTGATCCAACAGAGCGAGAAACCACAGTAGGTCCGATGGTTTCTGAAGATCAGCAACAAACCGTGTTAGACTATATTGAAACAGGTAAAAAAGAAGGGGCTGAAGTACTGATTGGAGGCAATAAAGTAGATCGAACAGGCTATTATGTTGAACCGACAGTCTTTATTGCAGATAATGACATGACGATTTCTCAAGAAGAAATTTTTGGTCCCGTATTAAATGTCATTCCTTACCAATCGCAAGAAGAAGCTGTTGAACTCGCAAACGACGTAGTATACGGTTTATCTGGCGCAGTCGTTGGTCCACAAGAAGAAGCCGAGAAAGTAGCGGCTCAATTACGCACCGGCAATATTTTCGTCAATCAAGGCGCCCGAGTAGCGAAAGCACCCTTCGGTGGTTATAAAGAATCCGGTCGTGGACGCGAAAACGGTATTTACGGTGTAGAGGACTATCTAGAAATTAAATCTCTATTCCTATAAAAATATATTTGGAAGATATGGCGTGGAGTCATATCTTCCTTTTTATTTTGAATCACTATTTTCTATTTATAGAGGAAGCGTGGAAATTATAAGGGTATAGTGTGGCTTGGCGAAGCGAAAACCTGTTTTGTTACTTTGGAAGCCTATTTTAACGAAACGAAATTGACATTCATTTCATTAACACTCGTTTTTTCGAAACGTTTTTAGTTTTCGTTTCGCCGAAAAAAATTTTGTTTGAAATATTCGAAGATGCAGAAGAACCTTTCTAGTGCATTTCACAATCAACGTCCTTTCCTAACAGGCATAAATGCTTCTACGTTCATCTCGCACTTATTTCTGATACACTGAAGTCAACTTACATAGGAGGCGTTAACATGGAACATTATATTTTAGCAGACGGTTTTAAAATTCCAAAAGTTGGTTTTGGGACTTCTGGCTTTAAAGGCCTTGATGGAACGCGTCGAATTGAAATGGCCTTAAATAACGGCTATCGACTCATCGATTCAGCCTATAATTATGAAAACGAAGGTGCTGTCGGAAAAGCGATTCGAAATAGTGGCATCTCTCGTGATCAAATTACAGTCACTTCAAAATTACCTGGACGTCATCATGAATACGACGACGCACTAGCAGCGATTGAAGAGTCCGTCCTTCGTACAGGATTAGATTATCTGGACTTATACTTAATTCATTGGCCCAACCCTCAAAAAGATAAATATGTGGAGGCTTGGCAAGCTTTAGTGGACGCACAAAAAGCTGGATTAGTTCGTTCAATTGGGGTCAGTAACTTCTTACCTGAATATATTGAGCGCTTAGAAGCAGAAACCGGTGTTTTACCCGTCATTAACCAAGTAGAGTTGCATCCCTACTTTAACCAAGCAGAACAGCGAAAATTTGACGCTTCAAAAGGCATCATTACTCAAGCTTGGGGGCCAGTCGGTCAGAAAAACGAGACCCTAGATGAAAAAGTCATTACTGAAATTGCAGATAAGTATGGGAAAACAGCAGCCCAAGTTGTTTTACGTTGGGAAATCCAACTCGGTGTCTTACCTATTCCGAAATCAAGTCATGCAGGGCGTCAATTTGAAAACTTAAATATTTTTGACTTTGAATTATCCCAAGATGAAATGGAAAGCATTAACGCATTGACTCGTGCCGAGGGACGAAACAACGACTTAGATCCTGAAAAACATGAAGAGTTTTAAAAACCGGCTCATCATTTAAACAATCCAAAAGATAAAAGTAGCGAGCAAAACAAACCACTACTTTTATCTTTTTTATTTAGTGCTAAATTTTCTACACCCATGAAGTGATTCTTTTCTGATATACTGATTTTAACTATAAGGAGGCGTTAACATGGAAGAATATATTTTAGCAGATGGGTTTAAAATTCCTAAAGTCGGTTTTGGAACAGTGGGTTTAAAAGGAAATGACGGAGCCCGCAGAATTGAAATGGCTTTAAATAACGGCTTTCGTTTACTCGATTCAGCCTATAATTATGAAAACGAAGGGACTGTAGGGCGAGCCGTGAGAAATAGTAGCGTACCTCGTGACCAAATTACCGTGACTTCTAAATTACCTGGCCGCTATCATGAATATGGGGCAGCCATGAAAACCATTGAAGAATCTGTTTTAAGAACCGGTTTAGAATATATTGATTTATACTTAATTCATTGGCCGAATCCAAAAGAAGATCAATACGTCGAAGCTTGGCAAGCTTTAGTGGATGCACAAAAAGCTGGATTAATTCGTTCAATCGGCGTCAGTAACTTTTTACCTGAGTATATTGAACGTTTAGAAAAAGAAACAGATGTCTTACCTGTCATCAATCAAATTGAATTGCATCCTTATTTCAACCAAGAAAAGCAACGCGCATTTGACACTTCAAAAGAAATCATCACCCAAGCATGGAGTCCACTTGGTCGATCAAATAGCGCATTGGATGAAGACGTCATTGCTGGAATTGCCCAGAAGCATGGAAAAACAGCTGCACAAGTTGTCTTGCGTTGGGAGATTCAATTAGGTATCCTGCCTATTCCGAAGTCCACTCATGCAGGACGCCAAGCCGAAAACCTTAATATTTTTGACTTCAGATTATCGGATGAAGAAATCGATAAAATCAACGCATTATCCCGCGAAGACGGACGGAATAAAGGCCAAGATCCTGCTGAATACCAAGAGTTTTAATGGAGTAAATAGCAAAAGACAAAAGGAGCTCTCCAATAAATGAGGAGCACTTTTGTCTTTTTAAATGTTCTTTTACTTCGTCTATTAAAGGCCATACAAAAAACCCCCTTGAAGACATTCGAGTCAAAGACTCAGCTTCAAGGGGTTAGTTCATTTCTATGTATCACATAACACATGGTGGAGCAGTACTTAGTGCTGCTTCCTTCCAGACCTGACACGGTTCGTATGTCCACCATTGTCATGTGGCCTTACGGCAAAACATAGTATAGCACACGGATCATAAAAAAACTACTATTTTCTAGAATTTTTGCTTGATTTTATGAGGAGATTGGTTTCCCAAAATATTCATCGCGTAAAATACCATATTGCAATAAATCAATCCATTCTCCATTTTTCCAACGTTCATGGTGGCGCAAGTCGGCTTCTTTGGTCATCCCTAATTTTTTCATGACCGCTGCAGAGGCTTTGTTCTCTTTATTGCAAGTCGCAAAAACTTTCTCCAATTCTAAAGTTTCGAAGGCAAACTTGAGTAATTCTTGGGCGGCTTCTGTCGTGTAGCCTTTGTTGAAGTACTTTTTATTTAAAACATAACCGATTTCCGCGCATGACCGTTTCATATCTACACGAAGATCAATCGTTCCAATTAATTTTTCGTTCTCTTTTAATTCAATCCCATATTTACCGAGTGGATTCTTAATAAAAAAATTAGCGATCGAATACTTCGTATCGTCCACTGATCCATGGGTGTTAAAGACATAATATGTATTTTCATCATCTGAAGCATATTCATACATATCTTCAGCATCCGCAAGCGTTACTGGTCTTAGTTTTAATCGTTCCGTTTCAAGCACTGCATTCACCGCCAAAAAGAGATTCAGGTTGTCCATCTAAACCAACGCCTTCCATTAAATTATCTTTTAACCGTTTACATCACGATTTTCCCCTTCAATTTGCGAGAGCTCTGTAATATCTTGTACATATTCTAAAATTCCTAGAAACTCCCCTGCTTCGTCACGAACAGCTACGTACGTAATGTAGACAAGCCTCTCGCCTTTTTGATATCAAGCATCTTGGATATCTTTAGTGCCATCACGTAAATCTTGGATCAATTGGGTAACAATGTCTTGCGATTTTGGTGGATGCGCATGCAGCACATCTCGTCCAATAGCTGCTGATGTTCGCGGGAGTAACTTCTCGCCAGAGTTATTATTATAATATTGGACAACGTTCTCTTTGTCCACAAAAGTTAATTCAAGCGGCAGCAAATCTAAAATAATATTTAATTCCTTTAAGCTCAATGAGCCTGTTCCGAATGGCAAACGTTCTTTTAAATTCACAATTTCTTCCTTCTCTTCCTTTTTATCCTGCATTCGTTTAGGTCGCCACTGACTGAAAGGTTTAACGATACAATAGCCAATCTCGTCCATTTCATCGGCAATTATGATCCAATCTTCTTCCGTAAATATTTCGGTGACCATCGGCAACAAAATGTTTTCTTCTTTCACAAACATTTCTTGCATTTCATATTCAAGCTCTGAAAAAATAGGAAGTAAGTTCTCGATCGCTCCCGCTTCAAAAGTCGCTTTAAAGACTTTATATTGTTCACGTATTTCATCATCTACACCCCACATGACTTGCGGAGGGGCCGTGTTCCCATATTTTTCCATGATGGGAAAGAAAGAAGTTTCCTTGCGCGTATAGTGCTTATCAAAATCCCATAGCAAGTCTATTTGTTGGGCAAGCCCTTTTTGAATTTCAGTATCAGGCTCTTTGACATAGACTTCCAGTAAGTTACGAATCCGCATCAAAGCCGCTTCTAACGCTAAATTTTCTTCTTTCAATACATGAACCGGATGACCAGGCTTTTGAAAATCATCAGGGATATTGTCCGGATTTTCGACAAAATCCGCCATTACCGCCACATGAACATTGCAAAGCCGCATAATCTCTTGGGCACTTAAGCCTTCTTCTTTCATCAATTTTCGCTCCATCACCGAAATTTCTAAGGGACTGATACTTTGAAAATGCTCGGCAAATTCTTCCTTGATAATTTCTTCGCTTTCATCATTATGTAGTCGTAAGATCAGTTCTTTTAATTTTTCTTGCCGTTTTTTTGTCTGTTCCGCACGGTCTTCCACATTTTTTCCTCCTTACTCTACCAGTTTGAAGCCTGCTTTTTCTAATCCTTCATTTAAGTCCTCTTGATCTAAACGAATTTGCTTTGCACCATTTTTCAAAGACATCATTCGCCCAACGGTATTTAGCATTTTATCATTATTTAGAGGCGTAAAGCCTAAGCCGACTAATACTTTTTTTAATGCTGGATTTTCTTTAATTAATTCATACACCATCTTATTCCCATCAATGGTCTTCATCTTGATTCCTCCTCAACTTCTCTTTAATTTCATTTTACACCAATTTAAATCATTTATCATTATTATTTGTGAAATAAAATACAAATAATCAGAACTTTCAGTCCTTCACTTTTACTAGTATAATAAGTTTACAAAAGATGTAGGGAGTGTTTTGATGAAAAGAACGGTAGGTACGGTCGCGCGTGGTTTACGTGCACCAATTATTAAAGAAGGCGATGATATCGTCCAAGTGGTTGTAGATACAATTTTGGAAGCTGCTAAAACAGAAGGTTTCAAAGTCCAAGATCAAGATATTATTGCCTTAACGGAATCCATTGTAGCTAGAGCTCAAGGAAATTATGCAGAGATTGACGATATTGCAACAGATATTAACCACAAATTTGGCGAACAGACAGTGGGTGTTTTATTCCCGATTCTTAGTCGCAACCGCTTTATGAATCTATTAAAAGGTTTTGCTCGAGGCGCTAAGGGAGTTGTGATCCAGCTAAGCTACCCAGCGGATGAAGTAGGGAATCATTTAATTTCACTTGACCAACTCGATGAAGCTGGAATTAACCCGTGGAGCGATACATTAACAGAAGAAGCATTTGAACAGCATTTTGGAAAAACAGCTCATCCTTTTACCGGCGTGGATTATGTCGAATTATACAAACAAATCGTAGCGGGCGAAGAAACCCCTTGTAAAATTATTTTCTCAAATGATCCTACGTCTATTTTAGAGTATACAGATTCTGTGATTGTTTCTGATGTACATAGTCGCGAGCGCACTCGCCGTATCTTAAAAGATGCAGGAGCGGAGAAAGTATTTGACCTAGGCGATATCTTAACAGAACCTGTCAAAGAAGACGGCGGTTACAATGCTGAATTCGGACTTTTAGGCGCTAACAATTCAACAGATGAGAGCGTGAAGTTATTCCCGTCTGATTCTTTCAAGATTGTCGAGGCGATCCAAAAGAAAGTAAAAGAAGAAACAGGGAAGACGATTGAAGCAATGGTTTACGGCGATGGCGCTTTTAAAGATCCAGTTGGAGAGATTTGGGAATTAGCAGATCCGGTTGTGTCCCCTGGTTTTACTTCTGGGCTTACCGGAACACCAAATGAAGTAAAACTGAAATATCTTGCTGACAATGACCATTCAGAATTAAGTGGGGAAGAATTACAAGCGGCCATTAGAAAATCGATTGAACAGAAAGCTGAGCAAGAAAAAGACGCCAAAGCTTCTCTTGGAACAACGCCTCGTCAATTGACAGACTTAATTGGTTCCTTAGCCGATTTAACCTCTGGCAGTGGCGACAAAGGCACACCATTTGTTTACATCCAAGGTTATTTCGACGACTACACTTCATAATCGCATATACCAAAGGGAGACAGCTAAACTGCTGTCTCCCTTTTATTGTGGAAAAATTAATTTTGAAAATCAATGACCATTCTTCCGCGAATAGTGCCATCTTCCATTTCTTGAAATATATTATTAATATCTTCCATCGGCCGCATTTCACATTGTGGAATCACTTTTCTTTCTGCCCCTGCTTGAAATGCTTCTTCCAAGTCTTTACGTGTGCCAACTAAAGAACCGATTACTTCGATCCCGTCCAGTACTAGTCGAGGAATTGATAAGTCCATAGATTCAGTAGGTAGTCCAACAGCAACGACACGTCCTCCTGCGCGAACTGCATCTACTGATTGGTTGAAAGCTGATTTTGCTACCGCAGTAACTACTACCGCATGGGCACCACCAGTTTTTTCTTGAACAACTGTACCGACATCTTCTTTCAGTGGATTAATTAAAATATCTGCTCCATATTTCTTTGCAAATTCTAATTGGCCATCATTCACATCTACCGCAATTACCTTTAAATTGAAGACATTTTTAGCGTATTGAAGGGCTAAATTCCCTAAGCCTCCTAAACCAGATATTAATAACCAGTCTCCTGGAGTTAATCTAGCTTCCTTAATGGCTTTATAAGTAGTCACTCCAGCACAAGTAATTGAACTAGCTTCATCGGAAGGAAGATTTTCTGGAACTTTTACTGAATAATCTGCAGTAACAATACAGTATTCTGCCATACCACCGTCTACAGTATAGCCTGCATTTCTTACTTCTCGGCAAAGAGTTTCACGACCTGTCGTGCAATATTCACAATGTCCACAGCCTTCAAAAAACCATGCAACACTGGCACGATCGCCAATTGCTAAGCTCGTTACATCTTCAGCTATCTCAACAACTTCGCCAATTCCTTCATGTCCAAGAATGGTTCCTGAAACGTCCCCAAAATCTGCGTTTTTGACATGTAAATCTGTATGACAAACACCACAACATATCATTTTTAATAGGGCTTCGCCTGGCTTTAAGGGGCGAAGTTCTCTTTCTACTATATCCGCTTGACGGTCAGATGTAGAAACAATTGCTTTCATTTTCGTCATCATACTCTCCTCAAATCTAATTGTTATTTAAATCACAATAAACCATGTTCATAATATCACAATATAAATTAAAAGTCTATTCTCTTTTTTATGATTATTTAAAATCCGATGATTTCACCTAATTTTACTTTTAGACGTCTCGGAACACCAAACGAGACAAAATTGTATGCTCATTCGTCACTTCTCTGCTTTTTGATGAATGATCCGCGCTTCATTCGTCACTTCTCTGCTTTTTGATGAATGATTCGCACTTCATTCGTCACTTCTCTGCTTTTTGATGAATGATTCGCACTTCATTCGTCACT
>CAUWGX010000009.1:0-63272 GCA_963558565.1 uncultured Atopostipes sp.
GTAAGAAACCATTGAAACATTGTATAGTATTTTACACAGGATTATGGACTTGACTTGTCACTCGTATGCGTTTTGTTTTAAATGATGAAAGTAAAGCCGATGTGGATGCTATCGAGGATATTCCATCCGTTAAAGGAACCTTTACTCAATCGGGACAATTTCAAGTAATTATTGGGAACCAAGTGGCAGACTTTTATAATGAATTTTCTAAAGTCTCTGGCGTCGAAGGGGTTTCGAAGGATGATGCAAAAGAAGCAGCAAAATCAAATCAAAACTGGTTCCAAAGAGCTTCTTCCGTTATGGCGGAGATCTTTAGTCCTTTGATTCCAGCAATTGTTGTCGGAGGTTTGATTTTAGGATTTCGTAATATTTTAGAAGGGGTTGAATTTGGAGAATGGGGCTTAATTGTTGATAATTCTCAATTTTGGGCTGGAGTCAATGATTTCTTATGGCTCATTGCAGAAGCTATTTTCCATTTCTTACCGGTTGGAATTACTTGGTCTGTGACTCGTAAGTTAGGAACCACTCAGATTTTGGGTATTGTTTTAGGAATTACATTAGTTTCCCCTCAATTATTAAATGCTTATGGTGTAGCAGAAACGGCGGCGGCAGATATTCCGCAGTGGGATTTTGGTCTCTTTCAAATTGATATGATTGGGTACCAAGCACAAGTGATTCCGGCAATTCTAGCAGCGCTTGTATTGGCTTATTTGGAGAAGTTTTTCCGAAGAATTATTCCGGAATCCATCTCAATGATTTTCGTGCCTTTATTCGCTTTGTTACCGACAGTGATTATTGCTCACGTCGTGTTAGGACCGATTGGTTGGCAATTGGGACAATGGATCTCACAAGCTGTGATGGCTGGGCTATCTAGTAGCTTTAACTGGTTATTTGGTGCTTTGTTTGGAACACTGTATTCACCACTCGTTATTACGGGTTTACATCACATGACAAACGCGATCGATTTACAACTTGTAGCCGACTATGGGGGAACCATCTTATGGCCAATGATTGCACTCTCGAACATCGCTCAAGGTTCAGCAGTCCTTGCTATTTGGTGGATGCATCGTGGAGATAAGAAAGAAGAACAAGTTTCATTCCCTTCCATGATTTCTGCTTATCTGGGTGTTACAGAACCGGCTATGTTTGGGATTAATATTAAGTATATGTATCCATTTATTGCGGGGATGATCGGTTCAGGAGTTGCTGGTTTATTTTCAGTATTAACCGGTGTTACCGCAAACTCAATTGGTGTTGGAGGTCTGCCAGGAATATTAAGTATCCAGACGGACTCTATGCTAATGTTTGGGATCGCCATGGTCATTGCATTTATCATTCCAATTATCCTCACGGTTGTATTTGAAAGAAGAGGAATCTTCATGCAAGAACCGGGTGCAGTTGAAGACGATACACCGATGATTGGTGACGTTTAACATACATTGATGAAAATAAAAAAGTGGTTGGACAAAAAATGTCTAGCCACTCTTTTCATGAGCGAACGAAATGATTAAAAATAAAAAAGAAATATGAAAAGGAGCATGAACTCTTGCATTTTAAAGACAAAGTTATTTATCAAGCATACACGAAATCGTTTAACGACACGGACGGAAATGGCTATGGAGATATTAAAGGAGTCACTGAAAAACTTCCTTATTTAGAAAAACTAGGGATCGATATGGTCTGGCTCAATCCATTTTATGTCTCTCCTCAAAATGATAACGGTTATGATATCGCAGATTATAAAGCGATCGACCCCATGTATGGCACAATGGAGGATGTTGAAGAAATGATCGCCGTTGGAAAAGAACATCAGATTGATTTTATGTTTGATTTAGTATTGAATCATACGTCAACTGAACATGCATGGTTTCAAAAAGCGTTAGCTGGAGATGAAAAATATCAAGACTATTATATTTTGCGAGATCCTGTCGCAGGGCAAAAATATCCTACGAACTGGGTCTCAAAATTTGGCGGCCCCGCTTGGCAGCCTTTTGGGGATACCGGAAAATATTATTTAAGTTTATATGATCCTACACAAGCAGACCTGAACTGGCGCAATCCAGAGGTCCGGGAAGAAGCAGCGGATATTGTGAGATTTTGGATGGACAAAGGCGTCAAAGGTTTTCGTTTAGATGTCATTAACGTGATTGGAAAAGATGAAAAACTCATAAACTCCACGGGCGATATTGATCAAGAAAAATCATTATATACAGACAAACCGATTGTGCATGAATATTTGCGTGAGCTAAACCACAACAGCTTTGGCCAAGATCCAGAAATCATTACGGTCGGTGAAATGAGTTCTACGTCCATTGAAAGTAGCATTGAATATTCCAATCCTAAAAATGATGAATTAACGATGGTTTTTAATTTCCATCATTTAAAAGTCGACTATCCGAATAAAGAAAAATGGACAAAAGCCCCTTTTGATTTCTTAGAATTAAAACAGTTGATCAATGACTGGCAAATTGGCTTGGGTGAAAACGGGGGCTGGAACGCTTTATTCTGGAATAACCATGATCAACCAAGAGCGATCAGCCGGTTTGGAAATGATACACAGTACCGCGAAAAAACAGCGACAAGCCAAGCTCATATCCTCCATTTCTTACAAGGAACCCCTTATATTTATCAAGGGGAAGAAATAGGGATGACCGACCCACATTTCACGGAGTTGGAACAATACCGAGATGTTGAAAGTATTAATGCCTACAATCAGTTAAAGGAAAAAGGAGTTCCACATGCAGAAGCGATGGCTATTCTTGCTCAGAAATCTCGCGACAATAGCCGCACACCGATGCAGTGGAATGCAAAAGAAAATGCTGGTTTTACTGAAGGTACTCCTTGGCTGCAAGTCGCCCATAACTATTCAGAAATTAACGTCGAGCGTGAGCTAGAAGAGGGAGAAATTTTCCCATATTATCAAAAACTTATTCAATTACGAAAAGAACGAGAAATTATTCGCGAGGGAAGCTATCAACCCATGTTTTTAGAACATGAACAACTTTGGGCTTATCGTCGAATTCTAGGAGACGAAGAGATTATTACGTTTGCAAATTTCTATAGCAAACCTTTAAAGATTGACCTTTCAAGCGAAGTAACTGATAAGGCATGGCGTTATCTCCTTGGAAATTATGGTGAAAGATCATTTAATATGACGCTGGAATTAGAACCTTATGAAGCGATCAGTTTTGAGTATAAATCATAAATAGAGGACTTAAGAGCGTACGGTGAGAACTGTGCGCTCTTTTATTGGTTGATCGTTGAGGTGTAGGCAATTATATGCTAGGATATTTTAAGTTAGAAGGAAATAATTAAAAAAAGGAGATAATAAATGGTACAATTTATGAAAAAAATACCAGCGGGGACATTTTTAGTACCTATGTTACTGAGCGCGCTGTTGTATACAATTTGGCCTGATTTGTTACAAATCGGTGGTGTAACGGAAGCTTTTCTTGGCGGCGGAAACATGAACTTTATTATTGGTTTAATTACTTTTTGTTCAGGCGTCGGAATAGAAACAAAGAGTATCGGCCAACTTTTGAAACGCCATGGTGTCTTACTCGTCGTTAAACTCGTTTTAACGGTTGCATTAGGTTTAGGATTTGTGGCTTTATTTGGCCAAGAAGGTATTTTTGGTGTTAGTGCTTTAGCCTTTATTGTAACCATCACGAGTATCAATGCTGCTTTGTATGTCTCTTTAGTTGATGATTATGGGTCAGAAGTAGACCAAGCGGCTTTTGGAATTATTAGTATTTATACTATTCCGGTAGTGCCGGTATTTATTTATGCCTTACAAGGAACGGCAGGAATAGATTTAATGCCGGTTGTGAACATACTGATTCCATTGATTTTAGGCATTATTTTAGGAAACTTAGATCCAGAATTTAGAGATATTTTCGGCAGTGGGGTATCTTTACTCATTCCAGTCATCGGTTGGAAGACGGGACAAACGTTAAATTTACTAGATGCTTTACAATCAGGTTTTATGGGGATCGTTTTAGCGATTGTCTTTTACGTATTAATGAGTCCCTTAGTCTTTACGGACAAAAAGCTGCTCAATCATAACGGCGTCGTTCCGATGTCGATGAATGCAGTAGCCGCATTCTCCTCCTCTTTTCCAGCGATTATTGCACAAACAACACCAGCGGTTGAACCTTATGTAGCGAGTGCTACTGCGCAAGTGTTAGCTGTGTCCTTAGTAACGGTGTTTGTCACCCCCATCTTTACAAAAAGACTCTACGAACAAGATAAGATGTAAAAAAAGCCTTGAAATCAGTAGTTGATTTCAAGGCTTTTTTATTAGTCTAAAAGGGACGTTCTGTCAAACTGTGTTGTCGACGAGAAAAATCAACAAATCGAAACCGGTCTACGCGGTGGCGAGATTCAGAAAATTGGAAGTAACGTGCATTTTCCAAATACACATGACTACTGATCACGACTAAATGATTATCTTCATCGCGAAGCGTCATTTGCGCGCGATCATCTTCTGTAACATTTTCTACCGTGATTTCTTTATTCGCAAAAGCAATTGGTAAATGTTGTTCATTTTCTAAGTAATCATAAAGTGAATATTCTAACCGTTCATTAGGAATTTCGCCAGTAACTTCCGGGCTTAAATAATCGTAATCATAAATCACTCTTTGACCATCAATTTCACGCACTCGTTCAATCGCAATCACTTCTTTGCCAATAGGAAGCATCAGTTTTTTGCTCAAAGTTTCATCGACTTTGATTTTTTCATTGCGGAGCACAATGGTTTGGGCATTCATTTCTTGGGTATCTGCGAGTTCTTTAAAACTCGTTAAACCTGAAATGGGAAAATTAAATAAGCTGGGGTTCAAAACAATCGACCCCAAGCCTTGTTTCTTTTGGATTAAGCCGTCTTGGCTCAAGTAGTCCAAAGCTTTCCGAATCGTTTCACGAGAAACGCCATATTCTTTAGCCATGGTATTTTCACTAGGTAAGAGTTCATTTTTAGGGTAGGCTTCGGTCATAATCTTTTGCTTTAATGTTAAATAAATTTCATAATATTTATTCCTGCTCAATCGGACACCTCCATCACTGAATAGATAAAGAATAGACGCTATTCTTTATAATTTATTATCGTTCGATTGCGAGAATATAAACTTCTCTTGGGTTTAAAATAATTGATTGTCCGCGAATAGTCCCTAACCCTTCAGCGTTTGCTTCATGAATATTTGCCAGAATGGTCCGTTCCTGATGATTGTTATCCGGATCAGGAGGCAGGGTGAAAGATTGCGGTTGCTCCCCGGTGTTCGCTGCGACGACCATGTTATCCCATTTTGAATCAGCTTCAATCACGTTGGGGATTAAATAAGCCAAAACATTTTCTGGTGTGCGTTTGAAATAGATCATGTTGGCTGTTCGCTTGGAATCGTCTCGCAAGGGCGGGTAGGATTTACGAATCTCGATCATTTCGCGATAATAATCCATTAAATCCCGATTATCTTTTGCCCGCGACCAATCTAAATGATTCACGGCAATTGAGGCGTTATAACTATTCGGGTTTCCATATTTTGTACGTGCAAATTCTTCACCAGCTTGGATAAAAATACCGCCTTGTGCGGTGAATAAGATCGCCGCATTTATTTTATTCATGGCGATCAAATGAGACTGGCGCTCATAGTGGTCAGGCCCAGCAGTGGACAGAACTAATTTGTCATATAAAGTAAAATTATCGTGGGCAGAGCTATAATTGACTACTTCTTTGGGAACACGTGCCCAAGTTTTATATTCAGGGAGATGATATTCCCCGGCATCCATCTGCGTATTCGCCATAATTGCAGCGATTAAATCTATATTTTTAAAATGACTCGTCTCTTCGTTATTCGCTCCTTGTAAAAAGGCTGCATCATGCGCTAAAAAAACGTGTCCCTTAATGGCGTCTCGAAATTCGGCATTGAATAAGGCAATATCTTCGGAATAATCATGCACGTGGTTGCGGTCAGCTGGTTTATACGGTTCAGGCAGAGCCAATTCGCCGCCAGCCCATGGTTCGCCATAGATAATCACATCTTCATAGCCATGTGCATCGAAAGCTTGGCGAATTTCATTCATCGTTTCTGTATCATGAACGCCCATTAAATCAAAGCGGAAACCGTCAATATGATATTCTTCGATCCAATATAACAACGAATCAATCATATATTTGCGCATCATTATACGCTCGCTCGCTGTTTCATTGCCGACTCCGGAACCATTGGAAAAGTTACCGTTCTCATCTTGACGGTAGTAATAATCGGGAACTGTCGACTGAAACCAAGAATCTTCGGTATGATAGGTATGGTTGTAGACTACATCCATCACGACACCAATATCTTTTTTATGTAAGCTTTGGATAAGTTGTTTTAGCTCTTTGATACGGGCTTTAGGGTCATGAGGGTCACTCGAATACTTTCCTTCAGGGACCATATAGTTTTTAGGATTATAGCCCCAATTATAGGTCTCTTGGTCTTCCTCATCATTTGAAAAATCATAAATGGGCAGTAAATGAACGTAGTTAACGCCTAATTGATTCAGATAGTTTAGCCCTGTAGGAAATGTACCGGCATCATAAAGTGTCGTGTTTTCTTCTATAAAACCTAAATACTTCCCTTGATACTCAGGGCGAATACCCGAAGCGGCGTCACTCGAAAAATCTTCCACATGGACCTCCCAAATCATAGCGTCTGTAATACTTTTTTGCATGACATGTTCGTCTTGTTCCCAACCTTCAGGGGCGGTCTCGTCTAAATCAATGATCGCTGTTCGATCCCCGTTGATTCCGACTGCCTTTGAATATAAATCAGGGGCCTCTGTTTCGAAATCTGGATGATTAAAGCGATAAGTATAAAAGAAACCCTCTAAATCTTCTGCCATTTCGACGATCCACACATTGTCAATAAGAGTCATCGGAAGCTGTTTGACTAAAGAAGACTCTTTGATGTTGCCTGTTTTATAAATATTTAAAAAGACTTCTTTGGCTAGGGGAGACCACACTTTAAAGGTATAAGTACCATCAACAAAAGTTAGCCCCAAATCGTTTCCGTGATAAGCGCGAGTTTCCAATTCGTCAATTTTTTTGATGAGTGTTTCCATAGAATCTAACATGGCCGTTACCTTTCTCTTTAATGATTATCTGAATTATAGCATATTGAGATCAATGATGATAGCGGTTTTATATGATTTAGATAAACTTGTATAGACAGATAGTAGATAAAATATTTTAAGAAAATGTTCTTTAAGAGATTATTTTTAGTCAATGGGTCTTTCATAAAAAATCATCGATAAAAGCGATAGAACTTAAACTTTAGCTATTATTTGTTATACTATAGGGTTATAAATAGGTGTCGATAGAAAATGACTTCAAGGAGGAAAATTTGATTAAAAAGTTATTATTATTCAGTTTATTCAGTCTATTATTAGGAGCTTGTGCGACTGAAAACGATCCAAAAGAGCAAACAGTTCCCGTAGAAGAAGTAGAAATACTAACTCCTGAGATGACTACAACCTTTAAACCAAAAGTTACAGCATTACGAGATCTTAGTGAAGAGGACTATCAAATCTATGAAGAACTATTAGAAGTTGTGACAGAGAACACTGATGACGATCGAGAAGCGATTTATAAAATAGCCCCAAAGTATGATAAAGAACCAGAAGAATTATGGGAATTTTGGTTAGAAAGCAAGAACACCGTTAAATATGGTGATATGGGTGAAACGGCCATTGTGGATGCGGACTTTTCACGTTTAATTGAACAAGTTATCGGCCAAAATATCAGCGGACAGGAAATCAACATAGGCGCTCCACGAACTAAGTGGGACAAAGAGGAACAGATCTCTATTTCGAATGTTCAAGTGGAGGTTGATGGCAAGCAACACCATTTACGGATAAAGCTTAGTTACAGCGAAGATTATCGGACAGCTGAACTCATGAGTTTAAGAGTTGATGGAAAAACGGTCGTATTTTAACCATTATGGATAAGAGAACGAAGCCCATATATAAGTAAAACTCATCTTTTGAAGAGGATCATTTGATTTGAAAGGGATCGCTTATTGTATTTTTGATAAGTTGCTATTAAATATGAGGGATTATTTTATTTCAGTTATTGAGTATACTGAATGAGGAAATTGAAGGGTTGGAGGAGAGGTAAATGAGTAAACGCATTTCAAAAGAGTTGATTTGGGTATGGTTACTGTACCTATCAGCCGGGTACTTAAATGCATTAACTTTGTTGTTGTTCTCCGAGACGGCTGTGGGACAGACCGGAAGAATGACTAGTATGGTGTTTCATTTTTTTCAAAACAATGAGAAAATGGCTTATCAATTGTTATTTTTAAGTATCGCTTTTTTAGCGGGGGCAGTGCTTAGTGGCTTGTTTTTTTCTAGGAGAAAATTTGATCCACAAAATAAAAAAGTAGGATGGGTTCCCATTCTTTTAGGGACAGGCCTAATCTTGGTCGATTTTATTCCTGATTTGTCTCCTTTTGTGTTGTATTACGTGTGTCTACTATTGGGAGTGCAAAATAGTTTATACGTTTCCTATCGAAATTCAAGTGTGTCCTCTACGGCATTAACTTCTGCTATTTCGAATTTTGGAGCAGCGATAGGTAATTTAGTCAGAGGAGAAAAGGAATCCGTACAACGTATTATTTATTTCAGTGGAGATGTTTTAGCGCATATTCTGGGCGCTTCCTTATGTTTTGCGCTGGCTCTGTATAATAATCGTTTATTACTAGAGATGGGCGCTCTTTTGTACATTATTATTGGTGGCTATTTTTGGTTCTTTCGTAAAGATTTTTCCATTGATGGGTCTTCAATCGGTTAAAGTGAAGACAAAAATATAAAAAGAATGGAGTAGAGTAAGTGGAACAATATATGTTAGGTATTGATATTGGAACGACAAACGTAAAAGCTGCTTTGTATTCTTACGCTGGGACGGAGGTATTGGTCGCTTCCACTTCTTATCCTTTACAAACAGATGAGGAGGGGGCAGCGATACAAGATGCGACTGAAATAAAAGAAGGGGTCTTTCAGGTGATTCAGGAAGTAACAGCCGAATGTCATAAAAGAAACTGGGAAATAACCTTTATTTCTTTTAGTGCCGCGATGCATAGCCTGCTAGCGGTTGACAAAGAAGGACAAGCCATAACCCCTCTCTTAACGTGGGGAGATCGCCGGGCGGAATCGTATGTTCAACAAGTAAAAGAGGAAAGCCGAAGAGATATTTACCAGCGAACCGGGACACCGATTCACCCGATGTCACCGTTTGTTAAATTACTTTGGTTACAAGCGGAACATCCGGAAGTGATTGAAAACGCCCATCGGCTCGTCGGGATTAAAAGCTATATTTTATACCAATTCTTAAATGAATATTATACAGATTATTCGATTGCCAATGCGACAGGTCTTTTTAATATGGAAAATTTAGCTTGGGATCCAGAAATTTTAGAGTTCGTAGAACTATCAGAAACTAAATTACCGCAAATTGTTCCGACAACGCGATGGTTCACCGCTAGCAATAAAGAATTACTCACTGAATTAGGACTTTCCTCGAATGTAAAACTGGTGATGGGTGCTAGCGATGGCTGCTTGTCTAATCTCGGAGCCAATGCATTAAAACCGGGTTCAATTGCCTTAACGATCGGGACAAGTGGGGCTATTCGTTCAGTGGTTGATCGTCCTTTAACGGATGTAAAAGAACGAACATTTTGCTATGCCCTAACAGAAAATCATTGGGTCGTGGGCGGACCAGTAAATAATGGGGGAATTGTTTTAGATTGGGCACGGGCGAACTTTCATGTAGAAGATTACGAAACGCTAATGCAGCAAATTGAAACGATTCAACCAGGCGCAAATAATTTATTCTTTCATCCTTATTTAGTGGGGGAGCGGGCACCGATTTGGCAAACAGAAGTGCGTGGTTCTTTTTACGGTTTAACCTTACATCATCAAAATGAACATCTATTGCGGGCGGTTTTGGAAGGAATTAATTTCAATCTCTATGCTGTTTACCAAGCGATTACAGATGTGATTGGGGATCAAACAAAAGAAATTTCTGTTACAGGCGGCTTCACAAAATCAACTACTTGGCTTCAAATGTTGGCGGATATTTTTGGCTTGCAAATCAATGTGATGAATGTCACTGAAAATGCATGCTTTGGAGCGGTTCTCTTAGGGCTATTGGCTACCGATGAAATAAAAGACTTCTCTGAGGTCTCTGAAATGATCTCAATCACTCAATGCTATACACCTCATGCAGAGAATCATGCCTTTTATCAAGAACATTTTAAAAAATACCAGAAATTAAATGCTTATATTTTGGAAATGTCTAAAGTCCTTTGATTAACGAGAAGAGTATTTAATTCGAACAGAAAGAAAAAGAGTAGATGGCTCTACTCTTTAAACATTCTATTTAACATGTTATTTTCTATAGCGCAATAAACGTAAACTGTTTAATATCACCAGAATGGTGCTACCTTCGTGACCAATGACCCCTAAAGGTAAGTTAATCGTCTGCAGTAAATTTGAAATAATCAGCAAAATAATGACCGAAACAGAAAAAATAATGTTTTGGAGCACAATTTTTTCTGTTCGTTTTGAAATACTTAAAGAAAAAGGAATCTGCAGTAAATCATCTTGGATTAATACTACATCTGCTGTTTCCATCGCCACATCAGTTCCGCTGCCTAGAGCAAAACCAATATCTGCGGTGGCAAGTGCCGGTGCATCGTTAATGCCATCACCAACCATGGCTACATGGCCATACTCTTTCTGTAAGTCTTTTATAATCGTGGCTTTCTCTTGGGGTAATAAGTTCGCCCGGACATCGTCAATTCCGATTGCTTGAGCGATATTATTGGCAGTTCGTTCTTCATCTCCCGTCAGCATGACGGTTTGGATATTTAAATCATGAAGGAATCGAATCGTCTCTTTTGCCTCTTTTTTCAAGCGATCTGCTAACGCATAGTAAGCTTGAAACTGTCCTTCTTCACTGACGAAGATCACTGTTTTTCCTGTGGCTTCTAATTGTAAAACTTGTTCATTTTCTTGGTCTGAAAGGATACTAGCTCCATTTTCATTTAAGACAAATTGACGATTACCAATGCGCCAAGTTTTTCCATTATAGGTAAAAGAAAATCCTTTGCCAGTAATATCTTCCAAATGATGAAGCGGAATGGTCTTCACGTCGGGTAAGGCATTCAGGAACGCTGTGGCGATTGGATGTGTGGAGCTAGTCTCCGCTGATTTGACTAATTGGTCGATGAGCGGTTTTAGCGTTTCATCATGATAGTATTGGTTCACGACTTCCGGTTGGCCTTCGGTGAGCGTACCGGTTTTGTCGAAAACAACCGCTTGGACATCGGTGGTCCGGTCAATGACATCGCCCCCTTTAAATAAAATCCCATTTTTAGCTGAGCGGCTGATAGTAGATAAGTTTGCCGGAGCAACACTGGCTACAAGCGCACAAGGGGAAGCAACGGTTAACAACACCATTCCCCGATAGAAAGCTTCTTCCCAACTCCAATGAAAGAGCAAAGGCATCAGGAGAATAAATAAAGGAACAGCGATTAAAACCACTTTTACATAAGTATCTTCGATTTGTTGAATCTTACTATCTGTTTTAGAAGGAGATGCTTGCGCTTCTTCCACCATCCGAATAATTTTTGAAAATAAAGTATCTTGATCTTCAACGGAAACTGTCATATCGAAGGCTGCTTCTTCGTTAATCGTACCCCCGATTAAATCATCCCCGCGATACTTAGTGACGGCTAGCGGCTCCCCTGTAATGGCTGCTTCGTTAACTACTGCTACAGGATCATCTAACTGTCCATCGATCGGGATCGCTTCACCTTTACGGACTTGTAGTCGATCACCAATCGCTAATGCAGTTGTAGGTGTTTCAACAATCTCACCATTCGTTGTATATTTTCTAGCGACGTCAGGTGTCACTTTCATTAATTCTGAAATGGCTGCAGAAGTTTTCGCCAGACTCATCGCTTCCAATGATTCAGCCAGTGAGAAAATAAAGATAAGGAGTGCACCTTCCATCCAATAACCAATGATACTGGCGCCAATCGCCGCTAAAATCATTAACACGTCGACATTCAATTTCTTTTCTTTGACCAAATCACGGTAAGCATTTAGAAAAGAAAAATAACCTCCAATCATAAAAGCAACAATAAAAGTAGGAACCGCTGCTTGATGTCTTTGCATATTTAAAATAAATCCTATAACAATTAAAACTCCACTGATAATCGTCAAAGTCATCTCGCGATTTCGTTTTACCCAACCCAAAATATTTTTCAATCGAACTCCCCCTATTCATGTTTTAAATCCTTATTAATAATCATTATAATTAAACAAAATATTTTAAGCAAGTCCTTGTGTGAAGATTCAATAAATAGTAAAGGTTACGATTAAGGGGAAGGAGACAAAGAAAAACCCTTTTTGTTTTCAAAAAGGGTGGATGGAAAAGAATAAGCAAGCGTTAAAAATTATATTTTTTGAATATAGTTTTCAATGGGATACTGTTTAGGATCTAAAGCTGGTTGATTCCCGATGACCAAATCACTTAAAATTTTACCGACAATCGGCCCGGAAGTTAAACCAGTCGAGCCTAAGCCACTAGCGGTAAAGACATTTTTTAATTGTGGCACTTCGCCAAAAAAGGGGGCATAGTCGGAAGTGTAAGCACGGGTACCGACACGTCCTTTTTGGATGTCTTGCGGTTGTATGGATGTAGAAAATTGTTCTTGTGCATTTTCTACCATCTCTTCTAGAACGTTCTCTTCGAGATCTAAATCATAACCTGCTTCGTCTTCATGAGTAGCTCCGATTAATATTTTTCCGTCTAAAAAAGGAATAATATCTTTTTCGCCGGTGGGCATAATCACAGGCCATGTATCTGTCTCCCAATTTGTCTGGAGTTCCACTAGTTGACCTTTTTGAGGGCGAATATCTACTTCATAACCAAGCGGAGCTAAGGTTTCAGGAAGCCAGGCCGCGTTCGCGAGGACCACTGCGTCAAAAGTTTCGATAAAGGAAGAGGATTGAACGTAGTATTTATCATTTGCACTTGGTTTAAGTTGGGCATGTTCTTGAATCAATTGCAGGCCATTATTTATAGCCGTTTGGATGAGCAACGCGACGAGTTCTTTACCATCCACTCGAGCACCACCTGCGGCGAATAAAGCACGTTTATCTTTTGTATAAATGGGCACTAGGTCTTTAATTTCAGCGGGATCTAGAATTTTTAAATCTCCTATTTCAGGCGCCTCTTCTCGCCTTTTTTTGCCGATTTTTAATAATTCTTCTAACTGCTTATCTTTCTTCGTAAATAAAAGGGTCCCTACTTTTTGGTACACTTCGTGAGGAATAGCGGTACCTGCTAGCACATCCGCTAGCATTTCAGGATAAAAAGCAGCTCCTAATTTGACCATTTGGTACCATTCTTTGTTGCGGCGTTTTGAAAGCCAAGGACTAATAATTCCAGCAGAAGCGCTTGTCCCTTGACCCGTCGCTTCATCGAATAGTGTAACTTTATAATCTGGGTTTTTCGTTAAATAAAAAGCAGTGGTTGCGCCAACAACACCACCGCCAATAATTGCAATATGTTTAGTCATTTATAAATTCTCCTTCATACATTCCGTTCTTTTCTAGTATAGCGAATATCAAGGAAGATCTGCAAAAAATTTAGATGTTTGTTTTTTAAGGAGATGAAAAAGTTGGGAATAGAAGAAAATAAGAGAATATGTTAAACTGTAAGTGTTAACAATACATAAAGGGAGCGTGTGTACATGAATATAGCTGTGATCGCACATGATAAGAAAAAAGATGATTTAGTTAAATTAGTTTTAAAGTACCAAAAAGCGTTAGAAAATCATGAATTGTACGCGACGGGAACAACTGGAAAAAGAGTAGCGGATGCTACAGGACTTGATGTTCATCGTTTTAAATCAGGGCCTCTAGGAGGCGACCAACAAATCGGTGCTTATGTATCGGACCAAAAAATTGATCTTGTCTTATTTATCCGAGACCCACTGACTTCCCAGCCGCATGAACCGGACATTTCAGCTTTATTGAGACTATGTGATGTTTATGAAATTCCACTGGCAACAAATATTGGGACAGCCGAAACATTACTCAATGCAGTCGAAGCAGGTGTCTTTGACGAATAGAAAAAACGACTTTCTCATTCAATGATTTAAGAAGAGAAAGTCGTTTTTTATTTTAAACATTTGAACAACTGCTGAGTTGCTCATTAGCTATCGCGAATTTATCTCCCTCTAAGACGAGAACCGCCCTCAGGAGTATATCCGTAATACTTCAAGCACCAAAGCGCGCTTACACCGATAATGCCATACACAATTTTTGCTCCCGTGCTTTCAACGGTTCCAAATATCATTTCGATGACATTAATGTCAAAAATACCTGAGGCTAACAGATGTAAGCCAGCAAGAATCAAGATCGTTAAGGCGATACGGTCAAGTAACTTCATATATTCTCCTCCATTCTTCATTACAATCATACAAAATAAATCAAAAATTGTCCACGAAGGTGGATGGAATTTATCTGAAAGCCATCAATTTATAAAAAAGGAAGGCCGTGAAATGGCAGGGTCATTTTAAAAGTAAGTGTTCCTTTTTCAGGCCTTCCTCCTTATGAAAGTTTATCGGGGAAATTAGCAGAAACTCACCTAATCATATGCTATACTGGGTAAGAATTAAGAAGCCGTGGATTTGAAAATAGAAAGAGGTTTTAGTCATGAAAACAGATATAGAAATTGCTCAAAGTGTCGATTTAGAGCCGATTGATGAAATTGCTAAAAAAATCAATATTGCTGAAGAAAAACTGGAACACTATGGAAAATATAAAGCAAAAATAAATTTAGACGAAGAAAAACTAGATCAAGATCAAGGGAAACTTATTTTAGTGACTTCCATTAATCCAACACCAGCTGGCGAAGGCAAAACGACGGTTTCCGTAGGACTAGGCGATGCTTTACAAAGAATTGGTAAAAAGACAGCGGTTGCTTTGCGAGAGCCTTCTTTAGGCCCCGTTTTTGGTATTAAAGGAGGAGCAGCTGGCGGAGGGTATGCGCAGGTTGTACCGATGGAAGATTTGAACTTACACTTTACTGGGGACATGCATGCCATTGGAGCCGCGAATAATTTAGCCGCTGCTATGTTGGATAATCATATTAAACAAGGAAATGAATTGAATATTGACCCTCGCCGAGTGACTTGGAAGCGTGCCGTCGATATGAATGACCGCCAACTACGAAATATCGTTAGTGGCATGGGCGGCGTGTCGAATGGGATGCCTCGAGAAGATGGCTTCGAAATTACAGTCGCTTCGGAAGTGATGGCTGTTCTTTGTTTAGCAGAAGATCTTGAAGACTTAAAAGCTCGCCTGCAAAAATGTATCCTTGCTTACACTTTTGAGAATGAACCTGTTACGGTAGGGGACATTAAAGCAGAAGGGGCTATGACGGTCTTATTAAAAGATGCCTTGAAACCAAACCTCGTTCAAACGTTAGAAGGAACACCGGCCTTTATTCACGGCGGACCATTTGCAAATATTGCACATGGAGCAAACAGTGTCTTAGCGACCAAAACCGCACTCCATCATGCTGATTATGTAGTCACAGAAGGAGGTTTTGGGGGCGATTTAGGAGCCGAGAAATTTATGGACATTAAAGCCCGCACCTCTGGCTTAGAACCCGATGGTATTGTCGTTGTAGCGACTATTCGTGCCCTTAAGATGCACGGTGGCCTTTCGAAAAAAGAATTAGACCAAGAAGATCTCAATGCTTTACAGATGGGCTTTAAAAACTTACAAAAACACATTGAGAATATGCAAGAAGTTTTTGGCATGAATACGGTCGTCGCTATTAACGAGTTTTCGGCGGATACAGAAGCTGAAAAAGAATTACTGCTTGAATTATGTGAAAATGAAGAATATTTAGCCGTTTTAACGGATGTTTGGGGAGCCGGCGGAGCGGGTGGAGAAGGACTCGCTCGCGCAGTTGTTGAACTGGTTGATCAACCCTCTCAGTTAACACATCCGTATGAACTTGAAGATTCGATTGAAGAAAAAATTATGAAAATTGTTCAAAAAGTATACGGCGGCGCTGGCACTGAATGGTCAAAAAAAGCGAAAAGACAGTTGCGAAAGTTTGAGCGCTTAGGTTTCGGCTCGCTCCCTGTCTGTATGGCAAAAACACAGTATTCGCTTTCTGATAATCCGAAGTTACTTGGGCGTCCAGAAGGGTTTACGGTTTCGATTCAAGACTTAACGATTTCAGCAGGAGCAGGCTTTATTGTTGTCCTTACAGGAGATGTCATGAAAATGCCTGGCCTTCCAAAAACACCTTCTGCAGAAATCATTGATATTGATGATGAAGGAAAAATAACAGGATTATTTTAAATAATAGGCGGAAGTGATCATAATGAAAAATAAAACAGTAAAAACATGGACACAAGAACTGGCAGCAAAGACTGGGAAATACGGTGGCGGTAGTGCCGCTAGTGTAGTGGGAGCCTTTGCTACGAATTTAGCGCAGTATGTTTTTGAATTACAACAAGGCAAAAAAAAGTATGTTGAACAGGCAACAGAAATCGAACAAGCCATTGCGAAAGCTGAAAAATTATCGGAAGAACTTTTAGACTTGGCAGAAATTGATGCCGACGCTTTTGAACCCGTTCTAGGCTTGTTTAAATTACCTAAAGATACCGAAGAAGAGCGACAGACTCGACGCAAGAAAATTGATCAAGGACTAGCGAATGCCGCGAAACCTCCATTTGAGATTATGAAAAAAATGGATGATGTCATGGATTTATTTGAGATGCTCCTGGTCTTAGAAGTTAGAGGTAGTATTGTTGATGATATCGCGGTGGGCTTAATTTTTACTCAAGCGGTAATCGAAAGTGAAAAGATAAACTGTGATGTCAATATTAAAGCCATCAAAGAAGAAGAATTAAGAAATAAGTTAGCGCAAGAAGCGGATGAAACTTTCCACACAATGCTAGAACGTTGCCAACAACTGAAAGAAACCACAATGAAAATCATTCATAATAATTAATAGAAACGTAGGAGAGAGTAAATGGTAGAAGTATTAGACGGACGTGTAGTATCCAAGCAGTTAAATAAAGAAACAAAAGAAAAAGTAGAAAAACTTATTGAATCAGGAGTGACCCCTACTTTAGCGATTATGCGCGCCGACCAAAATCCTGCGTCTATTCAATATGAAAAATCAGCAGCTCGTTTTATGAAAAGAGTAGGGATTGAAACGAAGCATATTGTTTTTCCCGAAGGCACGAGTCAAAATGAATTCTTAGAAGAACTAGAGCGCTTAAATAATGATCCCCAAGTTCATGGGATTTTAGTGATGCAACCTTTACCAGACAACATTGATTTAAAAGTGGTTGCTGAGCATATTTCCCCAGCAAAAGATATTGATGGCATGCATGCTTTAAATTTAGGAAAAATAATGACAGGCGATCGCTACGCGCATTTGCCAAGTACAGTAAAAGCTGTAATGGAGTTACTAAACTACTATAAAATTGGCGTAGCTCGCCAAGAAATTACGGTGATTGGAAAAAGTAATACCGTCGGAAAACCTTTAACGGTCTTGTTGTTAAACCAGGGGGCGACCGTTTCCAATTGTCATACAGCAACAAGTGATTTGAAAAAATATACGAAAAACGCAGATATTGTGATAACGGCAACGGGAGATATTGGCTTAGTAACGAAAGAGCACATCAAAAAAGGCGCTATTGTGATTGATGTAGGCTTTAATTTTGAAGGTGGAAAAGCTTATGGGGATGTGGCTTATGAAGAAGTGGCCGAAGTAGCTGGAAAAATCACACCGGTTCCGGGCGGAGTCGGTTCAGTGACCACCGCTTCTTTAGCGCGCCAAGTCGCCCATGCCGCAGAGTGGTTGCAAAAGAAATGAGGAGATTTAATGACCGCAAGCAAAAAAGAAATTCGTAAAGAGATGATCGCTGCCTTCGCACAAATAGATAAAGAGAAACATAAAGAAATTTCTCAACAGCTCCAAGGCCGGTTGTTTCAATCGGGCTTGTGGCAAAATGCAGAGACGATTGCTGTTTATTTATCGAAGGGGGATGAATGGGACACTAGAAAGATTGTAGAACAGGCCTTTCTTGATGGAAAAAAAGTAGCTGTTCCTAAAACAATTCCGGATACGAAGGAGTTAATTTTTTATGAACTGACCAGTCCTACTCAAACGGTTCAAGGGAATTTTGGCTTAGAAGAACCAGATGTTGCTGCAACAAAACCAGTCGATAAAGATGCGATTGAGCTATTAATTGTTCCGGGTCTTGCTTTTACTCAAAATGGTTATCGCGTAGGGTTTGGCGGGGGTTATTATGATCGCTACCTGACAGACTTTATCCATCCGACAGCATCACTCGTGCATACGAATCAATTCATCGATACTTTTCCTATAGAACCCTTTGATATTCCGGTTAATTATTTAATTACCGAAAAAGGGATCATTGGCTAGAGAGTTGAAGTATCACTGAATCTTTGACATACTATATCTATGAAAGAGTAGAGAGGTCGCGTTAAGTGCTAGCGGATGGGATGTTGCCGTTAGACGAAAACTAGATTTGCGATTACCTCTCGCATCCGCTTAAATAATTTCGAGTGGACTCTTAATATATAATTTTAGGAGAGTTCAAAATGAAAAAGAATGATAGATTTAGTTTTACCACCCAGCAGATTGCCATTGTAGGAATCTTAATGGCACTGGGCCTTGTTTTATCCCGTGTTGCGATTCCTTTAAGCCCGAGTAATCGACTATCGATTGGATTTATCGTTAATGCGATTCTAGGAATTTTATATGGACCATGGGTTGCCGGTTTCGCAGCGGCTGGAAATGATTTGTTGCAGTCCTTTTTATTCGGTACTCAAGGGACTTTCTTCATTGGTTTTGTGTTATCCGCTTTTGTCGGCAGTTTTATCTATGGTTGGTTCTTACACCGAAAAACAGTCACTTGGAAGCATGTTTTATTGGCCGTTCTATTGAATACTATTTTTACGAATTTAGTATTAAATACCTTATGGATTCATATCTTGTATCGAACACCAATCATTGTCTTGCTTGCCTCTCGTCTGCCTCAAAATTTAATCATGGCACCGATTCGCTTTGTTGTCATTTATATGATTACGCAAAATCGACAACTCAACCAAGTTTTCGACCGCTATGCAACGAAAAGAAAATAATAAAATGCATTAAAATACCTCCACTAGCTCATCGGCCAGTGGAGGTTTCTTATGTTGTTCTTTAGTGTGTATACGAAGGTCTTCTTCGAAGGAGATTGAAAAGAATACTCTATGGATTAGCGAGTCTTGTTTTATTCCTTTATACATTTAGCTAATCGGCAAAGAAGTATCTGTCAATCGCTACTGCTACGCCGTGTTCATCATTCGTATCGGTGATGACATCCGCTACATCTTTGACTTCAGAAACTGCATTCCCCATAGCGACGCCTAAACCAGCGTATTCCACCATATCGATATCATTTCCTGAATCTCCAATTGCCATCACACGTTCACGTGGAATTTCGAGAATATGGGCGAGTTCTTTTAGAGACTGTCCTTTACTCGCCAATTTATTTAAGACTTCAAGGGAGTCCGCCTCGCTACGAATCACCGTGTAAGCTTCGCGAAAGGCTACAGGAACATGGTCTCCGAGGCTTTGGGTAATAGGCTCCTCATTTTTCATCATAAATTTTGAATAAGCGAGCGCTTGATCCATCTGTTTAAGTGTACGCACGCGTAAGGGCATTTCGTTGACAAAAGGTTCGATTAAAGCTTTAGGAGAAAAATCCGTTTGCTCGGTATAGACCCCGTCATTCCGAACGGCTTGAAAATTACTCTGATAAGATTTAGCTAAATCATTCCATTTGAGCATATCTTCATAGTTGAGTTGGTGATCAATAATAATCTCTCCTGTATCGGTTCGCTGGACCAGAGCTCCATGATAATTGATGATATAATCGCCTTCTTGGGTCAGTCCAAGTTCCTTCATATAATCTTCAGCGCCAGGGTAAGGGCGACCCGTACACAGAACAATTTTTGCACCAGAATCCACAACGCGTTGGACGGCATCGAAAACAGGTTGTGTCAGTTGCAAGGTTGAATCTAATAAAGTCCCGTCGATGTCGATTGCTATTAAATCATATTTCACGCTTTAAATCTCCTCATCTTTAACATTTAATATTTTGCCATTTTTAATATGCTTCCTGAATTCATGGTAGACCTCTTCAAAAATTTCTAAGTTTTGTTGGGCTGGAGGTGTGCTCCGTACCAATTCTCGTGGAACGTATAGCCGATCATTTCCATGTAAATGATCGCTCAGAGTATCCACAATCGGGCTGATTTCACTGAGGTTTTCTAATTCGCCATCAGGGTAAATCAATAGAATAGGCGCTTTTTCTTTCAATGAATAATCGTACGAAATATCGGAACTACGATTCACCATTGTGAAATATTCTCGATCATAGAAGAGTTGATCCACTAAATCTCTTAAATACTCCACAATTTCTAGATCTGTTTCGCGATCAAACTCGACCGATTTCAGAGGTTTTCGGTCTAAGAACATATGGGCTAGCTCCCTTAAATATTGGTCCTCGCTCGATGTCCAAGCTAACACAGCATACATAATCACATTATCATCGAGTTTTAAGTAATCATGGGTAGTGTAGTTCTGGTTAAAGAATGGTTCTAATTGAGGGATACTTGGGACAAGCTCCCCCTTCTTGAATAAATCACGTGCACGTGTTAACATCCGGTCTAAAGTTACTTCCATTCCCCGCGAAACAGGATGGAAATAAACTTGCATATACATTTGATAGCGACGCACAATATAGTCTTCGACCGCATGCATGCCTTGAACTTGAAAAGCAATCCCCTCCTGATAAGGACGAATGACTCGTAAGATACGAGACAAGTCGAACTTTCCATAAGTCACACCGGTATAGTAAGCATCTCTTTGTAAATAATCCATCCGATCTGCATCAATTTGACTCGAAATCAATTGTACGACTTGTGGATTGGGGTATTCTTGTGTAATGACGCTAGCAACTTGGTTGGGGAAGTTTGGAGAGACTCGTTGTAAGACTTCATTCACTTCGGTATTTTCATCTAAAATAATAGCGGTTGTGAATTTTTCATGGTCTGTTTCGAAAATTTTCTCAAAAGTATGAGAAAAAGGGCCGTGGCCAATATCATGCAGTAAAGCAGCACATAAAGTGACCAATCGTTCAGAATCATCCCACTCTTCTGGGTAATTACGGAAAAAATGATCGCAAATTTTTCGGGCCAGTTCGTAAACCCCTAAGGAATGCGAAAAACGCGAATGCTCAGCACCATGGAAGGTGTACTGAGAAGTTCCTAATTGTTTAATGCGGCGCAATCTTTGAAATTCCTTGGAATCGATTAAGTCTAAAATAATTTGGTGGCGCACATGAATATGGTCATGGATAGGATCTTTAAAGACAACTTCTGTGTCTAAGCGGTCGGCTTGTTCAAAATGGATAGATTTCATATTTAACTTCCCTCCTATTTTCTAATTATTCAAGATCTTTGACGAAATTTTCCCCAAACACACGGGCATTTCGGCGATACATTTTATCCAGAGCAGTTTGGAAATGTTGATCAATATCTGTTGTGTACTCGCCATCGCTCCAGTCAAAGTGAGAAAGCATCATTTCCTTCACTTTCGCTACAGAGAAATCCGAGGCATAAGCCTCTTCGAGGGTGGTCATGACTTGTGGATGAATCTCAGGATAACGGCCCACGGGTTCTGAACCATCTAACCCCACTTCATAAAACTCTTTCAACATTTCAGCTCGTGCTTGCTGATCCCCATTCACACTGATATAAAGCATAATGGCAATCCCGTTTTGGATTCTTCTTTGCGAAATCCCAGCAATTTTACGGCCATTAATACTTAAATCAAAGTCCCCAAAGCAATAAGAATTTGTAATTTCGTAAGCTTCGATGGCCTGTGGAAAATGCGGATAAAAAGTCGCCCGAATAAAATCCAACATTAATTGGTAAGCCGAGTCAATGGGAATTCGTTGTTCGCCTGAAGGGTAGATAAGGGAAACATTTAAAACTCCCGGATCTCCAACAACTGCTAACCCTCCTGAGTTTCTGACCATGTAACCATGATCGTAAGCCTCTAAAACTTCTAAAGCTTGTTCAAAATGGGTGATTCTTGTATCCATCATTCCCAGGATAGCGATCGGTGTTGTTTGCCAAAAATGGATCATCGGCGTCTTTGTTTCGCCGGCTGCTGTAATTAACGCATCGGTTAAGGCAAAATGCGCCATATGCTTATGATTGGAATAAGGCATTGAATTTGCGTCATATAAGACGAACTCACCTTGATTAAATTTTAATTGATTATTTTGTTTCATGATTTAAATCTCCTACTCGTTACTTTTATTATTGTATCAAATTTTGGGAGACAATCCCATCATTCAAAACAATTTACTACTAGGTTTGATGCGTATTTATGATAAAATAGAAGAGGAAGCGAATCAGGAAGGGAGACTTGCTCAAATGGCTGAGAAATTAACAAACGGATTGCCGGCACGTGTTCTTCTAGAAACAACCATCGTCCAAGAAGGCGAAGTCTATAAGCACTCCTTTGATGAAATGGGACGTGTTGTTTCAATGAATGATAATTATTATATACGTTTCACTGAATCAGAAGGTGAAGAAGCGGCAACCCTCATCAAAATTGAGCCAGAGGGGATCGTAAATATTACACGTCACGGCGAACAAAAAACACGTATGACCTTTAATGATGCGGAACATACGTATACAAATTATATCACGCCCACTGGTATTATGGAGATGCTGATCGAAACGAATCGATTAAATATCAGTTATACAGATCGTCCTTTCGCGGGAGAAATAGAAGTGGATTATGTGATTAAATTAGAAGGATATCTCTTAGGGACTTATCAATTACGGTTGCGTTTTACAACATAATAAGGTAATATAAGTAGGTTATTGTTGGAAAGCTGAACAATGAATTAAAGGGTGAATAAATTGAAACTAAGACAATTTGAAGGTGAGCGTAAAAACGAAGTTGCAATGATTCGTGCCGCCAAAGCAGTGCTTGAAGAAAAAGGCGAAGTTATGGACTTTAATGAAATTGTTCGTGAAGTCGCTGATTTTATTGAAATTGATGAGAAAGAAATGACAGACCGTATGCCACAGTTTTATACAGATATGAACGTGGATGGTGAATTTATTTCTTTAGGTGAAAATAAATGGGGCCTCCGTAATTGGTATCCAGTGGATTCAATTAACGAAGTATTAACCCATGAAAACGATGAAGAGGATATTGTTCCAACAGTCAGTCCAGACGGTTTTGATGAATATGAAGAGCCTGATTTAGAAGATGAGGAAGAAGATGCAGAACCGGTTGAGGATGAAGCGTACGTTGACATTGAAGGTGATGGAACAGTTGAGAACCTTGATGAATACCAAGAAGATATTGATTCAGACAGTTTAGATGATGCCGAGTTAGATGATCTTGCGATTGTTGATGACGAGGATTTATTAGACGAAGAAATGGACGATGAAGACGACTTTTAATAAAAATCAGTCAATAATTTCTTGACCCATTCAAAAATAGTAGTTACTATATTACTTGGGCACTAGAAAATCAAAGGGAATTAACGTTTATTTTTTAGTCGAAAAATGAATTTAACAGCTCTCTATTCTATTAAAAAAATTATGGGATAGAGAGCTTCTTATTTTGTTGAACCGAATGTATATTATTTAAGGAGGCTTTTAAATGACGAAGTATATCTTTGTCACTGGTGGAGTGGTGTCGTCAATTGGAAAAGGGATTGCGGCAGCTTCACTTGGACGTTTATTAAAAAATAGAGGATTAAAGGTCACCATCCAAAAATGTGACCCTTATATTAACGTAGACCCAGGCACAATGAGTCCTTATCAGCATGGGGAAGTTTATGTAACAGATGACGGCTCGGAAACCGATCTTGACTTAGGTCACTACGAACGTTTTATTGACATTACACTAAATAAGTTTTCTGATGTGACAACCGGTATGGTTTATTCAGAAGTGATCAATAAAGAAAGACGTGGAGATTACTTAGGAGCTACTGTTCAGGTTATTCCGCATATTACAGATTCCATCAAAGACAAAATTATGCGTGCGGCAGAAACAACAAATTCGGACGTTATTATTACGGAAGTCGGCGGAACAGTAGGAGATATTGAGTCGCTACCATTCTTAGAAGCGATCCGTCAAATGCGCAGCGAAGTAGGATCCGATAACGTACTTTATATTCATGCCACATTGGTTCCTTATCTTGCAGCGGCTGGTGAAATGAAAACAAAACCGACCCAACATAGTGTGAAAGAGCTTCGCGGTTTAGGAATCCAACCAAATATTTTAATTACACGTACTGAAAAGCCTCTAGATGAAGAAACACGCCATAAAATTGCGGCCTTTACAGACGTCGAAGTGGATTCTGTCATCCAATCTGTCGATGAAGATACTTTATATTCGATTCCATTATCCTTACAACGTCAGCATTTAGACCAGATTGTTGTTGATAAATTAGGTTTAGATGTACCCGAAGCAAATATGACGGAATGGAAAGAACTTGTGGAAAAAGTCTTGCACCTAAAAGATACGGTAAAAATAGCGCTTGTGGGTAAATATGTCGAGTTACCGGACGCTTATCTATCCACGCATGAAGCCTTAAAACATGCTGGTTTTCCATTTGATACGGATGTTGAAATTAAATGGGTCGACTCTGAATTATTATCCAAGCATAATATTGAAGAAGAACTAAGCGATGTTTCAGGCGTTATCGTTCCTGGTGGCTTTGGGACTCGTGGGATTGAAGGAAAAATTGAAGCCATTCAATATGCCCGTGAAAATGGTCTGCCATTTTTAGGTTTATCTTTAGGTATGCAACTCGCAGTAATAGAATATGCAAGAAATGTGATTGGCCTTGAAAGTGTTGGTTCAACCGAACATCATGCCGATTTAAAACATAAAATTGTTGATTTACATCCAGACCAGAGAGATATCGAAGATATCGGGGGTACATTACGTTTGGGTCTCTATGAAAGTCATTTAAAAGCCGGAACAAAAACAGCAGAAATTTACGGCAATCAAGAAGTGATTAATGAACGTCACCGAAATCGTTATGAAGTGAATGATGAGTACTTTGACTTATTAGAAGAAAATGGCTTAATTTTATCAGGCTTATCAGCAGATGGCCGTTTAGTGGAATCCATTGAACTATCCGATCATCCATTTTTTGTTGCTTGTCAGTATCATCCAGAGTTCCTGTCACGTCCCAATCGTGCACATCCATTGTTTAAATCATTTGTGGAAAAAGCAATTGATTATAAATAAAAACTTGTTTTCGCTGCTTGTCGTGAAATATTTCTCATTTTCATTCGTTTTTTGAAATGTTTTTGTTATAATAGACCAGGAAAACAAATTTAAAGATATAGATAATTAATAGGAGGCTTTTTAATGAGTCGTTTAGTAAGTATGACGGACATGTTGAACAAAGCGTTAGAAGGAAAATATGCAGTGGGTCAATTCAACATCAACAACCTAGAATGGACACAAGCTATTTTAGAAGCTGCTCAAGAAGAAAACTCACCCGTTATTTTAGGGGCGTCAGAAGGCGCTACAAAATATATGGGAGGCGCACCTGTTGTAGTAGCTATGGTGAATGCTTTATTAGAAACAATGGATATTACGGTTCCTGTTGCATTACATTTAGACCACGGTTCATCTTTTGAATCAGCAAAAGAAGCGATTGATGCTGGTTTTTCATCTGTAATGATTGACAATTCCGCACTTCCAATCGATGAAAATATCAAAAATACCAAAAAAGTTGTCGACTATGCTCATGAACGTGGCGTTTCTGTTGAAGCTGAAGTAGGTACTGTTGGTGGAGAAGAAGATGGCGTTGTGGGTGACGTTATTTATGCTGACGCTGAAGAATGTAAACGTATGGTAGATGAAGCAGGTATTGACGCTTTAGCTGCTGCTTTAGGTTCAGTACACGGAACTTATGCGGGTGAACCAAAATTAGGTTTTGATGAAATGAAAGAAATTTCTGAATTAACTCAAACACCACTCGTGTTACATGGTGGTTCAGGGATTCCTACACACCAAATTGAAAAAGCGATTGAATATGGTCATACAAAAATGAACATCAATACTGAACTCCAACAAGTTTGGACGGCGAGAACACGTGAAGTATTGAAAAATGACTCAGAAGTCTTCGATCCACGTAAAGTTATTGGTCCTGGTAAAGAAAATATTACAGCGACTACAAAAATGAAAATGCGTGAATTAGGTTCTTCAGGAAAAGCTTAAGGCCTTAAATAACAAATAATAGAGAGAGTGGATGAGAATCTGCTCTCTTTTTTTGTAATGATTGGGGAGTTAATAAAATTTTTATGAAATTGATCTAGAACTTCTCATTTATAGTGGTCTTTTATGGTATAGTAGACGGAGTTGTTATATTTATTTCGATTACTTTAGTAAAAGAACGAAATATAAAAATGAATTTGAAGGATGATTAAAAATGAATGCTTTATGGTTAACCATTAAAGGAATGTTGATGGGGGTTTCCAATATTATTCCTGGTGTAAGTGGTGGAACAATGGCTGTTTCTTTAGGGATTTATGATGATTTGATTTTTTCAATTACGCAATTTTTTAGTAAGAAAAAGAAAAGTATCCGTTTTTTAGTTCCCTTAGCTCTCGGTTTAGTCTTGGGCGTTGTTTTCTTTTCTTATGCGATTGAGTTTCTTTTAGCTGAATATGCGTTTATTACGTCGTTAGCTTTCGTTGGCTTAATCTTAGGGGGTCTTCCCATCCTGCTTAAAGAATTTCGAGCAACGTTGACTGAAAGAAATGAAGAAGTTTCTTGGCGCCATGGCTTTGTCTTTCTATTTTTCCTCCTCGTAGTCGTTGGCATGTCTCTGATGCAAGAGCCAGTGGGCAGTGCAGCTCCTTTAGACATTTCTTTTGGCAATATTTTGATTTTATTTGGCTTAGGAGTGATTGCTTCAGCGACTATGATTGTTCCGGGGATTAGCGGTTCGTTAGTCTTGATGATTTTCGGTTATTATTACCAACTCCTGCAATTATTAACGAGCTTCTTCAACAATCTCTTAGTCTTAAACTGGGCGGGCATTTTAGAGGATATGATTTTGATTGCTCCTGTTGGTATTGGTATCATCCTGGGTGTTTTCTTAGTGAGTAAAGGAATTGAATATTTATTTATCAACTTTCCAAGCCTTACATACAGTGGAATCTTAGGTTTAGTCATTGCTTCACCGGTCGCAATTCTTTATAATACCAATGCTTTTGCTGATTTAGCACAATCTAATATTTTCACCTCTCTTTTAATCGGGGGAATATTGTTGGTGATTAGTTTCTACTTCATTGCAAAAATAGGACAAGTAGAAGAAACGGAATAGAAAGAAAAATCTTTACATCTTAAAAATAAGGTGTAAAGATTTTTTTATTTTAAGCAGGGGTTTGAACATAATATGGAATTTTTCTATGAATTTATTTTATATAAGGGTCTAAAACGCTAAGTCAGCAAGTTTCCATGATATATGTTAATTTAAAACTAATGAACTATTTGTGGTATGAAACAATTTTTTAGGAGGAAAAGATATGGCTCAATTAAAACCAAATATAGTTTTAATCTTTGCAGATGATTTAGGATATGGAGATGTATCTAGTTTCAATCCTAATTCAAAGATACATACTAAAAATATTGATCGACTGGCAGCGGAGGGGATGCGTTTTAAAGATTCACATGCAACTTCTGCTTTATGTACGCCTTCACGGTATGGCTTATTAACAGGTCGTTATAATTGGCGTTCGCGTTTAAAAAGCTTTGTTGTACGAGGAGATTCAGAAGCTTTAATCGAAAAAGATCGGCTAACTCTTCCGCAAATGCTGAAGGAAAATGGTTATCGAACAGCAGCGGTTGGTAAATGGCATTTAGGGATGGATTGGACATTAAAAGATGGCCCCGATCATAAAAAATTCTCTTTAGATCCCGATGATGAAGATTATCAAAAAATCAAAAATCAATTTGGACGGGATGGGAACTTTGATCAAAGGTTAGAAGGTCCAAAAATTGAAGGTTTAGATATTGATTATTCAGCGCCGATTAAATATGGACCAAACGATTATGGTTTTGATTATTTCTTTGGTACGGCAGCGTCTATTGACCAGCCGCCTTATGTTTATATTGAAAATGATCGCTTTACAGCCGATCCCACTATTTTTTATGGCCTGCCGGATGTTGCTCGGGATAACCCTTCACAACAACAGTCTTGGCAGATGGGACCTGCTGATCCTTCATTTAAAGTAGAAAATGTGATGCCGGATATGCAAAATAAAGTGTTGCGTCTTTTAGATGACTTTGGTGATCGAAAAGAGCCCTTCTTTTTATATTATCCGACTCATTTAGTCCATGGCCCTTTAGTGCCATCAGAGGAATTCGAGGGTCAGTCTGGCCTTGGCTTATATGGTGATTTTGTTTTACAACTTGATGCGTATGTGGGTCAAGTGATGGATGTCTTAAAAGATAAAGGGATTTTTGAGGACACTATTTTTATTTTCACGAGTGATAATGGCGCCTCTGCCGTCGCAGGGTTTGATGAACTAAAAGAACAAGGCCATAATCCAAGTCATATTTTCCGTGGTTTAAAGGCCGACGCTTGGGAAGGTGGTCACCGTGAACCGACTATTGTGTCTTACCCTATCATGATTGAACCGGGTACGACTTCGAATCACATGGTGAGTCATTCTGACTTTTATCGAACCATTGCAGACATTTTAGAGGTAGAAATTCCTGAGGATGCGGCAGAAGATTCGATGTCCGCTACTTCTTTATGGCAAGGCTATGATAAACCAGTAAGAGAAGATATTGTGCATTCTTCCGGTAATGGTGGTTTTTCAATCCGCCGTGGTTTTTGGAAATTGAATTTAGTGGCAGATGGTGGTGGATTTGCTGCAGCAAGTGATCAAGCATTTAAACCTTATGAGTTATTTGACTTACGGCGCGATATTAGTGAAACCAACAACGTTATCGATGAACATCCGGATCTTGTCAAAGAACTAACGGATATATTGGCTGACTATGTGAAATCAGGCCGTTCTACAAAAGGCAAGCTTCAAGAAAATGATCGCAACAACCCAGATGGCGATTGGAAACAACTTGAGTGGATGGATGATTACGAAGAATATGTGCAGCAATTTAAAGAAGATGCTGCGGACAAAGAAGTTGTGAAAGAAGATAAAAACGAAGAAGAGGAAGAAGCGGCAAAACATAAAACAAATAAAGATCAGCAAAATATAGAAGGATGAAGCTAAATACTTAAAACAGAAAGGATGGTTCCATGTCGATTGAGAGGACAGACAAAGCAAAAGAAAAGATGATTTTTATTGAAGGGGACATCTTTACAATGGGGACAGACTCCGGAGAAGGCCATCATGAAGATAAAGAAGGACCTGCTTTGGAAGTAGCGGTGAATGATTTTTATATCAGTCCTTATACGGTGACCAATCAAGAGTTCTTAGAATTTTTCTTGGACACGAACTATATTACAGATGCCGAAAGATATGGTTCGTCTCATGTATTTTATCTCTTATTGCCTGAAGAAGCGCGTCATAAATACGCAGCTATTTCAGGAGCTCATTGGTGGTATGAAGTACCGGATGCCAATTGGCGAAAGCCTGAAGGTGGGGATTCATCGATTGCAGATCGCATGGATCATCCGGTAGTTCACGTTTCTAGAAATGATGCCTTAGCTTACTGTCAGTGGGCAAACAAACGTCTCCCCACAGAAGCAGAATGGGAATTTGCTGCTCGAGGAGGTTTGACTGGTAAACGGTATCCTTGGGGCGATGAACTCTATCAAAATAACACATATCACGCAAATATCTGGCAAGGAGAGTTTCCCTTAGAAAATACGGAAGCGGATGGTCACTTAGGAACAGCTCCTGTTCGCACTTATGAGGCGAATGGCTACGGCTTATATCAAACAGCCGGAAACGTGTGGGAGTGGTGTTTGAACCCCGGTAAAATTTCCTTAGAAGAATTTCAAAGCACTTCTCCTCAACAGTTCTTGGAACACAATAACCATTACAGCAAAGAAATGTATGCACTACGTGGCGGTTCCTTTCTGTGTCATCATTCTTACTGTCGTCGATACCGTGTAGCGGGTAGAAATTCGAACACAGCGGATTCTTCTACGAGTAACATGGGTTTTCGCTGTGTAAAAGATGTTTAGAATAGCGAAAAAGAAAGGAGTGAACGATGAAGAAGCTTGATAAAGAATCGTTAGAATCGAAAAGTAGCGAAGAATTAGCTCGAAGTCGGACAGACCTTGCACAGTTACGGAGTGAATTAGCCCAAAGCCGGACACTACAAGCTGCTGAACGGACTTATGCGGCTTGGGTGCGTACAGGTTTTACGATCGCTGGGGCCGGTTGGACGCTTGGACAAGCTCTGCAAAATAGTGAAGGCCGGAATATGTCTTTATTACTCGGGGGCGCCTTAATTATTTTAGGACTGATGTGTTTTATTTATGCTTGGCTCGGTTTCAAAAGAGTGTATGATTATTTAAAATATACATTCGGTGATGATGAAGATAAAAATCATCCTTTTACTATGAATTTAATCACTGTAACCATCTTATCCGTTACATTGTTTGGAATTTTTGTTTTGGGCTTTGGCATGTTACTGTTTTAATTTGGAAAAAACTGAACATTTAAAAAAGTGATGGATTCCTATAATGCCTCTATTTTTAATCATAAAATCCTCTTATTCTGTGGCGGGACTTCTTTATTTCAAAGCTTTATTAATAGAGTATCAAATTTTTTACAATGATCTCTAGAAAATGACAAAGATTAAGCGGAAGAAGGATGCAATCTTTGTTTTAAAATGAGATAATAATAGATGGTATGCGTCAACGGTTGTTTCCACTAGTTATCCAAAGATAGAGGTGGAAACCACTCTAAATGTAGCGTATACTAACGCTGTGTTTGATGTCTTCAAGCACATTCAAAAAACTACAAATTTACAACACACATCATTCAAATTTTAAAAAATTCCAACACACGAATTAACATTTTTAAAAAAGATTCTAGAAAATGAATATAGAAAAAGGCGGATTTTTAATGAAAAAATTAATAATTAATGGCGGCAAGAAACTGAAAGGGCAAGTGACTGTTTCAGGAGCAAAGAATAGTACCGTAGCACTTATTCCTGCGGCAATCTTAGCGAATTCACCAGTCACTTTAGAAGGCGTCCCAAACATCAAGGACGTCCATTCTTTAATTGAAATTTTAAACGAAATGAATGTCCACACTGATTTTAATGGATCTACCTTACATATTGATCCAACAGAAATGGTTTCAGTTCCGATGCCGAGTGGAAAAATTAATAGCTTACGAGCTTCTTATTACTTTATGGGGGCACTATTAGCGAAATTCGGTCAAGGCGTCGTTGGTTTACCAGGCGGCTGTGATTTAGGTCCCCGACCAATCGACCAACATTTAAAAGGATTTCATGCCTTAGGCGCAGAAATTGATAATAAAATGGGCGCTATGCACTTTGATACACCTGAAGAAGGGATGGAAGGCGCGACCATTTATTTTGACGTGGTTTCCATTGGAGCAACTATCAATGTGATGCTAGCAGCAACAAAAGCTAAGGGACTTACGATCATTGAAAATGCGGCGAGAGAGCCTGAAATTATCGATGTCGCCACTTTATTAAATAAAATGGGCGCGGAAATTCGAGGAGCAGGAACAGATACCCTTCGTATTCAAGGAGTGGAGGAATTGACGGGCGTTTCACATACAGTCATTCCTGACCGGATTGAAGCTGGAACTTACCTTGCAATCGCTGCTTCTAGTGGTGAAGATGTCTTAGTTGAAAATGTGATTGTTGAACATATTGATGGTCTTGTCGCAAAATTAAATGAGATGGGTCTTCATTTAGAAGTAGGCGAAGATAGTGTTCGTGTTAAACAACCTGAAGAAAAGCTACAACCTGTTACTATCAAAACGCAGCCTTATCCAGGTTTTGCGACTGACCTGCAACAGCCTGTAACGCCATTGTTGCTACAGGCAGATGGAGAATCTTCAATCATGGATACCATTTACCCTAAACGAGTCGGTCACATTCCAGAACTCCAAAGAATGGGTGCTGATATCCGAGTTGAAAGTGATATTATACTCATCCAAGGTGGTAAAAAACTGACAGGGGCAGAAGTGGAAGCAAGTGACTTACGTGCTGGTGCCTGTTTAGTCAGTGCTGGTTTAATCGCTGAAGGGACCACAACTATTTTGGGTGTTGAAAATATTTTACGAGGCTACTCAAATATTGTAGAAAAACTTAGCGATCTTGGCGCTGATATCCGAATGATTGAAACAACAGAATAAAATAAATAAAGATAAGAGGGAACCCGTGGAAAAGGATAAATTTTTAACATATGATCAATTACAAGAAAAAACGTTGAAAGAAATTTATGAACTAGCGAAAGAACTGGACGTGCCACGTTACAGCCAAATGAACAAAAAAGAACTTTCATTTGCAGTGATTCGGGCACAAGAAGAAAAACAAGGCTACTTCCAAGTCAGTGGCGTACTTGATAAAGTACCCAATCAAGATTTTGGATTCTTAAGAGCTATTAATTACTCACAAAGTAATGAAGACGTGTATATCTCTGCTTCACAAATGGCTCGTTTCGGTTTACGTGAAGGGGATCGAGTATCGGGAACGGCACGTCCTGCGAAGAAAAATGAGCGTCACTTTGGTTTAATGAACGTGAAACGCGTGAATGGAAAGAACCCTGAAGATGCAAGAGAGCGTCCGTTCTTCCCCGCATTAACGGCACTTTATCCGGATGAAAAAATTCATTTAGAATCTTCACAAAATCACACATCCGCACGCATGTTAGATTTATTAGCACCTATTGGCTTTGGTCAGCGTGGTTTAATTGTCGCGCCTCCAAAAGCAGGGAAGACCACACTTTTAAAAGAAATTGCGAATAGTATTACAACGAATTATCCTGATGTTGAACTAATTGTTCTGTTAATTGATGAGCGGCCGGAAGAAGTGACGGACATTGAAAGAAGTATCAAAGGAGAAGTTGTACATTCAACCTTTGACCAAAAAGCACAAAATCATGTGCAAGTCAGTGAACTTGTCCTAGAACGAGCGCGACGTTTAGTAGAGGATAAACGCGATGTGGTTATTTTAATGGATAGTATTACACGGCTTTCGCGCGCTTATAACTTAGTGGAACAACCAAGCGGACGCACACTCAGTGGAGGGATTGACCCCGCTGCTTTATATCCACCGAAACGCTTCTTTGGTTCGGCGCGAAATGTTGAAGAAGGCGGCAGCTTAACCATTATCGCAACGGCATTAGTGGATACAGGCAGTCGAATGGATGACGTTATTTACGAAGAATTCAAAGGGACGGGAAACATGGAAATTCACTTATCTCGTACACTTGCTAATCGTCGTGTATACCCAGCCATCGACATTGTCAAATCAAGTACGCGTAAAGATGAATTATTACTTTCAAAAGAAGAATTTGAGGCGACTTTCCGTCTCCGTCGAAGTATTCCCAATGATTCTTTAGAATTTACGGAGAAATTTATTAAAACACTTGAAAATACCAAAACCAATGAAGAATTTATTCAAAATATTTTGCGAAGAACTTAAACAACCTATTACTTGAATAAGGGCAATATAGAAAATCGTTGGCTAAATTGTGTGAAAAATATTGCGTTTTATCTCGAAACATGCTAATATAATTAATGTTGCAAGAAAATAATTGTCAACAATTATTTTTCGAGAGATCATAAACGAATGCATGAAAAGAATAAACTATGGAGCGCAGAGCTCTATGGCATGAGGAGTGAAAAGAATGAGAAGCGGAATTCATCCAGAATATAATAAAGTTGTATTTAGAGACACTTCAACAGGTTACGAATTTTTATCAGGTTCAACACAAACATCTGATGAAACTGTTGAGTGGGAAGATGGGAACTCATACCCATTAATCCGTGTTGAGATTTCTTCTGATTCACATCCATTCTACACAGGCAAACAAAAATTTGCTCAAGCAGATGGACGAATCGAACGTTTCAACAAAAAATTCGGATTTACAGACGAAAATTCAGACGACGAATAAAAATAAGACATTTAGAAAGACTTACTGTTTGCAAAGCAGTAGGTCTTTTTTATTTTGACTATTATTGTATAGTTTATAGAAGATAGGGAAAAATGCTGCTGCTAGAGGAGCAAATGCTCAAAATATAGCTCTATAAAAAGTAAAATAGATATTCCTTCGACTTTAAATTATTTTGCTGTTTAGTCGTCACAACTTTCAACTTGTGACAAGGAAAGTCTTTTGGGATGATAAAAATGACTCAAAACCTTCTAAATCATACAAAAAAGCCAGCTCTTCACGGAGCTGGCTTTTTCTATCTCTTTGTTTAGTGATCCATTAATTTTGAATGGTATTGTCGTTTAAATAACGTTTTAAGAATTCTTGTGTTCGTTCATTCAGAGGATCATTAATCACTTGTTCAGGTGGACCGGATTCTTCAATCACACCGTCATCCATAAACACGACACGACTAGAAACATCACGGGCGAAGGCCATTTCATGGGTAACAACAATCATCGTTAAGCCTTCCTTCGCTAGAGCTGTCATTGTTCCCAAGACTTCGCCGACCATTTCCGGGTCTAAGGCACTTGTTGGCTCGTCGAATAATAAGATTTCAGGATTCATCGAAAGTGCACGCGCAATCGCAATTCGTTGTTGTTGTCCCCCGGATAATTGATGCGGTCGAGCATCGCGGTAAGGCGCCATACCAACTTTTTCTAGATTTTCTAAAGCGATGGCTTCAGCTTCTTCTTCGGAACGGTTTAAAATTTTCACCTGACCAACGGTACAATTTTTCAAAGCGGTCATATTTTTAAAAAGATTAAACTGTTGAAAGACCATACCGACTTTCGCGCGGTATTTATTTTGGTCAAATGAATGGTTTAAAATAGAATCATCGTGATACATAATATCTCCAGCAGTTGGTTCTTCAAGTAAATTGAGACAGCGGAGTAAAGTCGATTTACCAGAACCAGAAGCGCCAATAATACTAATCACTTCCCCAGCTTCTACTTGGAAATCAATATCTCGTAAGACCGTATTATCACCAAATTTTTTCTCTAAATGTTGTACATTTAAAATTACATCACTCATTGATCTGCTCCTTTCTCAGTCGAGAGTGGCATCGTACTTGATTCGTGTACTTTGTATGAGCTGGATCCGCTCATGTATTTTTCGACTAAGCTTAGTAAACGAGTTGTTGTGAACGTCATAATGAGATAGAGGATGGATGCGATAAAGAATGTTTGGAATGTCATGTAAGTTGAACCTGCGGCTGAGCGAGTGATGAAAAATAGCTCTGTTACAGCGATGACGTTTAAAACAGACGTATCCTTTATGTTGATCACAAATTCGTTTCCAAGCGCCGGTAAAGTGTTTCTAATAGCTTGTGGTAATACAACGGAGGTCATGCTTTGGAAGTGGTTCATACCAATTGCTTTGGCGGCTTCCGCTTGGCCTTCGTCGACACCGATAATCCCTCCTCGAATAACTTCGGCAAGATAAGCTCCGGTGTTCACCGATACAATTAATAAAGCAGCAAACATAGAACTCATATCGATATCAAAGAATAATTTTGAACCGTAAAAGATCATCATGGCTTGTACCATCATCGGTGTTCCACGGAAGATCTCGATATAAATCATGATCATTAAATCAAATAATTTATAAAATGCATAGGCAAAAGGATTTCGTTTTTTACTAATGGGGAGTGAGCGATAAATCGCAATCAATAAACCAATAATAAAACCGATAACAGTTGAAATTAAAGCAATAATTAAGGTATTACGAACCCCGACTAAAAATTGGCTCCCGTAATCTTCCCAAATACCAGCCACATCTGACCAGAAACCCGTACTTTCTCCACGTTCATTTAATTCAACCATATCTTCCATCAATTGATCGCGTTCTGCTTGCGAAATGGTGGATAGAGCTTCGTTGATAGGTTCAAGCAAGGGAGAGCCTTTATCCATTCCTACCGCTACTGATGTATTAACTTGCCCAGTATCAAAGCCTTGACCTTCTTCAAATTCAACATAAGTTAGATCAGAGTTTGAAGCGACAGCTGCCATAGCTCCGGGCTTTTCGGACACATAAGCGTCGGATTTATCGGACATGACCGATGAAATCATCGTTGGAAAAGAATCCATCGCTGTTTGTTGTTCAACTTCAGGAATTTGTTCAATTAATTCATAATGGAAGGTGTTTAATTGAGCGGTGACGCGAGCTCCCGTGAAGTCTTCAAGACTCGTCGCATCTGCAAATTCTGAATCAGCAGTTGTGACGAGGACGAGATCAGAATCATAATAATCATCGGAAAAGTCCATTTGTTGCTCACGCTCAGGAGTGGGAGACATACCGGCAATAATTGTGTCAATCATCCCTGATTCAAGGGCCGGCGGTAAGCCATCCCAATCGAGTTTTACAATTTCTAACTCTAAGCCTAACTCTTCAGCTAGCAACACGGCCATTTGTAAGTCATAACCATTTGCAAATTCTCCAGAAGAATTACTAATTTCTATTGCTCCGTTGGAATTTGAAGTTTGAGACCAGTTAAAAGGAGCATAATTCGCTTCCATTCCAACGGTCAGTACACCGTCTTCTTCCAAACCAGCATTCAACTGTTCCATATCATAAGTATTTTCTTGAGCATGCACTACCGTTGAAAAGGGCATACACACTAGCATAAACGCGGTAAAAACTAAGGTAAACCAGCGTTTAAAGTTATTATTTTTCATACAATTTCTCCTTTAAATTAACTAAGTGATACCATCTAATAATGATACTGAAGACCATCTGAAAAATCAAAATTATTTTAGTATCAAGGAAGAGCTTAGATGGGTTTATTCAAAAAATCATTGAACATAAAAAGAAAAAGACCTCGGTTCTGGAGCTTAGTAGAACCTAGAAAAGGCCTTCTCATAAAGAATAGTATACCAATTATCCGGTCCAAATTAAAGAGTACATCCGGATTCTCCCACATGAGTAGTGATAGTATTCACCAACAATCATTGAGTGTTTGTTTGAACCATTTTAGAAAAATGAGCGGTGACTAGAAATACCTTCCACAGGCGGGAGAGTTTTTACAATTGTACTTAAAATCGATATTTTATATACTGAAAGCCACAAGGGAGGTGAAAGTCTTGGATTTAAATAAAATTGCTGCGGGAAAAAATCTCACGGATTTAGAGAAGACCATTTTAAAATATGTGGTTGAACATATTACTGAAATTCAAGAGATGGGTGTGCGTGAAATCGCACAAGAGATTTATACTTCACCGACTTCTATTATCCGTTTATCTAAAAAGTTAGGCTATACCGGTTTTACGGATATGTATTATTCCCTACTTCCTATTGTAAAGAAAGCAGAACTCACGCCTTCCAGCATGGAGAATACGCTATTAGATGTTAGCTTTTCGGACTTAACGCAGATGTTGACTAATCATGAGATCCAGCAATTTAATGATAAAATATTTAGCAAATCAAATAAGTATGTTTTTATATATGCGACTGGTTTTTCCAAAATCATTTCTGAATATATTTATAAAAAATTATTAGTGTTAGGAAGAAAAGCCATCTTAGCCAGTGGATCGGATTCAATAGGAGTTTTTGAAAATAATTTAGAAGATATTGAAGCCATCCTTGTGATTTCGAAGTCCGGTGAAACGGAACAAGTCTATAATAAACTATTGAAAGCTGCGGAGGCAGATATATACACAATCGCTTTGACCCAAGATACTAAAAATCGCATGGCACTTTTGGCTGATTTGAATCTACCGATTAAAGATATCCAACCATTAGATGATCGTAATATGTTACCGAATGTGTTCTTTCCGGCGGTACTTTTAATGTTTGAATTTTTACTCGAGCAATATCTGGAACAATATTAAAGGATTTTCCCGAAATATGTTCCAAAAACGCGGAACATGTTTTTTTAAGGAAGGAATGCCTTATATTGTAAACGATTACAATGTATAATGAACGCAATCAAAGAAAAAGAGGAGGAAAACAAGTTGAAAAATAAATTATTAAATGGTCTGCAACGTTTTTCAAGAGCCATGTTTATTCCCGTGCTCATTTTACCGATTGCCGGTATTTTGATTGCGATTGGCAATTTATTTACAAATCCTGGCTTATTAGAATTATTCCCTGCGATGGATCATCCGGCACTCACTGGATTTGGAACAATATTATCGAACGCACTCGTTTCTATATTGAATAATTTGGGACTCGTGTTTGGTGTGGGCATCGCTGTTGGTTTAGCGGATAAAAAACGAGCGGAGGCAGGTTTTAATGCATTACTTGCTTATTTAGTCTTCATCTACGCGATGAACACTTTTTTAGAGTTAAATGGCCTATTGGTGGATCCCGAAGCGCTCCAAGGAACGGGACAAGTCATGGTTCTAGGCGTGCAAATCTTAGATATGGGAGTCTTTCTTGGCATCTTATTAGGTATCCTTACCGCATCAGTTCATAATCGATTTGCGGATATAGAATTTGATAATGCTTTTCAGATTTATGGTGGTAGCCGCTTTGTATTTATTGTATTGATTCCTGTGATTGTTTTGTTCGCTATTCTTTCAAGCTATATTTGGCCAGTAATTCAAGGGTGGATTAACAGTCTAGGCGGATTCATTAACCAATCAGGCAACTTTGGTTTATTCATCTATGGCATGCTTGAGCGGTTATTAATCCCTACTGGTTTACACCATTTAGTTTATACTCCGTTCTTATATACATCGCTTGGCGGGGTGCAAGAAGTTGGTGGACAAGTTTTTGAAGGAGCACGAAACATTTATTATGCAGAGATGGCAGATCCTACGGTACAGGTTTTATCGAATAGTGTCATTTGGGATGCTCGTGGAATCTCTAAAATGTTTGGCTTAATTGGTGCTTGTTTAGCAATGTATCAGACCGCTAAACCAGAAAATAAAAGGAAAGCTAAAGCGATTTTAATTCCGGCCGTCTTCACTTCTTTTATTGCAGGAGTGACCGAGCCGATTGAATTTTCGTTTATGTTTATTGCGCCACTCTTATTTGTACTACATTCTATATTAAGCGGCTTGAGTATGGTAGCTTTAAACTTACTGAACGTGCGAGCGATTGGTCCTAATGGTTTTATAGATTTTCTTTTATACAATGTTCCATTAGGAATTGAAAAAACGAGATGGCCTTTATATCTTTTAGTCGGTATATTTTTCTTTGTGCTTTACTATGTGGTTTTTCGCTTGACGATTACTAAATTTGATCTAAAAACAATTGGAAGAGAAGCGAGTAGTGAAGAGACCCGACTTTATTCTAAACAGGATTACGAAGAGAAGAAACGAAGTACAGAGGAACCAACACCTGACCAATCCCAGCCTGCAGGTCAAGAATTAGGATTGGCACCGACGATCGTAGCCGCGCTTGGTGGAGATGAAAATATTCAGACAATTACGAATTGCTACTCCCGTTTAAGACTCACGGTGGCGAATCCTGATGTCGTTAATCAAGAAATATTGAAAAATGAAACGGGAGCGAGTGGTGTAATGATTAATGATGAAAATGTACAAGTCGTTTACGGTTTACAAGTAAATAAGATCCGTAAAGCGGTTGATGAATATTTAGGCAGAGACTCTAGTGAGTAAAAATAAAAAGGAGAAAAATTTATGACGAAAAAAGAATTTTCAATTGTCATTGCTGGTGGTGGGAGTACGTTTACGCCGGGAATTGTCATGATGCTTTTAGAAAACCAAGAACGATTTCCCATTAGAAAATTAAAATTATACGATAATGATGCCGAAAGACAAGGAGTACTAGGCAAAGCCCTTGCTATTTTACTAAAAGAACAAGCGCCTACACTAGAATTTTCATACACCACGGATCCCAAAGAAGCCTTTACAGATGTCGATTTTGTTTTTGCGCATATTCGAGTAGGAAAATATGCGATGCGAGAAGCCGATGAAAAAATCCCTTTAAAATACGGAGTCATCGGACAGGAAACTTGCGGGCCTGGTGGAATCGCCTATGGTATGCGAAGCATTAAAGATATGCTTGAGTTGGTTGATTATATGGAAGAATATTCGCCCGCTGCTTGGATGTTAAACTATTCTAACCCTGCTGCCATCGTGGCTGAAGCAACTCGTGTTTTACGACCTGATTCTAAAATATTAAATATTTGTGATATGCCAGTAGGAACGCTCAGAAGAATGTCTCAAATTGTTGGCACTACTCCTGAACAATTAGAAGTCCGTTATTTTGGATTAAATCATTTTGGTTGGTGGACGAGCGTGAAGGATAAAGACACCGGGTACGAATATCTCGATGAAATTAAAGAATACGTGTCTAAACATGGGTATTTAACGCAAGTTGAAGTAGACACCCAACATATGGATGAAAGCTGGCAAGAAACGCATAAAAAAGCCAAAGATTTACTAGCGATTGAACCAAGATTTTTGCCTAATACGTACTTAAAATATTATTTTTATCCTCAGGACGAAGTGGCACAGGCCAGTCCAGAATATACGAGAGCAAATGAAGTCATGGACGGTCGAGAAAAAGAAGTCTTCTCGGCGGCACAAGAGATTATTGACCAAGGAACTGCTAAAAATAATGCCTTCAACATTGATAGTCATGCTTCATTTATCGTTGACTTAGCAAGAGCAATTGCTTTTAATACGGGGGAGCGGATGTTGCTAATTGTGGAAAATAACGGAGCGATCGCAAATTTTGATGATGATGCTATGGTTGAAGTCCCTTGTATCGTAGGTAGTGATGGGCCGGAGCCTCTAACGCAAGGGAAAATCCCGCCGTTCGAACGAGCACTTATGCTCCAACAAGTTACCGTTGAAAAAATGGTTGTTGAAGCGTATATTGAAAAAAGTTATCAAAAAATGTGGCAAGCTTTGAGCTTATCTAAAATTGTCCCCAACGCAAGGGTTGCGAAAGATCTATTAGATGATCTAATAGAAGCGAATAAAGATTTCTGGCCAGAATTAAAATAATAGGAGACATAGAAAAATAACCATCTATTACTGAGCAAAGTAATAGATGGTTATTTAGTATATAAAAGTTATTGTCTATATTTTTGACTTAAAGTCCGTAGGTTTTCTTGTTATCATTCAATTTCTTTTACCATATGCCAATAGACATGGTCACTTAAAACAATTTTTGTCTTCTCAACAAACCCCATTTTGACATAAAGCGAATAAGCGGCTGTATTTTTTATATCACAGTTTAAGGCAAGAGTGCTAAATTCTGCTTTTTTAGCTATGTTGATAGCTCCTTGAATCATTTCCTGACCGACTCCTTGACGCCGAAAGTCTGGAGCGGTGACTAAAGTATCTAAGTACCATTCATCAGGCAGACTTTCCTTTTCTTGAGCAATCATATCGATGGGAAAACCACGAGATAACATCGCTGCTTGCAGCGGTCCATCAATCAAAGGTTCCCGCACACCAGGATATCCAAAAAATGCACCTGCTATTTTTCCTTCTCGCTCACATACCCAAGTATGTTCAGAGCCATAACGATAGTAGGGGCTGTGCATGGCTTCGATAAGGATTTCTTTTAATAAGTCCGGGCTTATATCATCTAAAACAGGCAGTTCCATATCGGTAAAAATCCTATGGATAAATGGATATAATTGAGAGGACTCGTCTTTTTGTATTTTTCGAATCACACGTTTCACTCTTTTCTTCTATTTCCTCGCTAGTGTAACATATTTAAATTTTGATTCCTTATAATTATAGAATTTTTTCGAAATATAGTATGATTAACCTGTAGCAATGTTCTAAAAAGGGGTGAGTACGGTATGATTTTAGATGAGTTTCTTAAAAAACATAATCGAGAATCACAAATGATATTAAAACAAATCGGCCTCACAGAAGATCAAATACAGACTCGAGCCGTCATCCACTATCCTGACGAATTACTCTATGTCCTTTCAAAAGAAGTGGACCAACCGATCAGCGTTATTTTGTATGAACTTTTACAATTAGAAAATGCAGGAGCGATCCGAAGAGTGGCGAGTGATTATGGTTTAATCAAAGCGTTTGAAAATAATACCCCTTATATTTTTATTCCACAAACTTATCGAAATGAGCAAAGTAAATTATTAACCGATCTGTCGATCAGAAAAGGGATTTTTGAATTAGAATTGGGGCCTATTGCAAAATATAATTTTATTGGCAAGAAAATATATGAAGCTTTTCTAATCAGTACCGGAAAAGGGGAAGAATTTCAAAGGATTGAAGAAAAATTGACGCACTATTTTGTCCTTGTACATGATAAAGGCGGAAGTTTACTGATGCAAGAAAGATAATTTTTTATTTTTAAAATACGCAAGAAAAAGCTTGTCCCAATTTATGAGACAAGCTTTTTAAGCGTTTTTCAAAAGTAAATTTTGTATTCTTTCTTTAGTCAGTATTCTCTATTATTTAGGCAATTTTTCAATAACCACTTCATTAACTCTTTGTTTTTGCGCATTGACGATCGTAATTTTTAAATTTTTATACTGCAGGACTTCATTATTGCTAGGAATTCGTTCAAACTGTTCCGTAATAAAGCCACTAACGGTACTTGAGAGCCAATCATCGGCATCCTCTTTTAAATTAAACAAGTTAAAAAATTTCTCAAGTGCGTAAGTCCCTTGAATGAGATATTTGTTTTCATGTTCAAGCTGAATGATATCTGTTCGAACGACATCAGACTCATCCCAAATTTCTCCTACTAATTCTTCTAATACATCCTCCATTGTAGCAATACCGGTCATACTGCCATACTCATCGACAATAACACCCACATGTGTATGTTCATGCTGCATGGCGCTTAACAAATCAGAAGGCGAAATATTTGCGGGGACAAAAAGAGGTTTCGCTAAAAAATCTTCTAGTGGTCTCGCATTTTGAGCGTCTGTTCTTTTCCCATCTATATAGCGGAAGAAGTCTTTCACATGCAGTGTTCCTGCAATATTATCGATGGAACCCTTGTATACGACTAAGCGGGAGAAGGGGGTGCGAATAAATAGATCTTCAATTTCTTCATCACTATCGCTAAGATCAAAACCAATCACATCTATTCTCGGTGTTAAAATAGAATAAATATCCATGTCATCAAATTCGATCGCTGCTTTTACTAAATCCCGTTCTTCTTGTTCAATACTTCCGCCTGTTCGCGCTTCATCTACAATTGAGAGAAGTTCTTCTTCGCTCACGGTCTCTTCATCTATTACAGGAATGATTTTTTTGATGAAATCTTGCCATTTTCCGGCCAGCCACACAAAAGGTTTCAATAATTTCATAAGAAGATTTAAGATAGTCGCTGTTGATTTTGCAATGGTTTCAGAATAAATTTTAGCGAGTAGTTTCGGCGTAATCTCCCCGAAAAGTAATAATAAAATAGTGGTCGCAATCGTCGCAATGGTTGCGCCATAAACAGGAGAAATACGAATGAAAAAGATCGTCGCAATGGCTGAACTAGCTATGTTAACTAAATTATTACCGATCAAAATCGTGGATAATAAAGAACTAAAGTCTTTTTGTAAATTTAACGCGTTTTGAGCTTTTTTATCTCCATCATTTGCTTCGTTTTGTAGACGTATTCTATTTACAGAAGTATAAGCTGTTTCAGACGAAGAAAAGAAAGCGGAACACATCACTAAAATTACAAAAATAATGATACTGTTTATCTGCTGACTGTCCATTAAATAATTCATTCCTCTCACTAAAAATGGGTGACTAATCCTTTAAAAAATGTTTACTAATCAAATAAATGCTACCATAAAATATTTCGAAAGGAAAACACTTCCAGCCTAAATCGAACAAACAAAAAACTTGTTGTATCGATGAATTTAGTCGATAATCAAAATGAGAAAGGAAACGCATTCAGAAGAAGCGTAAAAAGATAAGGGGGATATTTTCATGAAAACTTTTTATATCGGTATGAAAGATCAATTTTTAGTCATCGATGAAACAAAAGAAGGATACACTTTTACGACACACTTAGAAGGAATGAAAGCGAACCGCTTAGCGATTGATCCACAAAATGAAAAACGGATGTATGTAGCAACGGATAAAGGGCTGTGGCGGACGGAAGACGCTGGTGAAAATTGGATGAAAGTAGACAAAGGGATAAAAAAATCAAATATCACTGCGGTAGCTATCCATCCGAAAAGACGAGTGAACGGGAATAGTGTTGTTTATGCAGGAACAGAACCAAGTGCTCTTTACTATTCAGAAGACAATGGAAGAAGTTGGAAAGAATTTTCTGGAATACAAGAGTTGCCTTCGAAAAGTGAATGGTCTTTTCCACCACGTCCGGAGACGCACTACGTTCGCTGGATCACGCCAAATTATACGGATGAAAACTATATTGCTGTTTCGATTGAAGCAGGCGCTGTTATCCATACAACGGACCATGGCAAAACTTGGAATGATCGGACAGCAGAAGGACCTATTGATGTTCATACCTTGTTAAATCATCCCGATGTGCCAGCCCGTTTATACGCAGCGAATGGGGATGGTTCATCAAATCCTAAAAAAGCTTTTGCCGAAAGCGAAGATGGCGGTCAATCCTGGGAATACATGAGTGAAGGCTTGGAAGAGCATCCTTATTTATATAATATGATTTTACACCCGAATAATCCTGAAAAGTTATTCGTTTCTGCTTCAAAAAGTGCAGCAAAAGCTCATCGATCGCCTAGATATTCGACCGTGTATCGAAAGAATGGTGGCGAACCTTGGGAAGAAACAGCTGAAGGTTTACCACGAGAAGACGCTTATACGCATCATTTAGCAAATGATCCCACGGATGTGAATGGTTTTTATGCATTGAATAACTTTGGTATTTATTGGTTAGGAGCTGAAGAAACTGCTTGGGAAAAATTAGATCTTACATGGCCAGAAGAGTATAAAGAAGAACGCCCCTATTTCTTCGTTGTAAAATAAGCGTTGCTAAAAAAGAGGAACATTATATAATAAGGGCAGAGTGTGTAAATTGTAGGAGGAAAAAGCATGAAAATAGCGATAGCTGGTTCAGGAGCTATAGGATCTGGTTTTGGATATCTATTAAAAAAGGGCGGGCACGAGGTCACTTTAATGGATTTTTGGGAAGACCATATCCAAGCGGTTCAACAAAATGGACTGGCGATTGAAGTCAATGGGCAGCAAGATCAGATCGAAATACCTATGGATAAGCCTGAAAATATTCAAGAACAATTTGATGTTGTTTTTATCTTTACAAAATCCATGGATTTACGAGGAATGCTCGAAGCGGTTGAGCATACATTAGCGGATGATACAAAAGTGGTTTGTTTATTAAATGGCTTGGGTCATGAAAGAACGATCGCTGAATATATCTCCAAAGAAAATATCATTATGGGAACGACTGTCTGGACCGCGAGTTTAGAAGCTCCTGGAAAGACAAGCTTGATGGGAAATGGCCCTGTAGAAGTGCAAGAGGTAGACCCCAAAGGAAAAGAGGCCGCTTTAACCCTTGTTCAAGTGCTGAGTGATTGTGGTTTAAATGGGGTTTACAGCGAAAATGTTCATTTTACGACTTGGCGTAAAGCCTGTGTCAATGGCACGTTGAATACATTGAGTGCTTTATTAGATGCTAATATTGAAGAATTACTGCAGAGTGATTATGTTCAGCGTTTAATCCGAGAAATTGTTGAAGAATTCTCTAGGGCAGCAAAAGCTGAAGGGATCGATTTGGAAGTTGAAAAGATGATTACTTATTTGAATGAAGCTTCTAAAAAAGTAGGCACTCATTATCCTTCAATGCATCAGGATATTAAGAACAAACGCCCAACAGAAGTGGACTTCTTAACAGGAGAAGTAGCAAAAATTGGGGCAGAAAACGGTTTTGAAACACCAAAGTCTCAAGCATTAACTGAACTTATCCATGCGAAAGAAGATGTATTAGGGATTTCCCGTTAGTATTAGAAAAATACTTATGAAATTGAGGAGGTTTCCTCCAACCTTTCACAGCAAAAAAGCGATAGGAATTATAGTGTGAAACTTACAAATTGCTTTGAGAGGTGTGGGTAACTAAGCTCGATAGTGGCTTCCATTTCGAGCTATAGCATATGTCTGTGATATTAAAAACCTCACTCCCGTTCGCGGGAGTGAGGTTTTTAATAGGGTATAAAATTTTAACTATTTTCTGAAGCTCCAGAAACAGCGTCGACAGTTTCTGGTTCAGTATTTTGTGAAGCGCTGGAAACATCATCGACATCATTTTCAGAAGCGCCGGAGACACCATCGACATTTCCACCAACAAGTTCTTGACCTGTCTGTTCTAAGTACCAGTCAATAACAGGTTGTAAATCATGGACATATTCGTTAATTCCGATATAGTTTCCTTCTTTGTCTTTGATTCCTTTGTAGTTATGCACCACAAATTTATCAGGGCCATGTGTCGGAACATTAATACGGAAAGTATCCAGATCCCCCGCACGCAGTTGTTGGATAACCCATTGTACGTTTTGGTAAGTAGCTGGTGGATGACACCCAGCGAGCGGGTTACCGACTTGACTTGGATGGCGGGCTGCTAGCATGTCTTCTTTTTCTAAATGATAGTTATAGTATAAGAATTGATTATTGCTATCTGCAAAAGTCAATTCCATAGGCATTGAATTTAAGAAATGATTAATCTGATCCACAGTTAATACACCACGGTCTAATTTGACGTAAGTGTCTCCTTCAACCGCATTTGTTTTTTCAGAAGCTTGTTCAACCCAATCCTCTGCATACATATCAACATCTTCAATCGTAGTATCAATTGTGCCTGTTGCATCTAAGTCTTCAGGTGCTTTTTCTTTAATTTCTGGTTTTTCAAAGCCAGAAACGATGTCTACAAAGCGCACAAATTTCTCTAAGATTTCTCCTAAGAATTTTACAGTCCCTTGGTCTTTAATATTATTGTTTGCATCGAAAGCTTCTTTAACATTTCCGAGTAAAAATTCATTTCCTGGAAAAACGTAAGCACCAACACCAGGAGATTCTAAAATCTGACGGAGATGGAGCTTTGCTCTGGAAGTTCCTTGATTATAGTAAGAAGCGCCCATCACCATAACTGGTTTATTGTCAAAAGGATGAATTTTAAAAGAAAGCCATTCAATCATACTTTTTAGAGCAGGTGAGACGGAACGATTATGCTCAGGAGTTGAAATAATGACCCCATCAGCCTCAGAAATTTCACGCTCTAGTTTTTGAATAGGTGGGGTGTTTGTTTGATCTTCACTTTGATTAAATAAAGGGACGTCATCAATTTCCAAAATTTTTATGTCAAATAAATCACGATATTGTTTTCCAACAAATTGTAGTAATAAACGGTTATAAGATTTTTCAGCATTTGAACCAACGATACCTATTAATTTCATATTATTCGTCTCCTTCATTATTATTGTTCATCCCAAGAGAAGTTCGCAGCAGCCTTTTTATTTTCAGCATGATCGGTTGTAATGTGGCTAATTAATTCAATAAATTCAATAAAATCAGCAAAAATTCGATCTAATTCGCTCGCTTCTTCTGGATAGACTAACTGACCATCTTCATCAAAAGCTTGTAATGAATGGCTGAGTAAAAAGTCCGCGCTTGGCATAATACGTGCTTTTAGCTCAGGAGCACTTAAAATCTGATGTAAATGAGCTTGAGCACGAGAAGTACCTAGCGTGCCATAAGCAGCGCCTACAATCATGACTGGTTTATCGACAAAAGGATAAATGTCGTAAGAAAGCCAAGCCAGAGCATTTGATAAAACAGCAGGAACAGAGTGATCATATTCAGGCGTTGCAATAATAACACCATCTGCGCCTTCGATTTTGTCAGCAATCTCTTGTACTTGTGGTAGTACCTCATAATTTTCAGGCTTGTTAAATAGAGGTAAACCTTTTATCTCTACAAGTTCAATAGTAGCTGTCTCGCCATAGTGCTGAGCCATATACTGCAGCAATTGACGGTTTGTTGAATGATCAGAATTTGTTCCGACTAATCCAATAAGTTTTTTCATTTTCTCATATCCTCTCAATGTTTAAATAGTATTTTTTTCACAAGTTTAGTGAAATAAAAGAAATCTATTTCATTTGTAGTTTACATATTACAATAAATCTTCTTGCTAAAACTTGATCTAGATCAAGTTTTAGCTTTTATCTTGGTTACATGTAGTCACAATATTTATTCAACAATAAGCGCTTGGACTCCCTCTGAATAGGCCACTTGACCGCTATTTGAGATCACCACTCCGTCAATCCCTTCTAATTGATTGAGGATATTTAGAATCTTTGCAGTAGGGAAACCAAATAATCGTGTCGTCCAAATTTCACCATCTATGGATAAATCAGAAATGATCGTCAAACTTGCAATCTCCGTTTCAATCGGATAGCCCGTTTGAGTATCAAAAATATGATGGAAGGTTTGTCCGTCTTTTTCTAAATGACGTTCATAAATGCCTGAAGTAACAACGGATTTATTTTGAAGTTTTAAAACAATTTGTGTGTTTCCACGAGAGTGCACAGGATTTTGAATGCCAATTCGCCACTGTTGGTCGGCTCTTTTTAGAGCAGGTCCGAAGCTTACTAAGTTTCCCCCTAAATTAATCAGAGCTGATGTGGCCTCAACGCTTCTTAAATAATCAATTAATCGATCCGCAATATATCCTTTGGCAAGGGAACCTAAATCAATAGCCATCCCTTTTTGCGTCAAGAAGACAGACTGTTTGGCATCGTCTAAAAGAATTTCATGGGGATTGATGATATTTAATAAGTTTTGAACTTCCTCCTCCGAAGGGATACGGGCATCATCGAAGCCAATCCGCCAAGTTTGTACCAGCGGGCCAATTGCAATGTTTAAATGACTATCTTGAGCAACACTGTGGAATTTTCCAATTTTAGTGAGCTCATAGAGTTCAGGATGGACGATGACCGGTTGAATACCGGCATTTTTGTTAATTTCGCTCAGCTCTGAACAAGAATCATTTGCACTAAAACGCTGTTCATATATTTGCAGCTGAAAAATCATTTCGTTGATAATCTTTTCAGGCGTTGGATGTGTAACCGATAACGTGATTGTGGTACCCATCATATGAACTGTTTTGTTTCCTTCGTTTAGCCACCCCATAACTTTTTATGCCTCTCCTCAAAAACTTCTTTGTTCAATTTATTTCGAATGACATGTGTCATTTTACACAAGAATGGTTAAAATGTAAAGGTTATTTAAAAATAAACATGAAAGAACTCAATTTACGCCGAGAAATGGTATAATTATCGATAAAGGAGGGGTTAAAATGTATTCTCAATTGTTAAGAGATCACGGTTTAGTTAATTTAATTGGCGGGAGCGATTATAATTTTCGATTGGCGACCACTGCTGAAGCATCATTTAAACAAGACATCAATCGTTTATTAACTCAAGCAGAGGTGGAACCAAAAGAACTATATACCGCTAAACAAATTCACAGCACGAACGTTGCTTATTGCGATGGAGAAAATGGTTCTTCATTTATAGTTGGCCGTCATTTTGAAGAGACGGATGGACTAATAACAGATAAGGCGGGAGTCGCTTTATTGATTAAATTTGCGGACTGTACACCTATTATTTTATTCGATCCTATAAAAAGAGTACAGGCAAGTGTTCATTCAGGCTGGCGAGGAACAGCAAATAATATTTCGCAGATAGCCCTTGAAAAGATGATCCAAACGTATGGCTCGAAAAAAGAAGACATACTAGCCTACGTGGGGCCTTCTATTGATCAACAAAATTATGAAGTAGGACCAGAAGTTTATGCAGCCTTTTCCCACCACTTTGATCGTGAATTATACTTTGAACAAGTGGGAGAAAAGTACTTGCTCGATCTGTCACTTGCGAATTATCAAGGACTGATTAATATAGGTCTTCCTGTGCATAATATTGAAGTGGCTACAGCTTCTACTTACACGAGTAAACAACTCCATTCTGCCCGAAAAGAAGGAGAAAATTATGGCCTGAATGCGATTGTAACTGCGATGTTTTAATTGGCAGAAAACTCAAGAGAAACGAATAAATATTACAACATAAGGCCAAGGATATAATACTTATCCTATAAAAGTGTACGAACGGATTATTCCTAGAAACATTTCTGCTTTTTCTCTTGTTAGTATTTTATTTTGAAAAAATGTGATAAAATAAAAGCTACGAAAAATACTACTCGAGATTAAACTCAAAAAAGGAGAATACAATGAAAATCTATTTAATTTATGGCGGAAAAAGTGCTGAGCACGATATTTCAATTATTTCTGCTTACCATATTTTACAAGAAGTTTATTATGAATATTACCAAGTAATTCCTGTCTATATCACTACAGAAGGGAATTGGTTAAAAGGAGATCTGATTGATTCTAAAGAAGAAGTTCCAACGCTTGCAGAATTAAGAAATGTTAAACATCGTCCTTTTGATTTTTCAGAATTGAAAGAAGAAGAGAGCGTTGTGTTCCCAGTGCTACATGGTCCAAATGGAGAAGATGGGACGGTCCAAGGGCTGTTTGAAACACTAGATGTTCCTTATGTAGGAGCAGGCGTATTAGCGAGTGCTGCAGGAATGGACAAAATTATTAGTAAGGTTTTATTCCAAGACGCTGGTATTCCAATTGTCCCTTACGAAACAGTAACACCTAATGAATGGGAAACAAGACCTGAAGAAGTGGTTGAAAAAATAGTCGAACATTTGCCTTATCCGATGTACGTAAAGCCAGCGAACTTAGGCTCTAGTGTGGGGATCTCTGAGGTCAATAACGTTGAAGAGCTAAAAGCAGGAATCGAATTGGCTTTTGAATACGACCATCGCGTGCTGATTGAAGAAGGAATTCGTGCGACAGAGGTCGAAGTCGCTGTATTAGGAAATGAAGATGTACATACTTCTGTTGTAGGTGCTTTGGTGAAAGAAGAGCAGTTTTATGATTATGAATCTAAATATTTAGACAATGAAGTGACGCTGCAAATTCCTGCAAACTTACCGAAAGAAATTTCGAATACATTACGCGAATATGCGACAAAAGCTTTTATTGCCATTGATGGCAGTGGCTTAGCTCGTGTTGACTTTTTCGTGACTGAAGATGAAGAATTATATATCAATGAAATTAATACTTTCCCAGGTTTCACACCAATTAGTATGTATCCAAAATTATGGGAAGAGACTGGCCTTTCTTATGGTGACGTCATTGAAGAGTTGGTTCAATTAGCAGTCGCTAGACACGAAGTTCGTGAAAAGCGTTATGGGAAACAAAGATAAAGATTCAGTTTAAAAAAATAAAAAGTATGAGGCGATTAAATGATCCGTTGGAAATTAACAGATATTGCACATGCGGTGGGCGGTGACCTAATTAATCCACCCGAAGAAGAATTATATGTAACAAGTATGAACACAGACTCAAGAGAAATAGCCGTTGGAGCTATTTTTGCGCCGATTATAGCGGAACGTAATGGACATGATTTTGTAGATGATGCGGTTGCTGCTGGAGCGGTGGCTTCGTTTTGGAGTGATAATCTAAAACAAGCGCCTGCTGATCTTCCACTCATTTTAGTGGAGGATACAGAAAAAGCATTGCATCAATTTGGGAAATGGCATTTAAATAAAGTGAACCCGAAGGTAGTTGGCATTACGGGCAGTAACGGAAAAACAACAACAAAAGATATGGCCGATGCTGTTTTGAGCACAAAATATATTACACATAAGACACCTGGCAATGAAAATAATCAGCTAGGTGTTCCACGAACTTTATTGTCGATGCCTACGACAACAGAGATTTTGATTCTTGAAATGGGGATGAGTGCTCCCAATGAAATTTCTGTTCTGTCAGAAATAGCAGAGCCAGATGTTGCCGTTATTACGATGATCGGGGAATCGCACATTCAAGCTTTTGGCTCGCGTGAAAATATAGCTAAAGAAAAATTAGATATTTTAACAGGTTTAAAAGAAGATGGCTTATTCATTCATCCTGAAGACGAAGAATTGATTACGGAGCACTTTGATCACTCTCTCCGGAATAAGACATTCGGAAAAGACGACAAAGCGGATATTTTTGCGTATGATATAGTAGGAGATGCTAAAAAGACAACATTCAAGGTGCGTGATAAAAATAAAGGGATAGAAAATGCAGAAACGGTGACTATACCTGTGCCCGGAAAGTATAACGTTCAAAATGCATTAATCGCTCTCTTAGTTGGCTTGGAATTTGGAGTAACATTGGCAGAGGCCAAAGCTGGGCTAGAAAAGATGACCCTCACTAAAAACCGTTTAGAATGGATTGAAGGAAAAAATAATATCCAACTTTTAAATGATGCTTATAACGCAAGTCCGACTTCTATGAAAGCCGCATTAGATTATTTCGCGGGAATTGACGTGGACGGTGATAAGCTGGTTGTTTTAGGAGATATTTTAGAGTTAGGTGAAGCGTCTAAAGAATTCCACGAAAACCTAGCTGAGGCGATTGACTTCGATCAATATAAAGCCGTCTATCTATATGGAGAAGAAATGAAAGCTCTCTATGATAAGGTTTCTGAAGACAATCAGTCTGAAAAAGTTCAATATTTTTCAGGTTCGAAGGACGCTTTAATTGCAGCGATTGAAAAAAATGCGGCAGCTGGCGATTCCATCTTATTTAAATCCAGCAATGGAACAGATTTAATTGCAGTTGTTGATGCATTACGAGCAGAAAAAACAGACGAATAAATGTTGTAAACAAGTGGTGAGCGGATGGTCTCAGGGGCAAGCCTTGATTGAGTTGAAGGAAAAAACTAAGCACTACTTGCTCGACCGCAAGGCTTTCCTCAATGGCTTTTTAGCCGCTCATGAATAGAGCATGCTCTAAACACCACCACTTGAGTCTTTGGCAGATCGTTTTGCTGCCAAAGAAGTTTTTCAAAAGCTCTGAGAATGGGTATAAGGAAAGAAACATCTTTTTAAACGAGCGAAAGACGACCGCACAAACAGAATTAGCCCTTCAGAAAAAGCTATCTTTTCAGGGGATATAGATGTATCCATTTCGCACGCTAAATAGTACGCAATCGCTCAGGTTCTCTTAGAAGAAAAATCAAAATAAGAAGTTGAGTATTTAGCAACGTATGCTAAAATGATTAAGAGAATATCTGTAACCGAGCTTGAGGGGGCCTATTGTGATGGCGGAAGAAAGTAAGAAATTAGTTGTGGAGATTGATGCACAAACTTATTCATTAATTGAAGAATACAGTCGTTATATGAATCAAGAAAATAAAAAGGTCGTAAATTATCTATTAAACCAATCATTAAAAGAATTTGTCACCAATTATCAAAATTTGAAAAAAGGATATGTTGAAATGGCGAGTATCAATTTAGAGATTAGTGATGCTTTTACTGTATCGGAAAATGAGGCCTTTAATCGCATTGATTATGAAGAGTGATTAAAGCATTGTTTTTCTGATCGCGTAAGGGGGACAAGGCAATGTTGAAAAGAGGAGACGTCTATTACGCTGATTTGTCGCCTGTTGTCGGATCAGAACAAGGGGGTGTTCGCCCCGTGCTAATTTTACAAAATAATGTAGGAAATAAATATAGCCCAACGGTTATTGTTGCTGCAATCACGAGTAAAATAGATAAAAGTAAAGTACCCACGCATGTTCCAATAGGTAAAGATAAAGGTTTGACAGAAAATTCAGTGGCTTTACTTGAACAGGTTCGAACAATCGACAAACAACGTCTGACGGATAAGATTACACACTTAAGCGAAGAGATGATGCGAGAAGTTGATAAGGCACTGAGAATTAGTCTGGGAATTACTTAATACATAGATGAAAAAGCCACTTCTTAAAAAGTTGGCTTTTTCTTCCTTTAAAGGTTAAATTGTTAGAAGGAGAAGACGATGAAATTAACGTTGAAACAAATGGTTTTAAATGCAATGTTTGCAGCGATATATGTTGTAGTAACAATTTTTTTACCATCTTATGGTCCTTTGCAGCTACGTCTGTCTGAAATGTTTGCCCACTTACCTGTATTCAATCGAAAATATGCAGTGGGTCTAATCATAGGTGTAGCACTGGCGAATATACGGTCCGAATTTGGAATTTATGATATTATTTTTGGAACATTACATACAGCAATTTCTATCTGGATTGTTTCTTTAATCATTAAAGAGAGTGACAGTCTTTTGAAGAAAATGTTGATCAATACTGGAGTCTTTACCGTGATGAGTTTTGTTTTAGCACTAATGGTTGGTTATTTATCCAATCAAATGGCGATTTTCTGGACGCTATACGCCAGTTTCGCAGCAAGTATTGCGATCGTGATGTTAGTGACCATTCCACTAATGCTCTTTATCGATAAACAAGTCCACTTTGATCGCACGATGGAAACAGAATAAAAAGAGCGTAGAATGATTGTTAGCTTTCTTTCGGGCTTGCTAAAGGCATTTCTTTGATGTTTTTCTAAAAAAGAGATAAAATAAGAGTGTAGTGAAGACGTCTTACTACACAAATGAGTAAAATAAAATCAAAGAAAGAAGGAACAGAATAATGAATAATTTATTTCCATCAAGACGTGATTTTATGAACTTGAACAGACACTTTTTCGGAAACTCTTTTGACAATTTCTTTACGGACAATGCAGATTTCAGTGTAGACATTAAAGAAGCGGACGACGCGTATACTTTAGAAGCCGACTTACCAGGTTTAACAAAAGAAGATATTCAACTCGATTACAGTAACAATGTATTGTCTATTCGTGCTGAACAAGAAGTGGATACAGAAGAAAAAGATGACGAGAGTAATTACGTCCGTCGTGAACGTTCTAGTCGCTCATATGCTCGACAATTTTTAATTAAAGATATCGATGAAGACAACATTACTGCAAAATTTGAAAATGGTGTACTAACTGTCGATTTACCGAAAAAAGAGGGTAGCGACCAAGAAACGAAAAAAATTGATATTCAATAATGAATTAAATAAAATATAAAAGGGACTTTTTCCTGAAATGGAGGGTCCCTTTTATATTGTACATAACACAAGAGGACAAGGAGCATATAAAAAATGAAAGCTTGGACAATAAAAGAACCAGGTGGAATCGAACAATTAATTATGGTCGACCGCCCAATTCCAGAACCGACAGAAGATGAAATTTTAGTAAAAGTTGAAAGCACTGCGGTGAATCGGACGGATATTATCACCCGTGAAGATAAAAATTTAGAAGCCCCTTATCCCATTTTAGGCGTGGAAGTGAGTGGTGTCGTTGAGAAGGCTTCTCCTCATTATCCTGAATTAAAAGAAGGTACACGAGTGGCTGGAATAGTGAATCGAGGAGGTTATTCTGAATATGCGGTCATGCCCGCTGGCCGTGCCATTGTCCTGCCAGATTCGATGTCATTTATTGATGGGGCAGCGATTCCTGAAGTATTTCTAACGGCGTATCAAACCATGTTTTGGCTCGGTGAATTGAAACCACAAGAAACAGTTTTAATCCATGCAGCAGGCAGTGGTGTAGGAACAGCCGCGATTCAGTTGGCTAGTCGTAAAATCACTGATGCTAACATTATTGCAACGGCCGGTTCTCAAAGAAAACTAGAAGTGGCGAAAGCCATCGGTGCTGACTTTACAATCAATTATAAAAAAGAAGATTTTGCAGAAAAAGTCCTTGAATATACAGATGGACACGGAGCGGATGTTATTTTAGACTTTGTTGGTGCTTCATACTGGGAGAAAAACCTGAAGAGTGCCGCTGTAGATGGTCGTTGGGTATTGATTGGTACACTGGGTGGCTCAGAAGTAGAAAAAGTATCCTTAGGTCAATTAATGCAAAAAAGATTGTCATTAAAAGCGACTCTATTAACGCCGCGCAGTGATGAATATAAGGCGGAACTTACCCAGGAATTTGCACATCGCATGATTCCGTTTTTCGAGGAAGATATTATTCAACCGATTATTCATTCTGTTTTAGATTTTGATAACTTAAAAGAAGCTCATCGCCAAATGGAAGCCGATGAAAATACCGGGAAAATTATTATCGATGTTGCCGATTTATAAGGGTAAAATAAAAACGACTTTAGTGGAATGACTCAATTCCTCTAAAGTCGTTTTTATTTAGAATTTTTTCTTATAGAAGTTTGTCGGACGGCCAACAGTCCCATATCTTTGTTCCACTTCTAAAAAATCGTTTTTCTCCAAATAGTGAATGTATTTTCGAATGGAAACATGGGAAAGGGACATTTTTTCTGTCAGCTCTTGAATCGTAAAAGCGTGTTCGAACGAATCGACAACAGCTAATATTAATTGTAACGTTTGTTCAGTTAACCCTTTTTCTAACTCAATTTCTGTGTGCTTTTGTTCCTGTTCTTTTTCTAACCAATAAAACTGGTCGATGTCTGCTTGTGCCATTTTGTTTTGAGCATTTAATAGTTCCTTTTGTTGTTTAAAACGTAACATGCTTTTTTGAAAACGATCGAATTGAAATGGTTTTAAAATATAATCCACGGCGCCATATTGAGCGCACAACTCAATCGTTTCTTGTTCATTGATCGCCGTAATCATAATAAAGTCGGCCGGATATTCTTCTTTACGTAACATTTTAATCAAATCCACCCCCGACTCATTGGTTAAATGAATATCGATTAATAGTAAATCAAATAAGTATTTTTTCGTTAATTTCATCGCTTCTTTGACAGAAGCTGCAACTCCTGTCACTTTAAACTCTGGAATTCTTTCTACATATCGTTTATTGATCGAGGAGACCATAGCGTCGTCTTCTACAATTAATACCGAATAAGTCATGAATCTTGCTCCTTCATTAGATATGAATCTTTTTAGTCTGCGGGGTAGCCCTCTGTTTCTTTTTGGTAGTCTTTTTCAAAATAAATGGTTAACCAACCACTGCCATATTCTTTCATCACTCCATTGTACCCCATATTTTTTAATTGTTTGATCATTTCTTTTGTTTTCCCGCGGATTTTATAGGTCGTAAATATTTTCTCATTAAAATAACCCAGCTCTAGATGAACTTCTGTAAGTTGCGACGTTTCTAATAATAATTTATTGATCAAACTTAATTTTTGAATCCAAGCTTGTGTAAAATGAAAATCTTCGGTTGCGGGAATATCTGGATAAACTTCAATCGTAAAAGGTAGTTGATTTTCAGAAAATTTACGACGTTCACCGACTAAAAATCCTGCAATAGCTGGATTATGAATGAGGTAAGCCACCCGTTTTGAAAATTCTTGTTCAGGTTCAATTAAATTTTCCAAATAAGCTTCTAACTCATCGTATTCTTGTAAGTCTGTAAGTCCATAGATCACGTGTAATTTATTTAAAAAATCGTGTGATTGTGCTTCTAGCGTATGTGCATATTCGAAGGTTGAATAGAGCTGACTAGTGAGCATATGCAGTTCAGTCGCATCACGCAAAGTAAAAACACTTCCTACTTTTTGATCGTTGACGAGGACAGGTGCATAGGAGACGATATATTCTTTTCCTTGATACGAGTAAATTTGCTCATTAGAATTGGAAGTTAATTCTTCCCCTTTTAGAAAAGGAAGCACTGTGTAAATATCTTGGAGAACTTCTCTATCTTTACTTAAACCAAACTGTTTTGCAGCTTCTTGATTTTTTAAAATGATTTTTTGTTCAGTATTCGTTAGAAATACGGCATCCACTGCATACTCCATCATGGCATTTCTTTCTTCTAAAACGCGGGCAATTTCTTGAGGTTCCATATCCAGCATTTGTTTTTTCAAAGAATAAGCCACAAGAGCAGCAAGACTTAGACCAATGATAAGACTAATACCGAAAGCGAGCGTGAGAGGTTGTCTGTTTCTTTTCATGATTTGATCAAGATTTTGAATCGTTACACCAATGGAAACAGCCCCAATGACTTCATTCTGTGGATTATAAATCGGAACAAATGAACGTAGTGAATGCCCTAAAGTTCCCTCACCAATTGAAGTATATTCTTTCCCCTCGAACACTTCATATTGATCACTGCCTTGGAAAGGTTGATTGATTAAATCATCATCGGGATGTGTAAGACGAGTACTGTCGAGTGTCATAATCACTGTATAATCTAAATCAAAATTTTCATTAATCGTATCGGTATATTGTTTAAGGTCAGTATGAGTTTCTTTTTGTTCAGTGGCCTGAATGACGAATTCGTCCTGTGCGATATGACGGCCCATTTTTAATAAGTATTCTGCTTCATTTTCTTGTGTGATGGTAGCCATTCTTTGTGTCAGTAACAAATACAACACAATTAATGTGATTAAAATGCTGATAAGTACAATTGTAATCAATTTAAATAATAAACGCTGATTTTCCCAAAATTTTACCATAATTTCTCTACTTTCCTTCAAAATAAAAATTCCTATCTCTACTTTACCATTTAAATTAGTTTAATTAAGACTTAAATTAATTAAAAAATATTGTGGGAAGAAATATATGCGATAAACTATAGGTGAGCATAAAGGAAAGAAAATTTTGAAAGAGGAGGCCTCAGCGATAAATGTCGAAAAAACAGAGCATGACCCATGAGCATTCAGAAGAAAGCTTTTGGGAAAGAATAAAAGAGAAGAAAATTGGAGTGGTTTCGCTCCCGATATATCTTGCATTTGCCATCATTATTTTTATAGCTATGTATACGGAAACAATTCCGCTAGATATGATGGGCGGATTTGGAGTTATTATGGTGTTAGGATGGCTATTGGGAACGATCGGAGATGCGATCCCTGGTCTAAATAAATTTGGTGGTTCCACCATTCTCTCCATGATTGTTCCCGCAGTCTTGGTTTTATTTAATTTACTTCCACAAAATTCACTTGCTGCCGTCGAAATGTTGATGAGTGAAGCCAATTTTTTAGATTTATATGTTTTTGCACTAGTAGCAGGAAGTATTTTAGGGATGAATCGAAATGTTCTGGTCCAAGGCTTTGCCCGCATGGTCTTGCCAATGATGATCGGATTAGTACTGGCTTTAATTATTCCTTCGCTAGTCGGTTGGGCTTTGGGTTTAGGCTTTAAAAATACATTGTTCTATATCGTCACACCAACAATGGCTGGTGGAATTGGTGGAGGTGTCTTACCTCTAGGACTTGGATATAGTGCCATCACCGGCATGGATTATGGCGAGTTGATTGCGATTTTGGCACCGGCTTCGATTTTAGCGAATTTCTTTTCCATCGCGGGTGCAGCGATGCTGAATCGATTAGGAGATAAAGAGCCGACATTAACCGGTGAAGGAACCTTGGTCCGTTCGGGCACTGGCCTTGATTTAAACGAGGATAGTGAAAAAATGAATTTACCTCTGAGTTATGAACTTTTAGGCATCGGTTTATTTTTACTGGTTACTTTATACATTGGTGGTACTTTCTTTGAAGATATTATTGGACTTCCAGCAGCTGTTATTGTGATCTTTACCGCAACCGCTCTTAAATACTTCCAAGTATTACCAGGAGAAGTAGAAGTGGGGGCCAAACATTTAAACAGTTTTATTTCGACGAACTTCACCGCTCCATTAATGGTCGGTTTAGGTATTATCTATTTAACACTGGAAGATGTTCTTGCGATGTTATCTTGGCAATACTTACTTGTTATTTTATCGGTTGTTATTACACTAGGAGCGACCGGGTATGTAGTGTCACGTTTTGTTAATATGTACCCAGTTGAAGCGTCGATTCTTTCCTTAAATCAATCCGCAATGGGAGGAACAGGGAATGTCGCGGTTTTATCAACAGCTAATCGCCAGGAAATGATGCCGTTCGCACAAGTAGCTACTCGTATTGGAGGAGCGATTACAATTAGTTTAATGATTATGATAATGAGAGTATTCGGCTAAAATAATTTATAGAAGAATAAAAAAGAAAGAGGAGAATGCATAATGGTAGATGTCAAAAAAGAAGCACTGAAGATCAACGAAGAAAATGCAGGGAAAATCGAAGTGAACTCAACCGTTCCTATTGATAATATGGAAGAGTTAGCGATTGCTTATACACCAGGAGTAGCCGCTGTGAGTTCAGCCATTGCTGAAAATAAAGAAGATGTCTATAAGTACACAAGCAAAAGAAATCTTGTGGCAGTTGTGACCGATGGTTCGGCGGTTCTTGGTCTAGGAAACATTGGACCCGAAGCAGCTATTCCAGTGATGGAAGGAAAAGCAGCTTTATTTAAACGCTTTGCCAATGTAAATGCCGTTCCTATCTCACTAGACACACAGGACACAGATGAAATTGTCTCCCATATCCAAGCGATCGCACCATCTTTCGGGGGAATCAACTTAGAAGATATTAGTGCCCCACGCTGTTTCGAAATTGAAAGAAGACTAAAAGAAACCTTAGATATTCCTGTATTTCACGATGATCAACACGGAACCGGTATTGTTGTTCTGGCAGCATTATACAATGCACTGAAATTATCCGGCAAAAAAATGGATGAAATTAAAGTTGTTGTTAATGGTGGAGGAGCAGCGGGTGTGGCAATCTCTAAACGCTTATTATCTGCAGGAGTGAAAGATTTATTAGTGGTGGATATCGATGGTATTATTTCTGCGGATGATCCAGAGCTAGAAGAACGCCACAAAGAAATTGCAGAACTCACAAATCAAGAAAACATTACAGGAGATTTAGAAGAAGCAGTTAAGGATGCGGATGTGTTCGTAGGAGTATCAGCACCAAATGTCTTGAAAAAAGAATGGGTTAAAACGATGAATGAAAAACCTATTATCTTTGCAATGGCAAACCCTGATCCTGAAATTCAACCAGATGAAGCAAAAGAAGCAGGAGCTTACATTGTAGCGACAGGACGAAGTGATTTTCCAAATCAAATTAATAACGTTTTAGCTTTCCCAGGTATTTTCCGAGGCGCTCTTGACGCCCGCGCTGCTGATATAACAGATGAAATGCAAAACGCGGCGGCCAAAGGGATTGCTGCTGTCCTTTCTGAAGAGGAATTAACACCAGAAAATATTATCCCTGATGTGTTTAACCCCGATGTAGCAGAAACAGTCGCAAAAAGTGTCACCGATGCTGTGTAAAGTAAAAGTTTAAGAGGCATTAAAAAAGATGGCTTTCGTTTCCTGAATGATTCAAGGACGAAAGCCATCTTTTATTTGTATTTAAAAAGTGATCACATGCAAATAATATCGCCGATCACTCCTTAATCTATGTTAAAATAAAATTTAGTGATTTGCTCGTAGGTCTTCGACTTGAATTACACCGTAGCCCCGACGATCAAGTAAGTTAGAAATTTTATTAACATCTTCTTTTGTAGCGTCGGGCTCTAACGTCATGATAGCACGTTTGATCGGTCCTTCTTCAACGTCTAAAGTGATACAGCTCATAATATCGCTATAACGGTTGACGGCTTTGGCAATGTTCGCTAAGTCGCCTCGTTCACCTGCAGCCGCAATTGTTAGAACATAACTTCCTGTATCTAGCTTCCAGGACTGCTGTAAGAGATTAATTAAAGCACTGTGCGTTAAAATACCATAAAAGTGATTATTATCATCTAATACTGTAATATAAGGCAAGTCCTTAATCATAAAGAAGATACTGAAGAAACTAGAGTAAGTGTGAACATATTTCGTTGCGTTTTTTAATAAATGAGTAACAGGAAGCGACATATCTTTTCCTTCTGATTTATGTTTGTAAATGTGCATACGATAAATATTTCCACGATAAATGGTGCCCGTTTCATCTAAAATAGGGACACAACGGTAGCCATATTCTTCTAGTAATTCTAAAGCTTCTTCTAATGTAACTGTTTCAGGGACAGTTCGAACTCGAGTCTTAGCAAGAGATAATTCTCTTATAAGCATACAACTTCTCCTCTCAAAAATTAAATTCCAATTATATTATAGCAAACATTTCTCATGATTTGCACATATTATTGTAACATATTTAAAAGAAAGTAGTGAAAAAATGCACAAAAGAAATGAAATGATGGATCGACCTGTTATAAATAATGATGTTCGTGAATTTTTACGAACAGAACAAAAACAATTAAATGGCCACTTAAAGGAACTTCAAGATATCGCACGAGAAAATCGAAACCCAGTCATTCCGCATGAAACCGTTTCTTATTTTATTTGGTTACTGGATCAAATGAAACCTAAAGAAATTTTAGAGGTAGGAGCAGCTATTGGCTTTTCGGCGAGTGTGTTTGCGGAATATTCAGATGCAAGGATCCAAACGATCGAACGGAATCCCGAAATGGTTGAACGAGCTGAAGCGAACTTTGAAAAGTTCGGTATAAGCAACCGTGTAAAATTATTAGAAGGACAAGCAGAAGATTGGCTAGCGAAGTTACCAGCAGATACTTTTGATTTGATTTTTATGGATAGTGCGAAAGCAAAATATTATGACTTTTTCCCAGATTGTATGCGGATATTGAAAATGGGTGGCGTGCTTGCTGTCGACGATGTTCTTCAAGGAGGAACAATTTTACAACCCACAGAAGAAATTCCACGCAGAGTTCGTAAAATTCATAAAAAATTAAATGCCTTTTTAGATGTCGTCTTAGATCATCCCGCTTTAATTTCTACTATTTTACCCATCGGAGATGGTTTATTATTAATTACGAAAAAGGAAGATGCTGACTTTTCTTTTATGAGAGCAGAGTAGTTTTTAAAATATACCGACTGAAAAATACTGACTAGGTGATGAGTCAGTATTTTTTTACTTAAGAAAAGAAAAATGAATGTTTGTTGATGAAGCAATAAACTAGTTTCTTCTATATAATGCACAATACTAATTGATGCTATGTCAAAAAATAGTTGAGTATTTCTCAAAAAGTTGTTGACTTCTTTGAGAAGGATATGTATAATTATATGTCCGAGCGTTGATCGACATCGACGTTTCGAAATGAGATGTTTAATCATTGAATAAACCGGTTATGGTTTATGTAGTCCCTATTTTATATAGGAAAAGACGTTTAAATGAGTTGAAAGACATTTTTTAAAAGAATTTAAAAAAGTGTTTGACAAATCAAACAGACGATGATAAGATATATCTCGTGCTTGAGAAACACCAAAACATTTCTCA
>CAUWGX010000010.1:0-61811 GCA_963558565.1 uncultured Atopostipes sp.
TACCAAATGACCGTATGAGAAATGTGCAAAAGCGTAATGGACTCAAACAAATTACCGTTCATGGATTGCGACACACGTATAGCAGTATCCTCTTCTCTATGGGCGCTTCAATAAAAGATGTACAGGCTCGCCTAGGACACACAGATATCCAACAACGATGAATATCTATGCTCACGTTAAAAAAGAAGAAAAGAAAGATACAGCAGATAAATTTGCTAAGTTTAAGGAAAATTAAGGAGGTTAGTTTTTGAAAAAAATTAAATATTTATTATTAATTATTGTTTTTATTCTATTAAGCGCCTGTTCTAAGAACCAAGTTGATACTGATAGTGCAAAAAATACTGCTGAATATATCAATAAAGAATTAGGTTACGAGACCGAGGTAGAAAAAGTAAATGATGATTTTGAAAGTGAATCCCATGTTGCATACCTTATCAGTGAAGATATTCGGGTACGTGAAAACAATAATGGGAGTGTTGGAGAAATAGAATTTGCTAATACTGAAGAAGATGAAATAGATCGAATTTTAGAAATAATGAAATTCCCAAAAAGCGATTCTATAAATAGGGTAATAACTGATTTTAATTCTACAGAATTTGATACAGAGTACGAAAACTATGTTAATATGGAAGCTGAATTTATTACTCATGAAGATTTAGCCTTATTTATAGCCGGTCTATATGCTGAAAGAAATAACTATGAGTCAGGACTCAAATCCCCATATTATTTAATATTTACGTATAATGAAGATACTTTTGATTACTGGATTAATGCAGCAGACATGTTCAGTGACTGATAATACTTTAATAAGTTCTAATTCGTTCAATCGATTAAGACTATAATAGAAATTATCAAAAAAATTATCGAAATTTAAAAACCATTACCCTTTTTTCGATGTTAATGGGAAAGATAACTAATATTAGTAAAGAAGAGATATAATAAGTAAATATACGATTGATTAAAAATTATTTAAGGGATCTCTATTGTATAAAAAAAAACATATTTATTGTAGGAATAGTACTTCACTTGACCTTAAGAGAAATCCTTTTTGAAAGGATTTCAGAGATTATGTCAGATTAGGAACAAAGGAGTGGATTGAAATTGGTTGAAAAAAAAGACTTTTTTACTTTATTGTCGATAGATTTTTTGTTCATTGGAATATACGCCTTATATATTATACTCCCCGAAAAGTATTCTCTAGGCTATTATCCAATAGGAATTATATCTATCATTCTGTTGGCAGTCTGTTTAAGAACATTATTTCTTTATATAAAAAATAATGTTCTGCACAAGAAGGTTACATTAAAAAGTATTTTGTTACTTTTTTTATATTTTATATCGATAGTAATAATAGCAATAAGTATTTATGTTTGGTTTGCTTTTTCTCCATTGAACTCAGGGATATTTGGAATTAAATAGTAAAAAATTGAAATAAAATATGCAAAACTAAAATAATATCTTTTAGATATATACAAGGATTTAAGAGAACTAGTAATTGAAAAATTACAAACAGAAGTTGAAGTCTATGCCTTTCTACTTCAATATATAGAGATTGTTTCTATTGCTGACAATAAACTAATAGTAGTAGATTACGATAACATCTTTCTTATTGAAAATACTACGAAGATAGTAAAAGCTGCCGTTAAAAATCCAGAACTAAAAACCATTACCATTTTTGGAGTAGTAATGGAAATGGTAATGGTTGGTAATGGTTTATAGCAAATGTAAGCAAAGCTTTAGAATAAAAGTAACCCCTAACAGTCGTTTACAAGTGTAAATTATTTATCACATAGTTATTTTATACTCATCAGTAAGCAGCGTCAACCCTTTGTACTTAAAACATTTCTAATTCATTTTAAAAAAATTACTTCCGTCAGGATATAACATCTATCTCTGTATCTTCAGTGTTTTCAGAGATAATCTCAATTAACAGTCGATGTGGAATATTCAAACTCGTCTCTCCAGGATTCTGTATCCAGCCCGTTTGAACGGAAATTTGTTGCGGGCTATTGTCTTCCTTGTTTCGAATTCTTTCTCCATCAATTTCTATGATGTTATATTTACCAGGAGCAGGGTAATAAGTGATTAGTTTGTTCTCTTTGTTTCCTGTTAAAAGGAAACGCTCTACTTCTTCGCCATCGATCGATATAACTGCGTATATCTTATCGCCTTCATTTTGAGAATTCTGAACAGAATAGATAGCCATCGGACTAAAAGAAAGAGCCACCAACAGAAAAATAATAATAATATCAAAGGGCTTCATCATTTTTAACAAATTTTTGATTACAATCCCTCCTTGCCTTTTATATTTTCTGCGAATTTTAATCACTGAAGATATTTTTTTCTTATTAAATATTCTGCTTCTGTTATATTGCCTCTAGCAAACTCTTTTTGAAGGATTTCCAACGGGGTTTCGTGATCATCTGAATAAGTAAAGCTAGATAGCCATCGACCAATCAAATAGACAGCCAGAATAGCTAACCCTATCCAAAATAGCCCTTCTAATAGAAATGAACCTATTCCAAGTTGATCCAACCAATTAAAACAATGACTCAACCGTTATTCCCTCCTTGATAATAAAGACATATACGTGGACTGTTTATTTTTTAGACAGTATTAAGCCTTCTGAATAATAAGGTTTTGTAGGATAGGCTCTCCGACGATAAATCCAGAGCCCGATTGCGCTAATAAACAACACGAGTGATAGCACTTGGGAAACTCGCATAATATCCCCAATCCATAAACTATCGGTGCGCATACCTTCTATAAAAAAACGTCCAAATGAATACCAAATGACATAGCTGAGGGCAACTTCTCCTCGACGTAATAGGCCTTTTTGATTCCTTAGGATAATAAGAAGGATAAAACCTAATAAACTCCATAACGATTCATACAAAAATGTCGGGTGGTAATAGGTACCGTTGATGTTCATCTGTTCAATAATAAACTCTGGTAAATAAAGAGTTTCTAAAAATTGGCGACTCACTGCTCCACCGTGGGCCTCTTGATTGATAAAATTTCCCCAGCGACCAATCGATTGAGCTAGGAGGACACTAGGTGCCAGTATGTCTAGTAAAAGAGTTAGCGTCATTTTCTTTCTTCTTGCAAACCAGTATACTGCGAGACCACCCGCAATTAGCCCCCCATAAATGGCAATTCCACCATTCCAGATTGCGATGATTTCACTCGGATTCTGTATATAGTAGTCCCATTTGAATAAAACGTAATAAAGTCGGGCACCGATAAAGCCAATTGGTATGGCCCATAATGCCATATCTACCATGGTATCTTCTTCAAGTCCCAGTTTTTGAGCTTCCTTTGTAGCTAATGAAATGCCGATCAGCATCGCTAGAGCAATAATAATTCCGTACCAATAAATTTTTATCGGGCCAATTGAAATAGCAACTGGATCGATTACGTTAAATAAAACATTCATTCTCCACTCTCCTTCATATCTTACATTAGTGAATTGATTTTAAATCACATAATTTTAGTTCAAGTTATATAGTAATTAGTTTACAGACAATAAACCTTCATTTATATTGTCAAACACATTTTCAGAATCCCCTTCACCATTGATAACGTGAAGCAAATTTCGTTCTTTATAGAAGTGAATGAGCGATTCGATTAATTCTTCATTAATACGTAGCCTATTTTCAATCACTTCTGGTTTGTCATCCAGTCGAATTTTTTCCCTTTTTGCTTCGATTTGGGAATTTCCTTGTTTTTCTTTTGAACGAAGATTCCCTCGTTGCGCTAACCGATGTCTTAACGTATCCTGACTTACATCTAAAAAGAAAACAGCGTCTAAATTCTGATTTTGACTTTGTAGGTAAGCTTCGAGCACTTTTGCTTGCTGTAGGGTACGTGGGTAACCATCCAGAACAAAGCCATTTTCAACATCTTTTTCTTGTAAGCGACTCTTAACCAATGAGTTTATCCACTCATCTGGAACTAGCTCTCCTTTATTCATATATTCTTGCACTCTGAGTCCGAATGTATCTTTCTCCTTGGCTGCTTCTCGTAGCATTTCACCAGTTGAAATAGCCGTCAGGTGGTACTTCTCTGCGATTCTTTTAGCTTGAGTGCCTTTCCCAGCACCGGGTAACCCTAAAAGGACCAGCCTCATAATTTTTCCTCCTTATAAACTAAAAAAGGAAGAGATGATTTTTTAAATTATTCCATCTCTTCCTTTCCTGTGAAACTATTGTATTTTTACACGATAAGGTCATTCAATTATTTCATGTGCCAAATAACTGTTTATTTTGGCTCTAATTTCAATGTCATAGCATTGATGGCAACAATTACAGTCGAAAGTGACATCAAGACGGCACCGACTGCTGGGCTTAATGTTATGCCGATTGGTGCTAAGATTCCTGCAGCTATTGGGATTGCGATAAAGTTATACCCTGCTCCCCAAACAAGATTTTCTTTCATCTTACGTGTGGTCTTCTGAGCCAACTCGATAAAGGATTCAATGTCGCCCGGGTCTGACTGTGTCAAGATGACATCGGCTGAATCCAATGCTACTTGAGTTCCCGCACCAACAGCTATACCAACGTCTGCCAATGCAAGAGAAGGTGCGTCGTTGACCCCGTCACCGACCATGATAACTTTCTTTTCTTCTGCTTTAAGTTTTTCAACTAATTCATATTTGTCTTGAGGAGATTGATTAGCCAAATAATCAATACCTAAAATTTCTGCCGCTCCTTGAGCCGCTTTTTCATTGTCACCCGTTGCCATAATGGGTTGAATGTTGTTCTTTTTAAGGGCTTGTATTAATTCTTTACTTGTTGATTTTAATTCATCTCCTAAAGCTACAGCACCGATTGCTTCGTCGTTTTCTACTAAGACACTGAGGGTTGCTCCTTTTGGAATATCCATATCTAGATTACGTCCGTATGCTTTTTGACTGATTAATTGATAACGATGTCCGTTAGCTTGACCTTCTACACCAGCGCCAGAAATAACATCAATCGAATCAAAACTTACTGGACGTATCCCTTGCTGTTCTGCGTAACTGATAATTGACTGAGCGATAGGATGACTAGATCCGCCTTCGATACCTGCCAATAAGGCAACAATTTCATCTTTCGTATATTTATCATTAAAGAGTTCAACATCTAGTACTTTAAACTCACCAGTCGTTAAAGTTCCCGTTTTATCTAAAACCATAACATCTGCATTTGTAGTCAACTCCAAAGCTTCGCGGTCTTTCACTAATAATCCACGACTGGCCCCTAAGCTGGTACTGCGTGCGGTAACCAATGGAATAGCCAGACCCAGCGCATGCGGACAAGCAATAACTAATGTGGTGACTGTAAAAATAACTGCCGTTGGTACATCAGCGATAATCATCCATATAACAAGGGCAATAAGCGCTACAATAACCGCAATATAAAAGAGCCATCCTGCAACTTTTTGTGCAAGATTTTCTGCTCGAGATGGTTGGCTTTGAGCTTGACTGATTAATGTCTGAACCTGAGAAATGAAGGACTTATCGCCCGTCTGCATTATTTCCACATAGAGGACTCCGCCACCATTGGTTGATCCACCGATGACCTCATCTCCGGGATTTTTTTCAATTGGTTTCGATTCCCCAGTCACAAGCGATTCGTTTACACGTGATTCGCCGCGCTGAATGGTTCCATCTGCTGGAACATTTTCTCCAGCCTGAACACGAATCAAATCGCCTACTTGCAAGTCAGCAACTGGACGTGTTTCAATTGAATCGTCTTCCAATACAACATGAGCATCTTTCGGCACCAACTCAGCCAATGCTTTTTGTGCATCTCCTGCTTCTCCAACAGCTTTCATCTCAATCCAGTGACCTAACAACATGATTAATATTAATGAAGAAAATTCAAAGAAAAAGTCCATCACATGTTCACCAGTCACATATCTAACAATGACTGCATAAACACTGTAAAAGTAGGATACAGAGATACCAAGAGTGACAAGAGCCATCATTCCAGGAGCTTTTTCTTTAAACTCATCTATTGCCCCCATATAGAAAGGTTTACCTCCATAAATGTACAAAATCGTAGAGAGAAGAACCACCAATATATCAGAATACTGAAATGTAAACTGAAATGGTAACGAAATCCCCATCATAGGCGATAAAATCATAATGATAATTCCCATAGGCAATGATTTTAAAAATATTTCCTTGAAATCTCCATGGTGGTGATGATCGTGCCCGCCATGCCCACTGTGGTCATGACCAGCATGATGATCGTGATGCCCCCCGTGATGTTCCATTTCATTATGGTCGTGTTTTGAGTGATCCATGTCGCCGTGATTATGATGACTATGTGACGAATGTTTTTTGTTATTACTCATTTTTAATTCCTCCTTATTAGATTAGAGACTGATTTTAAAGTTTTAGAACCCTCTCATCTAACACTGCATATAATTATCATGAAAAGGGTTCTATACTTTATCTCTATCTACTATCTATGAATAAATGGTATTCGTACTTTATGCACTTAATACTGAATAGTTAGTTTCTGCTAAAGCAGCATTGAGTGTTTCGGTATCAATCTCTGTTTGACTTTCCAGTACTGCTTTTTTAGTCGCTAAATCCACCTTTACAGATTCAACGCCTTCAATAGCTGAAAATTTTTCTTGCACTGTATTGGCACAACCTGCACATTTTACGCCATCTAATAAGACTTCTTTTTTCATTATTCTATTCCCCTTTTTTTATTTGTCTTCTCCCGTTTTTTAAATAGGTAGAAGTTTAAATCCCAGATAAGTTACGTATTTTCTAAACAACTGCTGGTTTGAATCGTCTTAAACGTAAAGCATTGAGCAAGACCGATACGGAGCTGAAACTCATGGCGACTGCCGCAAACATTGGACTCATCAATGGTCCGCCAAAAATATACAAGAGACCCATCGCAACTGGAATACCTACAAGGTTGTAAGCAAAAGCCCAGAACAAGTTTTGTTTAATGTTTCGTAGCGTTGCATGACTTAAATCAATCGCAGTCAATACAGCGGTTAAATCATTACGCATAAGGACAATATCAGCCGATTCAATCGCCACGTCTGTACCTGATCCAACTGCAATACCGATATCTGCTTGAGCTAATGCGGGTGCATCGTTAATACCGTCTCCAACCATCGCTACCTTCTTGCCTGCCTCTTGTAGTTTTTTGACTTCCTCTGCTTTATCTTCAGGTAATACTTCACTTAATACACTGTCTATACCCACTTGCTTAGCAATCGCTTTGGCTGTACGTTTGTTATCTCCAGTAATCATGATTACTTCAACACCGCGTCTTCTAAGTTCTTTAACAGCCTTCATACTATTTTCCTTGAGTGTGTCAGCTACTGCGATAATTCCAGCTAGTTCTCCATCAACAGAGAGATACATCGGTGTTTTTCCTTCGTCTGCTAAACGGTCGGATTCTTTTTCCATGCTTGATAAATCAATCTTTTGCTCTAGCATCAGTTTACGGTTTCCAATGTACATATCTTTGCCCTCAATTTCAACTCGAATCCCGTGTCCAGGAATCGCTTCAAAATGATCTGGTTTAGCTAATGTCATGTTCTCTTCTTTTGATTTCTGTACGATGGCTTCGCCTAATGGGTGTTCAGAACCTGTTTCACCGGAAGCTGCATAATATAAAAGATTTTCTTTAGTAATAAGAGGAGTTACCAAAATATCCGTCACGATAGGTTTACCTTCTGTCAGTGTCCCTGTTTTATCAAATACAATCGTGTCTAAATTATGAGTGGTTTCTAACGCCACACCACTTTTTATCAACACACCATGCTCTGCCCCTTTTCCGGTTCCAACCATAATACTTGTTGGAGTCGCCAAACCTAAGGCACATGGACAAGCAATGACAAGGGTTGTTATGATAACGGATAAAGCAAATATTCCAGATTGACCTGCAATTAACCAAGCAATCCCTGCTAAAACGGCTAATGCTATAACAATCGGTACGAAATATCCGGTAATGATATCGGCCATTCGAGCAATGGGTGCTTTAGACCCTTGAGCATCTTCTACTAATTTTATGATTTGAGATAGAGTTGTATCACTTCCCACTCGAGTCGCGCGGTAATCAATGGAACCATTTTTATTGATACTAGCCCCAATAACCTCGTCTCCACTTTCCTTTTCCACGGGGATACTTTCTCCTGTCAACATTGATTCATCGACTGAAGTGCGTCCCTCAACAACAACACCATCTACAGGCATACTTTCTCCCGGACGAACTCGAATAACATCTCCTAAAGCAACTTCGTCCACAGTAATCTCTTGTTCCACACCATTACGTATCACTCGAGCTGTTTTAGGAGCCAAGTTAACTAATTTTTCAATAGCTGAGGACATTTGCCCCTTTGAGCGTCCTTCTAAAAATAGCCCTAATGTATGGAGCGTCAAGATAACTCCAGTTACTTCATAATAAAGTAAATCGGAAAAGTTGCCATAACCCAGGCCTGTCCCGATTGTCGCAGCAAGGCTGTAAACAAATGCAGACGCCGTACCAAGCGCAATCAGGGAATCCATATTTGGGTGACCTTTAAATAAGGTTTTGAATCCCTTCTGGAAATATTCCCAGCTTACTACCATTATCGGCAAAGTCAGAATAAGTTGTAAAAGAGAAAAATTAAATGCATTTATCATTGGGTCAACGATATTTGGTAGAGGCATACCTACCATTGGACCCATGGATATAATTAATAAAGGGATTGTAAATATAATGGATATCCCAAAACGATTTGAAAGTTGCTTCATTCTTTTTTCTTTTTTCTCACGCTTCTCTGCTCGTGAATGATTTTGAGTATCCGTAGTCTCTAATACGGCTGCATAACCACTATTGGATACAGCACCAGTCACATCAGATACTGAAATTGCTGACGGGTTATAAGAAACTTGCATTTTTTCTGTCGCTAAATTGACTGAAGCTTTATCTACACCCGACAACTTTCCGACAGTTTTTTCAATTGTCTGTGCACAGGATGCACAGGTCATCCCTTCAATTGCAAAGGTTTGCGTCGTTCCTTCTTGGGCAATCATTTCATACCCTGAATTATCCACTGCTTTTTGTAGATTTTCTACCGAAAAAGTTGGTTCATCGTACTCTATACTTAACTTCTCTGTTGCTAGGTTTACGGAAGCCTGTGTGACCCCACGAACCTTTTTTGCTGCTTTTTCTACTGTCTGTGCACAAGACGCACAGGTCATACCTTCTATGGCAAATGATTTATTCTCCAATTTTTTCGCTCCTTATTCTCCATGATGATGTAAATGGCAATCGCATTGCCCTTCTGCACACTGACAATCAACTTCTTCTACTGCGAAAGCTTTTTTCATCTCTAATATTTCTTCTAGCCGTTGGATATCATCGAAACTTAAAGTATGATCCTTAATGATACTCTCTATTACATTCCCGACATTCTTCCGACAAATACGATCGAAAATATCGTTTGTAAAACTTCTTACCGCTTCTTTCTCTTCGATATTTGCCGAATAAATATATTTTCTACCTTCTTGCTCTGTATTCAGTGCGCCTTTTTCCACGAGTCGACCTAAGAGCGTTTTGGTTGTCGCTTGTTTCCAGTCCATTTTCTCTTCCAATGTAGAAATGACTTCTTTACTAGTCACTCGGATATTCGCCCAGACTACACGCATAACTTCCCATTCAGCATCTGTGATATGAGGGTTAACTACTATTGTACTAATTCTCTTTCCCTCCTTATTGTTTACATGCGTAAACGTAAATGTTTGAGATAAGTTTACTATTGTAAACCATTCTTGTCAAGTCTTTTTTAAATAAATGTAACCAGCTTGTGATTAATAAATGTAACCAGCTATTATTGCCTTTGTTTTCCTATCTTTACCCAATACTAATTATAAGGTTACCATTGATTTACTTTTATTGATTTTAGAATTCCTTATTTTTAAAATTATATTTTCTAAATATGATGAACACTATTGAGCAATTTAATTGTTTATCGTATTTAGGAAATCAAGAATTGAGAAAAAGCGGAAAAATAGAAAAAAACCTATACACACGGAAGTTATCATAGACTTCTTGTGTATAGGGATCTTTTTACTTCTTAAATTGATTGAATGTTTATTCTTCTCCGTTTTCTTCTATATCTTCAATTAATTGTTCCATCTCAGCAATTTCTTCTTCTTGTGCTTGTATAATTTCTTCGCTTAATTGCTGTACTCGTGAATCTGTGAGATTGGCATTTTCACTCGTCATAATAGCGGTAGAGTGGTGTGGAATCATGGCTCTCATCCAAGCAGTATCGTCTACGCCAACTTGGTTTTGAATAAGCCCAAACGATCCCAACACGAGTAAGACTGAAAGCCCCATTATAACGGCGTTTAATTTTTTATTATCATACATTTTCCACATAAACCCCATCATAATGATAGCCATGACTGCGCCCATCAAAATAGCCATATAAACACGGGTTTGACTCAAGTAAATGTGCGCAAATTCATTGACATTCACAAACATTAGAAAGTACATCACAACAGTAGAAGTTAAAATCATTAATCCGAAACGTATATATTTCTTCACAGTTAAACTTCCTTTCTTAGTAATTTTTTATTATTAAAAATTTTTAAAATCGACAAGTATTTTAATGTACCAATCGTGATTATTGAACTAATTCCTCTTCAACAAACCATTTATGATAAAGAGCGACCCCCTCCCATCTGTTGGCTGATAATCCACCATATAAATATTCGTTGTTACAGTTTAACTTCAATTGACTCAGCAATTTATCTCCTCCAATAATAAGTTTCGTCTACAGATGTAGATATAGACTATGTTCTTAGTTTATGGTTGTCTATCTACATTGTCAAACATTTCGATTTTTTATTAATTACAAGTAAAGACTTATGTCTGTTTACCAGTTTTTCAATAGTTGAGAAGCGGTTCTACAATAAAGAAGTAGACCGTCCTAGAAATTAAAAACAGAGTAATTATTCGTTAGATCACCTATAAATCCCTTATTAATACCCACTAATTTTAATTGTTTTTAAAGTGCTTCTTTTACACTCTATGTTTGGTGAAGATTAATTTAACAGAGTAACTCTTAATAAAGAGGAGATTCGTTGTCATGCTTCCTTTTTGATTCATCTATTATTAAGTTAATATTTTGCAGTAGATTACTGCTTGTTAATACTGCTTCCCCTGTACCTAATTTATTTATTCGGTTATATGAATTGTTCTCCATATAATTTCTAATTGCACTTAACTGGTTTTGATGTGTCAATCTATGACTTAACAAAGTACCAACTTGACTTAATAGATTTTCTGGAACATCTAATGGGCTTTGTGTAGTAAGAAATAGGTACTGCCCTAACTTTCTACCTTCACGTGCCATTCCTTCTAATCCTGTTAGCACTTTCTCTCCCAATATTTTTTTATTGGTATATCTATGTACTTCGTCAATAAATAATACGAATGGATTCTTTCTACTATTAGAAATACCATTAGTGAGTAAATAATTAACTATCAAATCAACTATAACCGCCCCGATTTCATCAAAACTTCCAATATCTGATATATCTATATATATATTTTTGTTTTTCTCAACTAGAAAATCATCTAATATACCATATAGTTCTTCTGATTCATCTTTGTTATCTGGCTGAAAGAATTGTAGGAAATTAGTATTATTAAACAGATAGTTCACTTTATTAATTAAAAAAGTATTCGTCCCTAGTGTAAAATTATCAGCTTTATATTTACCTTTATCTTCCTTTACACTTTCTTCTCTTATTTGCTCTATAATGAATTCCAAATGAAAATTTTTGTCGTGACTATCTAACTGACTCAAGTCCTCAACAACACTAGAGACTTCTTTATCATTTTTCTTATAAATAGATTTTAGAGTCTTCTTATATTGAAGTCTTAATGACGTTATAGCATTAGCTATAACACTCGGCTGGGTACCTTCATTAGTTTTAAACAAGACTGCCCATTGTGGTATCGAAATTTCACCTGGATTCATATAAGTATCAGTTCCTAATTTATATTTACTAAATTCTGAGTTATTAAAAGTTTCTTTGTATTCACCAGTTGGATCTATCATAAAAATCTTCTTATTTGCTGTAACTAACTCTTCAAGTATCTTAAGTGCGGAAGTACTTTTCCCCGATCCTGTAGCGCCAATAATCATTAGATGTCTATTAAATAGTATATTTGAATCTATTTTAAATGGGATTGTTGGTAAGTTAGCGTATTGACCAAGAGTCAACTCATTATCTATATTTTTTTCTTACTTTCAACATGAATTTCAATAGAATCCAAGTATTTTCTAACTGCTTTTTCACTCGCAACATAAACTTTATCCCCTACTCCAACATTATTAAAACCCGGTGGTAGAAAAGTATTTTTATGGTTAGGTGAATATTCAAGAATATCTATATATTTAATTGGTAAAATGTCTTCATATGAACCAGCATCCAATGCTCTATGAACATTATCATTATTTCTAACCCCCGTTTCTTTTACAGTCCCAATATACGTTCCGTTTATAGATTCTATAACCACATAATAATCTATCGTATTTGCAATAACTGGTTGTTGTGATAAGATTCTATGATTGAATAGCGTCATATTTTCTACTTGAACTCTAACATTATTTGATTCCACATATGAAATCAAACCTAAATAGAAATTTGATTTATCAATATTTTTTTCTCGATCGTTATTATAATAAAGCGATGCTACTCTCATCAAATTCCCTCCAAATAATAAACTAATTCATTAAAACTCGATTCAAGAAAAGCAACTGGATAATGCTTTTCTCTCAATTGTTCTAGCACATTCCAACCTTCTTCATTTTTATTGTTAATATTGTAATCTGTTACTAAAAGATGCAATCCATTATTGTTTTTAAAGGAATTTTCTATAATACTTGCAATATGTAAATCTCCAAAACTAAATCCCGATGTAATCAATAAAGTATTATTTTGAGCAAGAAGCTCTTGAAAATTAGAAAATAAAGCGAAATAAGGCGGTTTATAACTTTGAGCGTACTTTTTTGTATTTGGGAAAATCATTACAGGAATATCTTGAGCATCAGCATATGTTTTGTATACTTCATCGTTGCTTTCTATCCAATTAATTGAACCATGAATCTTTAAAAGATTTATCATATTTCTGTTATATTCTAATTCTTTTGTCGAAATATTTTTTACAGATTTTACTAGATTCCAATTATATAAATCAGAATTAAACTTAGGATATTGGCTAAAAGTAAAGCCATCTATTACCGTATAATCCAACTCAGCTGCTGCTTGCTCAAACATTAAATCATAATTAGTGGTAACTACCGTTAGTCTATTAGGAGCATTAAGCGATTCATTTAATATTTTAATAATTGTAGAATGCTTAAAGATATTATTATCATAAGAATAGCTAGTATGACCTACTATAGTTCTATAGATGAGATTTATCGTTTCAGTGTACTTCACTTTCTTTTCTCCATCTTTAATAAAATTCTCAAATTGTAAAACTTGACTCATAAATTCCTCTAAATTTGAATTTATATGTCCTAAATCATCTTTATCTATATCGAAATTTACTAACCCTGCTAACTCTTCTAAGTTGAGAACTGATTCACTATTACTTAACTCTTCTTCAATAGGTACCCATAATTCAATCATTGTTTTTCCAAACGGTTTTTCTTTAGCGCCACTTATAGATGTTCCAGCACCCGTTAACAAAATTATATTCTCAAAGTTATTGTAATTAATGTGCTTTTCTACATTGGATTTTATTTTATTTTTGAATTGCTCTTCAGTATATGAATCCCTTGTACCATCTTCATTAGTAAGAATTAACTCGGCATCATTTTCGAAATATTTCTTTCCGTTCTCGTTTTCCGTATAAGATAATTTAAGATTACTTGTCCTAAATGACACTGTTTCTATATCCATTCTTGATGACACTCCTCTGTTTCTTTTCTAAACTAATCTATGTTTATTATTGACTAACCCATAGTATAAAAGACAAGATCTAATAGACCTTGTCTTTTAACTAGGTATTAGTACAAATTTATAATTCTTTAATCGAGGTAGCTTTCTTAAATGTAACACCTGTATCGACAGCTTTAAAGTGCTGTTCACCCGCATTAATTTTTAAGCTTTCTGTGACTCTCAATTGTGATGGGTCAATGCTACCTTTAGTTTCAATAACAAAGTATAGTCGTTGATTATTGTTTTCTTCTTTGACAATCGCCCAGTCAGGATTGTAGTTTCCTAGAGGTGTACGGATCTTGAATTCACTTGGTAACTTAATGTAGTACTTGATACTTTCATCTAGCTCTGCATCTTTTGCGAATTCTCGCTCGATGTTAGAATCAACTTTAACGTAATCATGCGTTGTTTTATTTTTTGTAGTGTCTACTTTAAAATCTTTATCCAAATAGGCTTCAAGAGTTTCATCAGTAAAAAGTGATTGTTCATAATATTTTATGATGAGCATTTAGAGTCGATTTCAGCTTATAACCAAGATAATAGTACACTTCAAGGTCTCTTAATGCTTCTCTCAACAACCGCATTTAGGTCTTTATCTATGTACATACTTCGTAAATAAAAAACAAAACACTCCTAGTACTGAACAAAAAATCCAGAGTTTAGGAGTGTATTGTTTTACTAAAATTCTATTTCAAAATAATATTCATTCAACAATCTTAACAATTCAGTGTCATCTCTTAAACAAGCTAACTCTTTGCCTTCTTTTATCCCATTAATCAATGTAGTCAAGAATAATTCACCCATAGGTGTGTTATCTTGTATTGTTTTAAATGTCTGTATAGAGGCGATCTATTGATAGCCCACTTATTTTTCATTGCTGGAATCATAGACATCAATAATTCAATAAATCTTTTTAAATCTTGTTTAAATACGCCAGTTCAAATTGGGTCACATAAGAGTTATAATCCCATAAATCATATAATTTGAAGTTTTATTTCCTGTACATATCTAATATTCCTACAAGATCTTCAAAATCATCTTCCGTTATTTTCCTATATCTAGAAAATATAATGTTATTAATTTTAGAAACTAACTCATCTAGATCTTCTGATAGCATATCTAACTCTTTAACATCATAATCAATGTATTTGAAATTTTCTAAAAACACTTCAATATATATAATATAAATCTCATCAAGGCTATATTGTCTAAGTATACTAATTAAATCTTTAAAATATAAATAAATAAGATCTAAAACCTCCTGATAAATCATAAAATGTGGAACTCTTAAATTTTGTTTTTCTAGAATTTTTACCATTTCTCTGTTAGTTAATTCACTGACGTCTTTTATCTGACTGTAACTAAAATTTATATCATTACCATCTAATGAATTGAACCTAAATCTTTTAATATTTTTGTTATGATTTTTAGAGTGCCTAATAAGATATCTTGCAATATCTTCATCTTCTAAATCTGGATCTGTTGCTATAATTATTTCGTCCGCCTCGTCAAGATGCTGCTTCATAATCTTATATTGATCTGATTTATCTTGAATGATCATAAAATCAAGTAATCGTGTAGACATAGGTACCTTATTTAATTTGTTTATATTATATTCTTTACTATATTCATCTGGTGTAATTAACCTAACGAGTTTTTTAAAACCATAAAGGATTATTGCATCGCTATACTGCTCATTATTTACAATATAATGATGGTTTTTACTCACTGATTTTTTAAACGTTACTGCATATAATAGAGCATGTTTAGGATTTTCTATTAAAAATACTGTTTTCATTTTTACTAAATTCCTTTCACTACAAAATCATTAAAGGCTACGACGCTGTTTTTTATTTTTTTTATGTTTTTGTTGTTTTTCTTTCATATGATCTTTTTGTAATTTAGTATAGTTTTTATAAATCTTATCTCTATCTTTTTTCAGTTCATTAATAAATGAAGTCAATTCACTTTCACTTTCAATTCCAAAGTCATCTTTTAATTGTGTAATATTCTTTTTAGCTACATCATGCTTAATTATTTCTTTATAGTTTTTACTCTTGAATTCCATTTTATTTTTAGCTTTTTTTAAAGATATCATTAAGCTAGCACTGTTTTTATATACTTCAAATGAACCAGTTTTATTTTGTAAGTCATATATCATACTGTCTTTATCATCTAGACTTGTTTGAAGATCGCTAATAAATTCATGTTCTGTTTTATTTAAGTTCTCAATCTCTTCTAAAGTCATGTCTTTATTAAAAACCAAATCACTTATCTCTTGTAAATGAGTTATATTCTTTTTGGTCGCCCATTTTCTAAGTCCATAATTACCTTTAAACTTTTCTTGTGACTTATCAATTTTCTCTGTTGCAATCGTATATTGATACTTATGAACTTTAAAATCTTTATTATTAATACGGTATCTTATTGAATTTTCTGTGTAATGCATACCCATTTTTTTAGTTCGTATATAAAATTTCTTGTCTGGGCTTCTATATGCCAAGTATTTTCCTTCTTTACGCTCGAGTCCTTTCTTTTCCATAAGCTCTAAAAATTCTTCATAACTTTCTGAGTTTTCTATCACTTCATCAATGAGAACTTCTAGTTTCTCTTTAAATGATTTGCCTTTTTCTCTTAACGTTAACTCCCTATGATTAACATAATGTATTTTATTTTCATGTGATTTTTCATTTGGAATATATAAACCAAATTTCTGAGAAACCTTGTCATTTTCCGCTCTTAATTTATCTATTGTATTTTTTCTAGTAGTATCAAACATTTTTAAATCACTTAATCTAACTTGATTAAAAACAATATGGTTATGAATATGGTCTGTATCTAAATGAGTAGTAATAATATATTGATGATCACCTTTTAAATAATTATCTGCTAATTCTTTTCCCGCTTTGTGAGCTATTTCTGGTGTAATTTTATCTTCTCTTCCAAATGATTGAATGATCATTTTTGAATTCGGTTTAAAGTTTCTTCTACTCTTTTTCTTCTTTTCTTCTTGTACTTCTTTAAATTCCTCAACGATTGTATGTCTATTACATGAGTAAGTTGAGATTAAAGCTTCATTTGTTTTATGATCTCTAGTCATATAGTCTACTGTGTTCTTTAATCGTCTAACGCTTTGAATTTTTACAATGCTCATTTAATCCCTCGCCTTTCTATATTTATCTAACACCTGCATCACATTTTCAAAATCTTCTTCTGATAGTTTTTTATATCCTGAATATATAGCACTATTGATTTCATAGAATAGATTGTCAAGCTCCTTAGAAAATTCCACGAGTTCTTCTCTTTCGTAATCAGTTGGTTTAAAGTCTCTCAAGAAAAATGTAACGTAAGGTATATAAACTTCATCGAAATTATTTGCTCTTAACATTTCTATAAAGTCTAATAATTGATTAACTATAAATTCATAAACATCCTCATAAATTAGATGGAAAGGAATACTTTTATTATTTTCTTTTAAGATTTTTCTTGCCTTTGTTGATGTTAAATTCTCGATTCCTTCTTTGATTCCATCTAGTCTTTTCTTTTCATCTAGAATCAGATTTTCTAAAACTTTTAACTGCTGTTTAATAGATTTTATATCGCTATTTGTAAAAAACTCTTTGTAATAAATGTTTTGTATTAAACCATTTATATTTCCACCAATTCGTCTTACTTGAATAACAAGATCCATATAATCACGAGTATCTATTTGTACAATGATATGATTTTCAATACTACTTAGGATTAAACTACTTACAGTCATTCCCTTTTCATTAGCAATTTTTTTAATGTTTTCTTTTTCTTCTCGTGTAACTCTTGCTTCTATCTTATATATTTTTTTCAATGAACCACTCCTTACTCTCTTATTTTTTAATAAAATCGAGCGCAGCGACATTAAATAAAATCGAGTTCTACAAGATTTTATTTTAAGAGGTAATAGGAAACTTCCTATCAAGCAAAAACTTTGTTTTTGGGGTTTGTCATGACAAACCCGTTGCTTGCCTATTACTTAAGCAAATCTATTTTTAGCGTGTTTTTTTAGTTTGTAAAATATTTTGAACAAGTCCTTCTTATCTTATAATTTTTTATATGTTTCAAATTAATTTTGTTATTTGATTATTCGTTTCTAAAAATATCCTTCATAATTTAAACATGGATTTTTAGAACTTAAATAATATTAGAGCATGTTCTAATTTCCTTTTAAGTTTTAGAGAAGAACATGCTCTTTATAGATCTATTTAGTTATGGTAAAATAAATCTGGTGAAGTTTTTACCAGTCCTTGCAAATGCCAGTTTGTGAGGACTTTTTTCAATTCTAAATATTCTGTTTGAATGATTTTTATACTTTCTGTATTCATTTTCATTTAATCACACCTCTTTCTATTCTCAATTCCTTTAATCTTAGGAGTCGCTCACTAATCTCTTCTTTTTGAACACTAACCTCTTCACTCGGTGGTTGATAATCATCTTGCGCCCATTCAGGTAATACTTCATTTTTTGAATGAAATTCCTTGTTATTTTTTTTAGATTTTTTAATTTTAAAATCTACATATAATTTTTCAATATCATCAAGTGTCTTGATATCACTTTGCTTCCAATTTCTCATAATACCTTTTGCATAGTTGAAATTCTTTTCAGCTTCTAACGATAATTTCAAAGCTTCTATCACTAGTTCACTCCCTATATCATTAGTCCACTTACTTAATTCTTTTTCAATGTGTGGATTCAAATCACTATAATTTCTTTGAAAGAAAGAATTAACTTTTTTTATTTCAGATTCCACTATTACAACTTTTTTACGTTCTTGATCATAATCTTGTTGTAGTTCTTTATCTTTCTCTTTATCTATCTCTATATCTTTATCTATATCTGTGTGACTTTTCTGGGACATCACTGTGACATTGTCACAGCCTTCCAATTTCTCCTGATTTACAGATTCTAATTTTGCTTCTTTAGCTCTCTGCTTTCTTTTTCTTCTTGCAGCGTCTGTTTCACTTCCAATCATTTCATTGATCTGAGTCATATATATTTCACCAGTTTCTAAATGTTCAATTAATCCAATATCTAGAAAAGTCTTCATAGCTACAGCAACCGTATCAGGTGATGTATTCGTCAGCTTTGCTAACGCTTTAATATCATATGGAATTAAACGCTCTCCAACATATCTAATTAGTTGCCCCTCATCATTTAATGACTTCAAAAAAAGCTTTAAGTAGAAAATGATATAATCTTTTCCATTCTCTTGCTCTTCTAACCATGAGATTGTATCGTCTTCAAAAAAATCTTCTTTTAATTTTAGCCAATAATATCTTTTGTTCCGGCTCATAGATACCTACCTTTCAACTTAAATTACTCTTAACCTACTTAAACTGATCACTTATCCTCAAATTTTCACATGGCGTGTGCGTGTTTTAAAATTTTAGTTTATTAAGTGTTTCTTTTAAGTCATCTATATCAATTAATTTCTTATTACCGATTTTGATAAATTGCAAACCATTTTCATAAAGATCATTCATGACAACATGTCCTATTCTTAACTCTTTCATCACCTCTTTCTGGGTAAGAAACTGTTTATGAATTGAAGCTTGTTCAATAGATTGCTTAATAGCTTCATCAGCCAACTGAATAAATCTATTAAATATTTCTTCTTCATATTCTGGATCTAGTTTGATTTGAAATTTTGCGGTATTATGCTCTTCCATGTAATCACCCCCCCTCAAGTTCACCAAGAACAACATACTTTAACTTTTCTTCACGAACAGTTTAAAAAAATATCTTATCTATTGTTAAATCAGAATTAATTTGCTGAAATAATGCTTTTAATTTAATTTTTTCTTGATCATTAAAACTTCTATTTCCATTTTCTTTGTTAGAATAACTTTGTACAGAAATTTTTAAATAACGTGCTATATCTTTTTGCGTCATACCTAGGTGTACCCTATAACCTGCTATTTTATTCTTTCTTATTTTCACTTAGAACACCCTCCTTTCACTTTTGTTAACTTTTATATTTCCATTATATTCATTTCATATTGATAAGTCAACTACTAATATTCATATGATTAGTATTAGTCACACCTTTTGTTACTTTTCTTAACTGTTTAGTGTATAATATATTCATATAAGGGAAGAAGGTGATCTTATTGAATATTAATAAGAAAGACGTGGCTAATAGAATCAGAAGAATTAGACAAGAACGTGGAATGACTATGAAAGAATTTGGTAAAATATTCAATACAAGCAAAAATTCTGTGAGTAATTGGGAAAATGCTCGTAACTTGCCTAATAATGCTCGATTACTTGAAATTGCTGAATATAGTAATATTACTCTAGAAGAATTATTATACGGTGATCTTAAGGTTAAAATCACCCTCGATAGCACATTACATGAGAATTTAAAAGAGTTTGTAGATAGAAAAAGAGAAGTTATTAAACAAGAGGTTAAACTATTAGCTCCAGCTGCTTTATCAGGTATATTGACCTTAGGTTTTGGTTTTAAAGATTCCAGAGCCAAAGCAATTGAAGATTACGAAATCCATCGCAATAGAATTAAAACTATAGAAGATTTTGGGCATAAATATATTGACGAAAATTATGATAATTATAACTACGATAAATTTTTACAGGATTTCCCAAATTCTAACCCTCAAGATTTTGAAGAATATAAGGAAAAAGAATGGTCTATATTTGAAGAAGTGCTTGAAAATCTTTGGAAAACTACAGATCCTGATTTTCAGAAGTACACATGGATTAACGAACGATTTACAGATCAAATCTCAAACGAACTAGATCAAATTATGAAAGTTGCTATTGAAGAAAATAAAGAACTTTATTATGTTAATGAAGTAGTTCAACCCTTTCTCGATCAAGCTGCTAAAGACTTTAAAGAATATATTAAAGAGTATATAGATACAGAAGATTAAATTTAAAAAATCCTTGATTTCATAAAGCATAGGCGTGTGCGTGAATGAAAGGAAAAGATAAAATGATAAAGAAATACAGTTTAAAAAATGGCGACACTCGATATATGTTTCATTCATACATTGGGGTTGATCCAGTTACAGATAAAGATGTTTATCGTAAGCGAAGTGGTTTTAAAACAAAGAAAGAAGCAGAAATTGCTGAAGCAAGATTAATTAATGATTTTAATAAGAATGGTTTTCCATCTCAGAGGAAACGAAGTACTTTTAACGACGTTTATGACTTGTGGTTAGAATCTGAATATATAGATAACGTTCAAGAATCTACCCTCAACAAAACAATGCGTGACTTCAAAAATCACATTGTCCCCTCTTTTGATGGCATGAACATTCGTGAAATTAAACCTGATCATTGCCAGTCTGAATTAAATAAATGGCGTGATAAGTTAGTCAATTACAGACGCATTAAGAATTATGCGCATCGTGTGTTTGATTATGCTTTAAGAATGGATATTATTGACAGCAATCCATTTGATAAAGTAACTATTCCTAAACGGATTGAAACGATTGAAGAAAGTGAATTTGAGAATTTTTATAGCAAAGAAGAATTAAATGACTTTTTAGAATATGTAAAAGAAGATTTAGATTTAAATTGGTATACGTATTTTAGATTACTAGCATATAGTGGTGCTCGTAAATCAGAACTATTGGCTCTTAAATGGTCGGATATTGATTTCGATACATCTACCCTCAATATCAATAAAACACTCACTAGGGGCTTAAATAATAGGATTATCGTGCAACCTACGAAGACAGTGAATGGTCGAAGAGTAATTGATATGGATTATGACTCGATGAAGCTTTTAAAGCAGTGGAAGATGTATCAAGCTCAATTTATGCTGAAACTGGGTTTTAATACAAATACACCCGATCAGCATGTTTTTGCGAATACGAGAAACAACTTCTATTCGATTAATGTACCGAATGACCGTATGAGAAATGTACAAAAGCGTAATGGCCTCAAACAAATTACCGTTCATGGGTTGCGACACACGCATTGTAGTATCCTCTTCTCTATGGGCGCTTCAATAAAAGATGTACAGGCTCGTCTAGGACACACGGATATTCAAACAACAATGAACATCTATGCTCACGTTACAAAAGAAGAAAAGAAAGACACCGCAGATAAATTTGCTAGTTTTATGGAAAATTAAGGAGTGAGTTTGTGGCAAAGTTCGACAGATTCCGAATAAATAAAGATAAGGTAAAAGAGAACTTAGGAAATGCGCATAATAAAGTTTCATCATATTTTGATGTAAAAGTTTATAATGAGAAAAAATTATTTGATGAGTCTAACGATCTATATGTTTCTATAGATTTTACATTTCCAAGTCTATTCATTTACGGTATAAACTCTACAAGTGGAATTTATAAATATATTGCTGAATATGCTAATAAACACTCTGTTAAAATAGTAAGTGTAAGTGCTATTAGGAACATAGAAGAATCTAATTCTTCACATGTGTCTGTGATTTTTGAAAAGTTAAATACCATTACTTGAAATAAAAACCATTACCATTTTTGGAGTAGTAATGGAAATGGTAATGGTTGGTAATGGTTTATAGCAAATGTAAGCAAAGTCCGAAAATTAAAAAAGGCTTCCCACCAGCCTTTAGAAGCTGGTGGAAAACCTTAGTAAAGCTATAATGGAGTTGAGGGGAGTCATCTCACGTTGTCACTGAGCAGTTACCAACACTTTTGACCACTTACTGACCACTAATTCATTTTCTCTACCTATTATATACAAAACTAAGCGGCCTAACCAGTCGCTTTTTTGTTTGCATAAAAAACAAGGGTAGCAGACAACTGTCCACTACCCTTTTAGTATATTTATTAAAATGTCCCATTATTAAGTCTGCGTTGTAATTCTTTAATTGCTGTAGACGGTCTAGAAACAATACCATCCACTGGTGTGCCCAAGTAACGTTGTAACGCTCTAGTCGTTCCTGCGCCCCAAATTCCATCAGCAGTTACACCGATTGTTTTTTGCAACTCTCGAACAACAGGCGATCCACCTTTGCCGTATTTGACGGCTTTTTGATTAAAGGCTTTGGTTGCTTGGTTACCACTGTATTGCCCCCACATCTCGCCATCGACAATTAAGCCATAATGGCTTTGTAAGGCTTTGACTACTTCTGGGCCTAGGTAACCATCGACCGTTAAATTATAAGTTTTCGCTCCTGAACCACTAGGTCTTTCACTGTGGAAAGTCCCCCACTGCTCTTTCCCACTACCTGACTCACGATACGGTACATAGAGCGTATTTCCGCTATTTCCAGTGTATTGTAGCCAGCGATAGCCATTGCCCTCATAGACTTTGAAATAGTTAATTGAGCTACCTTTTGGTAGGGTTCCGGTGTGCTTAGCAGACGTTGATGGTGCGTTACGAACCTTAATATCTTCGGTGGCCAAGAAATAAGCATTCTCTTTTTTAACTAGTCGTGCTCCATACAATCCGTCTGATCCAGTTGACGGTTCAGCTGGTTTGCTTGGTTTTGACGGTTTACTTGGTTTAACGGGTTTACCACCTAACCATTTAACAACTCCTGCCACATCTGCTTGCGCCATATCTTCGATATATTCATTCTGTTTGTTTCCAAAAATCAACTGGAAGTCACTAGCATTTGTCATGAAACCATGCTCAATTAAAACAGCAGGCATATTCGTTTCTCTGTTAATGTGTAGGTTTGTCCATGTTCCACGAACTCCTGCGTGTAGTCCATTTCCGTGGGTACTATAACCCTTCGCTTTGATTTCATTGATAACCGCCTGAGCAAGTGTTTTAGACTTACTAGAAGTGCCCCAATAAAAAGCACAGCGTCCAGACACATTACTAGCTCCTGCATTAGCGTGTAAAGATAATACTAAATCGACTTTTTCACGATTATATAAGTTCGTTCGAGTGATTAAAGGTACATCTTTTCCATTTAATGGTTGACCTAAAATAACTTTGTGTCCATTTTGCTCCAATAATTCTTTTACTCGCTTACCTAATTTACGGTTGAAATCGTACTCCGCATATCCTTTTCCGTTTCGATATACACCTTTGTTTGGTGGGAACGTATTCGAACCGTGACCAATATCTAAACCAATATAAGCCATTATTTATCTACTCCTTCTATATGAGATGGAATTTCGTCTTTTTCTTTCACGCTATTAAGGCCGTCATTCATTGCTTTTACAGACGCTTCAATTAATACATCTAATTCTTCATTACTAATTGGAATGTCGTTCTCATTGAATAATTTAACGGCTTCATTCTTTGCTTGTTGGAATTTCTCTACACCATCTTCATTGATGTAAATCTGCTCAATCGCATTAACTGCAATGTCCACCAAATACTGTTTATTCTCCAACTTTTCAGTGATGCCCTTCCCCTGTAAATAAACTGCTACCTTCTTCGCTATATAACCTAAAAGCGCCACTAGGATTGTTCCTAGGGCGCTCACAAATGCATTCATTAATTCTGCTTGCATTGTTTATTTTTCCTCCTAATGTTTCTCTTTGTACTTCACTGTGGTAATTCCATTCTTCGTTTCTAAAGCGATTAAGCGCCCGTTATGCTCGTTTAACTGCTTCGCATGAGACTGTAGCTCTTCGTCATGTTCACCGATTCTAAGCGTGTTCTCGTCACTTATACGATGTAGTAACTTTCTATCTTCTTCACTATGTTCTGAGAAATCAAGCAACCCCTGAATCGATTGATTTAAAGGTTCGTTTTTTTCGGTTATCAATAAAATCATTTCTTCTTGACGCTTCTTTGCTTCTTGCTCTCTTTTCCGCTCTCTAGGCTCGCCAATAAACTTGTTGTATATCCATATCAAAGCACTACCCACAACGGTTAGTGAACCGATTAGAGACGCTAGCGTGCCTATATTTGTTACTATGACTTCCATTCTCCAACTCCTTTCCAAAATAAAAAGGCTAGCCCGTCAGGACTAACCTTTGTGTTTTAATTATTCTTCTTCTTCAGCAGCTTGCTCACTCAATCGATCTTCCGTGTCCCAAACAATGTCCTGAAACTCCGCTTGGTCACTGCGTACAACCAGTTTATTTGCGTCGTATAACTCTTTATTTCGAATGGAGAGACTAATACCGCTGCCTACCCCATCATTCGGTACTCGAGCGCTAAAAGTTGTAATAACTTCGTCCTCTAATTTACTGTCACCTGTCAACGTTACTGATTCCTGAATGTTGTCTAAAGCCATAATTATTCATTCTCCTTTTCTTTTTCTTCATTTTCTTCATAAGCCGTCATTAATAAATCATAAGCATAAGCATCTTGTCCTTTGAGCGGTATCTCTAACTTATCTAATTCCTTAAACATCGCCTCGTATTTCGTGGAATATTCTGTAAATGAAACTTCGGCAGTTTCTTGTTGTAAGTCTGCGACTCGCTCATTTAAAGTCTTTTTATCTTCTTCCGTGAGCGTTTCTAGCGGAATTAATTTATCACCATCCTGTCTAAGGTTGCCTTCTTTATCTACTTCGAAATAATCCTTTTGAATTGTTTGTAAATCCTCAAGGTATTCTTTGTTTTTCTCCTCCAATCTGCTGTTAAATTTTGATCGCCCACGACTTGCTTGACCTACCAACTCCACATCTTTCAAAAAGTTAAAAACTGGTATAACTTCGATATTTCTGATTTCAATTGTTTTCATTTATGCAACTTTCCTTTCCAATTCTTTAATTTTTTGATTTGCTTCTTCTAATTCTTTTTCTAAACTTTCTATGCGACTATCATGGTTATCTAATGTTTCTTGGTGTTCTTCTATACCTATATAAGCGGCACTTGCGAGTTCTAAGGTGTTTTCGTGTTGAATGGCTAGTTGTTTAACACCAATTGTATTAACCATCACTTGTTTCCCCATGTTAATTTCCCACTTGTCATTTAACTTATCATAACCACTGATAAACGGTGTATCTTGAGCGATTAACCCAATTTGAGTTTCTTGAGTTTTGTCTGGAGATTTCCAGTTATATGTGACTGGATTAATGATCTCGAAAAAGTCTTCAAGTATATTGTCAGTATAATCATGGATATTTGTTTTTAATCTTCGATCTGATTCCCCGCGAATTGCATTCCCATTCATTGAAATATCTCTCTGGAAATAAACTCGACTATTATCCATGTACATTACGCGACTATAGCCGCCACCAGCCCAATCTGCGTTACCAATCCCGAAGGATACTCCACTTCGACCTTTGACGGTTGCTCGATTATTTCCATCATTTAAAAATGTGATAGCTCCACTCTCATCACCGAAATGTACGGCTCGAACACGCCGAACTTTAAAGATATCATGGTTTCCAGCATCAATTGCGCCGCCGCGAAGACGAACAGTTCCCATCATCCATATCTCACTCGTACGTAAATACATTTCGTCAGATCCCGGATAGATTTCTAATGGACTTCTGTAGCCATTTGATGTGAGCGATCGGATACTAAAATTCGCCCCCAGGGTAGTTGTGATGGTATAAAACGGACTTGTAGTCCCTGAATTGTAACCAATATAGCCAATTGTCGCTTGATTAGGTTGTCTTGATAAAAAGACCCCGTTTTGTACAAGAGCCTCTGAACGATCTGAAGCAATGGAGTGTAAACCACTTCCCGTAATCCGTACTCCACCTCCTGCAGCTTCGTTCCAGTAAGACTGTACAAATTCTGTTGCATTACCAACCGCCGTGTTGAAATCGAGGTTGATGACTCTTACATTTGCACCGTTTAATGTACCAACTGTTACTTTATCTGCCGAAATATCTCCAGCCACCATACGATTTGTGATAATGCCGTCGTCGATTGTAGTCGACGAGCCGACATGGACCTTGGCAGCGTCTAAAAGAATGCCTTCGCTAGATAAATTGATTTGCGCAATAACTTCATCTTTTTGAACAACTCGAGCATTTATATTATCTTCTGTAATTGATAATTGAGCACCTACCCAATCTCTATCAGCCGTTTTTCGCCAATCCTCCCAAGTTGTTCCTAATCCAGTCCTCTCCCACACTCCATGGTCCGTAGTTAAAGTTTGTTTTATTCGTCCTCCTGAAGAATTTCTCCAAGGAATAATTGTTTCCAGTACTCCGTAAGTTCCTTCTCCAGAGATACCCAGTATGGAATTACGTTTAAATTCTCGAACTGTTTCTTGTCGGTAATTATCGAGATACCACTCAGGAGTTTCATTGTCTTCACGTGTATCCTTTATTGTTTTGTCTGACTGGATCAATGAGTTTACTTGCGAACTGGTTACTTTAGTATCTACAAGGTTACTCAACTGCGTCACCTGCGACTGACTCGCTTTACTTGCAACGGTTGTTTGTAAGCCATTGATGTTTAATTCCATCGTAGCTATATCGCCTTCGATATTTCCAACCGTACTTTTAATACTATCAATCGTCTGACTTTGTGCTGTGACACGCCCATCGATACTACTTACCGTTTGTTTAAAGCTATCAAACGTCTGCGTCCACTCAGTTTCGATGTGGTCAAATCGTGCGAGGGTGTCTTCGGGTGCTGGTGTCCAAGGGGTTATTTTATTTCCTTGTTCAAGTTGAAATCTACTTAACCATATAGTGGTATCTTTGGATAACCTTCCGTAGAAGAATGGTTTGAACTCGATACCTTTCTCATCCACAGTTTTAAAACTAATAATTATTCTATTCCATTCGTTCGGTGTAGTAGACTTTGGTGACAATAGTTTCATGTCTTTTCTACCACCAGCTGCATTACCACCAAACCTCACGTGAGTGTGTAGGGGAAAGTTATAAGTTACTTCAATACTATCTTCCGAATAGATATAGGCCGAATAAATATATTCGGTATTAGGCTCTAATAAAAAGTAGCTATTATCACCTTGCCCCTCAAGATACGCTCTATTTCCACTGGGACTATCACCAATAATCTTAATTGCTTCAATTCCATTTACTGTCTCAGTTACACTACCCCTAGAAGCCCAATTAGTGGAATTTACATTGGATAAATCACTGTCTCTTAATAAGTTCCTTCCACCCACACTAATATCATCAATAGCATTCTCAATGTCTGTATTCCAAACCCTCGAATTAACCTTTCCAGCAACCGCATCAAACTCAGTACCTAAACTGTTTACGGTGCCTGCTAGGGTGTCGACTGTATCTTGATTGGCTTTAGCCGATATACGACCATCCATGTTGCTGATTTGTGTCGTGTGAGTCCTGACTGTTCCGCTTAAGTCGTTGTAGTCAGATTCCACACGTTGGACGGTTGAATTAAAGCCGTTAACCGTGTTTTCTAACGTTACAACTTTCGCTTCATAACCTTGGACGTCTTCTTGGTAGGTCGCAATTTCACTAGTTAAGCCATCAACACTATTTCTAAATTGACTGACTTGTGTGGCGTATTGACTGACCACATTGCCATATTCATCCAGTTCGATTTCATAGTTAGCCACCGTACTGTTCAGACCATCCACCGTGTTCTTAAACGTTGATACTTGGCTTTCATATCTCGAAACATCATCTGCGTAACCAGCAACTTCATCGCCATAACTAGCGACGGTGCTTTCAAAGCCGTCTACTGTATTCCGCATGGAGCTGACTTCAGTTGCATAGCTGTCCACCAAGTTGCCGTATTCATCTAATTCAACTTCATAATTTGCAACGGTACTTGCGTAACCATCAACACTATTCCTGAACTCGCTGACTTGCCCCTCATAATTATTCACGACTTGATTAAAACCGTCCACGGTCACTTCAAAATCGCTGACCTGACCCGCTAAATCATTGGCTAATCCTTTGACTTCATTGGCGGTGCTTATCGCACTGTCCGCCGTATTCACTGCACTCCGCGCGTCAGTCATCGCGGTGTTTGCACCGCTTAGTGCATCGAGTGCGTGGTCACGAGCGACATCAGCGCTTGCTTGGGCGGCGTTGCTGATGGATTGGACGCTTGAGATTGTTTCGTCTAATGTAGTAAACCCAGCGTTTTCAACGGCTACATCGATTTGTTCAACGGCGTGATCAGCTTGTTCTTTGGCTTCTTTGAGGTCTTGTTGTTGTTCAGCGATTTTTCGAGCGTTTTCGTCTCGTTCGTACGTGTCAATCGTGATTATCCAATCGTCACCATTCCACATAAGCCATTGTGTGTGGCCATTTTGCGTTGGGTGGTCTCTAACCCACTGGTCACCTACACGTTTTCTGTCTGGCTCTACATTACTAAAGGTAATGACGTTCATTCCATCAGCTGTTTTAACAACATGACTAATTTCTTCGCGAACCAACGATTGTTCTCTATTAATATTATTAATTGTTCGCTGTGTTCGTGCGGCACGTTCTTTACGACTTTCATAAACTTTGTCGCCCAATTCAACTGGTGTACGTTCTGGGAATAAATAATTACGTTCCAGCTTCGAAATCCTTGTTTCATAATGTAAACCTAAGTCGTAACGGTGGATTCCAACGACTTCGCCTAACTCAACCTTGCCAATATCTGCAACGGTTGTTTCATATTGCACCAGTGGCCTAATCCTGTGGACTAATTCATTGTATGTTGCTCGCAGTAATTCTTCGGGTTCTTCTATTTCAGTATCTTCAAACACACCCAAAGCAGGCGATTTACTACCGTCTGGCATATTAATACCAAACTCATCCGTAGCATTTGGAATCTCCACGTAATTTTGCCCGCGTGGTTTGTTTACTGGATCCCCATTACTTATTTTCCATTCCACATCTTCAAATGTAATCGCTCGACCAAAGCCATCTCCGACTTCTTCGCCGCGACCACGTCCAATTAGTGCTGTGTAGACCTCTGAACGCTCAATCGTACCCTTAACATTCAATAAATTACTTCCATGAGTGAATCGTTTCATTGTGCGCGCACCACGTCGATGGTAAGCTTCTACCCATTTATCTGTGATTTTCTGGCCACTAATTTCAACCTTGAATACTAATTCAATACCAAAGTGTACAGATATTTCTTTTAGCACTTCTAATACTGGTAAGAAGTAGAAATGCAACGTGGATTGTGATGTTTCGTCCACATATCCTAGTCGCCAGCCCGTTCCAGACAGTGCCTGTTCTAACATAAAGCTAGCTTGTCTGTCTCTTGGGGCATTTTCCTTAACAACAAAGTGCTTCAATTCTTTATAACCTAATTGTGTGCCTTCCAATACAACGGTATTTTCATTTGTTATAGGCTGATTCACATAATACATGTGAAATTGATTATTATCGTCTAAATCTTTGACCGCCATAAAATGAATTTCTTCTACATCTTTAAAAGTCTCTAATCGATATTCAGCTGTAAAGCGATCAATTGGTAAATCATTTTCTTGCAATTCCTCTTTCTGTCGCGCTTCTACCAAATCTTTTTCGGGTATGATTTTAATTAAATCTTGATTGTAATCAAATAAATACAACGAGGTCATTATTTTATCTCCCTCATTTCTACTTTTAAACTTCCGTTTGACGTGGTAATTGTTTGACCGTTCTTAATTTCAAAGTTTTCAAAATCAGAATGTAAGTCAATGAAATCACGTCTTTCACGTCCGTTAAATAATAATTCTTGTTCTTTGACGAATAATTCAATACGTGAGCCAGCATTCATTTCGCCACGCAGTTGTATCGTTTGTTCGCCATTCGTAATATCAATAGCGTTTGTCGCGCTATCTGTAACCACAGTTATTTTTTCTGGATACGTCTTATAGAACGTATCAATATTAATTTCTCCATTTGTTTCTGTTAATTTACTGTATTTCTCAGGGTCTGGACAAAAAATAGTAAAGCTAGATACAACAGTTAATCGCTCTGGCGGAATACTTTCAGCACCCTCAAACTCGCCAAAATATACCGTATCTGGCTCGTCCAAGAAACGAATAGGTACTAAGTCATCAGAATGCAGATAACGCCTTAGCTCATTATATTTAGCCTGCAATTCTTCTGCCGTACTTGCTTCAAGTTTGTATTGAACAGTGATTACGCGGCTTGGTTTGGTCTTTCCATAACGAATTGACCCATCACCAGAACGTCTATCGCTTTGAATGTCATAACTTAACATTTCTCGGCCACTCACATTTAATGTCTGATAACCGTCAATTTCTTCTAAATATCTATCGTTAAAAATCATAGCAACAGAAGACAACGTTTGTGTTGGTTGCTTCTGTTCTGTTGGTTGTATAAATTTCATTTCGTTGCCTCCTATATGCTATCTAGTTGTAACTGTCTGTCGCCTTCATCTAAAATGTTTTCCGCAAAGGCGGTGAAGTTCTGTCCGCCAATGTTTAAACGGAGGTATGCCGGTTGTTTACCTGTATTACTAATCTCATGTTTCACTTGCGTATTCACTGTCGGATTCGCTGTAGCTAATTGACCTATCTTATTTGTGGATATATCAAAAGGATTCAAGTTAAATCGTGCGCCTTCTGCTACTTTGCGAGCACCGTCCAATGTGTTACTCATCGCTTTATTAATTTCGTTTTCTCCTGCATAAATACCTTTTGCGATTTGCTCAGTAATACCATTCTTTTCTATTCCAACCATTGGTGAAGATTTATCTTTTGGAGGTGAGAACGGCAATAGATTTCTCGCTTTGGTTAGTACTCCACCAATTGCATCAGTAACATTACTAATTCCTGAGGTAATCCCTGAAGCTATGTTCTTAACAATATTGGTTCCGGCTTCTTTAAATTTACTAATGAAATCTGTAACAGTAGTCAAGGCGCTATTCATCCCGCTTGAAACAGCTGATTTTACGCTATTAAAGGCGCTTGATACTATTCCTCTCAAGCTATTAAATATGTTCGAGAATGTACTTTTAATACTGTTTAATACGTTAGTTACTACATTCTTAATGCCATTTATAATGGTCGTGATAGTAGCTTTAATAGCACTCCAGATTGAACTCGTTATACTGCTTATAGTACTAAACGTGTTCGAAGTTATACTCTGAATGGCGTTCCATACTGAAGTTATAATGCTTTTTATGCCGTTGACCACACTTGTAATCACAGATTTTATAGCGTTCCATGCGCCGGTCAAATCGCCTTGAATGGCGCTCATTACAGCGGTTATTATACCCTTGATTACATTCCAAACTGTTTGAATGATGGTCTTGATAACATTAACGACCGTATCTATAATTGTTTTAATATTTTCCCAAATAGTATCGATAATCGTCATGATACCTTCCATGGCGCTTCGAATAGTTTCTTTAATACCTTCCCATTTTTCTCTTGTAATTTCTTTGATAGTTTCCCAAAAATTAGAAAACCATTCTTTCGTACTGTTCCATAAATTTTTAAAGAATTCAATGACTTGGTTCCATTTTTCTTGTATAGACTCCCAAATCGCCATAGCACCTTCTTGCATAGATATCCATAATTCTTGGAACCATTCTTTTGTGCCTTCCCAAAGTTCTTGGAAGAATTCAACTGCCTGTTGCCATTTTTCTTGGATTCCTTCCCAAATTTCAATGGCACCTTCTTGTATGGTCTCCCACAATTCTGCAAACCATTCTTTGACACCATTCCATAGTTCTTGGAAAAACAAGACGGTTTCATTCCAAAACTCTACAATGGGGTTCCAAACCATCATGGCAAACTCAATTATGCTTTCCCATAGTTCTCTAAACCATTCAGAAACGCCTTCCCAGAGTTCAATGAACCACTCTTTGACTTCGCCCCATTTCTCGACGATTGGCTCCCAAATGGCTACTGCCATTTCTTTCATTGATTCCCAGAGCGCTTGGAAAAATTCCTTTACACTTTCCCAAGTTTCAAAAAACCATTCTTTCACTTCTTGCCATTTTTCAACAAGAGGTTCCCAGACCATCAACGCAGTTTCTTTCATGTCTTCCCACAATTCGGAGAAGAATTCTGATAAGTCTGCCCAGACTTCTTGGAAATATTCTTTAATTTCTTGCCACTTCTCTTGCAGCGGTTCCCAAATGATTAAGGCTACCTCTACAATTTCATCCCAAATCATAGAGAAAAATTCTTTAACACCTTCCCAAATGTTTTGGAACGTTTCTTTCATGCTTTCCCATTTTTCTTGGATAGGTTCCCAAATTTCTTGTGCTTTTTCTTTTATTGATTCCCATATTTCGGAGAACCATTCTTTAACAGAGTCCCAAGTTGCTTGTCCTGCTTCACTGATTGAACTCCACTTGTCTGATAACCAACTTCCTATGCTATCCCAGATTTCTTTAGCACCATCACTAATAGAAGTCCAAGTTTCACTAAACCAATCGGCTACTGAACCCCAAATTTCTTTGGCTCCATCAGTAATAGATTCCCATGTATTTGATAACCAATCACCTAACGCACCCCAAATTTCTTTGGCGCCGCTACTGATTGAATCCCACGTTTCTGAAAGATAGGCTTTTATTCCGTTCCAAGTGTCTGAAGTCCATTTTTTAATGTTATTCCAAACTTCTGAAATTTTATTTCCTAACAGTGCAGCCTTTTCCTTGATTGTATCCCAATTCGCCCATAGCGCGATACCAGCTGCAACTAGTGCCACAAAAATTGCTATCACTAAGCCAACTGGACTAAATAAAAGCGTGAACGCACCAACCAATAAGCTGATTCCTTCAGTGAGCACTCCGACTATCCAAATCACTGGGCCAACCGCCGCTGCAATACCTGCAATAATAATTATCCACTGTTTTGTTTCGTCGCTCGATTCAGTAAATTTGTTGACTAAATCTGTGACCCACTCAATCAAATCTCTAAGCGGACCTTCTCCCATTTCGTAAAACTCAATAGATAAGCCCTCTATTGCTGATTTCATTTCCCTAAACGCACCAGCGACACTATCTTCCATTGTGTCAGCCATTTCTGCGGCTGTACCTTCTGAGTTTGACAGCTCATTAGAGAACATCCCCAACTCTTCCGAACCTTCTCCAATTAAAATGCTCCACGCACTCATTGCATCGCTTCCGAACACTGTTTCCAAAGCTGCTGTTCTTTGTGAGTCACTCATTCCGTCAAGTCCACTTTCTAATTCGCCAATAATTGAAGGTAAATCTTTCATCTTACCGTTCGCATCAAATACTTCAATCCCCAGCTCATTCATTAAATCGGCCGCTTGATCCGTTGGCGCTGCTAAACTTTGAATACCCTTCCTTAATTGTCGTCCAGCCTGACCACCTTGAATACCTGCATCACCTAAGAATCCAATAGCCGCGGTAGTATCTTCAATAGAAATGCCTAAGTCACTCGCAACTGGTGCAACGTATTTCATGGCTTCCCCAAGACTTTCTACATCAACGTTGGAATCAGCGCTTGCTCGTGCGAGAATGTCGACAATTCGACCCGTCTCGTCAGCCTCCATCTTGAATCCACTTAGGATGTTTGAAGTAATATCAGCTGCATCTCCCAAATCAACCGCTCCAGCAGCCGCTAAACTTAACACTTCGGGTATTGCTACCATGATTTCATCGGTTTCAAATCCTGCACGTGCTAGCATCTCCATGCCTTCAGCCGCTTCACTTGCACTAAACCTTGTGGATTTACCCATGTCTTTTGCTAACTCACGAAGATTATCCAATTCGTCGCCTGTTGCACGAGTAACTGCCTGAACTGTCTGCATTTGGTCGTCAAACTTAGCACCAGTAACTGCTACTGCAGTCGCTACTCCCATGATTGGGAGCGTAACTCTTTTAGTCATTGTAGAACCAATGTCTCGCATGTTTTTCCCTACGTCGTTTAGTTTCTTTGTAGCTTCTTGCGCTTGCGCAAAAGCTTTCTGAAATTGACTTACGCCACTCGCTTTAAATACCGCTTCAATTGTTTGTGATTGTGTAGCCATATTTTCCCCCTTTCTATAAACTGTTCGCCTGAACGATTAAATTAATCGTGGCTTTTTCTTCTTCTGTCTTTTCTGGTTTCAATATTTTGTTTACCTGTTCTTCATAATTAAAGAAATCATCAAACTTCTGATAAACGGGCACTTCTTTTTTACCTACTTGTTTTGTTGATTTAGCTACTTGATTTACGAATGCCTGCAAGTGAATATCTCTATCTTTGTCTACTTGTTTTAATGCGTAAGCTTTCATAAGTACGCTATACTCGTAAGGTGTAAAGTCATGCGCTTCGTCTATGTTTTGACAATTTAAAAAGCGGAAACAATTTAAATAAAACTGTTCCCACTCTTCTTCATATGTTAGTCTTGGTTTTCTTTTGTCTGTTTCTGGAATTTCTTCAGAGTCGACTTGATCATGCCAGATTTTCCCATTTCATCTTTCAGTTGTTCAAATAATGGTTCTAATTCGCCCTGTTCTTCTGAATAATCTTCAATATATGTTTCAATATCTTTTCGACTAACGCCCTTTGTACCCGCGTAAATAACCTCGATAAGTGCCTCAGGTTGATATTGGTCTAAGAATGTATAAGCCATATTGATTCCAAAGCCCATCTTCATCCCGTTTTGTTCAAACTTATATTTCTCATCTAGTGCACGAATAAATCCAAAGCCAAATTTTAATTGCTGTTCTTTTCCATTAATTGTTAATTCCATTTAAAAATCCTCCTATAAGTAAAAAACTATAAAAAAAGAGGGGAAATAATCCCCTCCGTTTACTCCAATCCAACATCTGCCCCATCAACGGTCGGTTCGATGTTTAAAACCTCTGGTTCTTCTGTTCAAACTGTCTCCATTGGTTGTACAAACTCTTGGTCTTCTGAAATTGTCTGTAGGATGGCTAATAACTCGGGCGTAACCTCAACTTCTCCCGCAATTACCTTTCCATCTACTTCTGTTTCAATCGTGACTTCTACGTTTCCATCTGAACCAGCAGATTTACCAACATTGTTCACGAAATCTGTCGAGTAGTCTCCCGGTATAGTCGAGCCCTCCTCAATAGCCGTACGGTTAATTTCCCACAATTCTAGACGCTTGGGGTCGTCATCACGTACAAGTTGCTGAAGCTCTCTTACGTATTCATCATCTTGTGCTAAATAGCTTGTTAATGAATGTGTACCCTCATACGCACCAGCAGACTTTACGTTCCCGTCTTTTGTTGGTTCGGTTGTGAATTCTCTGGATTCGTCTGTACTTCCATCTGTTTGATAGGCTAGTTTCCAAGCGTTGCCCGATTCGCCCTCAATTCTAAATAAAAATATGTTGTTAATTGCACTTACTGTTGACATTGAATCTCTCCTTTAAATTTTAATATCTGTCTCCAAAATCCCATGCCACAAATCGCTACCTGTCGAATTGTCTGGCAATACTTGTACCGAAATATCCTCGCCATTGACTTTAAACTCATTGATAATGCTAAGTTCCACATTACGCATCATCTTTGCCAATGAGCCTCTTTTGCGCCATTCGTTATGCCAAAAATGAACGGTTATTTGTGTGCGTTTGTTGTAGTAATCTTTGTGCTCACGGAAATTCTGAGAAAACTGCTCTCCTAATACGATAAAAGGATATTCCGCCTTGCTATCTGGTAGATAGTCATAAACGGAATACCCTAGTTCATCGCATATTCTTCTAATTTGTGTGTATATCTTTTGTTCTGGTGAAATTTGAATCACCTACTTTTTCAATAGTCTTTCCATGTCTTTATAAAACATTGGACGTTGTTCATATAAGCTCGGTCTCATGAAAGGGGTTCCAGATTGAAATCTCGTTCCATATTCTTGGTATATTGCATATTCAACATCTGTATAGACTCGACCGGTTAAACCGCCATCTGAAAACTCTGTTGTTATCGAACGTCTTAAATGCCCTGTGTCTACGGCGACCTTTCGACTAGCTTTCTGGTGCATTTCAGTTGTATTAACTTTTACTGCATTTTGAATGTCTTTTAAACTCGCGACTTCTTTCAACATCTTCTGCATTTCCTTAACTCCACGAATCTCCACGCTCATAGTTGTTCACTCAAGTTAAACGCTTGATCATTTCTAAAGGTTCTAAAGGCATCCACGTTGTATTTCTTATCGCCAACCTCAATGTAGTCGAACGATTCATCATACTTCCCTTGTATGCGAACGGTTATCGCACCTTGCTTTAAAGCGCCATAAATCAACTGCATACGCTCTGTGCCTGTGTCCGATACATTTGCCCACGCTTTGTGTTTAATCGGCTCAGTCGCTATATAATCGCCTGTCGCATAGTCATATTCATCTTCGCCTTCTTTGACGAAATAAATAGGTGTTGAATACCTCATAAAAAGTACACCACCCCAGGCTTACGTGGTGGCTCCGGCTCTTGCGCATCCAAATAAGCAACGATTGCCGATTCATAAGGTGCTAGTTCATCGCCGTCAATATAGGTTACCGAATGACCCTCCACACTTTCGGACTTCATACCTTCTGAGCCGATACGGTTAAATCTGCGAATGGTTGCTTCATCCACGATATATTCTAGCTCAGCTGGTATTTCTGTATCTTTAATTCGGTGCAACAATCGTTCAGCTATATTATTATAAATAGCCTCAACTTGTGGATTGTTGCCTGTTAATTGCTTTACATAGTCTAGTGACATTTAATCACCTCTTATTCTTCTGGTTCTGGTTCAGGTTCGGGTTCGGTAACATTAACCGTTGCCGTGTCGGTGTGGTTACCATCAACTGTTTTAACTGTGATAGTTGCTTTGCCTTCACCAATAGCCGTAACCAAACCGCTAGCATTTACAGTTGCTACTGCATCATCGTCTGATGTGTAAGTAACAGTCTTATCGGTAGCGTTTGCTGGTTCTACTGTTGCATTTAACTGTCGTGTTCCGTCAACTTCTAAATTATTTGTTTTAGGCGCAACAGTAACGCTTGTAACCTTGATTGGTAATGTTTTAAAAGCTGGAATATCCACACGCTCAGATTCTTTTTCATCTTCTACTCGTACAGCCTGATATGTGCCTTTCACAACTTGTGTGTCAGGTTCGATACCAGTAATTGTAAGAGGACTCTCGCCCTCTACAATCAATTCATCATTTTTGTAGATTCTAAACATTGAGTCCTCCTATTCTAAATTAATGACTGCCCCGCCAGTCGTGGCTGTAACGTCTGCTATTTCGGGGACTGTTATTCCCCCGCTGTCAAAGGAACTTTAATAACTCCATCTACACGTTCTGGGAACATTAACACGCCACTCATAACTAATGTTTGTTGCGTTGCTGATTCATCATGAACAAAGTGTTTCATGCCTAAGTATCCAGTAGAATCAGATACTAAACCAAACGCACGTCCATACTCTCCATTTGCTGGAATGTATGCAATTTGTAAGTTTTCTGGTGCTGTCGCATAGATAGAACCACGCTCAACTTGTGTAGAAGTGAATACAGTTGTTCCTGTTGCGTCTGTGTAGTAATTCAAACCGAATCGAGTTTCTAAAGTTAACTCTTTGTTTGCGATTGTTTCTGCTACATCTAATGGATGTGCGAATACAACCGTTCCAGTTACGTCATCTTCAAACGCTACTTGTACAGCACCCCAAGCCGAAGCTAAAGCACCTTGTAAGCCGTCTGATAAGTTTTCTGTTTCTTGCCCAGCTTGTACCATTGCGAACAAGTCATCACGAATGCCTTTTTGAATTTCACCAACCAAAGCATCGTCTGTTAAGTTAATTGCTTGATCGATTCCATAACGTTGGATAGCTTCTGCCGATGTTGCTTTACGATATTTCTTTAACTTGATTTCTTTCTCAGAGTGAGGTTGTGGCGTTACTTTAGATAGTGGAATGATATCTCCTTCTGCTACATCGCCATCTGCTAAGTCTACCTCTGGTTTCGTGTACAACTGAATTTTAAAGCCTTCTTGTACTGCAAATGGACGTGTGACTCCTAATGCCTCTGCGAATCCTGTCAATTCATCTGCAAAACGATTTGAGTAATCAACTGACTTCTCGATAAAGTTCCCTAATACCGCCTGTGTTTGTAAGTTTGTTTCTGGAAAATCTTGTGCTGCCATAATTTATCTGCTCCTTTTTCTTATTGAAATAATTGTATGTTTTCTCTAATTGCTTTTTGTCGTTCCGTTGTATCTTCGATTGCTAAAATGCTTTCTTTGGTTAAACCACTAGTGTTTAAGTTTGCCTTTGGTGCACGACCAGACAACAGCTCTTTTTGTGCTGTCTTCTTTAAAGCTTCGTTGTTAGCAGTCATAATATCGCTGAACGCTTCAACTTTATCTTCTAGCGACTTGTACTTTCCTGTATCTAAAAGAATGTGGACGAACTCTTGATTGATTTCTTTTTCTGACAATTGAGATTGAACTTTCAACGTGTTTTCACGCAACTCCAATTCTTCCTCACGATCAGTTAGTTCTTGCAATCTGCGTTCTCGCTCTTCTTCTTCTTTTTGTTGTCTATAAGAAAGTTGTTCTTCTTCAGGCATTTGTGATGTCCGTATTTCTTCCAGCTCTTGCTGAATGCTCGAAATCGTATCTTTAAGCGCACCTACTTCTTTTTGGTGTTGCTTTTCTTTTCTATCCAAGCGACTTTTCATCGTTTGCTTTGATACAACTTCTTCCTGTTGTTGTTCAGTAGATTCTTGAGTGTCGACTTCCTCTTGTTCTACTTCTTCAACAACTTCTTCATTTTTGATTTCTTCTGCCATAATTAACACTCCTACTCGCTTAAAGTCCGGCGACTATATACTCACGAATCAGTTTTACGTCTTAAATCGCGGATATGGACGATATAGGGAATCATTGTTAAAGATTCCTGATTTTGTGCATAAAAATATCCACCACTCATTGAGGGATGACTTAGTTTATATATAAGTATTAATAACGTCTAATACAACGAGATACCGTATGCATTTCTTACGAGGCGCATACAATCACCATCCTTTCTATTCTTCGGTTAAAATGTTTTCCAAATAGAACAAGGTCATCACCTACTCCCCAACTACTCCGCAACTACTCAACAGTTACTCGAAAGGTACTCGAAAGCTACTCGAAAGTTATAAATAATAAATAGCATTCAGTTTATCTGTGCTAAACTCATAAAGATGTATCCCTTTTTGATTTCCCAGATACAAATTATCTTGTTCATACTTATCGCCTTCACCAACGGTTGGTAGTTCGTAATGTACTAAGCCAATCAAGTCCTCAGATTTAATCGTATGCTTGTGTCCTGTCAGTAAGATTCTGTATTTACTATTACCATATTCTTGTGGATATAAAGCACTACATAACATTCCAATCGACTTGCCACGTCTGATATGTCCATGCGTTAAGAAGATACTCACATCGTCCACTACAATGCACTTTAACTGGTCTACATCACTTTGAAAGGTTACTTGTGGATATTTGACTTCTAAATACTTCACAAACCCCCACAGAACAGATTCATCGTGATTTCCTCTCGAATAAACAATCGTTACGTTAGGACTTGTATGTATTGCTTTTTGGATAATAGGCTCTAATATTAACAAACCTTCTTCCCAGCTGTCGGGAATATTTGTATCAGCCACTCTTGTTTCGTTTGCTGTCTTAGAATTAAAGTTATCAGCATTAAAGAAGTCACCCATAATAGCGATAACCACATTCTTGTATTGGTTTTCTAAATATCTCAAAATGGAATCTTGGTACACTTGAAACTTCGTGCTTAGTTCAGGTTCAACGTGTATATCTGGCAATGGAATGAGTAGCGTCTGATTTAACTTCTCGTCATCCATTACATCTATGTCGAATGGTTGCGTGTATGTTTCGATAATTTCTTGTAGTTGTTCAGGAAACTTACTCAATATATCAACAGGCTCAGCAACAATCTTGGACTGGAAGTTGTAGTATTGTTCGCCTCCGCTTTCCGTCATCGTCCACTCGTTGCTTGTTACCGTACGTATTTTAAATTTGTCGGGATCTAACGCATGCAATTCTAGTAACTCATCGTCAGTCAATACTTTCTTCTCACGCATTTTGCGTTTAATCTCAGAAGTAACCTCGCCTGTACGTCTATCTTCGGTGCGTTTGTCGATAACTTCTTTTACGGCATCCGTTATCTTTTCTTCTTCTCGTATTTCCCCAAAGCGCTCATGTTTCTTTGCAAAGGCTCGGACGTTTTCGCCGTCTGTATTATAAATATCGCCTACCTGCTTCCATGTTGCGCCTTGTTTCCTCAACTTTATAATTAGATCAATGTCATATTTAGGTATTTAACTCACCGCCTTATAGTCCTCTTCTTGTTAAATCAGCTTCAAATGATTGTCTGTCAACATGCGCTACTTCGGCACATTTACAGAATGGATGCGCGGGGACTCTTGGTGCGTTTGGATCATCTAAGTTATAAACGTTACCGTCATAACCTTGGCACTCATCACAAGCCGAAATTTCAGCAATCCACATATATTGTTCAATGTCATATTCTTTAAACGATTCCTCGGCTACATCGCTTTGGATTCTTGCTGATTCAGTTATTGCTATCCTATCCGCTGCATACTTCTTATTCTCAAACTCTTTATGAACTAACTTCCGCAACTCACGACCAGCCACTCTTGGATTCTCGCCCCGAATGATCGTTCGCCTTAGCGTTCGCTCTAATCCTTGTTGCAATTCTCTTTGGTTTTGCCATACACGCTCACTAAAAGTAGTACCTCTAAACTCAGCGCCTACTAGCGATTTAACTTTACGCAACAAATGCTTTCTATCGGGCAACGCTTGGCCTAATATTCCAGCTTGTCGCTCAAATTCTTCTAGCGCTTGCTTGGCTAACCATTCTTGCAACATGCCATTTTCAGCATCAGCCATTGCTGTTAGTTCGAGATGTATTCTAGATTCCAACAACTCGAGCCGATTCGTTCTCATTGTTACGTTGTAGATTTTTAATTCCCGATTTGCTTCATCGCTGAAATTCTTTTCTTCCACATAGCGTTTAGCCTTGCTCGAGAAAGCCTCAACATCATGTTTTTTTATCAACAACTTAGCTTCTGTCATGGACAAACCTTGGCTATCAGCAAAGCGTCCAATGTCTGCTTCAATATCTCGAATGATTTCTTCTTGTGCCGTTCGATATAGTCGTGCAATGCGCTTTTTATAAGCGTCATCGGCTTTTAATTGCTCTTTCATGTGTTCGTGTGCTAATCGTCTAGCACTCCAATAAGCGTTGTTTTTAGCCATACTACTCACTCATTTCAAAGTCATACTGTTCGAGCGGTGCGTTTTCTTCTTCGATAAGCTCTAGCTCTCGTTGACTGTCCGATACTGCACTCAACATGTCTAATTGTGTACGGTGCGAGATGATACCGTCTAGACTTCTAACAACGCTTGCCTCATCAGCATTATTCGCCGGAAGATTTCTCGACCAGTTGTATTGGATGTCTCTATACTCATCAGATAGATTGCCCGGAACATTCGTCACCACGTTAAACACCATGCTGAATAATGTTTGCAGTCCTTGTTGAAACTTACGCTCTTTATTGCTTGCTAGGTTCTTCATTGGTTGCAATTTAAATTCCAATGCAACACCACTACTATTCCCAGCCGTGCCAAAGGTTGTATCGTCAATGTTGGCTACTTGGGATAATTGATAGATAAGTCTTTCCGTTCTATCGAGGAAGTTCTCTTGCGTCTGGTCTGCATCAGGTTTCTCTAGGAACTCAACAACTACCTTCTCAGCGTTGTCACCTGCTAAGTTAATGATACGGTTGTCTTTTAAGTTTCTAATCGAATCATCATCCAATAAAGCGCCTAATACAGCTAGGTAAGCATCACTAAAATAGCTAACATCATTGTTCTTTTCACTTAGTACGTTGTTAAAACCATTAATCAATGACTCCACTGGTTCAATCAACGACTGGCGTTCTTCATTCTCCACAAACTCAATGATTGGTACACGGCCATATGGAACAAAGCCATCTTTGAATGTAGACGAGTCAGTCATGGATAAACTATCTCCGTCTAGTGTGAAGTCGTATGCTTCACTATCCGAGAACAGTTGTCCTTTATATCCGTCCTCATCTACCGTATAACGCACGCCATACAATGAACGTGGACGTATCTCGTCCGAATAAATTACGAACATATCTAACGGATCGTTATAAGCAACCTCTGTTTTTGATTCTTCGTTCTGAAATAAAAATAAATAAGCACGTCCGTATATGGATGTGCTCTTAGCTAATTCATTCATCGTATTGTCCATGTTGTTTGTGTTCCAGAAGTCTTGAATAATCTTGTCCACACTGTCATCATCATGACTAGGTCTCATTGGTATTCCATTGAAGAAGCCATTGAACGTGTCGACTAAATACTTACCAAAGTTACCAACCAAACGATTGTCCGGTTTCCATGCCTCTTCTTTTGGCGGTTCATCTAGTATAGGTGGTCGAGAAAGGTATTGATTGTATAATTCCAGATAACGCAATTTCTGCATCTCGTGTTGTTCAATAAATTCTTCTAGTATCTCACCTGTTATTTCTGTGTCTTTATCCATTCTAAACAATTGTTATCACTCTCCTTAAATTCCATGCTTGAATAGTTGCACGGTCACTTTCTTCTTGTCTTTGCTATAAATTGCATAGCGTATCGCATCTAACACGTCATCATATTCTTGAATCGGCTCATCTCTTGTTGAGTTAGGTTTCCAACGATAGTTATAAATTTCATCTTCAAACCTAGGCAAAGAACCCTTGATGTAGAATAGACGTTCTTCTTTGAATCGTTTAGCGACTTCTTCGATACCAGCAATTACAGACTTGTCTGCATTAATTGTTCTTAGTTTGTCACGTTTGAATCGAGCCACGTGTTCAGGTCTTGCACTATCTGCATAAAACATCATGTCGCCATAGATTCCCTGAAACTCCTTAGCCCGCTCTACCCACCAATCAATTTCTTTATATTGTTCAGCTATACCGTCTAAGATATATGTGTTGCCCGCTTCATCTTCTCCCAATATAACAATCGAACCGTAGTGATCATATCCCCAGTCGACACCAGCGTAATACTCTACAATGTCATACTTGGGCTTATCGATAACGTGAATCTCTTTGTCAAAGTCTGAATATATTGCACCTTCTGCAACTGTCCATAAACCTAAAATATCTCTATCATAAAATTTGCCCGTAGGCGTAGCGGACTTAATACTTTCTCGATAACGCTCAGACAAGAACGTGTTATCGTCTAATTGAAATCTAAAGTCCACAATGTCGCCATCTTCATTGTTGATATAATCTGTATTCAGCCAATGATTCGGGTTATCAGGGTTGCTATCCCACAATATACGAGCACCATCTCCCGAACATCGAGAAATAATCTCTTTAAACACTTCTTCGTTAGCAAGTGATGCCTCGTTTACATAAGCACCATAAGCAGTAAAACCTCTTGCTCTTTTCAAACCAGCGATTGATCCAGTGTAGACTTGGACAACCTTTACACCAGCAAGGATAAATGAACCATGTCGGTCATACTTTGGCTCAATGCCGAAACCGTTATAAAGTTCTTGCAATATGTTATTTTGAATAGCTGTCGAACTCGTGCCTGCTAAAATATACATCGGCTCATCTACACCTAACTCGTCAGCTATCTTCCTAACTCGGGTTAACTCATACATAAATAACAGGTTATTAACATATGTCTTTCCGCTTCGTTTTGCACCATGTAATCCACAAATGAAGAAGTCATCGGCTATCACTCTATTCAGTACGCTGTCTTGCTTGGGTGTAAGTACGTTATTCATCGCCATACACCTCATCTAACTTTTCAGCAAACTTTAATAACTTGTCATCTTGTTCTAAGTCAGGCTCAAGTTCGGAATCTACTTTCTTAGCTTGACGTTGGTCTAGTGGATACAACAACTCTAACTTGTTCAGCTCTTGAACAGCATTCAAAAGAGCGTTCGCCGTAGCCTGTCGAGTGTATCCTTCATCATGTTTTTCAATGGACACTGTCGCTTTCTCTATAAGCCAAATAAGCTTGTTTATCGAATCTTCTCTCGTCCATAAGGCTTTCTCCTTGTGTTCATCTAATAACTCGTTGTACCTAGCCAAAACCTCATCATTTCGTAAGAGTGCCGACGCCTTGTTATCCACTGTTTCGGGCTTCCATTTTTTTGAATGAGGGTATGCTTTGTAATACGCTTGTCGCTGTGATAGTCCAGCAACTAAACTTTGTACATATTTTTCTCGTTTTGCAGTCAATTTGCTCAATTGCCAGACCACCACCTTTCTAATCACATGTGTTTATTTCTTTTTATATTTGCTAATAAGCCAACCGATTATAAATAGAGCAACGATCGGCAACGTTATGTATAGCGTTAAAAATTCGCCTAATGCTGTGATTGATTCTGTCATATGGATTTACCTCACTTCGTAGTTACTTGTCTTATGGTAGTCACATTTATCACATGTGCCACGCTCTCCGCCTGTCCTGTGCATTTTAATACCTGCGCTATACATTTCCCTTGCACATCGACGGCAGAGTGTTCTTACGTCTCTTTTATCCTTCATAAGCATTCCCTTTTTTGATTTAGTTAATTCCTTAAAGCTATACCCTACATAGCACCTAGCAAGGTATAATTTTAAACAATCAAAAAAGCCACCACCTTATAGGCAGCAGCTCTTATTACGTCCCAACCCATAGGACGATTTAAATAAAGACATAGATTACTTTCGCCTAATCTACATTGTTACATTTAAGTCTGCAACTCGACTAAGAACTCACAACACAGTAGTGTATTTACTGCCGTGAAAATTCAGGAAAAAGTATATATTTTATTAGGCTATTTCCGTAGCCTTCGAGTCGTTTCCACAACTCAACACTCACATACAGAATCGAACTGTATTGCCCAATGCACCAGCGTGAGTACTCTCTTTTACCACAAGAGGTGTTATTCTATACACCAATCAGAATGACAGGCTTTGCTCCTGTGACCTCTCGCTCCCAAAGCGAGCGCTCTACTAACTGAGCTACACTCTGTAAATATAGGACTAGGCAATCATGTACGATTATAAAGCAGAGGTGTATATACTTAAGGAGGATCGCCTAGCCCTTGTGCTCTATTCTCACACTATCATTTTACAACTGACTCTTAGGACATAGTAGGACATGTTTACTATTCAGTAAATTTTTCTGGGTACAGCTTCTCGAATTCTTTTAAAGCTTCTCCGTGTAGTCGAGTAATATGTCTATAAGCATAATTTTGCTCTACGGCTATTTCTTCAAACTTCTTACCTTGTATGTACCGCTCACTCAATACAATCCTATAGTTATCATTTCTTAGCTCCATAATTTCATCTGCAATTTGTATTCGCAAATCAACTAATTCATCAACATAATTATTGGTTTCGTCTGTATACTTTAATAACTTTATCACGACATTTTCTGTAGGATTAGATGTTTGGTTTGTTTGTATAGGCTCTTGCGTTGTGTCAGTACTTTTAACCAGCGTTCTCCTAATTGCGTCGCGCTCTCTTAATTTAGATTGAATTTTGTTGTCTAACTTTAGCAACTGTGAAAAATATTCCTTTGGCGTCAAACCATCATCTCCTATTATTGTTCTCCCATATAATATTCCCTGTCATTATACGCTCTAATCTGATTCAATTGATCCGCTACCTTGGTTAACTGCTCTCTTGTGTTTTGTAGTTCTTCATCTTTTGATTCCAATTGCTCTTGTGTATTTTGTAGTTCTCTCTGTGTAGTAGATAGCTCATATTCTAAGGTTTCAACTTCAGTTTCTTGTTCGCTGGTTCGTAAGAAAGCTCCAACCAGTGCTCCGATGATAAATAATACAATCAATAATTTTCCTATTTTCTTAGTCATTTTGCACCTCGTTTAACTTAGTATCGATGATCTCGACTTCTCTTCTCGGAATTGCCGTGATATTATTGCTCTCTAAGACAATAGATCCTTTATCCCAATCATGTATGACCACTACTTCGTCAGCTAAATTCGAGCTCCTTCCTGTTACCTTGCTCCACGTTTTGCTAAAGTAGTGTTTGTTAACTGGCGCATGAAGTTAGCAACTACACCATCTTTAGCTCCGCCATAATCTATTTGTTGTTCGTGCTCTGTCTGTGTGGATACTTTCCCACATAGTTTTCCTTGATAATAAAACTTCAACCACCCAAATTCTTCAATTAATTCGATGTTGTGTCTTTTGCACAACTTGTAAAGGTTTATATAGGTCATTCTTCCACTTCCTTCTCAAACTCTTCATCGAATACCGCCAGATATGGTTTAGACCATTCTTTGTATTCTTGATCTGTCATATTCGCTATCATTTCATTCGCCTTCGGATTGCTGGTTATTATTCTTTTTTCTTTGTCTTTGCTCATTCTTCCGCCTCTATAACGTCCAATACATCCACATCTTCTATTTCACCCACGTTTACTAGTATAGGTATAGGGTTGTTTCCTACAATATCCATGGCTTCGTCTTCGCTTTCCGCCTCAATCCACTGATGACCAGACATTGTTACTGCAACTAAATATTCATTACTCATTCGTCCACCTCTTCTACTGGTTTAGCGAAATGTTCAAACCAAACATCGCCTTTTTCAAAACCCTTAATTTCTTTTTCGGTAAAAGCATAAATATCATCTGTTGTATCTGTATAGTGTGTGGTTAGTCCATCATAATTCTTTCTCAATGACACATATCTCCAATTTGTTTTCATGTCAGGCAGTAAAATGTAATACTTCGGTTCTTCTTCAATTTCATATCCATGTCGCCACGCTCTGACAAAGATCTCGAGATACTTTCTGATAAATCCATTAATTCTGTCGTCGCTCCAATTCATATGGACAGCTTGGGCAACTACATCGTATAAGCTCATTGTTCCTTTTTGATACTCAATAAAATCTGCTACATATTGTGAGATCTTTACTTTCTCTTGCTTTGGTACGAGTAATTTTTGTAGTTTATCTACCCGAATGTATTCAATGTGCTCAACTTCCCCTCTACCTGCACGTCTATAGAATTCTTTATTCTCATCAATCCACTCTTGCGATAGTGTTTCTGGCTCGTCTAGTTGGTCGATTTTATGTTTCACATATTCGCCCACATACAATTTGTCATCCTCAAACCATGACTTTAATTCCTCTATGCTCTTCACTTCTGTTTCCTCGCTTTCAAAATTAATTGTCCAAGGGGTTGCTTTGTTTAGACTATTTTCATACTCCTCAATCAGTTTAGCAATTGTTTTTTTTCATTTGTTTTGCTCCTTTAATAAAATATGCCTTCGCTTGTCATTCCAAACTTATCTTCTGTCACAAAATGCTTGTACGGAAACCCTGTAATAATACTAATCGCCCATATCTGCTCTAGAGTCGGCTCATATTTCCCCTTGTTAAAGCCATTTCTCCATCTTGCAACAGTTTGCCAACCTACACCGAGTTCTTCCCCCAAATCAGCATTAGAAAGTTCACACAATACCATTGCTTCGGTTAATCTTTGAGGATTCCAACTCATTCTTCTTCCTCCAATAATTTAATAATGTCTTCTGCTATTTCTTCGCCAAAAGCAATCCATAATAAGTCTTTTCTCATAGTATCTAGTTGCCACTTAATCTCCTTTGCGGAACCTTCTCGTCTATCCTTCACTTGTCGGTCAAGGTTTTCCAAGTCAAATACTACATCTTCTAGTACCATTGCTAACTGTTTTAGTCGTTCCATTGTTTCGTTGTCGTGATGTGTGTCTCCGTAAAATCCTATACCTTCCGTTAAGTCACTTCCTGTTATAATTGCTTTAACCTTCATTCTTCTTCCTCCTTGTACGTTCCATACTCGATGACAACAAAATTATCGTTTAACTTCATCACCTGTAAAACATCATGCCCATTAATCTCCAAGCTCTCTGATTTGTACCTAGGATTTCCCGCCTTGACTGTCTTAAAAAACGAATCTTTATTCGTTTTCTTAATTACCTCGTTGTTCATTTTTCTTCCTCCAATTCCATTGCCCACATCATTAAATAATTAGCCATGTCTAAAAGCGAATCTTCTAGTGCTTCGTCAGTCACCTTTTGTTCTCCTGATTCCACCAACTGCTCAATACGATTCATTTTATCGGAGATTCTAACGAGTGCCGAAATATCCCCATACTTCTCATACGTTTTCCCAAAGCTATTTCCATAATCATGATTTTTATCTGCGTATATTCTGTTTAATTTCTCGCAGATGTCCTTGTGATGATTAATTAAATCTAGTGGATCAGTGAGTTCCTTTAGTTGTTCTTGGTATTCTTTAGTTTCTTGGCTAATCTGCTCTTGGTAGGACTTATGGTTTCTTTCTTGGATCTTAATTGCTAGTGGTTCTGTTTCCATGAGTTCACTTACTTCGATGATTGGTGCGTCTGGATGCTCTGATTCTGCGACAATGTTAATCCAGTTATATCCTTGCTCTTCCAGCTCCTGCATTAACCACTCATATTCAGTTTTCGTTCTCGTTCTATATAATTTCATTCACTGTCCTCCTCATGTAAAATCAACAATGCATGGTCAATAATTTCGTGTGCCGTGTATCGAATATCTTTAGCAGTTTCTTCGATCATTTCTGCTATCTCTTCTTTTGTTCCATTTTTAGAAATAAATTTTTGTTTTCTTGTTAAGTTATAAGTTTTCATTGGTATCTACCCTTTCTAGTTCAAATTTATCCACAACATCTACTGCAATATCGACCTTTACGCCGTTTACCTGTCTAAATGTGATGCGCTGCCCTAGTTTTGTATTACTCGTACGAAACTCTGTCACTTTCGGATAAGACAACTTATTGCCATTTGTTTTAGTTACTGTGATTTTATACATGGGAATCACTCCTCCTCTTTGCTTCTTGATATTCCCCTTAATTCTTCCTCTTGTTCTTCCGTTAAGTAAGCTCCTTTTATTCTTAACTTCTTCAAGTCTTCAACTTTTAACTTGATAGGTGTTAGATGATATTTCTCCATAAAGGCCGTCCACCCTTTGTCATGTTGTTCCCTGTGTAGTGGATAGGACAACATCATGAAGCGATGTTTTGAATGATCTACCTTTGTTCTATCTCGCCCCATTCCAACGGCTTCAAAATGGGCCAGCTGTGCGTTTTTTTGACCTGTTATCCAACATATCCGATTCATTGTTAAGGCATAGTATAATTTGCTGTCGTCTTCTGCTAGGTAGAATTTTTGCTCATGAAACGGTATTCCGCTCTCAATAAAATATTCCAAAATGAACTGAATCAATTTTCTTGCAGTTTCCATTTTCATCTGCCCACGAGCAATACTTGGGAATTCAGGTAGTCCTTCTGCTTCCATAAACTTAATTCTGAAAAGATCGCCCGATGTTCTTGCCGGATAACCTGTATAAGATTCATAATCTCCCATAAGCGCCCAGAAATAGTTTCTTTGTTCGTCGGATATACCACGCCTATCGTATATGTCCAGATAGGCATAGTATTTACCGTTTATTTTGAGTTTCTCGGCTTGTTCTTCATCTATTCGATCAATGAGCTCAAGAGTGACTAAATCTCCTCTACGAGCTATTATTTCGCCTCGTATTCCGTCTACTTTCTTTTCTTTTTCCATTCAATCACTCCATCAGAATGGGAGATCATCATTAGAGATGTCCGTCACATCGTCACTGCTAGCAAACGGATCCTCATCAAAACCTGCATTCGTAAACGGATTATCGTTGCTTTGTTGGTTGTTCCGTTGTGGCTGGTTGTTTTGCGGATTGTAATTATTTTGTTGCTGATTCTGGTTGCCTGTATCTACAAAAGTAATCATCCGTGCAATGACTTCTGTTGATGTTATTTCCACGCCGTCTTTGTTTGTATATTTATTTGTTGTAAGTGATCCTGAAATGCCAATCTTTGATCCTTTGCCGCAGTACCGATTGATAAGCTCTGCTGTCTTTTCCCAAGCTGTAATCCGAAACCAATTTACTTTGTCTCGTCCTTCATTCACTGCGATATTAAAATTTAATACTGATTTCCCACTGTTCGTCTGTCTTAGTTCTAAATCATGGCCAATATTTCCAATTAAATTCACTGAATTCATTTAAGTCGTCCTTTCCTTTGTTGATCGAGCGCCAATAGAAATACGTTGTCGGCGCTCATGTTTAAATCTTCTGCGACTTGATTAACGATGACGATTGTTTTTTTCGTATGCTTGCTATACTCTTTCCAGTACATTCGAAACTTTGCAATCTCAACATCTGTATAATCAAATCTCAATTCTTCGTCATCTAATATAATTATCTGTTCCATTCTGTCACTTCCTAAATCGCACTTATTTCTACACGTTCATATTCTTGTAAGTATCTAACTTTAAATCTTTCGCTCTCTCCGTCACCAAATGTTATTATTTTACTAAAATAACTTTCAGTAAATCCAAAATGCCTTGAAGCGGTAGCGCCATTTTTGAATATAATCTCTATACCTTTCTCTTTGTCATAAACACATATCTGTTTGCCTTTAGTCTTTGGAGAGACTGTGTATGCCCTTGTCATATCCAACAAACCTTTCTTCTGGGCATGTTCCATGTTTTCTGAACGAGTTACCCATTCCAGATTAGTAAAATGATTATTCATCTTATTTCCATCAATATGATTAACTTCTTCTTTTCCCTCGTTGTTTTCTACAAACGCTTTAGCTACCAGACGATGTACCGAATATCTTTTCCTTTCCCCAGCGTTATATAAAAACAAACCTAGGTATCCCCATGTATTAGGTGAACTTTTAACTTCTCTTCCTCTATTGATATTCTTGACTTTACCCCAATTAGACACTTCGTAATTAGGGTATTTTTTAATGCTTTTCCAAATTTCTTTATTCTCAACCATGGATCTCACCCCTTCTCGTAAATTTCCACCCTCGGATTTTCTTTGTCGACAAAGAAAGCATCTGTCCACTCTGTTGTAAATTTCCAATTATCATTTTTGATTAACCCGGCACTTTGCATTCCGTCAAAAATGTATTTTCTAGAAAATGCTCGGTTGTCCGGGTCAACCCGCCTATTTTCACAGTACCAGTCAAATTTCATATTGACTGGTAACTCGCCAAGTTCAAATCCTTTATTCATGGCCTGTCGGACGTATGTAGCACATAAATTTGTTGCATTCTTCTTCATCGTTGCGCCACCAAAGCGATTAGAGCGGTTTGCATTATCATGTTCATTTAACGTCGGTATGCCTTTAAGAGGTATTACAATCTTGTTCACTCAACCGCCTCAACATTTCTATACTCATTCATTCCTGTTTCTTCGTTAAACACGGCTTTTCCTACCGCTGTGCCGCCCCAAATCTTTGCGCGACTGATTGCCTGTTTCTTTGTATTACAAGCGTGTACCCAAGATTCTCCGTTGAATATACGCCAGCTTCCATCAAAGTCTTTTTCATAATCATCAATTGTTAAGTGTTCTTCTACTCGCATTCACTCACTCCTAAAATTCTAATTTTGCTCGCTTATCTGTTGTTTGATTAAACGTCAATAACCCCCGTTCTTTGCTGATACCTCGGTACAAGCGACTGATTAATCTAGCGTCATACATTTTGCTGATTTCTATACTGTTTAAATTTGTTGTGGTTATCGTTGCTTTGTCTTGTCGTCCATCTAGTACAGCAACTAAGGTACGATTAATAAAATCACTGGCAGTTTTGTTTGTTTTGATTGCTCCACTCTCGGCACCTAAGTCATCTAACACTAATACTTCAGGCTTTTGCAATATTGAAATTGTTCTGTCTTGTGTGAAATGTGATTCAGGATTGTTGAAACTATCTTGAATCTTTCGAATAAGCTCCCCAGTCGATATAAACAAACACTTTTTAGGCTCTTCGCTGAATTCATTTATTGCTCGAAGCATTGCCATAGCCAAATGGCTTTTCCCAGCTCCTGCATTACCACTCATTAACACGTTATAGTATTTTCCGTTTCTAAAATCATTGGCCATTATCAACGCTTGTTCTTTATTTCGCTTCTCTTCTTCTGACTGATCTTCAAAGTTTTGAAAAGTAGCGCCTTTAATTGATTTATCCGATAAAATCGAACGTTCATTTAACCATCGTCGGCTTTTATCTTCTTCTGATTTCAAAGCTTTCAGGATAAGCTCTTGTTCCTCTTGTGCTATTCGTTCTTTTGTACAAACTAAGCAAAATGGCTTTGAATCTGGATGTTTTACAAGTGGTACCTCGTGTTTATTACAGTTATCAAATGTTGTTTCTAAATCGTTTAATTCGTCAAACTCCATGCTAGAACTCAAGTCCTCCATAGCTATTCCCTCCATTACTATTGTTTGATGTAGGTTGATTTAAATACCCTTCAAATTTTGTTCCGAATAATGTTTCGGGTCTTAAATATTGAGACATATCTGTTCCTTTCCATTCAGCAACTTTTATATCAATTACTTGCTCAAAGTCTTTAGGTTTAAAACCCTCATTCCATCTAGCTTTAATTAATCGTTTTGTTTTATCAGTAGTGTGTCTAAAACTTCTATCTGCTTTTTTGTTTAAATGATCAATAATTTCTTTGTAAGGAATTTGCGGTTCCGCTTTAGCGGGACTATGCTTTTCATCTATATCTTTATCTAACTCTTTATCTAACTCTAACTCTATCTCTGTGTTACTTTTTGTTACACCGGCGTTACTTTGTAACTTTTTTTGTTCAACTTGTTGCTCCAGAGCCTTTTCTTTAGCTCTATGTTTTCTTACGCGTCGAGCAACTTCTGTCTCGCTACCAATCATTTCATTAATTTGCTTCATGTATATTTCGCCGGTTTCTAATCTTTCGATTAAACCAATTTGTTCAAAGGCTGTCATTGCTGTATTCACTGTGTCTATATTGGTATTTGTTAGTTTCGATAACGCCTTTGTATCATATGGTATTAAGGTTTCACCCACATACCTGATCAAATGTCCGTCATCTTTCAATGATCGAAGCGCTAATTTAAGGTAAAATATAACGTAATCTTTCCCGTTTTCTTGTTCTTCTAACCACGTAATTGTGTCATCTTCAAAAAAGTTCTCATTTAGCTTCAACCAGTAATATCGTTTGTTCTCACTCATTTTTCTAACCACTCTTCTAACGTTTTATCTTTTTTAGACCTATTGCAACTTCTGCAAGCGCAAACCAGATTGTTTAAAACATCAAGTCCGCCTTTCGCTCGAGGTATAACATGATCTGCTTCAAAAGGTCCTTTTTCATCGCCACAATAAACACATTTAAAGTTGTCTCTTTCCAATACAAGCCTTCTTAAATCTTTCATTTTATTAGGGTTTACCACACACTCTCTATCGAACGTGGCATAGTTTTCAAAATTGTTTACAGTGATAATTCCATAACCTTCTTTTACCATTTTTAAATCGAAGAAAACCTCGCTAGGAATATCTTCTTCCCCTTCTATTAAGTAAGAATAAGTACCCTCGCTAACTAATTTTCTTTGTCGACCGACTTTCATAAGAATGTCAATCCACTCAATTAACAAACTATTCGCATTTGGCAAAGCTTTAATTAATTTAATATTTTCATCGTCAAACATATTCACAGATAGTTTTATCCACTTAATGTCTGCCATGGCTTAACTTCCTTTCCTAATCAATCAACTGAACTGGATTGATAAATCCATCTAATGTTTTAAATTCTCTACAAAACTCACACTTACCACACATCGTCGGTGCTTCAATACCGTTTTTAACATCATCTACACGTTTGATATTCTGCTCCACTAGCTGCAATTCGATGTTTTTGTCATAATCTTCGACCTCAATTGCTTCGATGTTCGGTGGATTCTCTTTTGATACTGCATAGATATAACCTTTAAATGGTTTGCCATATTTCTTCTCGAGTAACTTTTCATAAATTCCAATTTGAATGACATATCCAAAGGCCTCTACAAACGAAACATATCGGTTTCTATCTTTATTCCAGTAACGAACATCAAAGCCACGAGATGTCTTTAAATCGACAAAATATCCCTTCTCGACGTTTAATAAGTCAATCTTACCTTTCCATTCAACGCCATATAATTCGCCTGTAATCGGCGCTTCTTTCTCTCCTTGCCATAAGAAGTTAAAGAAGGGTTCGTCTTTAATTTTATTGATCATTCGTTCGGCGACATCGAAATCTTTATATCGTTTACCATGCACGAAAGGTTTGTCGCCCTTATAAGCGTCGTACAAGCCAATTAATTCATCTTTCTTAGCGCTTTTTTTGTATTCGACACCTAAACTATCGAGTGTGTCTTTGTACTGCGCTACAGTTGCATCAGCGTACAATGCATGCTTGTTCTCTTCCTTGAATCGTTCGTGAGCTTCCTTACTTTCGAAATAACTGTGTACATAGTTCCCGACTAATAATGCTTTAGGGTCTGAAGTCGGTTGCCAATCTTCTTTAAGTTCAGCTAGAGCGCGGGCTTCGCACTCTAGGAACTTTTTATACCAGCTAACACTCCAAAACTGCCAGTTAGCCTCGTTTCCGTAATAAACTCCATCATTTGTCAAGTCTAATTCTTTTGTTTCCATTTAATCATCCTTTAATTCATTGCCTAGTAGCTCATCGATAGATACATTAAAATACTTAGACAATTTCAGTAAGTTAGATCCGTTGATACTATGCTGGTTCTGCTCCCATCGACTAATTGAAGCTTGAGTTATATTAATAGCGTCTGCCAAATCTCTTTGAGACAAATTCTGTTCTTTTCTTAAATCTATTATCTTTTTCATTTTCGACACCTTTCTTGGTTATCTTTTTAGAAGAGTTCGTCTTGGATTCCGCCACCATTTAAAGTCATTTCAGCAACTGCGATCAGTTCATCTCTTCTGGCATTCGATTTATATTTAACATCTTTGTTATCTAATGATTGTTTGATCTGATCGACTGTGTAATTTGACCAATCAATTTGTTTTGGTTCATCATCTTTTTCTGTCTCGCTAGTTTCTTCTTGTTGATTTACTTCGCTTTCTGTCGTCGGAACCTCTTTATCATCAGAGATCACTTCTTCAAATTCAGCTTCAACTGGTTTTGGATCTCCGAAAGGTTGTTCTTCATCTTGTTCTTGCTTTTCTTTTTGCGCTTTTCTGAAAGCTGCTAATTCATCCCGTACTGAATCAGTTAGTTCTACTTCGATATTAGTATCTGCGCCTTTTGGTGGAACCTCTTCAATTTCAGGTTCTTTTTTCTGTGTTTTCTCTTTAAACTCGCTGAGTAAATCTTGTGTCTTTTTATCCTCTTCTACATTAGTTGCTGCTTTCGGAGCATTTTCGCCCACATCAGGCTCATCCTCTGTGTACATTGCACCTAATTGGTCTGGGTAAGCTTCTCTAAGTGCGTTGACTAACGCTGATTTTCGGATCATATTCGCCGGCATTTGATTCCATGTGGCTTGTAATGAACCATCATATTTGTATTTCGCAAATTCCTCGAAGTTGATAGAAATATAGGTGGGTTCTTCTCTGTCTGAGCGGAAAACCCTTGCCCAACCGCCTAACAACTCTTCATTTTTTGTTTTAATTGTTCCTTCGCGTTCAACGATTTCGCCATTTTTATCTAAGACAATAATTCCTGCTTTGTTTCCTTTATAGGTTGGTTGTCTTTCTGCACGTTTCATAAATGCTTCTTTTGAGGTAATCATTTGTGCTGGTTTATTTCCGAATTTCACTAAATAAGCTTCGTTTAAATAAGGATTCAACTCTGCATATTTACACAGCATCATAAAATTAATTGCTTCTTGTTCTGTGATAGCTCCATCGCCTTTAGTAATAAACTGAGTAACGATTGATGGTGATAATTTAATTTCTTGTCCACTTGCTTCGTAAGTGATTGCTTGTGATTTATTTGCTGTTAATTCATTGTTTGTCATTTTGATTTATCTCCTTTTGTGTGTATAATAAAATTGAAATATATTTTCTAGCACCCTTTGCCGAGGGTGTTTTTTATTTCTTTGAGCCAATCTGCCAATCATTAATATATTGCTCTTGTTCTTCTAGTTGCTGTCTTAATTGCTCGTTCTCGATATTCTTTTCTTCCAACCGATCATATATTTCGAGTGGCCAATCATAGTGTTTAACCAACTCTGGTTGATCGTGTTCTGTATAAAATTCAACTAACGCTTCGTGCAGTTCGATCATTTTTACATCACGCTCTAACTCCTCGTTCATTATTTATCCACCCTTGCGAAGTTTTTTCTCAGCCAGTGCTTCATATGGAAAGTATTAAAACGCCACTTTTCCCCTTGGCTTTTTGGATAATCTACAAAATCCATCAGCTCGTCCTTGTACGGATAAAGTAATTTTTCTTTTAGTTGCTGAGGAGATTTAATTCCAGTTTGTTCACTCAACCAACTCAATCCAGTTACCCATTCAGGTTCAATCCTTTGATACAATTCATCTAATTCAGCTTTTTCGATAATGACGTGCGATTCTGGCACCTCAATTGTTATTTCTGTTTTTATCGTCTGTAACATGGTATTCCCTCCTTTTACTCAAAGAATATGTCAATCCAACTTTCGCGTGTATGTTTTTTCTCGGCCGCTAAATAGCCGATTCCAAAAACAATGAATAATGTCGTGAGTAACATCAATAATTCTCTAATTGTCATTTCAATCTCTCCTTATAATTTTTAGTATGATACAATAATGTTGTAACGCTATGTTACAAATACTCCACAAGGGAGGTGTGATATATGAATAAATGTCCACACTGTGATAGCAGTTCGTTTTCTGAAATTGAACAACCTGCCGGATATAACAGGTCTTTATTGGTTGCATACAATTCAAACACCAATGAAGTCAATCCTACTTCGGGAATACCGGTTAAAGCTTACGGCTGTCGAAGTTGCAAAAGTGTTGTTTTGAAAAGCGATAAGTTTTAGTCTTTGATAGTCGCATTGATTATTGATGCGTCTTTAATCAAATGTTTATTATTAGAGGTTCTAATTCCATTTGATCCACTCTCTACATTAGCACCAGATATTTTATTCTTTTTAGATGGAATAAAATTATCGTCTTTTATATTCGCTCTCATGGCTACCCCAATAGCTGTGAGGGCGATTGTTATTCCTGCTACCCTTAATAGGTTCTTCATGTTAATCATCTCCTTTCAGAAATTTATTAATAAAGTATTGTTGCCCCTTGCCAGTTACTTTGGTTGTCTTACTAACTCGGATACTGCCATCTGGATTTTGGTGCGTCCTTTCTTTAATTTCGAACAGACCCATATCCATTGATCGTTGTGTCGGCATGTTCCAATCGGTGCCTTTTCGATTTATTAAAAAGCCTTCTTCTCGTAACCATCCAAATAACCTGTTCTGTCCTATGTCTACACCATTTTGTTTAATCAATTTCGCTAGTTCGCCAACTAGAATAGTTGTGTGACTTGCGTCGACTGCATCTGCAAATAATACTTTTGGTTTATTTGCATCAACTTGATTCTGCAAATCGTCAATTTTTCTATCAGCAATCTGTAAAGCTCGCTTCATAATCATTTCTGGACTATTCCAAGCTTTTTCAACTTCGATGAAATATCGTCTTGCAAGTTTTCCTTTTTCGTTACGTTGAATCATTGAAATTTCTTTGGCCATGTCGATTGTCAAAACGTGATCAATGTAAGTTGTGGTATTGCCTTGAGCTGTTAGTCTTTTTTGACTAAGAGCCCCGTAATCATTATTTTCTTCAAAGCCGTACTCTGTCATTCGGTCAAACCATTTTGTGTATTGAGTTCCAATCTCTAGAAATTCATGTAATTCCCTTCCGCCGACCGCAATTGAACCATCATCTTGTTCTTGTAAATTTATTAGTGCGTTTTCTTTTTCTACCAAATCATTCATTTGATTTCTCCTTTCTACGCCTCTTGTTTTTGTCGCGTTTTTGCGACTTTTCCATTAAAAAAAATAGCGATAGCCTCTGCATCAGTCAAAGGGATTAATTCGGCCATTTTTGCAGCTTCTCCAACGGAAAAACTTCCGCCTTCTTTCATTTTTCTATAAAAAGTACTTTTGTCTATTCCAATTTCTTTAGCAACTTGCTTTTGGTCTTTACCATTTGCAACAATTGCACCCTTTAGTTTATTTGTATCAACCACATCATCACTCCTTTCTTTTTTTGTCGCATTTGTGCGACTTGCTAATTATATTAAACCACACTGGCGTTCATTAGTCAAGGATAAAATCGCATTAACGCAACTTTTATAACGGAAAAATTTTCTCTTCCTTATATATAACTTACGACAAAAATAAATTCCCATCTTTTATTATTAGGGTTTTATATTGCATTAATGCGACTTTTGTTTTATAATCGAATTACCAAGTTGAAGGAGGAGCGAAAATGAACGTTGGAGATAGAATGAAGCAACGAAGAAAAGAGCTTAAATTATCTGCCGAAGATGTAGCCGAAAGAATCGGCGTAAACAGATCTACAGTTTTTAGATATGAAAAAGGCGAAATTGAAAAATTACCAATTGAAATATTAGTGCCTTTAAGTGAGGTATTAAAAACTACACCGCAATCTTTGATGGGTTGGGAAGAACAACCGGATATTATGCCTATTTATAGTCAATTGGAATCAACTAGACAAGAAAAGGTCTATAACTATGCCGAAGATCAATTAGAAGAACAAAACCATGTAGAGGAATCTAACGAAGAATATTTAGGTTTAACAGCGGCAGGAGAACCAATTGATGGACAGCAGCCTGTTCCGTTTGTCGGTGCTGAAACAGTTAATCTGCTTGTAAATGGCGATAGTATGGAGCCAAAGTTCTTTGATGGAGATATTGTTGAGTATCACCCGCAACCTGAACTAGAAAACGGTGAAATTGGTGTATTTGCTGTAAATGGTGGGGTAACGATGAAGAGAATTAGAAAAAATAGTGATATACGATTAGAATCGCTAAATAAAAAATATGAAGATATTGTTATACAAGAAACAGATGATTTTAATATATTAGGAAAAGTTATTATATAATCAAACCAGCCATGGTAAACGCTGTGGCTGGAAAATTAAAAATAGAAAGAGGAATACATAATGGAAAACTTATTTATGATTTTGATTTTAGCGGGAATCGTTGGAATATTTTACTTTTGGAAGAAAGATAAAAAGAAGCGGAATATATCGGTTTTAGTCACAATAGTATCTTTTGTCTTATTTGGAATAACCTCACCCGATGTTGAAGAGGGTTATGAAAAAGGTGTGGAATCCGCAACAGAAGAAGCCGAGAAAGAGGAACTTTCGGAAGAAGTCGAAGAAGAGCCGGAACAGGTTGAAGAAGAAACAGAAAAAAATTCTAGGGAAGATGAAATTAAAGAAGTTATCACAAAGCGCGCTAATGAACATAGTCTTTATAAAAACTTTGATATAGAAAATATACGAGTTAATGAGGATTTAGGCAATGAAGATTCCGACAAATTTATCGTATTAGTAGATTTAATCTGGACAGTTAAGAATAAAGAAGAAACAGCCGATGATTTTATTGAAAATATCTCTAATGATATTGCAGCAAACCTACATAATGAAGGTGCGGACGACGTCAGTGAAATAGCTATTTTTACAACAGATGAATACAATTCGAAACAAACAAAATACTCGTTTGAAAATGTCGGTAATGGATTTAAGCTAATGGACCATAGTACAAGTATATAAACAAAAAGCCCCACACCGTCCGCCAAGACACAAGTGTGGAGCAATCATTCAACAACCCTTTTAAGGGGGCTATTTGTGTATATTTTACCACATTTAAGGAGGAAAGGAAATGGCGAGTTTTAGAAAACGCGGGAAAACATGGCAATATCGAATCAAACATAATGGAGATGAAATTTCTAAAGGTGGTTTTAGAACCAAAGGCGAAGCACAATCAGCAGCAACCACAGTAGAGTATGAACTGGGCATCGGAATTGATGTGAACAAAGGCGAACAACTTTTTATAGATTACTATAAAAAGTGGATTAAAACATATAAATTAGGTGTATATAGTAAAGAGACAGATCGTTTTTATTTAAATGCTGTTAAACTTATTGAAAAGTACTTCCCAAATAAAAAATTAAAAGAAATCACTAGAGATGATTACCAGTTATTTTTAAATGATTACGCGGAAAACAATGGCCACCAACGTTCAAAAGAAACTGTACGAAAAACACACACTAAAATTGGTGCAGCGCTTAGAGAAGCCATTGCTAATGGATATATTGTGCATGATCCAACGTACAAAATAACTATAAGAGGTGCTGAAGGAACTAAAGATTCCGAGAAGTATCTTGATGAAGAAGAGTCAAAGTTATTGCTTGACGAATTAATGGATAGAATTGTATTGAACTACACCACACGATACATGTTAATTCTACAGTTAGCTACAGGCATGCGAATTTCAGAAGTAATGGCGTTGCAGTTTAAAGATTTTAATTTTTTAAATAACTATATTGATATCAATAAGTCATGGGACTATAAGGAAACACTTGATTTTAAACCGACAAAAAATAGAGAAACTAGAATTATATCAGTTGATAAAAAAACAATGAAATTAATGAAAGACTTTTACGATTATCAACTATCACAAAAAGTAGTGGATAATAAGCAGAGAATTTTTGCAGTAAACGGTAAAGTGCCAGATGTAAATTCGATAAACAGAGCCTTGAAGCGAGCATGTAAGCGCGCAGGAATAATGGAAGTAACTTCTCATGCGCTTAGGCATACACACGCTAGTCTATTACTTTTAAATGGAGTTAGCCTTGCCTATATTTCAAGACGTCTTGGTCATAAGGATATTACAATGACCGCTAATACTTATTCCCATGTATTAAAAGAACTAGAGGCAAAAAGCGAAAAAGAGTCAGCTGATATATTTTACAATATATACAACTAACTCTTTGACCATCAAATTATTATTTGACCACCGCCTTATTCTTAATGACCACTCATTGACCATTGGAAAAATATGACGGAGGTTAACCGATTATTGTAAAAGCGATAAAACTAAGGTTTACCTGACTAGTTACAACCCGTTTTATCGCTATAATGGAGTTGAGGGGAGTCATCTCACGTTGTCACTGAGCAGTTACCAACA
>CAUWGX010000011.1:0-60077 GCA_963558565.1 uncultured Atopostipes sp.
GCTATAATGGAGTTGAGGGGAGTCATCTCACGTTGTCACTGAGCAGTTACCAACACTTTTGACCACTTACTGACCACTAATTCATTTTCTCTACCTATTATATACAAAACTAAGCGGCCTAACCAGTCGCTTTTTTGTTTGCATAAAAAACAAGGGTAGCAGACAACTGTCCACTACCCTTTTAGTATATTTATTAAAATGTCCCATTATTAAGTCTGCGTTGTAATTCTTTAATTGCTGTAGACGGTCTAGAAACAATACCATCCACTGGTGTGCCCAAGTAACGTTGTAACGCTCTAGTCGTTCCTGCGCCCCAAATTCCATCAGCAGTTACACCGATTGTTTTTTGCAACTCTCGAACAACAGGCGATCCACCTTTGCCGTATTTGACGGCTTTTTGATTAAAGGCTTTGGTTGCTTGGTTACCACTGTATTGCCCCCACATCTCGCCATCGACAATTAAGCCATAATGGCTTTGTAAGGCTTTGACTACTTCTGGGCCTAGGTAACCATCGACCGTTAAATTATAAGTTTTCGCTCCTGAACCACTAGGTCTTTCACTGTGGAAAGTCCCCCACTGCTCTTTCCCACTACCTGACTCACGATACGGTACATAGAGCGTATTTCCGCTATTTCCAGTGTATTGTAGCCAGCGATAGCCATTGCCCTCATAGACTTTGAAATAGTTAATTGAGCTACCTTTTGGTAGGGTTCCGGTGTGCTTAGCAGACGTTGATGGTGCGTTACGAACCTTAATATCTTCGGTGGCCAAGAAATAAGCATTCTCTTTTTTAACTAGTCGTGCTCCATACAATCCGTCTGATCCAGTTGACGGTTCAGCTGGTTTGCTTGGTTTTGACGGTTTACTTGGTTTAACGGGTTTACCACCTAACCATTTAACAACTCCTGCCACATCTGCTTGCGCCATATCTTCGATATATTCATTCTGTTTGTTTCCAAAAATCAACTGGAAGTCACTAGCATTTGTCATGAAACCATGCTCAATTAAAACAGCAGGCATATTCGTTTCTCTGTTAATGTGTAGGTTTGTCCATGTTCCACGAACTCCTGCGTGTAGTCCATTTCCGTGGGTACTATAACCCTTCGCTTTGATTTCATTGATAACCGCCTGAGCAAGTGTTTTAGACTTACTAGAAGTGCCCCAATAAAAAGCACAGCGTCCAGACACATTACTAGCTCCTGCATTAGCGTGTAAAGATAATACTAAATCGACTTTTTCACGATTATATAAGTTCGTTCGAGTGATTAAAGGTACATCTTTTCCATTTAATGGTTGACCTAAAATAACTTTGTGTCCATTTTGCTCCAATAATTCTTTTACTCGCTTACCTAATTTACGGTTGAAATCGTACTCCGCATATCCTTTTCCGTTTCGATATACACCTTTGTTTGGTGGGAACGTATTCGAACCGTGACCAATATCTAAACCAATATAAGCCATTATTTATCTACTCCTTCTATATGAGATGGAATTTCGTCTTTTTCTTTCACGCTATTAAGGCCGTCATTCATTGCTTTTACAGACGCTTCAATTAATACATCTAATTCTTCATTACTAATTGGAATGTCGTTCTCATTGAATAATTTAACGGCTTCATTCTTTGCTTGTTGGAATTTCTCTACACCATCTTCATTGATGTAAATCTGCTCAATCGCATTAACTGCAATGTCCACCAAATACTGTTTATTCTCCAACTTTTCAGTGATGCCCTTCCCCTGTAAATAAACTGCTACCTTCTTCGCTATATAACCTAAAAGCGCCACTAGGATTGTTCCTAGGGCGCTCACAAATGCATTCATTAATTCTGCTTGCATTGTTTATTTTTCCTCCTAATGTTTCTCTTTGTACTTCACTGTGGTAATTCCATTCTTCGTTTCTAAAGCGATTAAGCGCCCGTTATGCTCGTTTAACTGCTTCGCATGAGACTGTAGCTCTTCGTCATGTTCACCGATTCTAAGCGTGTTCTCGTCACTTATACGATGTAGTAACTTTCTATCTTCTTCACTATGTTCTGAGAAATCAAGCAACCCCTGAATCGATTGATTTAAAGGTTCGTTTTTTTCGGTTATCAATAAAATCATTTCTTCTTGACGCTTCTTTGCTTCTTGCTCTCTTTTCCGCTCTCTAGGCTCGCCAATAAACTTGTTGTATATCCATATCAAAGCACTACCCACAACGGTTAGTGAACCGATTAGAGACGCTAGCGTGCCTATATTTGTTACTATGACTTCCATTCTCCAACTCCTTTCCAAAATAAAAAGGCTAGCCCGTCAGGACTAACCTTTGTGTTTTAATTATTCTTCTTCTTCAGCAGCTTGCTCACTCAATCGATCTTCCGTGTCCCAAACAATGTCCTGAAACTCCGCTTGGTCACTGCGTACAACCAGTTTATTTGCGTCGTATAACTCTTTATTTCGAATGGAGAGACTAATACCGCTGCCTACCCCATCATTCGGTACTCGAGCGCTAAAAGTTGTAATAACTTCGTCCTCTAATTTACTGTCACCTGTCAACGTTACTGATTCCTGAATGTTGTCTAAAGCCATAATTATTCATTCTCCTTTTCTTTTTCTTCATTTTCTTCATAAGCCGTCATTAATAAATCATAAGCATAAGCATCTTGTCCTTTGAGCGGTATCTCTAACTTATCTAATTCCTTAAACATCGCCTCGTATTTCGTGGAATATTCTGTAAATGAAACTTCGGCAGTTTCTTGTTGTAAGTCTGCGACTCGCTCATTTAAAGTCTTTTTATCTTCTTCCGTGAGCGTTTCTAGCGGAATTAATTTATCACCATCCTGTCTAAGGTTGCCTTCTTTATCTACTTCGAAATAATCCTTTTGAATTGTTTGTAAATCCTCAAGGTATTCTTTGTTTTTCTCCTCCAATCTGCTGTTAAATTTTGATCGCCCACGACTTGCTTGACCTACCAACTCCACATCTTTCAAAAAGTTAAAAACTGGTATAACTTCGATATTTCTGATTTCAATTGTTTTCATTTATGCAACTTTCCTTTCCAATTCTTTAATTTTTTGATTTGCTTCTTCTAATTCTTTTTCTAAACTTTCTATGCGACTATCATGGTTATCTAATGTTTCTTGGTGTTCTTCTATACCTATATAAGCGGCACTTGCGAGTTCTAAGGTGTTTTCGTGTTGAATGGCTAGTTGTTTAACACCAATTGTATTAACCATCACTTGTTTCCCCATGTTAATTTCCCACTTGTCATTTAACTTATCATAACCACTGATAAACGGTGTATCTTGAGCGATTAACCCAATTTGAGTTTCTTGAGTTTTGTCTGGAGATTTCCAGTTATATGTGACTGGATTAATGATCTCGAAAAAGTCTTCAAGTATATTGTCAGTATAATCATGGATATTTGTTTTTAATCTTCGATCTGATTCCCCGCGAATTGCATTCCCATTCATTGAAATATCTCTCTGGAAATAAACTCGACTATTATCCATGTACATTACGCGACTATAGCCGCCACCAGCCCAATCTGCGTTACCAATCCCGAAGGATACTCCACTTCGACCTTTGACGGTTGCTCGATTATTTCCATCATTTAAAAATGTGATAGCTCCACTCTCATCACCGAAATGTACGGCTCGAACACGCCGAACTTTAAAGATATCATGGTTTCCAGCATCAATTGCGCCGCCGCGAAGACGAACAGTTCCCATCATCCATATCTCACTCGTACGTAAATACATTTCGTCAGATCCCGGATAGATTTCTAATGGACTTCTGTAGCCATTTGATGTGAGCGATCGGATACTAAAATTCGCCCCCAGGGTAGTTGTGATGGTATAAAACGGACTTGTAGTCCCTGAATTGTAACCAATATAGCCAATTGTCGCTTGATTAGGTTGTCTTGATAAAAAGACCCCGTTTTGTACAAGAGCCTCTGAACGATCTGAAGCAATGGAGTGTAAACCACTTCCCGTAATCCGTACTCCACCTCCTGCAGCTTCGTTCCAGTAAGACTGTACAAATTCTGTTGCATTACCAACCGCCGTGTTGAAATCGAGGTTGATGACTCTTACATTTGCACCGTTTAATGTACCAACTGTTACTTTATCTGCCGAAATATCTCCAGCCACCATACGATTTGTGATAATGCCGTCGTCGATTGTAGTCGACGAGCCGACATGGACCTTGGCAGCGTCTAAAAGAATGCCTTCGCTAGATAAATTGATTTGCGCAATAACTTCATCTTTTTGAACAACTCGAGCATTTATATTATCTTCTGTAATTGATAATTGAGCACCTACCCAATCTCTATCAGCCGTTTTTCGCCAATCCTCCCAAGTTGTTCCTAATCCAGTCCTCTCCCACACTCCATGGTCCGTAGTTAAAGTTTGTTTTATTCGTCCTCCTGAAGAATTTCTCCAAGGAATAATTGTTTCCAGTACTCCGTAAGTTCCTTCTCCAGAGATACCCAGTATGGAATTACGTTTAAATTCTCGAACTGTTTCTTGTCGGTAATTATCGAGATACCACTCAGGAGTTTCATTGTCTTCACGTGTATCCTTTATTGTTTTGTCTGACTGGATCAATGAGTTTACTTGCGAACTGGTTACTTTAGTATCTACAAGGTTACTCAACTGCGTCACCTGCGACTGACTCGCTTTACTTGCAACGGTTGTTTGTAAGCCATTGATGTTTAATTCCATCGTAGCTATATCGCCTTCGATATTTCCAACCGTACTTTTAATACTATCAATCGTCTGACTTTGTGCTGTGACACGCCCATCGATACTACTTACCGTTTGTTTAAAGCTATCAAACGTCTGCGTCCACTCAGTTTCGATGTGGTCAAATCGTGCGAGGGTGTCTTCGGGTGCTGGTGTCCAAGGGGTTATTTTATTTCCTTGTTCAAGTTGAAATCTACTTAACCATATAGTGGTATCTTTGGATAACCTTCCGTAGAAGAATGGTTTGAACTCGATACCTTTCTCATCCACAGTTTTAAAACTAATAATTATTCTATTCCATTCGTTCGGTGTAGTAGACTTTGGTGACAATAGTTTCATGTCTTTTCTACCACCAGCTGCATTACCACCAAACCTCACGTGAGTGTGTAGGGGAAAGTTATAAGTTACTTCAATACTATCTTCCGAATAGATATAGGCCGAATAAATATATTCGGTATTAGGCTCTAATAAAAAGTAGCTATTATCACCTTGCCCCTCAAGATACGCTCTATTTCCACTGGGACTATCACCAATAATCTTAATTGCTTCAATTCCATTTACTGTCTCAGTTACACTACCCCTAGAAGCCCAATTAGTGGAATTTACATTGGATAAATCACTGTCTCTTAATAAGTTCCTTCCACCCACACTAATATCATCAATAGCATTCTCAATGTCTGTATTCCAAACCCTCGAATTAACCTTTCCAGCAACCGCATCAAACTCAGTACCTAAACTGTTTACGGTGCCTGCTAGGGTGTCGACTGTATCTTGATTGGCTTTAGCCGATATACGACCATCCATGTTGCTGATTTGTGTCGTGTGAGTCCTGACTGTTCCGCTTAAGTCGTTGTAGTCAGATTCCACACGTTGGACGGTTGAATTAAAGCCGTTAACCGTGTTTTCTAACGTTACAACTTTCGCTTCATAACCTTGGACGTCTTCTTGGTAGGTCGCAATTTCACTAGTTAAGCCATCAACACTATTTCTAAATTGACTGACTTGTGTGGCGTATTGACTGACCACATTGCCATATTCATCCAGTTCGATTTCATAGTTAGCCACCGTACTGTTCAGACCATCCACCGTGTTCTTAAACGTTGATACTTGGCTTTCATATCTCGAAACATCATCTGCGTAACCAGCAACTTCATCGCCATAACTAGCGACGGTGCTTTCAAAGCCGTCTACTGTATTCCGCATGGAGCTGACTTCAGTTGCATAGCTGTCCACCAAGTTGCCGTATTCATCTAATTCAACTTCATAATTTGCAACGGTACTTGCGTAACCATCAACACTATTCCTGAACTCGCTGACTTGCCCCTCATAATTATTCACGACTTGATTAAAACCGTCCACGGTCACTTCAAAATCGCTGACCTGACCCGCTAAATCATTGGCTAATCCTTTGACTTCATTGGCGGTGCTTATCGCACTGTCCGCCGTATTCACTGCACTCCGCGCGTCAGTCATCGCGGTGTTTGCACCGCTTAGTGCATCGAGTGCGTGGTCACGAGCGACATCAGCGCTTGCTTGGGCGGCGTTGCTGATGGATTGGACGCTTGAGATTGTTTCGTCTAATGTAGTAAACCCAGCGTTTTCAACGGCTACATCGATTTGTTCAACGGCGTGATCAGCTTGTTCTTTGGCTTCTTTGAGGTCTTGTTGTTGTTCAGCGATTTTTCGAGCGTTTTCGTCTCGTTCGTACGTGTCAATCGTGATTATCCAATCGTCACCATTCCACATAAGCCATTGTGTGTGGCCATTTTGCGTTGGGTGGTCTCTAACCCACTGGTCACCTACACGTTTTCTGTCTGGCTCTACATTACTAAAGGTAATGACGTTCATTCCATCAGCTGTTTTAACAACATGACTAATTTCTTCGCGAACCAACGATTGTTCTCTATTAATATTATTAATTGTTCGCTGTGTTCGTGCGGCACGTTCTTTACGACTTTCATAAACTTTGTCGCCCAATTCAACTGGTGTACGTTCTGGGAATAAATAATTACGTTCCAGCTTCGAAATCCTTGTTTCATAATGTAAACCTAAGTCGTAACGGTGGATTCCAACGACTTCGCCTAACTCAACCTTGCCAATATCTGCAACGGTTGTTTCATATTGCACCAGTGGCCTAATCCTGTGGACTAATTCATTGTATGTTGCTCGCAGTAATTCTTCGGGTTCTTCTATTTCAGTATCTTCAAACACACCCAAAGCAGGCGATTTACTACCGTCTGGCATATTAATACCAAACTCATCCGTAGCATTTGGAATCTCCACGTAATTTTGCCCGCGTGGTTTGTTTACTGGATCCCCATTACTTATTTTCCATTCCACATCTTCAAATGTAATCGCTCGACCAAAGCCATCTCCGACTTCTTCGCCGCGACCACGTCCAATTAGTGCTGTGTAGACCTCTGAACGCTCAATCGTACCCTTAACATTCAATAAATTACTTCCATGAGTGAATCGTTTCATTGTGCGCGCACCACGTCGATGGTAAGCTTCTACCCATTTATCTGTGATTTTCTGGCCACTAATTTCAACCTTGAATACTAATTCAATACCAAAGTGTACAGATATTTCTTTTAGCACTTCTAATACTGGTAAGAAGTAGAAATGCAACGTGGATTGTGATGTTTCGTCCACATATCCTAGTCGCCAGCCCGTTCCAGACAGTGCCTGTTCTAACATAAAGCTAGCTTGTCTGTCTCTTGGGGCATTTTCCTTAACAACAAAGTGCTTCAATTCTTTATAACCTAATTGTGTGCCTTCCAATACAACGGTATTTTCATTTGTTATAGGCTGATTCACATAATACATGTGAAATTGATTATTATCGTCTAAATCTTTGACCGCCATAAAATGAATTTCTTCTACATCTTTAAAAGTCTCTAATCGATATTCAGCTGTAAAGCGATCAATTGGTAAATCATTTTCTTGCAATTCCTCTTTCTGTCGCGCTTCTACCAAATCTTTTTCGGGTATGATTTTAATTAAATCTTGATTGTAATCAAATAAATACAACGAGGTCATTATTTTATCTCCCTCATTTCTACTTTTAAACTTCCGTTTGACGTGGTAATTGTTTGACCGTTCTTAATTTCAAAGTTTTCAAAATCAGAATGTAAGTCAATGAAATCACGTCTTTCACGTCCGTTAAATAATAATTCTTGTTCTTTGACGAATAATTCAATACGTGAGCCAGCATTCATTTCGCCACGCAGTTGTATCGTTTGTTCGCCATTCGTAATATCAATAGCGTTTGTCGCGCTATCTGTAACCACAGTTATTTTTTCTGGATACGTCTTATAGAACGTATCAATATTAATTTCTCCATTTGTTTCTGTTAATTTACTGTATTTCTCAGGGTCTGGACAAAAAATAGTAAAGCTAGATACAACAGTTAATCGCTCTGGCGGAATACTTTCAGCACCCTCAAACTCGCCAAAATATACCGTATCTGGCTCGTCCAAGAAACGAATAGGTACTAAGTCATCAGAATGCAGATAACGCCTTAGCTCATTATATTTAGCCTGCAATTCTTCTGCCGTACTTGCTTCAAGTTTGTATTGAACAGTGATTACGCGGCTTGGTTTGGTCTTTCCATAACGAATTGACCCATCACCAGAACGTCTATCGCTTTGAATGTCATAACTTAACATTTCTCGGCCACTCACATTTAATGTCTGATAACCGTCAATTTCTTCTAAATATCTATCGTTAAAAATCATAGCAACAGAAGACAACGTTTGTGTTGGTTGCTTCTGTTCTGTTGGTTGTATAAATTTCATTTCGTTGCCTCCTATATGCTATCTAGTTGTAACTGTCTGTCGCCTTCATCTAAAATGTTTTCCGCAAAGGCGGTGAAGTTCTGTCCGCCAATGTTTAAACGGAGGTATGCCGGTTGTTTACCTGTATTACTAATCTCATGTTTCACTTGCGTATTCACTGTCGGATTCGCTGTAGCTAATTGACCTATCTTATTTGTGGATATATCAAAAGGATTCAAGTTAAATCGTGCGCCTTCTGCTACTTTGCGAGCACCGTCCAATGTGTTACTCATCGCTTTATTAATTTCGTTTTCTCCTGCATAAATACCTTTTGCGATTTGCTCAGTAATACCATTCTTTTCTATTCCAACCATTGGTGAAGATTTATCTTTTGGAGGTGAGAACGGCAATAGATTTCTCGCTTTGGTTAGTACTCCACCAATTGCATCAGTAACATTACTAATTCCTGAGGTAATCCCTGAAGCTATGTTCTTAACAATATTGGTTCCGGCTTCTTTAAATTTACTAATGAAATCTGTAACAGTAGTCAAGGCGCTATTCATCCCGCTTGAAACAGCTGATTTTACGCTATTAAAGGCGCTTGATACTATTCCTCTCAAGCTATTAAATATGTTCGAGAATGTACTTTTAATACTGTTTAATACGTTAGTTACTACATTCTTAATGCCATTTATAATGGTCGTGATAGTAGCTTTAATAGCACTCCAGATTGAACTCGTTATACTGCTTATAGTACTAAACGTGTTCGAAGTTATACTCTGAATGGCGTTCCATACTGAAGTTATAATGCTTTTTATGCCGTTGACCACACTTGTAATCACAGATTTTATAGCGTTCCATGCGCCGGTCAAATCGCCTTGAATGGCGCTCATTACAGCGGTTATTATACCCTTGATTACATTCCAAACTGTTTGAATGATGGTCTTGATAACATTAACGACCGTATCTATAATTGTTTTAATATTTTCCCAAATAGTATCGATAATCGTCATGATACCTTCCATGGCGCTTCGAATAGTTTCTTTAATACCTTCCCATTTTTCTCTTGTAATTTCTTTGATAGTTTCCCAAAAATTAGAAAACCATTCTTTCGTACTGTTCCATAAATTTTTAAAGAATTCAATGACTTGGTTCCATTTTTCTTGTATAGACTCCCAAATCGCCATAGCACCTTCTTGCATAGATATCCATAATTCTTGGAACCATTCTTTTGTGCCTTCCCAAAGTTCTTGGAAGAATTCAACTGCCTGTTGCCATTTTTCTTGGATTCCTTCCCAAATTTCAATGGCACCTTCTTGTATGGTCTCCCACAATTCTGCAAACCATTCTTTGACACCATTCCATAGTTCTTGGAAAAACAAGACGGTTTCATTCCAAAACTCTACAATGGGGTTCCAAACCATCATGGCAAACTCAATTATGCTTTCCCATAGTTCTCTAAACCATTCAGAAACGCCTTCCCAGAGTTCAATGAACCACTCTTTGACTTCGCCCCATTTCTCGACGATTGGCTCCCAAATGGCTACTGCCATTTCTTTCATTGATTCCCAGAGCGCTTGGAAAAATTCCTTTACACTTTCCCAAGTTTCAAAAAACCATTCTTTCACTTCTTGCCATTTTTCAACAAGAGGTTCCCAGACCATCAACGCAGTTTCTTTCATGTCTTCCCACAATTCGGAGAAGAATTCTGATAAGTCTGCCCAGACTTCTTGGAAATATTCTTTAATTTCTTGCCACTTCTCTTGCAGCGGTTCCCAAATGATTAAGGCTACCTCTACAATTTCATCCCAAATCATAGAGAAAAATTCTTTAACACCTTCCCAAATGTTTTGGAACGTTTCTTTCATGCTTTCCCATTTTTCTTGGATAGGTTCCCAAATTTCTTGTGCTTTTTCTTTTATTGATTCCCATATTTCGGAGAACCATTCTTTAACAGAGTCCCAAGTTGCTTGTCCTGCTTCACTGATTGAACTCCACTTGTCTGATAACCAACTTCCTATGCTATCCCAGATTTCTTTAGCACCATCACTAATAGAAGTCCAAGTTTCACTAAACCAATCGGCTACTGAACCCCAAATTTCTTTGGCTCCATCAGTAATAGATTCCCATGTATTTGATAACCAATCACCTAACGCACCCCAAATTTCTTTGGCGCCGCTACTGATTGAATCCCACGTTTCTGAAAGATAGGCTTTTATTCCGTTCCAAGTGTCTGAAGTCCATTTTTTAATGTTATTCCAAACTTCTGAAATTTTATTTCCTAACAGTGCAGCCTTTTCCTTGATTGTATCCCAATTCGCCCATAGCGCGATACCAGCTGCAACTAGTGCCACAAAAATTGCTATCACTAAGCCAACTGGACTAAATAAAAGCGTGAACGCACCAACCAATAAGCTGATTCCTTCAGTGAGCACTCCGACTATCCAAATCACTGGGCCAACCGCCGCTGCAATACCTGCAATAATAATTATCCACTGTTTTGTTTCGTCGCTCGATTCAGTAAATTTGTTGACTAAATCTGTGACCCACTCAATCAAATCTCTAAGCGGACCTTCTCCCATTTCGTAAAACTCAATAGATAAGCCCTCTATTGCTGATTTCATTTCCCTAAACGCACCAGCGACACTATCTTCCATTGTGTCAGCCATTTCTGCGGCTGTACCTTCTGAGTTTGACAGCTCATTAGAGAACATCCCCAACTCTTCCGAACCTTCTCCAATTAAAATGCTCCACGCACTCATTGCATCGCTTCCGAACACTGTTTCCAAAGCTGCTGTTCTTTGTGAGTCACTCATTCCGTCAAGTCCACTTTCTAATTCGCCAATAATTGAAGGTAAATCTTTCATCTTACCGTTCGCATCAAATACTTCAATCCCCAGCTCATTCATTAAATCGGCCGCTTGATCCGTTGGCGCTGCTAAACTTTGAATACCCTTCCTTAATTGTCGTCCAGCCTGACCACCTTGAATACCTGCATCACCTAAGAATCCAATAGCCGCGGTAGTATCTTCAATAGAAATGCCTAAGTCACTCGCAACTGGTGCAACGTATTTCATGGCTTCCCCAAGACTTTCTACATCAACGTTGGAATCAGCGCTTGCTCGTGCGAGAATGTCGACAATTCGACCCGTCTCGTCAGCCTCCATCTTGAATCCACTTAGGATGTTTGAAGTAATATCAGCTGCATCTCCCAAATCAACCGCTCCAGCAGCCGCTAAACTTAACACTTCGGGTATTGCTACCATGATTTCATCGGTTTCAAATCCTGCACGTGCTAGCATCTCCATGCCTTCAGCCGCTTCACTTGCACTAAACCTTGTGGATTTACCCATGTCTTTTGCTAACTCACGAAGATTATCCAATTCGTCGCCTGTTGCACGAGTAACTGCCTGAACTGTCTGCATTTGGTCGTCAAACTTAGCACCAGTAACTGCTACTGCAGTCGCTACTCCCATGATTGGGAGCGTAACTCTTTTAGTCATTGTAGAACCAATGTCTCGCATGTTTTTCCCTACGTCGTTTAGTTTCTTTGTAGCTTCTTGCGCTTGCGCAAAAGCTTTCTGAAATTGACTTACGCCACTCGCTTTAAATACCGCTTCAATTGTTTGTGATTGTGTAGCCATATTTTCCCCCTTTCTATAAACTGTTCGCCTGAACGATTAAATTAATCGTGGCTTTTTCTTCTTCTGTCTTTTCTGGTTTCAATATTTTGTTTACCTGTTCTTCATAATTAAAGAAATCATCAAACTTCTGATAAACGGGCACTTCTTTTTTACCTACTTGTTTTGTTGATTTAGCTACTTGATTTACGAATGCCTGCAAGTGAATATCTCTATCTTTGTCTACTTGTTTTAATGCGTAAGCTTTCATAAGTACGCTATACTCGTAAGGTGTAAAGTCATGCGCTTCGTCTATGTTTTGACAATTTAAAAAGCGGAAACAATTTAAATAAAACTGTTCCCACTCTTCTTCATATGTTAGTCTTGGTTTTCTTTTGTCTGTTTCTGGAATTTCTTCAGAGTCGACTTGATCATGCCAGATTTTCCCATTTCATCTTTCAGTTGTTCAAATAATGGTTCTAATTCGCCCTGTTCTTCTGAATAATCTTCAATATATGTTTCAATATCTTTTCGACTAACGCCCTTTGTACCCGCGTAAATAACCTCGATAAGTGCCTCAGGTTGATATTGGTCTAAGAATGTATAAGCCATATTGATTCCAAAGCCCATCTTCATCCCGTTTTGTTCAAACTTATATTTCTCATCTAGTGCACGAATAAATCCAAAGCCAAATTTTAATTGCTGTTCTTTTCCATTAATTGTTAATTCCATTTAAAAATCCTCCTATAAGTAAAAAACTATAAAAAAAGAGGGGAAATAATCCCCTCCGTTTACTCCAATCCAACATCTGCCCCATCAACGGTCGGTTCGATGTTTAAAACCTCTGGTTCTTCTGTTCAAACTGTCTCCATTGGTTGTACAAACTCTTGGTCTTCTGAAATTGTCTGTAGGATGGCTAATAACTCGGGCGTAACCTCAACTTCTCCCGCAATTACCTTTCCATCTACTTCTGTTTCAATCGTGACTTCTACGTTTCCATCTGAACCAGCAGATTTACCAACATTGTTCACGAAATCTGTCGAGTAGTCTCCCGGTATAGTCGAGCCCTCCTCAATAGCCGTACGGTTAATTTCCCACAATTCTAGACGCTTGGGGTCGTCATCACGTACAAGTTGCTGAAGCTCTCTTACGTATTCATCATCTTGTGCTAAATAGCTTGTTAATGAATGTGTACCCTCATACGCACCAGCAGACTTTACGTTCCCGTCTTTTGTTGGTTCGGTTGTGAATTCTCTGGATTCGTCTGTACTTCCATCTGTTTGATAGGCTAGTTTCCAAGCGTTGCCCGATTCGCCCTCAATTCTAAATAAAAATATGTTGTTAATTGCACTTACTGTTGACATTGAATCTCTCCTTTAAATTTTAATATCTGTCTCCAAAATCCCATGCCACAAATCGCTACCTGTCGAATTGTCTGGCAATACTTGTACCGAAATATCCTCGCCATTGACTTTAAACTCATTGATAATGCTAAGTTCCACATTACGCATCATCTTTGCCAATGAGCCTCTTTTGCGCCATTCGTTATGCCAAAAATGAACGGTTATTTGTGTGCGTTTGTTGTAGTAATCTTTGTGCTCACGGAAATTCTGAGAAAACTGCTCTCCTAATACGATAAAAGGATATTCCGCCTTGCTATCTGGTAGATAGTCATAAACGGAATACCCTAGTTCATCGCATATTCTTCTAATTTGTGTGTATATCTTTTGTTCTGGTGAAATTTGAATCACCTACTTTTTCAATAGTCTTTCCATGTCTTTATAAAACATTGGACGTTGTTCATATAAGCTCGGTCTCATGAAAGGGGTTCCAGATTGAAATCTCGTTCCATATTCTTGGTATATTGCATATTCAACATCTGTATAGACTCGACCGGTTAAACCGCCATCTGAAAACTCTGTTGTTATCGAACGTCTTAAATGCCCTGTGTCTACGGCGACCTTTCGACTAGCTTTCTGGTGCATTTCAGTTGTATTAACTTTTACTGCATTTTGAATGTCTTTTAAACTCGCGACTTCTTTCAACATCTTCTGCATTTCCTTAACTCCACGAATCTCCACGCTCATAGTTGTTCACTCAAGTTAAACGCTTGATCATTTCTAAAGGTTCTAAAGGCATCCACGTTGTATTTCTTATCGCCAACCTCAATGTAGTCGAACGATTCATCATACTTCCCTTGTATGCGAACGGTTATCGCACCTTGCTTTAAAGCGCCATAAATCAACTGCATACGCTCTGTGCCTGTGTCCGATACATTTGCCCACGCTTTGTGTTTAATCGGCTCAGTCGCTATATAATCGCCTGTCGCATAGTCATATTCATCTTCGCCTTCTTTGACGAAATAAATAGGTGTTGAATACCTCATAAAAAGTACACCACCCCAGGCTTACGTGGTGGCTCCGGCTCTTGCGCATCCAAATAAGCAACGATTGCCGATTCATAAGGTGCTAGTTCATCGCCGTCAATATAGGTTACCGAATGACCCTCCACACTTTCGGACTTCATACCTTCTGAGCCGATACGGTTAAATCTGCGAATGGTTGCTTCATCCACGATATATTCTAGCTCAGCTGGTATTTCTGTATCTTTAATTCGGTGCAACAATCGTTCAGCTATATTATTATAAATAGCCTCAACTTGTGGATTGTTGCCTGTTAATTGCTTTACATAGTCTAGTGACATTTAATCACCTCTTATTCTTCTGGTTCTGGTTCAGGTTCGGGTTCGGTAACATTAACCGTTGCCGTGTCGGTGTGGTTACCATCAACTGTTTTAACTGTGATAGTTGCTTTGCCTTCACCAATAGCCGTAACCAAACCGCTAGCATTTACAGTTGCTACTGCATCATCGTCTGATGTGTAAGTAACAGTCTTATCGGTAGCGTTTGCTGGTTCTACTGTTGCATTTAACTGTCGTGTTCCGTCAACTTCTAAATTATTTGTTTTAGGCGCAACAGTAACGCTTGTAACCTTGATTGGTAATGTTTTAAAAGCTGGAATATCCACACGCTCAGATTCTTTTTCATCTTCTACTCGTACAGCCTGATATGTGCCTTTCACAACTTGTGTGTCAGGTTCGATACCAGTAATTGTAAGAGGACTCTCGCCCTCTACAATCAATTCATCATTTTTGTAGATTCTAAACATTGAGTCCTCCTATTCTAAATTAATGACTGCCCCGCCAGTCGTGGCTGTAACGTCTGCTATTTCGGGGACTGTTATTCCCCCGCTGTCAAAGGAACTTTAATAACTCCATCTACACGTTCTGGGAACATTAACACGCCACTCATAACTAATGTTTGTTGCGTTGCTGATTCATCATGAACAAAGTGTTTCATGCCTAAGTATCCAGTAGAATCAGATACTAAACCAAACGCACGTCCATACTCTCCATTTGCTGGAATGTATGCAATTTGTAAGTTTTCTGGTGCTGTCGCATAGATAGAACCACGCTCAACTTGTGTAGAAGTGAATACAGTTGTTCCTGTTGCGTCTGTGTAGTAATTCAAACCGAATCGAGTTTCTAAAGTTAACTCTTTGTTTGCGATTGTTTCTGCTACATCTAATGGATGTGCGAATACAACCGTTCCAGTTACGTCATCTTCAAACGCTACTTGTACAGCACCCCAAGCCGAAGCTAAAGCACCTTGTAAGCCGTCTGATAAGTTTTCTGTTTCTTGCCCAGCTTGTACCATTGCGAACAAGTCATCACGAATGCCTTTTTGAATTTCACCAACCAAAGCATCGTCTGTTAAGTTAATTGCTTGATCGATTCCATAACGTTGGATAGCTTCTGCCGATGTTGCTTTACGATATTTCTTTAACTTGATTTCTTTCTCAGAGTGAGGTTGTGGCGTTACTTTAGATAGTGGAATGATATCTCCTTCTGCTACATCGCCATCTGCTAAGTCTACCTCTGGTTTCGTGTACAACTGAATTTTAAAGCCTTCTTGTACTGCAAATGGACGTGTGACTCCTAATGCCTCTGCGAATCCTGTCAATTCATCTGCAAAACGATTTGAGTAATCAACTGACTTCTCGATAAAGTTCCCTAATACCGCCTGTGTTTGTAAGTTTGTTTCTGGAAAATCTTGTGCTGCCATAATTTATCTGCTCCTTTTTCTTATTGAAATAATTGTATGTTTTCTCTAATTGCTTTTTGTCGTTCCGTTGTATCTTCGATTGCTAAAATGCTTTCTTTGGTTAAACCACTAGTGTTTAAGTTTGCCTTTGGTGCACGACCAGACAACAGCTCTTTTTGTGCTGTCTTCTTTAAAGCTTCGTTGTTAGCAGTCATAATATCGCTGAACGCTTCAACTTTATCTTCTAGCGACTTGTACTTTCCTGTATCTAAAAGAATGTGGACGAACTCTTGATTGATTTCTTTTTCTGACAATTGAGATTGAACTTTCAACGTGTTTTCACGCAACTCCAATTCTTCCTCACGATCAGTTAGTTCTTGCAATCTGCGTTCTCGCTCTTCTTCTTCTTTTTGTTGTCTATAAGAAAGTTGTTCTTCTTCAGGCATTTGTGATGTCCGTATTTCTTCCAGCTCTTGCTGAATGCTCGAAATCGTATCTTTAAGCGCACCTACTTCTTTTTGGTGTTGCTTTTCTTTTCTATCCAAGCGACTTTTCATCGTTTGCTTTGATACAACTTCTTCCTGTTGTTGTTCAGTAGATTCTTGAGTGTCGACTTCCTCTTGTTCTACTTCTTCAACAACTTCTTCATTTTTGATTTCTTCTGCCATAATTAACACTCCTACTCGCTTAAAGTCCGGCGACTATATACTCACGAATCAGTTTTACGTCTTAAATCGCGGATATGGACGATATAGGGAATCATTGTTAAAGATTCCTGATTTTGTGCATAAAAATATCCACCACTCATTGAGGGATGACTTAGTTTATATATAAGTATTAATAACGTCTAATACAACGAGATACCGTATGCATTTCTTACGAGGCGCATACAATCACCATCCTTTCTATTCTTCGGTTAAAATGTTTTCCAAATAGAACAAGGTCATCACCTACTCCCCAACTACTCCGCAACTACTCAACAGTTACTCGAAAGGTACTCGAAAGCTACTCGAAAGTTATAAATAATAAATAGCATTCAGTTTATCTGTGCTAAACTCATAAAGATGTATCCCTTTTTGATTTCCCAGATACAAATTATCTTGTTCATACTTATCGCCTTCACCAACGGTTGGTAGTTCGTAATGTACTAAGCCAATCAAGTCCTCAGATTTAATCGTATGCTTGTGTCCTGTCAGTAAGATTCTGTATTTACTATTACCATATTCTTGTGGATATAAAGCACTACATAACATTCCAATCGACTTGCCACGTCTGATATGTCCATGCGTTAAGAAGATACTCACATCGTCCACTACAATGCACTTTAACTGGTCTACATCACTTTGAAAGGTTACTTGTGGATATTTGACTTCTAAATACTTCACAAACCCCCACAGAACAGATTCATCGTGATTTCCTCTCGAATAAACAATCGTTACGTTAGGACTTGTATGTATTGCTTTTTGGATAATAGGCTCTAATATTAACAAACCTTCTTCCCAGCTGTCGGGAATATTTGTATCAGCCACTCTTGTTTCGTTTGCTGTCTTAGAATTAAAGTTATCAGCATTAAAGAAGTCACCCATAATAGCGATAACCACATTCTTGTATTGGTTTTCTAAATATCTCAAAATGGAATCTTGGTACACTTGAAACTTCGTGCTTAGTTCAGGTTCAACGTGTATATCTGGCAATGGAATGAGTAGCGTCTGATTTAACTTCTCGTCATCCATTACATCTATGTCGAATGGTTGCGTGTATGTTTCGATAATTTCTTGTAGTTGTTCAGGAAACTTACTCAATATATCAACAGGCTCAGCAACAATCTTGGACTGGAAGTTGTAGTATTGTTCGCCTCCGCTTTCCGTCATCGTCCACTCGTTGCTTGTTACCGTACGTATTTTAAATTTGTCGGGATCTAACGCATGCAATTCTAGTAACTCATCGTCAGTCAATACTTTCTTCTCACGCATTTTGCGTTTAATCTCAGAAGTAACCTCGCCTGTACGTCTATCTTCGGTGCGTTTGTCGATAACTTCTTTTACGGCATCCGTTATCTTTTCTTCTTCTCGTATTTCCCCAAAGCGCTCATGTTTCTTTGCAAAGGCTCGGACGTTTTCGCCGTCTGTATTATAAATATCGCCTACCTGCTTCCATGTTGCGCCTTGTTTCCTCAACTTTATAATTAGATCAATGTCATATTTAGGTATTTAACTCACCGCCTTATAGTCCTCTTCTTGTTAAATCAGCTTCAAATGATTGTCTGTCAACATGCGCTACTTCGGCACATTTACAGAATGGATGCGCGGGGACTCTTGGTGCGTTTGGATCATCTAAGTTATAAACGTTACCGTCATAACCTTGGCACTCATCACAAGCCGAAATTTCAGCAATCCACATATATTGTTCAATGTCATATTCTTTAAACGATTCCTCGGCTACATCGCTTTGGATTCTTGCTGATTCAGTTATTGCTATCCTATCCGCTGCATACTTCTTATTCTCAAACTCTTTATGAACTAACTTCCGCAACTCACGACCAGCCACTCTTGGATTCTCGCCCCGAATGATCGTTCGCCTTAGCGTTCGCTCTAATCCTTGTTGCAATTCTCTTTGGTTTTGCCATACACGCTCACTAAAAGTAGTACCTCTAAACTCAGCGCCTACTAGCGATTTAACTTTACGCAACAAATGCTTTCTATCGGGCAACGCTTGGCCTAATATTCCAGCTTGTCGCTCAAATTCTTCTAGCGCTTGCTTGGCTAACCATTCTTGCAACATGCCATTTTCAGCATCAGCCATTGCTGTTAGTTCGAGATGTATTCTAGATTCCAACAACTCGAGCCGATTCGTTCTCATTGTTACGTTGTAGATTTTTAATTCCCGATTTGCTTCATCGCTGAAATTCTTTTCTTCCACATAGCGTTTAGCCTTGCTCGAGAAAGCCTCAACATCATGTTTTTTTATCAACAACTTAGCTTCTGTCATGGACAAACCTTGGCTATCAGCAAAGCGTCCAATGTCTGCTTCAATATCTCGAATGATTTCTTCTTGTGCCGTTCGATATAGTCGTGCAATGCGCTTTTTATAAGCGTCATCGGCTTTTAATTGCTCTTTCATGTGTTCGTGTGCTAATCGTCTAGCACTCCAATAAGCGTTGTTTTTAGCCATACTACTCACTCATTTCAAAGTCATACTGTTCGAGCGGTGCGTTTTCTTCTTCGATAAGCTCTAGCTCTCGTTGACTGTCCGATACTGCACTCAACATGTCTAATTGTGTACGGTGCGAGATGATACCGTCTAGACTTCTAACAACGCTTGCCTCATCAGCATTATTCGCCGGAAGATTTCTCGACCAGTTGTATTGGATGTCTCTATACTCATCAGATAGATTGCCCGGAACATTCGTCACCACGTTAAACACCATGCTGAATAATGTTTGCAGTCCTTGTTGAAACTTACGCTCTTTATTGCTTGCTAGGTTCTTCATTGGTTGCAATTTAAATTCCAATGCAACACCACTACTATTCCCAGCCGTGCCAAAGGTTGTATCGTCAATGTTGGCTACTTGGGATAATTGATAGATAAGTCTTTCCGTTCTATCGAGGAAGTTCTCTTGCGTCTGGTCTGCATCAGGTTTCTCTAGGAACTCAACAACTACCTTCTCAGCGTTGTCACCTGCTAAGTTAATGATACGGTTGTCTTTTAAGTTTCTAATCGAATCATCATCCAATAAAGCGCCTAATACAGCTAGGTAAGCATCACTAAAATAGCTAACATCATTGTTCTTTTCACTTAGTACGTTGTTAAAACCATTAATCAATGACTCCACTGGTTCAATCAACGACTGGCGTTCTTCATTCTCCACAAACTCAATGATTGGTACACGGCCATATGGAACAAAGCCATCTTTGAATGTAGACGAGTCAGTCATGGATAAACTATCTCCGTCTAGTGTGAAGTCGTATGCTTCACTATCCGAGAACAGTTGTCCTTTATATCCGTCCTCATCTACCGTATAACGCACGCCATACAATGAACGTGGACGTATCTCGTCCGAATAAATTACGAACATATCTAACGGATCGTTATAAGCAACCTCTGTTTTTGATTCTTCGTTCTGAAATAAAAATAAATAAGCACGTCCGTATATGGATGTGCTCTTAGCTAATTCATTCATCGTATTGTCCATGTTGTTTGTGTTCCAGAAGTCTTGAATAATCTTGTCCACACTGTCATCATCATGACTAGGTCTCATTGGTATTCCATTGAAGAAGCCATTGAACGTGTCGACTAAATACTTACCAAAGTTACCAACCAAACGATTGTCCGGTTTCCATGCCTCTTCTTTTGGCGGTTCATCTAGTATAGGTGGTCGAGAAAGGTATTGATTGTATAATTCCAGATAACGCAATTTCTGCATCTCGTGTTGTTCAATAAATTCTTCTAGTATCTCACCTGTTATTTCTGTGTCTTTATCCATTCTAAACAATTGTTATCACTCTCCTTAAATTCCATGCTTGAATAGTTGCACGGTCACTTTCTTCTTGTCTTTGCTATAAATTGCATAGCGTATCGCATCTAACACGTCATCATATTCTTGAATCGGCTCATCTCTTGTTGAGTTAGGTTTCCAACGATAGTTATAAATTTCATCTTCAAACCTAGGCAAAGAACCCTTGATGTAGAATAGACGTTCTTCTTTGAATCGTTTAGCGACTTCTTCGATACCAGCAATTACAGACTTGTCTGCATTAATTGTTCTTAGTTTGTCACGTTTGAATCGAGCCACGTGTTCAGGTCTTGCACTATCTGCATAAAACATCATGTCGCCATAGATTCCCTGAAACTCCTTAGCCCGCTCTACCCACCAATCAATTTCTTTATATTGTTCAGCTATACCGTCTAAGATATATGTGTTGCCCGCTTCATCTTCTCCCAATATAACAATCGAACCGTAGTGATCATATCCCCAGTCGACACCAGCGTAATACTCTACAATGTCATACTTGGGCTTATCGATAACGTGAATCTCTTTGTCAAAGTCTGAATATATTGCACCTTCTGCAACTGTCCATAAACCTAAAATATCTCTATCATAAAATTTGCCCGTAGGCGTAGCGGACTTAATACTTTCTCGATAACGCTCAGACAAGAACGTGTTATCGTCTAATTGAAATCTAAAGTCCACAATGTCGCCATCTTCATTGTTGATATAATCTGTATTCAGCCAATGATTCGGGTTATCAGGGTTGCTATCCCACAATATACGAGCACCATCTCCCGAACATCGAGAAATAATCTCTTTAAACACTTCTTCGTTAGCAAGTGATGCCTCGTTTACATAAGCACCATAAGCAGTAAAACCTCTTGCTCTTTTCAAACCAGCGATTGATCCAGTGTAGACTTGGACAACCTTTACACCAGCAAGGATAAATGAACCATGTCGGTCATACTTTGGCTCAATGCCGAAACCGTTATAAAGTTCTTGCAATATGTTATTTTGAATAGCTGTCGAACTCGTGCCTGCTAAAATATACATCGGCTCATCTACACCTAACTCGTCAGCTATCTTCCTAACTCGGGTTAACTCATACATAAATAACAGGTTATTAACATATGTCTTTCCGCTTCGTTTTGCACCATGTAATCCACAAATGAAGAAGTCATCGGCTATCACTCTATTCAGTACGCTGTCTTGCTTGGGTGTAAGTACGTTATTCATCGCCATACACCTCATCTAACTTTTCAGCAAACTTTAATAACTTGTCATCTTGTTCTAAGTCAGGCTCAAGTTCGGAATCTACTTTCTTAGCTTGACGTTGGTCTAGTGGATACAACAACTCTAACTTGTTCAGCTCTTGAACAGCATTCAAAAGAGCGTTCGCCGTAGCCTGTCGAGTGTATCCTTCATCATGTTTTTCAATGGACACTGTCGCTTTCTCTATAAGCCAAATAAGCTTGTTTATCGAATCTTCTCTCGTCCATAAGGCTTTCTCCTTGTGTTCATCTAATAACTCGTTGTACCTAGCCAAAACCTCATCATTTCGTAAGAGTGCCGACGCCTTGTTATCCACTGTTTCGGGCTTCCATTTTTTTGAATGAGGGTATGCTTTGTAATACGCTTGTCGCTGTGATAGTCCAGCAACTAAACTTTGTACATATTTTTCTCGTTTTGCAGTCAATTTGCTCAATTGCCAGACCACCACCTTTCTAATCACATGTGTTTATTTCTTTTTATATTTGCTAATAAGCCAACCGATTATAAATAGAGCAACGATCGGCAACGTTATGTATAGCGTTAAAAATTCGCCTAATGCTGTGATTGATTCTGTCATATGGATTTACCTCACTTCGTAGTTACTTGTCTTATGGTAGTCACATTTATCACATGTGCCACGCTCTCCGCCTGTCCTGTGCATTTTAATACCTGCGCTATACATTTCCCTTGCACATCGACGGCAGAGTGTTCTTACGTCTCTTTTATCCTTCATAAGCATTCCCTTTTTTGATTTAGTTAATTCCTTAAAGCTATACCCTACATAGCACCTAGCAAGGTATAATTTTAAACAATCAAAAAAGCCACCACCTTATAGGCAGCAGCTCTTATTACGTCCCAACCCATAGGACGATTTAAATAAAGACATAGATTACTTTCGCCTAATCTACATTGTTACATTTAAGTCTGCAACTCGACTAAGAACTCACAACACAGTAGTGTATTTACTGCCGTGAAAATTCAGGAAAAAGTATATATTTTATTAGGCTATTTCCGTAGCCTTCGAGTCGTTTCCACAACTCAACACTCACATACAGAATCGAACTGTATTGCCCAATGCACCAGCGTGAGTACTCTCTTTTACCACAAGAGGTGTTATTCTATACACCAATCAGAATGACAGGCTTTGCTCCTGTGACCTCTCGCTCCCAAAGCGAGCGCTCTACTAACTGAGCTACACTCTGTAAATATAGGACTAGGCAATCATGTACGATTATAAAGCAGAGGTGTATATACTTAAGGAGGATCGCCTAGCCCTTGTGCTCTATTCTCACACTATCATTTTACAACTGACTCTTAGGACATAGTAGGACATGTTTACTATTCAGTAAATTTTTCTGGGTACAGCTTCTCGAATTCTTTTAAAGCTTCTCCGTGTAGTCGAGTAATATGTCTATAAGCATAATTTTGCTCTACGGCTATTTCTTCAAACTTCTTACCTTGTATGTACCGCTCACTCAATACAATCCTATAGTTATCATTTCTTAGCTCCATAATTTCATCTGCAATTTGTATTCGCAAATCAACTAATTCATCAACATAATTATTGGTTTCGTCTGTATACTTTAATAACTTTATCACGACATTTTCTGTAGGATTAGATGTTTGGTTTGTTTGTATAGGCTCTTGCGTTGTGTCAGTACTTTTAACCAGCGTTCTCCTAATTGCGTCGCGCTCTCTTAATTTAGATTGAATTTTGTTGTCTAACTTTAGCAACTGTGAAAAATATTCCTTTGGCGTCAAACCATCATCTCCTATTATTGTTCTCCCATATAATATTCCCTGTCATTATACGCTCTAATCTGATTCAATTGATCCGCTACCTTGGTTAACTGCTCTCTTGTGTTTTGTAGTTCTTCATCTTTTGATTCCAATTGCTCTTGTGTATTTTGTAGTTCTCTCTGTGTAGTAGATAGCTCATATTCTAAGGTTTCAACTTCAGTTTCTTGTTCGCTGGTTCGTAAGAAAGCTCCAACCAGTGCTCCGATGATAAATAATACAATCAATAATTTTCCTATTTTCTTAGTCATTTTGCACCTCGTTTAACTTAGTATCGATGATCTCGACTTCTCTTCTCGGAATTGCCGTGATATTATTGCTCTCTAAGACAATAGATCCTTTATCCCAATCATGTATGACCACTACTTCGTCAGCTAAATTCGAGCTCCTTCCTGTTACCTTGCTCCACGTTTTGCTAAAGTAGTGTTTGTTAACTGGCGCATGAAGTTAGCAACTACACCATCTTTAGCTCCGCCATAATCTATTTGTTGTTCGTGCTCTGTCTGTGTGGATACTTTCCCACATAGTTTTCCTTGATAATAAAACTTCAACCACCCAAATTCTTCAATTAATTCGATGTTGTGTCTTTTGCACAACTTGTAAAGGTTTATATAGGTCATTCTTCCACTTCCTTCTCAAACTCTTCATCGAATACCGCCAGATATGGTTTAGACCATTCTTTGTATTCTTGATCTGTCATATTCGCTATCATTTCATTCGCCTTCGGATTGCTGGTTATTATTCTTTTTTCTTTGTCTTTGCTCATTCTTCCGCCTCTATAACGTCCAATACATCCACATCTTCTATTTCACCCACGTTTACTAGTATAGGTATAGGGTTGTTTCCTACAATATCCATGGCTTCGTCTTCGCTTTCCGCCTCAATCCACTGATGACCAGACATTGTTACTGCAACTAAATATTCATTACTCATTCGTCCACCTCTTCTACTGGTTTAGCGAAATGTTCAAACCAAACATCGCCTTTTTCAAAACCCTTAATTTCTTTTTCGGTAAAAGCATAAATATCATCTGTTGTATCTGTATAGTGTGTGGTTAGTCCATCATAATTCTTTCTCAATGACACATATCTCCAATTTGTTTTCATGTCAGGCAGTAAAATGTAATACTTCGGTTCTTCTTCAATTTCATATCCATGTCGCCACGCTCTGACAAAGATCTCGAGATACTTTCTGATAAATCCATTAATTCTGTCGTCGCTCCAATTCATATGGACAGCTTGGGCAACTACATCGTATAAGCTCATTGTTCCTTTTTGATACTCAATAAAATCTGCTACATATTGTGAGATCTTTACTTTCTCTTGCTTTGGTACGAGTAATTTTTGTAGTTTATCTACCCGAATGTATTCAATGTGCTCAACTTCCCCTCTACCTGCACGTCTATAGAATTCTTTATTCTCATCAATCCACTCTTGCGATAGTGTTTCTGGCTCGTCTAGTTGGTCGATTTTATGTTTCACATATTCGCCCACATACAATTTGTCATCCTCAAACCATGACTTTAATTCCTCTATGCTCTTCACTTCTGTTTCCTCGCTTTCAAAATTAATTGTCCAAGGGGTTGCTTTGTTTAGACTATTTTCATACTCCTCAATCAGTTTAGCAATTGTTTTTTTTCATTTGTTTTGCTCCTTTAATAAAATATGCCTTCGCTTGTCATTCCAAACTTATCTTCTGTCACAAAATGCTTGTACGGAAACCCTGTAATAATACTAATCGCCCATATCTGCTCTAGAGTCGGCTCATATTTCCCCTTGTTAAAGCCATTTCTCCATCTTGCAACAGTTTGCCAACCTACACCGAGTTCTTCCCCCAAATCAGCATTAGAAAGTTCACACAATACCATTGCTTCGGTTAATCTTTGAGGATTCCAACTCATTCTTCTTCCTCCAATAATTTAATAATGTCTTCTGCTATTTCTTCGCCAAAAGCAATCCATAATAAGTCTTTTCTCATAGTATCTAGTTGCCACTTAATCTCCTTTGCGGAACCTTCTCGTCTATCCTTCACTTGTCGGTCAAGGTTTTCCAAGTCAAATACTACATCTTCTAGTACCATTGCTAACTGTTTTAGTCGTTCCATTGTTTCGTTGTCGTGATGTGTGTCTCCGTAAAATCCTATACCTTCCGTTAAGTCACTTCCTGTTATAATTGCTTTAACCTTCATTCTTCTTCCTCCTTGTACGTTCCATACTCGATGACAACAAAATTATCGTTTAACTTCATCACCTGTAAAACATCATGCCCATTAATCTCCAAGCTCTCTGATTTGTACCTAGGATTTCCCGCCTTGACTGTCTTAAAAAACGAATCTTTATTCGTTTTCTTAATTACCTCGTTGTTCATTTTTCTTCCTCCAATTCCATTGCCCACATCATTAAATAATTAGCCATGTCTAAAAGCGAATCTTCTAGTGCTTCGTCAGTCACCTTTTGTTCTCCTGATTCCACCAACTGCTCAATACGATTCATTTTATCGGAGATTCTAACGAGTGCCGAAATATCCCCATACTTCTCATACGTTTTCCCAAAGCTATTTCCATAATCATGATTTTTATCTGCGTATATTCTGTTTAATTTCTCGCAGATGTCCTTGTGATGATTAATTAAATCTAGTGGATCAGTGAGTTCCTTTAGTTGTTCTTGGTATTCTTTAGTTTCTTGGCTAATCTGCTCTTGGTAGGACTTATGGTTTCTTTCTTGGATCTTAATTGCTAGTGGTTCTGTTTCCATGAGTTCACTTACTTCGATGATTGGTGCGTCTGGATGCTCTGATTCTGCGACAATGTTAATCCAGTTATATCCTTGCTCTTCCAGCTCCTGCATTAACCACTCATATTCAGTTTTCGTTCTCGTTCTATATAATTTCATTCACTGTCCTCCTCATGTAAAATCAACAATGCATGGTCAATAATTTCGTGTGCCGTGTATCGAATATCTTTAGCAGTTTCTTCGATCATTTCTGCTATCTCTTCTTTTGTTCCATTTTTAGAAATAAATTTTTGTTTTCTTGTTAAGTTATAAGTTTTCATTGGTATCTACCCTTTCTAGTTCAAATTTATCCACAACATCTACTGCAATATCGACCTTTACGCCGTTTACCTGTCTAAATGTGATGCGCTGCCCTAGTTTTGTATTACTCGTACGAAACTCTGTCACTTTCGGATAAGACAACTTATTGCCATTTGTTTTAGTTACTGTGATTTTATACATGGGAATCACTCCTCCTCTTTGCTTCTTGATATTCCCCTTAATTCTTCCTCTTGTTCTTCCGTTAAGTAAGCTCCTTTTATTCTTAACTTCTTCAAGTCTTCAACTTTTAACTTGATAGGTGTTAGATGATATTTCTCCATAAAGGCCGTCCACCCTTTGTCATGTTGTTCCCTGTGTAGTGGATAGGACAACATCATGAAGCGATGTTTTGAATGATCTACCTTTGTTCTATCTCGCCCCATTCCAACGGCTTCAAAATGGGCCAGCTGTGCGTTTTTTTGACCTGTTATCCAACATATCCGATTCATTGTTAAGGCATAGTATAATTTGCTGTCGTCTTCTGCTAGGTAGAATTTTTGCTCATGAAACGGTATTCCGCTCTCAATAAAATATTCCAAAATGAACTGAATCAATTTTCTTGCAGTTTCCATTTTCATCTGCCCACGAGCAATACTTGGGAATTCAGGTAGTCCTTCTGCTTCCATAAACTTAATTCTGAAAAGATCGCCCGATGTTCTTGCCGGATAACCTGTATAAGATTCATAATCTCCCATAAGCGCCCAGAAATAGTTTCTTTGTTCGTCGGATATACCACGCCTATCGTATATGTCCAGATAGGCATAGTATTTACCGTTTATTTTGAGTTTCTCGGCTTGTTCTTCATCTATTCGATCAATGAGCTCAAGAGTGACTAAATCTCCTCTACGAGCTATTATTTCGCCTCGTATTCCGTCTACTTTCTTTTCTTTTTCCATTCAATCACTCCATCAGAATGGGAGATCATCATTAGAGATGTCCGTCACATCGTCACTGCTAGCAAACGGATCCTCATCAAAACCTGCATTCGTAAACGGATTATCGTTGCTTTGTTGGTTGTTCCGTTGTGGCTGGTTGTTTTGCGGATTGTAATTATTTTGTTGCTGATTCTGGTTGCCTGTATCTACAAAAGTAATCATCCGTGCAATGACTTCTGTTGATGTTATTTCCACGCCGTCTTTGTTTGTATATTTATTTGTTGTAAGTGATCCTGAAATGCCAATCTTTGATCCTTTGCCGCAGTACCGATTGATAAGCTCTGCTGTCTTTTCCCAAGCTGTAATCCGAAACCAATTTACTTTGTCTCGTCCTTCATTCACTGCGATATTAAAATTTAATACTGATTTCCCACTGTTCGTCTGTCTTAGTTCTAAATCATGGCCAATATTTCCAATTAAATTCACTGAATTCATTTAAGTCGTCCTTTCCTTTGTTGATCGAGCGCCAATAGAAATACGTTGTCGGCGCTCATGTTTAAATCTTCTGCGACTTGATTAACGATGACGATTGTTTTTTTCGTATGCTTGCTATACTCTTTCCAGTACATTCGAAACTTTGCAATCTCAACATCTGTATAATCAAATCTCAATTCTTCGTCATCTAATATAATTATCTGTTCCATTCTGTCACTTCCTAAATCGCACTTATTTCTACACGTTCATATTCTTGTAAGTATCTAACTTTAAATCTTTCGCTCTCTCCGTCACCAAATGTTATTATTTTACTAAAATAACTTTCAGTAAATCCAAAATGCCTTGAAGCGGTAGCGCCATTTTTGAATATAATCTCTATACCTTTCTCTTTGTCATAAACACATATCTGTTTGCCTTTAGTCTTTGGAGAGACTGTGTATGCCCTTGTCATATCCAACAAACCTTTCTTCTGGGCATGTTCCATGTTTTCTGAACGAGTTACCCATTCCAGATTAGTAAAATGATTATTCATCTTATTTCCATCAATATGATTAACTTCTTCTTTTCCCTCGTTGTTTTCTACAAACGCTTTAGCTACCAGACGATGTACCGAATATCTTTTCCTTTCCCCAGCGTTATATAAAAACAAACCTAGGTATCCCCATGTATTAGGTGAACTTTTAACTTCTCTTCCTCTATTGATATTCTTGACTTTACCCCAATTAGACACTTCGTAATTAGGGTATTTTTTAATGCTTTTCCAAATTTCTTTATTCTCAACCATGGATCTCACCCCTTCTCGTAAATTTCCACCCTCGGATTTTCTTTGTCGACAAAGAAAGCATCTGTCCACTCTGTTGTAAATTTCCAATTATCATTTTTGATTAACCCGGCACTTTGCATTCCGTCAAAAATGTATTTTCTAGAAAATGCTCGGTTGTCCGGGTCAACCCGCCTATTTTCACAGTACCAGTCAAATTTCATATTGACTGGTAACTCGCCAAGTTCAAATCCTTTATTCATGGCCTGTCGGACGTATGTAGCACATAAATTTGTTGCATTCTTCTTCATCGTTGCGCCACCAAAGCGATTAGAGCGGTTTGCATTATCATGTTCATTTAACGTCGGTATGCCTTTAAGAGGTATTACAATCTTGTTCACTCAACCGCCTCAACATTTCTATACTCATTCATTCCTGTTTCTTCGTTAAACACGGCTTTTCCTACCGCTGTGCCGCCCCAAATCTTTGCGCGACTGATTGCCTGTTTCTTTGTATTACAAGCGTGTACCCAAGATTCTCCGTTGAATATACGCCAGCTTCCATCAAAGTCTTTTTCATAATCATCAATTGTTAAGTGTTCTTCTACTCGCATTCACTCACTCCTAAAATTCTAATTTTGCTCGCTTATCTGTTGTTTGATTAAACGTCAATAACCCCCGTTCTTTGCTGATACCTCGGTACAAGCGACTGATTAATCTAGCGTCATACATTTTGCTGATTTCTATACTGTTTAAATTTGTTGTGGTTATCGTTGCTTTGTCTTGTCGTCCATCTAGTACAGCAACTAAGGTACGATTAATAAAATCACTGGCAGTTTTGTTTGTTTTGATTGCTCCACTCTCGGCACCTAAGTCATCTAACACTAATACTTCAGGCTTTTGCAATATTGAAATTGTTCTGTCTTGTGTGAAATGTGATTCAGGATTGTTGAAACTATCTTGAATCTTTCGAATAAGCTCCCCAGTCGATATAAACAAACACTTTTTAGGCTCTTCGCTGAATTCATTTATTGCTCGAAGCATTGCCATAGCCAAATGGCTTTTCCCAGCTCCTGCATTACCACTCATTAACACGTTATAGTATTTTCCGTTTCTAAAATCATTGGCCATTATCAACGCTTGTTCTTTATTTCGCTTCTCTTCTTCTGACTGATCTTCAAAGTTTTGAAAAGTAGCGCCTTTAATTGATTTATCCGATAAAATCGAACGTTCATTTAACCATCGTCGGCTTTTATCTTCTTCTGATTTCAAAGCTTTCAGGATAAGCTCTTGTTCCTCTTGTGCTATTCGTTCTTTTGTACAAACTAAGCAAAATGGCTTTGAATCTGGATGTTTTACAAGTGGTACCTCGTGTTTATTACAGTTATCAAATGTTGTTTCTAAATCGTTTAATTCGTCAAACTCCATGCTAGAACTCAAGTCCTCCATAGCTATTCCCTCCATTACTATTGTTTGATGTAGGTTGATTTAAATACCCTTCAAATTTTGTTCCGAATAATGTTTCGGGTCTTAAATATTGAGACATATCTGTTCCTTTCCATTCAGCAACTTTTATATCAATTACTTGCTCAAAGTCTTTAGGTTTAAAACCCTCATTCCATCTAGCTTTAATTAATCGTTTTGTTTTATCAGTAGTGTGTCTAAAACTTCTATCTGCTTTTTTGTTTAAATGATCAATAATTTCTTTGTAAGGAATTTGCGGTTCCGCTTTAGCGGGACTATGCTTTTCATCTATATCTTTATCTAACTCTTTATCTAACTCTAACTCTATCTCTGTGTTACTTTTTGTTACACCGGCGTTACTTTGTAACTTTTTTTGTTCAACTTGTTGCTCCAGAGCCTTTTCTTTAGCTCTATGTTTTCTTACGCGTCGAGCAACTTCTGTCTCGCTACCAATCATTTCATTAATTTGCTTCATGTATATTTCGCCGGTTTCTAATCTTTCGATTAAACCAATTTGTTCAAAGGCTGTCATTGCTGTATTCACTGTGTCTATATTGGTATTTGTTAGTTTCGATAACGCCTTTGTATCATATGGTATTAAGGTTTCACCCACATACCTGATCAAATGTCCGTCATCTTTCAATGATCGAAGCGCTAATTTAAGGTAAAATATAACGTAATCTTTCCCGTTTTCTTGTTCTTCTAACCACGTAATTGTGTCATCTTCAAAAAAGTTCTCATTTAGCTTCAACCAGTAATATCGTTTGTTCTCACTCATTTTTCTAACCACTCTTCTAACGTTTTATCTTTTTTAGACCTATTGCAACTTCTGCAAGCGCAAACCAGATTGTTTAAAACATCAAGTCCGCCTTTCGCTCGAGGTATAACATGATCTGCTTCAAAAGGTCCTTTTTCATCGCCACAATAAACACATTTAAAGTTGTCTCTTTCCAATACAAGCCTTCTTAAATCTTTCATTTTATTAGGGTTTACCACACACTCTCTATCGAACGTGGCATAGTTTTCAAAATTGTTTACAGTGATAATTCCATAACCTTCTTTTACCATTTTTAAATCGAAGAAAACCTCGCTAGGAATATCTTCTTCCCCTTCTATTAAGTAAGAATAAGTACCCTCGCTAACTAATTTTCTTTGTCGACCGACTTTCATAAGAATGTCAATCCACTCAATTAACAAACTATTCGCATTTGGCAAAGCTTTAATTAATTTAATATTTTCATCGTCAAACATATTCACAGATAGTTTTATCCACTTAATGTCTGCCATGGCTTAACTTCCTTTCCTAATCAATCAACTGAACTGGATTGATAAATCCATCTAATGTTTTAAATTCTCTACAAAACTCACACTTACCACACATCGTCGGTGCTTCAATACCGTTTTTAACATCATCTACACGTTTGATATTCTGCTCCACTAGCTGCAATTCGATGTTTTTGTCATAATCTTCGACCTCAATTGCTTCGATGTTCGGTGGATTCTCTTTTGATACTGCATAGATATAACCTTTAAATGGTTTGCCATATTTCTTCTCGAGTAACTTTTCATAAATTCCAATTTGAATGACATATCCAAAGGCCTCTACAAACGAAACATATCGGTTTCTATCTTTATTCCAGTAACGAACATCAAAGCCACGAGATGTCTTTAAATCGACAAAATATCCCTTCTCGACGTTTAATAAGTCAATCTTACCTTTCCATTCAACGCCATATAATTCGCCTGTAATCGGCGCTTCTTTCTCTCCTTGCCATAAGAAGTTAAAGAAGGGTTCGTCTTTAATTTTATTGATCATTCGTTCGGCGACATCGAAATCTTTATATCGTTTACCATGCACGAAAGGTTTGTCGCCCTTATAAGCGTCGTACAAGCCAATTAATTCATCTTTCTTAGCGCTTTTTTTGTATTCGACACCTAAACTATCGAGTGTGTCTTTGTACTGCGCTACAGTTGCATCAGCGTACAATGCATGCTTGTTCTCTTCCTTGAATCGTTCGTGAGCTTCCTTACTTTCGAAATAACTGTGTACATAGTTCCCGACTAATAATGCTTTAGGGTCTGAAGTCGGTTGCCAATCTTCTTTAAGTTCAGCTAGAGCGCGGGCTTCGCACTCTAGGAACTTTTTATACCAGCTAACACTCCAAAACTGCCAGTTAGCCTCGTTTCCGTAATAAACTCCATCATTTGTCAAGTCTAATTCTTTTGTTTCCATTTAATCATCCTTTAATTCATTGCCTAGTAGCTCATCGATAGATACATTAAAATACTTAGACAATTTCAGTAAGTTAGATCCGTTGATACTATGCTGGTTCTGCTCCCATCGACTAATTGAAGCTTGAGTTATATTAATAGCGTCTGCCAAATCTCTTTGAGACAAATTCTGTTCTTTTCTTAAATCTATTATCTTTTTCATTTTCGACACCTTTCTTGGTTATCTTTTTAGAAGAGTTCGTCTTGGATTCCGCCACCATTTAAAGTCATTTCAGCAACTGCGATCAGTTCATCTCTTCTGGCATTCGATTTATATTTAACATCTTTGTTATCTAATGATTGTTTGATCTGATCGACTGTGTAATTTGACCAATCAATTTGTTTTGGTTCATCATCTTTTTCTGTCTCGCTAGTTTCTTCTTGTTGATTTACTTCGCTTTCTGTCGTCGGAACCTCTTTATCATCAGAGATCACTTCTTCAAATTCAGCTTCAACTGGTTTTGGATCTCCGAAAGGTTGTTCTTCATCTTGTTCTTGCTTTTCTTTTTGCGCTTTTCTGAAAGCTGCTAATTCATCCCGTACTGAATCAGTTAGTTCTACTTCGATATTAGTATCTGCGCCTTTTGGTGGAACCTCTTCAATTTCAGGTTCTTTTTTCTGTGTTTTCTCTTTAAACTCGCTGAGTAAATCTTGTGTCTTTTTATCCTCTTCTACATTAGTTGCTGCTTTCGGAGCATTTTCGCCCACATCAGGCTCATCCTCTGTGTACATTGCACCTAATTGGTCTGGGTAAGCTTCTCTAAGTGCGTTGACTAACGCTGATTTTCGGATCATATTCGCCGGCATTTGATTCCATGTGGCTTGTAATGAACCATCATATTTGTATTTCGCAAATTCCTCGAAGTTGATAGAAATATAGGTGGGTTCTTCTCTGTCTGAGCGGAAAACCCTTGCCCAACCGCCTAACAACTCTTCATTTTTTGTTTTAATTGTTCCTTCGCGTTCAACGATTTCGCCATTTTTATCTAAGACAATAATTCCTGCTTTGTTTCCTTTATAGGTTGGTTGTCTTTCTGCACGTTTCATAAATGCTTCTTTTGAGGTAATCATTTGTGCTGGTTTATTTCCGAATTTCACTAAATAAGCTTCGTTTAAATAAGGATTCAACTCTGCATATTTACACAGCATCATAAAATTAATTGCTTCTTGTTCTGTGATAGCTCCATCGCCTTTAGTAATAAACTGAGTAACGATTGATGGTGATAATTTAATTTCTTGTCCACTTGCTTCGTAAGTGATTGCTTGTGATTTATTTGCTGTTAATTCATTGTTTGTCATTTTGATTTATCTCCTTTTGTGTGTATAATAAAATTGAAATATATTTTCTAGCACCCTTTGCCGAGGGTGTTTTTTATTTCTTTGAGCCAATCTGCCAATCATTAATATATTGCTCTTGTTCTTCTAGTTGCTGTCTTAATTGCTCGTTCTCGATATTCTTTTCTTCCAACCGATCATATATTTCGAGTGGCCAATCATAGTGTTTAACCAACTCTGGTTGATCGTGTTCTGTATAAAATTCAACTAACGCTTCGTGCAGTTCGATCATTTTTACATCACGCTCTAACTCCTCGTTCATTATTTATCCACCCTTGCGAAGTTTTTTCTCAGCCAGTGCTTCATATGGAAAGTATTAAAACGCCACTTTTCCCCTTGGCTTTTTGGATAATCTACAAAATCCATCAGCTCGTCCTTGTACGGATAAAGTAATTTTTCTTTTAGTTGCTGAGGAGATTTAATTCCAGTTTGTTCACTCAACCAACTCAATCCAGTTACCCATTCAGGTTCAATCCTTTGATACAATTCATCTAATTCAGCTTTTTCGATAATGACGTGCGATTCTGGCACCTCAATTGTTATTTCTGTTTTTATCGTCTGTAACATGGTATTCCCTCCTTTTACTCAAAGAATATGTCAATCCAACTTTCGCGTGTATGTTTTTTCTCGGCCGCTAAATAGCCGATTCCAAAAACAATGAATAATGTCGTGAGTAACATCAATAATTCTCTAATTGTCATTTCAATCTCTCCTTATAATTTTTAGTATGATACAATAATGTTGTAACGCTATGTTACAAATACTCCACAAGGGAGGTGTGATATATGAATAAATGTCCACACTGTGATAGCAGTTCGTTTTCTGAAATTGAACAACCTGCCGGATATAACAGGTCTTTATTGGTTGCATACAATTCAAACACCAATGAAGTCAATCCTACTTCGGGAATACCGGTTAAAGCTTACGGCTGTCGAAGTTGCAAAAGTGTTGTTTTGAAAAGCGATAAGTTTTAGTCTTTGATAGTCGCATTGATTATTGATGCGTCTTTAATCAAATGTTTATTATTAGAGGTTCTAATTCCATTTGATCCACTCTCTACATTAGCACCAGATATTTTATTCTTTTTAGATGGAATAAAATTATCGTCTTTTATATTCGCTCTCATGGCTACCCCAATAGCTGTGAGGGCGATTGTTATTCCTGCTACCCTTAATAGGTTCTTCATGTTAATCATCTCCTTTCAGAAATTTATTAATAAAGTATTGTTGCCCCTTGCCAGTTACTTTGGTTGTCTTACTAACTCGGATACTGCCATCTGGATTTTGGTGCGTCCTTTCTTTAATTTCGAACAGACCCATATCCATTGATCGTTGTGTCGGCATGTTCCAATCGGTGCCTTTTCGATTTATTAAAAAGCCTTCTTCTCGTAACCATCCAAATAACCTGTTCTGTCCTATGTCTACACCATTTTGTTTAATCAATTTCGCTAGTTCGCCAACTAGAATAGTTGTGTGACTTGCGTCGACTGCATCTGCAAATAATACTTTTGGTTTATTTGCATCAACTTGATTCTGCAAATCGTCAATTTTTCTATCAGCAATCTGTAAAGCTCGCTTCATAATCATTTCTGGACTATTCCAAGCTTTTTCAACTTCGATGAAATATCGTCTTGCAAGTTTTCCTTTTTCGTTACGTTGAATCATTGAAATTTCTTTGGCCATGTCGATTGTCAAAACGTGATCAATGTAAGTTGTGGTATTGCCTTGAGCTGTTAGTCTTTTTTGACTAAGAGCCCCGTAATCATTATTTTCTTCAAAGCCGTACTCTGTCATTCGGTCAAACCATTTTGTGTATTGAGTTCCAATCTCTAGAAATTCATGTAATTCCCTTCCGCCGACCGCAATTGAACCATCATCTTGTTCTTGTAAATTTATTAGTGCGTTTTCTTTTTCTACCAAATCATTCATTTGATTTCTCCTTTCTACGCCTCTTGTTTTTGTCGCGTTTTTGCGACTTTTCCATTAAAAAAAATAGCGATAGCCTCTGCATCAGTCAAAGGGATTAATTCGGCCATTTTTGCAGCTTCTCCAACGGAAAAACTTCCGCCTTCTTTCATTTTTCTATAAAAAGTACTTTTGTCTATTCCAATTTCTTTAGCAACTTGCTTTTGGTCTTTACCATTTGCAACAATTGCACCCTTTAGTTTATTTGTATCAACCACATCATCACTCCTTTCTTTTTTTGTCGCATTTGTGCGACTTGCTAATTATATTAAACCACACTGGCGTTCATTAGTCAAGGATAAAATCGCATTAACGCAACTTTTATAACGGAAAAATTTTCTCTTCCTTATATATAACTTACGACAAAAATAAATTCCCATCTTTTATTATTAGGGTTTTATATTGCATTAATGCGACTTTTGTTTTATAATCGAATTACCAAGTTGAAGGAGGAGCGAAAATGAACGTTGGAGATAGAATGAAGCAACGAAGAAAAGAGCTTAAATTATCTGCCGAAGATGTAGCCGAAAGAATCGGCGTAAACAGATCTACAGTTTTTAGATATGAAAAAGGCGAAATTGAAAAATTACCAATTGAAATATTAGTGCCTTTAAGTGAGGTATTAAAAACTACACCGCAATCTTTGATGGGTTGGGAAGAACAACCGGATATTATGCCTATTTATAGTCAATTGGAATCAACTAGACAAGAAAAGGTCTATAACTATGCCGAAGATCAATTAGAAGAACAAAACCATGTAGAGGAATCTAACGAAGAATATTTAGGTTTAACAGCGGCAGGAGAACCAATTGATGGACAGCAGCCTGTTCCGTTTGTCGGTGCTGAAACAGTTAATCTGCTTGTAAATGGCGATAGTATGGAGCCAAAGTTCTTTGATGGAGATATTGTTGAGTATCACCCGCAACCTGAACTAGAAAACGGTGAAATTGGTGTATTTGCTGTAAATGGTGGGGTAACGATGAAGAGAATTAGAAAAAATAGTGATATACGATTAGAATCGCTAAATAAAAAATATGAAGATATTGTTATACAAGAAACAGATGATTTTAATATATTAGGAAAAGTTATTATATAATCAAACCAGCCATGGTAAACGCTGTGGCTGGAAAATTAAAAATAGAAAGAGGAATACATAATGGAAAACTTATTTATGATTTTGATTTTAGCGGGAATCGTTGGAATATTTTACTTTTGGAAGAAAGATAAAAAGAAGCGGAATATATCGGTTTTAGTCACAATAGTATCTTTTGTCTTATTTGGAATAACCTCACCCGATGTTGAAGAGGGTTATGAAAAAGGTGTGGAATCCGCAACAGAAGAAGCCGAGAAAGAGGAACTTTCGGAAGAAGTCGAAGAAGAGCCGGAACAGGTTGAAGAAGAAACAGAAAAAAATTCTAGGGAAGATGAAATTAAAGAAGTTATCACAAAGCGCGCTAATGAACATAGTCTTTATAAAAACTTTGATATAGAAAATATACGAGTTAATGAGGATTTAGGCAATGAAGATTCCGACAAATTTATCGTATTAGTAGATTTAATCTGGACAGTTAAGAATAAAGAAGAAACAGCCGATGATTTTATTGAAAATATCTCTAATGATATTGCAGCAAACCTACATAATGAAGGTGCGGACGACGTCAGTGAAATAGCTATTTTTACAACAGATGAATACAATTCGAAACAAACAAAATACTCGTTTGAAAATGTCGGTAATGGATTTAAGCTAATGGACCATAGTACAAGTATATAAACAAAAAGCCCCACACCGTCCGCCAAGACACAAGTGTGGAGCAATCATTCAACAACCCTTTTAAGGGGGCTATTTGTGTATATTTTACCACATTTAAGGAGGAAAGGAAATGGCGAGTTTTAGAAAACGCGGGAAAACATGGCAATATCGAATCAAACATAATGGAGATGAAATTTCTAAAGGTGGTTTTAGAACCAAAGGCGAAGCACAATCAGCAGCAACCACAGTAGAGTATGAACTGGGCATCGGAATTGATGTGAACAAAGGCGAACAACTTTTTATAGATTACTATAAAAAGTGGATTAAAACATATAAATTAGGTGTATATAGTAAAGAGACAGATCGTTTTTATTTAAATGCTGTTAAACTTATTGAAAAGTACTTCCCAAATAAAAAATTAAAAGAAATCACTAGAGATGATTACCAGTTATTTTTAAATGATTACGCGGAAAACAATGGCCACCAACGTTCAAAAGAAACTGTACGAAAAACACACACTAAAATTGGTGCAGCGCTTAGAGAAGCCATTGCTAATGGATATATTGTGCATGATCCAACGTACAAAATAACTATAAGAGGTGCTGAAGGAACTAAAGATTCCGAGAAGTATCTTGATGAAGAAGAGTCAAAGTTATTGCTTGACGAATTAATGGATAGAATTGTATTGAACTACACCACACGATACATGTTAATTCTACAGTTAGCTACAGGCATGCGAATTTCAGAAGTAATGGCGTTGCAGTTTAAAGATTTTAATTTTTTAAATAACTATATTGATATCAATAAGTCATGGGACTATAAGGAAACACTTGATTTTAAACCGACAAAAAATAGAGAAACTAGAATTATATCAGTTGATAAAAAAACAATGAAATTAATGAAAGACTTTTACGATTATCAACTATCACAAAAAGTAGTGGATAATAAGCAGAGAATTTTTGCAGTAAACGGTAAAGTGCCAGATGTAAATTCGATAAACAGAGCCTTGAAGCGAGCATGTAAGCGCGCAGGAATAATGGAAGTAACTTCTCATGCGCTTAGGCATACACACGCTAGTCTATTACTTTTAAATGGAGTTAGCCTTGCCTATATTTCAAGACGTCTTGGTCATAAGGATATTACAATGACCGCTAATACTTATTCCCATGTATTAAAAGAACTAGAGGCAAAAAGCGAAAAAGAGTCAGCTGATATATTTTACAATATATACAACTAACTCTTTGACCATCAAATTATTATTTGACCACCGCCTTATTCTTAATGACCACTCATTGACCATTGGAAAAATATGACGGAGGTTAACCGATTATTGTAAAAGCGATAAAACTAAGGTTTACCTGACTAGTTACAACCCGTTTTATCGCTATAATGGAGTTGAGGGGAGTCGAACCCCTGTCCAGACGCATTGTCACTTCGACGTTTACGTTCATAGTTATATTATTTGGAAGTTTCGCGCCACACACGCCATATAACAGGCGAAGTGCTTTGCTAGTCCGTTTAATCTCTTCTTGAGTCTCCAGACTTAAGACTCAAGCGTATCCCACTTCTAATTTGAGACCCTAGCTAACACATGGGCGATGCTAGTTCGGATCGCTGTTAGGCTGCTATTACGCAGCTGCTAAAGCAAAATTGTTTTCTTGTTTGTCAGTTAAGTTTAAACTGTGACGTTGTTAATGCAGTCATCACCTGCAGAACGTAGTCCAAGTTCAATCTACGCCTGTCGAATCCAGAACAACCCCGTATTCGAAACACCTCTCTTGAGGCACTATTATAGTAACACATGTTCGGTTTAAAATCAAGACCTAAGCTTTATTTAAAGCTCTTTTAGAGGGGTTTCTTGCCCACAACTCAATGTTTTCTACTCATCTCTAAAAATTTAATGGAGTTGAGGGGAGTCGAACCCTAGTCCTTTTTATACCGATCTTTATTCTACATTATTTTCTCTAAATTACAAGCAAAAGGGGTTAGTATCTACCAACCCCTTTTTTATGTAACGTTTTATTCCTCTAAATCCTCGAGCTCTTCTTCATCCACAAAATGACTAACATCGCCGTAGCGGTCTAATTGATAGAAACCATTTGCATAATGAACGGTTGAGACACTAACGTTTAGTAAAGCATCGGGATCTTCTAATTCTGGAATTAAGTTTTCAAGAATTAAACGAATTGTCCCTCCGTGAGCCACAATTAAGATATTATCTCCAGTATCCCGGTGTTTATTTACGACTTTCAAAAGTCCTTTTTCGACGCGGAGCCAAAATTCCATAAAGTCTTCTGCATGTCCGTGAGGATCCAACTCTTTAAAAGCACTCATCCGTTCAAATTGGTCTACATCCCCAAACATTTTATCCGCTGTGTCATAACCTAAGTGCTCTGCGACTTCTCTATAAGCGGTATCGCCATACTCCCCTTCAAAAACACCAAAGAAAATTTCGCGAAATTCTGGTAATAAAACCATTTCCATTTCCGGATCGGTCTGTTCATTTTCTCCTAAGATTAATTCAGCCGTATCAATGGTTCGTTGCAGATCGCTGGTGTAGACAGCATCAAACTTCACATCTTTTAACCCTTTACCGCTGCGGCGTACATCTACTTCGCCCGATTTTGTCAACGGCGTATTGCCCCATCCTTGCATGCGGCCGTAAAAGTTAAAGTAGGTTTCCCCATGTCGGACAAAATAAATGGTCACTCCATCTTTACTCATTTTATGCACCCTTTCCTTTATCGCTATCATCATACCAGATTTTAACCCTTTTATTAAATTAAAATCTTCAGAAAAGTAATGTTTCTATCACTCATTACCATTTAGAATATAAACAAAAAGCATAGAATCCTCCCTTCAAGGAGCAACTATGCTTTCATTTCTTTTATCGGTAACGTTCTTTTAGTGCTCGTTGAATATCGCGCTCTTGGTCTTTACGTTTCAAGGTTTCTCGTTTATCATAACGTTTTTTCCCTCTTGCTAAGCCAAGTAACACTTTTGCAACCCCATTTTTAATATATACTTTTAAAGGAATCAATGTATGACCAGCTTGTTGAACAAGGCCTAATAAACGATTTAGCTCTTTTCGTTTCAGCAATAATTTTCTTGTTCGTAAAGGATCATGGTTGAATTGATTTCCTTCTTTAAACGGAGCCACGTGCACATTATATAACCATAGCTCATCGCCTCGAAAGCCCGCGAAACCGTCTTGAATATTGATTCGTCCATTACGGATCGATTTGATTTCAGTACCTCGCAAAACGATTCCAGCTTCAACCGTTTCTAAAATCTCATACTCATGTCTCGCTTTTCGGTTCTGAGCGATTTCCGGTTTACGTTCTTTTTTAGTTTTTGACAATACACTCACCTTCCTTGTTTATTATCTTTTTTTATTCTTTTTACGCTGATTTCTTCGGTTCTTTCGTTGTTTTTCTGTTTCTCTGTCCCGAATTTCAAAATCAACATTTCTTTCTTTTTTATCTTTTTGCGCGTCTTTTTTCTTTTTCTTCTTCTTTTTGTTCTTCTTATTACTCTTTTGTTTGTTCTTCTTTTTCTTTTCTGCAGACTCATCAGTCAATTCAAAGTCAATATCATATTGGTCAACATCCACATTCACTAGCTCTACTCGAACTTCTTCTCCGATCCGGAAAGTTTCTCCTGTTCGTTGTCCAATTAAGAGCATACCCTGTTCATTAAACTCATAATAGTCATTTTTCATCGTTGATAAATGAACGAGTCCTTCGACCGCGCCTTCTACTTGAACAAACATTCCAAAGTTCGTAATCGAAGTAATGAGAGCATCAAATTTCTGACCGACTTTATCGACCATGAATTCAGCCATCTTCAAGTCTTCAACTTCGCGTTCCGCATCTACCGCACGACGTTCAGCCATTGAGCTGTACTCTGCGATTTCAGGCAGTTGTTTCGCCCAATAGTTTCGGTCCTTCTTACTTGTCCCGACTTCTTGATAATAATGAACCAATCGGTGCAAGATTAAGTCTGGATAACGACGAATCGGCGCAGTAAAGTGTGAATAATACTCAGTTGCCAGTCCATAATGCCCCAGAGGCACTACATCATAGCGCGCTTGTTGCATTGAACGCAACATCAACATATTCACTACCTGTTCATAAGGTTCACCTTCCACTGCATCTAAAATGCCTTGTAAGGTTTTAGGTGAAATATCTTCTTTTTTCCCGCGTACTCGGACTCCTAAAGCTGAAGCGAACTCAATAAAACTCTGCATCTTCGCTTCATCCGGTTGTTCGTGTACTCGGTATAAAATCGGCAAGTCACGTTTTGAAAAATGAGCCGAAACGGTCTCGTTCGCCGCTAACATAAATGACTCAATAATACGCTCGCCTACACCACGCTCAACAATTTCAATATCTAATGGTTTTCCTTCGTTATCCACTTCAAAATGTAATTCCGTAGAATCAAATGAAATAGCACCATTGTTGACTCGTTTCTTTTCTAAAATATGGTGTAGTTCTTCCATCGTTTGCAGCATTTCAACTAAGTCTTCATGTTGTTCCATCATCGCTGGATCTTCATCCATCAAAATACGATTCACTTCATTATAAGACATCCGGCGATATGAACGAAGAACACTCGGATAAATGTCATAATTAACAATTTTTCCGCGAGCGTTAATTTCCATATCACAACTCAAGGTTAAACGGTCAACATTTGGACTCAACGAACAAATACCATTCGATAATTGTTGCGGCAGCATTGGGATCACGCGGTCGATTAAATAAGAACTGGTTCCTCGATCGTAAGCTTCTTCGTCAATCGCTGTCCCTGCTTGTACATAATGAGAAACATCTGCAATATGTACCCCTAATTGGTAATGACCATTTTCGAGTTTTTCAACTTTAATCGCATCGTCCAAGTCTTTCGCATCTTCACCATCGATCGTGATGATTTTCTGTCCTCGTAAATCCTGACGGCCTTCCATTTCTTCTTCAAGCACTTCACCTGGAATATCTTCCACTTCTTCAAGCACTTCTTCTGGGAATTCCGGTTCAATACCATGTTTATAAGCGATGGATAAAATATCAATGCCCGGATCATCTCGGTGCCCAATAATTTTAGTCGCAATGCCTTGTAAATCTTCGTTTTTATAACGCGAGAACTGCGTAATTTCAACTAAAATAATCTGTCCATCGACAGGACGTAAACCTTTCATTCCGATTTGAATCGTTAAATGTTTGAGTTTCCGTTCTTCTGGGTGAATATAACCATATACATTATATTCATTCACTTCATCATCGGTATAAGCATGAAATTCGCCAACGACTGTTGAAACCCCACGTTCGATAATTTCGGTGATTTCGCCTTCTGCCGAACGGTCTTTCCATGGTTCTGCTTCTTTTTGTATTTCAATCCGGACCGTATCTCCGTTTAAAGCCGTGTTTGTATCATCGGGTGAAATAAACACATCTTTTTCAAAATCTGGGATACTGACAAAACCAAAGCCTCGATCCGTTCCGCTAAATCTTCCGACAAAACTAGGTTCTGGTTCCAGTAATTTAAACTTACCATCTTTCGTGAGGAAAACTCTTTTATCCCGTTCTAAAGAGGCAAGAGCTTTTACCACTTCTTTAAATCCATCCGCATCATTATAGCCTAAATTGTCACTAACATCGTTGACATAGTAGCTATCTGCTTGATGTTCTTCCATATAATTAATAATCTGTTCTTTTAAATTTGTATTCTTTTTATTCACTACTTACAGACCTCCATTCTACTTGCTTTTATTCTATACATAAAAGCATCGTTTACCTTTCATCATTTTAAGCATTCTTTTCTAAAAATGCGAGTAAATCTTTTTGTGTTTCTTTTCCAGCACGTCCTGTTGTAATCACATGTGGTGCGTCTTCGTACCAATGGAAATCAACCGGAGCATTTTCCAGTTTATCTTTAAAGGTATAAGCTTGCTCGGGATTAATCATTTCATCTTGTCCACCTTGGCCGATAAAGACAGGAATGGTTACTTTTGAATATTCTGGTACCATTTTTTCCACATAATCATTAATTTCTTTTAGTCTCCATTCTACTTTTTCCATGACTTCTGGTTTCTTCTCTTCAATCGTTTCCGCAGCCATACCTAATTTTTTCATTTTGAATTTATACCAAACCCAGAAATTCGCTGGCACATTTGAGTCCTCATTCGTCACAACAGGCGAGGAGAAAATGCCATAGCTGTTGACTTCATGCTTTAACATGATATCTGTTGCAACAACGCCTCCTAATGAAAGCCCAAAGACTGAAATATCCGTGAATCCATCTTCTTTTAATGTCTGATAAGCTTCTTCGCCATCTTTGATCCAATCTTCGATCCCATATTCTAGTAAGTCATCGGGATTCTCTAAGCCGTGCCCTGAAAGAGTTGGTGTTAAAACTGTATAGTTTTCTCTCTCTAATGCGCGTGCAACACTTAAGACATCTGTTGGCGTTCCCGTATAAGCGTGAATTAAAATCACTGCCTTTGGCCCATTTTTCTCATATGTATATTTTTCTTTCTTCATTTTATCCACCTCGTGTTCGTTCTCTCCCTCATTTTACAATAGATTGTCCTTCATAACTACTGTTTAGTTTCAACTAAAAAACCTATCTGCCCCTTAGAATGAAGTTGAAGTTTTAAAATGGACCTTCATTTCCATTCAAGCACGCAGATAGGTTTGAATTTTTATTTTGTTTAGTTCATTTTTAATAAAGCTAAAGATAAAACAAAAAATAAGATTAAGCTTACAACAGTCACTCGCAGTAAGACTGCTTCAAATCCTCTTGCTTTCTGTTGAGTAAATAGCTCACTTCCACCCATAAAAGCATTTGATGAACTTTTCGTCTTTGTCGGTTGGAGGGCAATCACAATAATTGAAAAGATCGATAAGATTAATATTAAATTCGAAATAATGTCGTACATATACGGGCTCCTCTCTCCATTCTTCACTCTACACAATAACATAAATAGGAGACAGATTCTATCATTTTCGATAATTAACTGAATTTGTATGGCACTAAAAAAGACGCTCCCTTATTTACAGAGCGCCTTTCTTTATATTCTGTTCTTTTAATTAACGATCAATGACGTCACCCGTTGTTGCATCTACTGTAATATCGTCGCCATTTTCGATATCGATTTCGTAAGCTGTGACTCCTTGTTCTTCTTCAAGTGACCATTCTGTAATATAATCGGAGCCTGATTCATCCGCAGCAATTTGCATCGCTTCTTGCGGCGTGATCAGATTATCAAACTCGATAATATAGTCCTGATCGTCATCTCTTTCCGTACTTTCTTCTGTAATCTCGCCTGTTTCGGCATTAATTTCTAGATCGTATTCATTTCCATCGTCCCAACCGGAAATGTCATATTCATAAACCCCACGATCCTCATCAAATTCAATTTCATCAATATTAATATTTTCACCAAAAGTATCATAGAATGTTTGTCGGGCTTGATCTAAAGTGATTGGAAATTCAACATTCAAAATACCATTGGATGTATCCACAGCCTCTTGATCTGTTTGTCCTGCTGTTTCTTCTTGGTCAGGATCATTTTGGTTGTTAGGATCTTGATTCGCCTCTTCATTTTGTTGTGTTTCTTCCTCTTGCGGAGCTTCTTCATTCGCTCCTTCATCTGGCGTCTGTGTATCTTCTACAGGATCTTCAGTCATGGGAGTTTCTTCGTTCATCCCATCTCCACATGCGGCCAAAAGAGCGACGGCCGATAACGAAATAAAGCCTAATTGTATTTTCTTAATTATTTCTTTACTCATATCCGTTCCCCTTTTCTTTTTAAAATAAACCTTTCATTTGGTTCCATGCAAAGTTTAGGTGAAAGCTGTTTTTAAGTCAAAACATATACCTTCTAAAGTGGCATAAGTAGCGACTTTAAAAGATTTTATTAGACCTTAGAAATATTATTAAAAGTTTAGAAAACAAAGAAAACAGCCCACTTACTTTTAGTAAATGGGCTGAATCTTTGTGATCACTTTTATTTTTTATTACAGGTTGTAAAAAGCATCTTTACCAGCAAATTTTGCTGTATTGCCTAATTGTTCTTCAATTCTTAATAACTGATTGTATTTTGCAATACGGTCAGTTCTTGAAGCAGAACCTGTCTTGATTTGACCAGCGTTTGTCGCAACTGCAATGTCAGCAATTGTTGTATCTTCTGTTTCACCTGAACGATGTGAGATAACAGCTGTAAAGCCAGCTTTCTTCGCCATGTCAATTGCAGCAAACGTTTCAGATAAAGTACCGATTTGGTTCACTTTAATTAGAATTGAGTTACTAATGTCTTCTTCAATTCCGCGCGCTAGCATTTCAGTGTTCGTTACAAATAAGTCGTCTCCAACTAATTGCACTTTATCTCCAAGACGTTCAGTTAATACTTTCCAACCGTCCCAGTCATTTTCGTCCATACCATCTTCAATAGAGATGATTGGGTATTTTTCAACTAATTCTTCTAGATAGTCTACTTGTTCTTCTGCATTACGTTTTGGTGCATCTTCTGTTTCAAATAGTGTGTAATCATAAACACCATCTTCGTAGAATTCTGAAGCTGCAACGTCAAATCCAAGATAAACATCTTCACCAGGAGTTAAGCCTGCTTTTTTGATCGCTTCAATGATAGTATCTACAGCGTCTTCCGTTCCTTTAAATTCAGGAGCGAATCCACCTTCGTCACCAACAGCTGTTGTTAAACCACGTTCATCTAAAATAGACTGTAGTGCATGGAAAACTTCTGTACCCCAGCGTAAAGCTTCTTTAAATGTTGGCGCACCTGTTGGTAAGATCATGAATTCTTGGAACGCGATTGGTGCACTTGAGTGTGAACCACCGTTTACGATGTTCATCATAGGTACTGGTAATAGTGTACCACTAAATCCACCTAAATATTGGTATAAAGGTAGTCCAGAATATTGTGCTGCTGCTTGAGCAACGGCAATAGAAACACCTAAGATTGCGTTAGCACCTAATTTACCTTTATTTGGTGTACCGTCTAATTCGATTAATGCACGGTCAATAGATTCTTGTGCACGAACGTCTAAACCAATCATTGCATCTGCAATCGTTGTGTTCACGTTTTCTACTGCTTTTGTAACACCTTTACCTAAGTAACGGTCTTTGTCGCCGTCACGTAATTCAACAGCTTCATGTTCACCCGTTGACGCTCCAGAAGGAACAATTCCTCGTCCGAAAGCTCCTGATTCTGTATAAACATCAACTTCTACTGTTGGGTTACCACGAGAGTCTAATACTTCGCGTCCTCTTACTTCTGTAATTTTTGGCATTTATTATTCTCCTTGTTTTCTGTATTTAGCTATGCGCATAATTACGACATAACTGGTACATCAATTCTATTTTATCCTTTATTTCCATTGAATACAAATTCTTTCAAGAAATAAGTTTATTCTTTATTAATTAAGCTTTCTCCAGTCATTTCTTCTGGCTGATCGAGGCCTAATAAGTCCAACATTGTTGGCGCTACATCCGCTAATTTTCCATCGGTACGTAAAGTGACGCCTTTTTTCGTCACAATCAATGGAACAGGAACGGTTGTGTGAGCCGTATGCGGTTCGCCGGTTTTTGTACGGACAGTATCTGCGTTTCCATGGTCTGCGAAGATGATTGCTGATCCATCTTTTTCTAAAATCGCATCCACTACACGTCCTAAGTTCTCATCTGTTGCTTCCACAGCTTTAATCGTTGGTTCTAGTTTTCCAGAATGTCCAACCATGTCTGGGTTTGCAAAGTTTAGGATAATCGCATCGTATTCGTCGCCTTCGATGCCTTCAACTAATGCATCCGCTACTTCATATGCACTCATCTCAGGTTTTAAATCGTAAGTTTCAACGTCAGGAGACGGAATTAAAATACGTTTTTCTCCTGGAAACTCATCATGAATACCACCATTCATAAAGAAAGTCACATGTGGGAATTTTTCCGTTTCAGCCACACGTACTTGCGAAAGTCCCGCATCAGATAATACTTGTCCTAAGACATTATCTAAAAGGATCGGTGGGAAAACGACTTCAGCATTCATCTCATCCGTGTAGTTCGTCATGGTCGCAAATTTTATACCTTCAGGCTTATCTCCAAGATCAAATTCATCGAAATCTTCTTCCGAAATAGCTCGTGATAATTGAATCGCACGGTCAGGTCGGAAGTTGAAGAAGATAATTGCATCATTGTCTTCGACAGTGGCGACAGGCTCACCATCTTTTTCGACAACGATTGGTTCGATAAACTCATCAAACACTTCTTCTTCATAGCTTTCTCGAATCGCTTCTACAGGATCCTCTACACGTCTGCCTTCGCCATGATAAATTGCATCATAAGCACGTTTAATTCGTGGCCACCGGTTATCTCGATCCATCGCATAAAAACGTCCAGTAACAGTTGCGATTTCGCCTACTTTTTGTTCAGCTAAGAAACCTTGTAATTCTTGTAGAGAATCTACGGCTGAATCAGGCGCCACATCGCGGCCGTCGGTAAAGGCATGGATATAGATTTTTTCTATATTATTTTTCTTTGCTTCTTTGATCAGGGCATTTAAATGACGTTGATGTGAGTGAACCCCCCCATCAGAAACTAAGCCTAATAAGTGCAATGCAGAATCATGTTTTTCTACATGTTCAAAAGTATCAAGTAATACTTTATTTTCTGCGAACTCGCCTTCCTCAATAGCTTTGTCAATTCTGGAAATACTTTGGTAAACAACTCGGCCAGCACCAATATTTGTGTGCCCAACTTCCGAGTTCCCCATTTGCCCTTCAGGTAAACCTACTGCTGAACCAGAAGCTTGCATCGTACTATGTGGAAATTCATTCCAATAACGATCAAAGTTCGGTTTATTTGCTTGGTTTACTGCATTTCCTTCGTCATCTTCTCGCCATCCCATCCCATCAAGGATGATGATAGCAACTGGTGATTTACTCATTATTATTCGCCGCCTCTAGTAATTCTAAAAATGATTCTGGTTCTAAACTTGCACCACCAACGAGTGCTCCATCAATATCGGATTGCTCTAGTAATTCAGCAATATTTTCAGGTTTAACAGAGCCACCATATTGAATACGCACAGCTTGTGCAGTTTCTTCATCATATAGTTTTTCGACCGTGTTACGAACAACAATGATTGTTTCATTCGCTTGTTCCGAAGTTGCTGTTTTACCTGTTCCAATTGCCCAAATAGGTTCATAAGCAATAACGGCTTCTTTCACTTGATCAGCTGTTAAGCCATCTAGTGCCGCTTCAACTTGTCCTTCAATCCATGATTCTGTTTCTCCAGCTTCACGTTGTTCTAACGTTTCACCGACACAGATAATAGGCAACATGTTGTTATTGAAAATAGCATGTGCTTTTTTGTTAATTTCCTCATCCGTTTCTCCGAAAATTTCCCGTCTTTCAGAGTGACCGATGATTACATAATCTGTGCCTAGATCTGCTAGTGCTTTGGGACTTGTTTCACCTGTATAAGCCCCCTCATCTTCGTAGTACGCATTTTGAGCAGCAACGAGTACATCTGTACCTTCTGTCCACTCTACAAGTTTTTGCGTGAAGATATTCGGTGCACCAACAACAGCGTCCACAACGTCATTAGATGGGACTTGATCTTTAACCGCATTAATGAAGTCTTCGGCTTCAGATAATGTTTTATTCATTTTCCAATTTCCTGCAATAATAGGTTTTCTCACAAAATCACCTTTCTAAACATTTTTCAAAAGAAATATTTATCCTAATAAATGATTTTTCCTTATTTATCCGAGATCGCAGCAATTCCTGGTAATTCTTTACCTTCTAGATACTCAAGACTTGCGCCGCCTCCGGTTGAAATATGACTAAAGTCATCTTCATATCCTAATTGTTGTACAGCTGTAGCAGAATCTCCACCACCAACAATTGTTGTTGCGTCTTCTAAGTTTGCGAGTAGTTTTGAAATAGCTTCGGTTCCTTTCGCAAAGTTTTCCATTTCAAAGACACCCATTGGTCCGTTCCATACAACTGTTTTTGCGCCTTCTAATTCTTTTTTGAATAACTCAACAGATTTAGGTCCAATATCTAAGCCCATTTCGTCTTCTGGGATATCTCCTTCTACAACTTGTGAAGGGGAGTCATTGTCGAATTCAGGGGCAACAACAGTATCCACTGGAAGAATCAGCTTGTCGCCTGCTTTTTCCATAAGTTCTTTCGCTAAATCCACTTTGTCTTCTTCAAGTAAAGAAGTCCCGATTTCGCGTCCAAGTGCTTTGTAGAATGTATAAGCCATTCCACCACCAATGATGACTTTATCTGCTACTTTCAAGAGGTTTTCGATAACACCAATCTTATCAGAAACTTTCGCTCCTCCTAAGATCGCAACAAATGGGCGTTCAGGGTTGTCAACTGCGCCACCAATAAAGTCAATTTCTTTTTGGACTAAGAAACCAACAGCGGATTCAATATTTGAAGCAATCCCTACGTTTGAAGCATGCGCACGGTGAGCTGTTCCAAAGGCATCATTGACAAAAACGTCCCCTAGGCTTGCCCAATATTTTCCTAATTCTGGATCATTACCACTTTCTTTTTTACCCTCTAGATCTTCAAAACGGGTATTTTCAAACATTAAGACATCGCCTTCGTCCAAAGTATCGATGGCAGATTCTAATTCTTCGCCGCGTGTTTCTGGAATAAAAGTAACTTCTTTACCTAAAAGTTCTCCTAAGCGTACAGAAACCGGTCGTAAAGAATTTTTTTCTTTATCTTCTTCTGTTTTAATACGTCCTAAGTGAGAAAAGACGATAACTTTTCCGCCTTGTTCAATGATATATTCAAGAGTTGGTAAAGCTGCCTCAATACGGTTATCGTTCGTGATTTCGCCGTCTTTCATCGGGACGTTAAAGTCTGCACGAACAAGAACTTTTTTGCCTTTTAAATCTAAATCTTTTACTGATTGTTTAGCCATATTTTTCCCTCATTCTATTGATATATTTCTGGTCCATAAAGTAAAAAAGCGAGAAGCGCGATCGCTTCCCGCTTTTAAAAAGCTGTCTTTATATTTTTAACTATCTATTAGTCAATGTTTGCAAAGTGCTCTAAAGTACGAGCCATGTTTGATACGAATCCATATTCGTTATCGTACCATGCAACAGTTTTAACTAATTGTGAACCATCTTTTGCTTCTTGTACTTCAGTTAATGTTGCATCAAATACTGATCCTGCTGGGAAACCAACAATATCTGATGAAACAATTTGGTCTTCATTGTAAGCAAATGATTCATTTGAGAATTCTTTCATTTTAGCATTGATGTCTTCAACTGTTGTTTCTTCTTCTAATAGTGTATAGAAGATTGTGTGTGAACCAGTAATTGTTGGAACACGTAATGCTGAACCATCAAGTAAGCCATCGACTTCTGGAATAACTTTACCAATTGCTTTTGCTGCACCAGTTGTAGCCGGGATAATGTTTTGTGCTGCTGCACGCCCACTACGGTATTTACCACTTGGTGAGTCTTGTAAAGCTTGTGTAGCTGTGTAAGCATGAACAGTTACCATGTTTCCAGCTTTAATTGTGTACTCATCGTTTAACACTTTAACAAGTGGTGCTAAACTGTTTGTAGTACATGAAGCAGCTGAAATGATTTCGTCTTCTGCTGTAACTTCGTCTTCGTTAACACCATGAACAATCATTTTAGTGTTGTCAGCAGGCGCTGAAATTAGAACACGTTTTGCACCAGCATCAATATGTGCTTGTGATTTTTCAGCACTTGTATAGAAACCTGTACATTCTAAAACAATGTCAATTCCTAATTCATCCCATGGTAATTTACTTGCATCTGCTTCTTCAAATGCTTTAATTTCTTTACCGTCAACTACAATACTGTCTCCACTTGCTTCAACATCGCCTTGGAAAGTTCCAAATGCAGTATCGTATTTGAATAGATAAGCTAAGTTGTCATTGTCAGTTAAGTCGTTAACTGCAACTACATCTAGATCACTACCTGTTTCTAATAATCGACGTAACATTAAGCGTCCAATACGTCCAAAACCATTAATTGCTACTTTTGTCATAAATGATTTCCTCCTTAAGAAAATCTTTCTTTTTTATTTTAAAGGGTTTCCCCCATTTAAAATCGCTTTTGCTGCTGATCCATCCGTAATTAGCCAAGTATGGGACGGAGCAGTCTTTAAATAAGATTCGATGGCAATAGCTTTTCGCTTACCTCCAGCAACAGTCACAAGATGTTCAATCTTTTCTAATGAAGAAGATTGTAACCCTATATTTGAAAGCTTATAGACAACTTCACCTTCTTTATTGATGAATTCTCCAAAAGCTTCGGCCACTGCTTCTCTTTCGATTAATAAATTGACTGTGCTTTCATCTAATCCTCGGCGCTTGGCCATCTCTATTGGATTACCTATACTGTACAAAATCAGCGAGGCACTTTCAATTAAATCCAATGTATTTTTTATCTCTGGCTCTTTCAATAATTCTTCATAGATTTGTTGATGAACCAGTTCTGGCGCATATAAGCCATGGAATTGACCATCAGTTTGTTGAGCCATTCTTTGGGCAATCGCGTTCGCTTCGATCATCGTATGATCACCGAGGCCACCACGTGCAGGAACAAATAATAATTCTCGATTAATCCCTAAATTTTCATCCATATAATTGGCTACTTCATTTAGAGTTGTTCCACCCATTACGGTGATAATTTGTTTGCCATTTCCCAGCAAACAGTTAATCACATTAATTGTCTCTTGAGCCATTTGTGCCAAGACTTGATAATCTTCTTCAAGATCTCCTGGAATGACTTTACAAGAATGAATATTTAAATGGAGAGCAAGTTCTTTTTCAAGTTGATTCCAATACGTTTGCTCTTCTAATAATTCACCTAGTTTATCAAGCGTTTCAAGACCTTCAGGTGTTAAAGACATCCCCGTTGTTGAAGTAGAAACCAGTCGATGTATTTTTAAAATGTCGACTTCACTTCGTATTAATCGTTCTGTCAATTGAACTTTTTCAGATAATAATCTGCGTCCAATCGGGCCTTCTTTATTAATCACTTTTAAGATCTGATAACGTCTTAATAATAATTCGTAAGCATCAGGAAGTACTTTTTCGATTACTGATAGCATTCTTCACTTCCTCTCGCTTGCTTTACAATAAATAATATAGCACGAGGTGGGACATTTGTCAACCATCTAGTTTTATTACGGGACTTTTTTTGCCCAACACTAGACAGCTCTTGTCTTTAACGTTTTTCTTTCCCACACGTTCTTATTATACTTTCTCTCTATTTATAAAACAAAGATTAGCTAGTGAATTTCCATATTTTTTTCATTCATCTTCATTCGTAGCGCATCATCCCTGTCCTATACAAATCACTTCTATAAAAATGAAAAAGTCTATCCTCTTTATAGAGAATAGACTTTTGATTTCATTAACCGATACTCTTAGAGTTTTCAATAATTTCATCGATTAAACCATATTCTTTTGCATCTTCTGCAGACATAAAGTTATCACGATCTGTATCACGTTCAATAACTTCAATCGGTTGACCCGTAGCATCTGCAAGAATTTCATTTAATTTTTCACGAGTTCTTAGAATATGACGAGCAGCAATTTCAATTTCTGTTGCTTGTCCTTCTGCCCCACCTAATGGTTGATGAATCATAATCTCAGAGTTAGGTAATGCAAATCGTTTACCTTTTTCACCAGCTGTTGCAAGTAAGCTACCCATAGAAGCAGCCATACCGATAACGATTGTTTGAACATCAGCATTCACGAAGTTCATAGTATCAAAAATAGCCATGCCTGCTGTTACACTACCACCGGGTGAGTTGATATATAAGAAAATATCTTTATCCGGATCTTGGGCATCAAGGAATAATAACTGCGCCACAACTGAGTTAGCGACAGTATCGTCAATTCCTCCACTTAGCATAATAATACGGTCTTTTAATAAACGTGAATAAATATCGTAAGCACGTTCACCACGTGGTGATTGTTCAATAACTGTTGGTACTAAATTCATAAAAATCCTCCTAATTGAGTTCAATTCATTCTTGTTTTAAATTCGAGTTGCTTTTTTGTCACTATTAGAATTATAAAACATTGGTCAATAAAGGTCAAACATTTGAATTCACTTGTTCTCTCTTATCTTAACTTACTATAAGCTCTTCTGCCATTTTTGTGATTTTTCGCATGCGATGATTCACAGCACTTTTAGAAATCGGAGCTTCCGGTATGAGTTCTCCTAATTCTTTTAAACTCGCTTCTGGATTTTCAAGTCGTAATCGCGCAATCTCTTGTGTTTTTTCCGGCAAGGTTTGCAAACCGATTTCTTCATCAATCGTCAGAATTGCTTCAATTTGCTTCGTTGCCGCGTCGACTGTTTTATTTAAATTGGCCTGTTCACAATTGACGAGGCGATTAACTGAATTTCTCATATCACGAACAATCCGCACATCTTCAAACTGAAAGAGCCCGTTATTTGCGCCGATTGTTCCTATAAAATCAGCAATTTTTTCGGCTTCCTTTAAGTAAGTCATATAGCCGCCATTTTTTCTTTCATGCATTTTTGGATTCAATTCAAACATCTCTAACATATCAAAAATATCTTGATTCATCACCCGTGTGCTTGAATGAATTTCTAAATGGTAACTATTCGTTTCGGGACTATTGACCGATCCACGCGCTAAAAACGCACCCCGTAAGTAAGATTGTACTTTTTGTTCATTTTCTTTAATACTTGCTGGTAAGTTTGTTTCCTCAACCATTGTTTCTAAAATATCTAATTCTGATAAAATACGTTTGGCTTCCTTATTTAAGCGAATAAAATAAACGTTGTTTTTATTCAATTTCATACGGCGTCGAACACTAATATCTGCTTTTAAATCAAATAATTTTTTGATTAAAGAATAAACTCGACGAGCAATCGCTGCATTTTCTGTCTGAATGGTCACAAAGACGGCTTGTTTTACAAGGTCTATTGTACCATTCATTCGAATAAGTGCAGCTAATTCTGCTTTCGCATGTTCTGGATGGACTTCAAGCATCGTTAATTCTTTTTTAACATCTGATGCAAATGACATGCCATCAACTCCTCTATCTTTCTTTTTTATTCTCGGTGGTTGAATGAGGCTGCGCGTAAAATTTCTTCCACCACTTTATCCCCATTATGATATACACCAGCGTCGGTAATATTTAAAAAGTTGTTTGAAATAATTAAAGGGACTTTTTCTTGAAGCCCTTTAAAGTTATGTTCTACTTGGTATAAATATTCATCGGTTGAAATTTTTGCGACGTGGTCCTCTGGTACATCCGCATTATTGACTAAGACGGTATCAATAAAGTCTTTTCCTAAATGTTTGCATAGAACATCAACGTGCCCTGCATCACTCATACCTTCCGTCTCGCCCATTTGGGTCATAATGTTCGAAATATAAAGCACTTGTGCGTCTGTCTCTACAATTGCTTGCCCCACTTCGGGGATCATTAAAGTAGGTAAGATACTTGTATACAGAGAACCAGGGCCTAAAACGACCATATCGGCATCTCGAATGGAAGAAACCACTTTTTTAGCTGGTTTCACAGGAAGACCATCGTCCGATGTGGTCGATACAGAGACATAATCAATGGTTTTATCAGGACGTGCAATTTGAGACTCCCCCGAGCCTGTCGTCCCATCTGTATAACGCGCATGCAAGATAAGCGGTTCCTCAGCCGCTGGGTAAACATGTCCATCCACATGCATCATTTTTGCTAGTAATTGAATCGCTTGATAAATACTGCCATACATTTCCGAAGTGGCTAAAATAATTAAATTTCCCAATGAATGACCATCTAATGTTTTATCTTCTGATTCAAACCGATATTGAAAAATCTTTCTTTGGACATTCGGAATCTCACTTAGTGCAGCGAGAACATTGCGAATATCACCTGGTGGTACGGTATTGAACATTTTCCGTAACGCGCCACTACTTCCACCATCATCTGCGACCGTTACAATCGCTGTAACGTCCGCATCTTTTTCTTTTAAACTTTTTAATATAACCGGGAGTCCAGTCCCGCCACCGATCACCGTAATTTTGGGTCGGCTTTTTTTTGGTCGATATATTTTCATGAGTTCACCTTAGATTCTTTGACGACATCGATATCTCGATGCGTAATATTTACAGGATAACCATCTGCTTCAATTTGTTTGGCCATTCTTTCAACAAGGGCTACTGAGCGATGATGTCCTCCCGTACAGCCAATCGCAATGGTTAGGCTACTTTTCCCTTCTCGACGGTAGCCAGGCAAAGAATGTTCGATTAAGTCCATAAAAAGGTTATAAAAATCTTCTGTTTCCGCTTGATGCATGACATAATCATAAACCGGTTGATCCGTACCTCTTAACGCTCTTAATTCATCGTCATAGTATGGATTAGGCAGAAAACGTACGTCCATCACGATATCCGCATCGATAGGCAAGCCATTTTTAAACCCGAAAGAAACAAGTTCCACTCGAAATGGTTGAGAATCACTATTTCCGAACTCTTCCATCAGTTGTGTTCTTAATTCTCTTGGTGTTTTATTGGTTGTATCAATATAGACATTGGCTCGCATTCTAATCTTATCTAAAAATTTTCTTTCAGCATGAATGCCATCAATCGTACGTCTTGCTGTTGCTAATGGATGTGAACGTCTCGTTTCTTTATAACGTGAAACTAACTCTTCATCTGTCGCATTTAAAAATAAGATTTTACTTTCTAGCGATGTTTTTTCATCGACATATTTTAATGCGTCATAGATTTCTTCGAAGAATAATTGGGATCGTAAATCCATCACTAAAGCCAACTTCTCAAACTTCTGGACATTTTGTACCAGTTTTAAGAAAGTTGGAATTAAATTTGGTGGCATATTATCAATACAATAATAGCCCATATCTTCAAAACTCTGAACAGCGACTGTTTTTCCAGCCCCACTCATTCCAGTAATTATGACAAGTTCTAATTTGTTTGTCATCGTATTCACTCCATTAAAAACCATATTCTTTGATTTTCCCAGTCTTAATAATAACATACCCGGGCGTGTCATTTCATTATAAACAGCATATTTCTTTAAATCTTCATGATTTTATCTTATAAACAGAAAGACTTGCAACATCTTTTTTAGACGCTGCAAGCTCCTTCTCCTGTTTATTTTTCGCCAATTAATTGATTGATCGTTGATTCAAAGTCTTGTACTTTTTGTTCAACGGCCGCTTGTGTATCAGCAACCGCTCCAATATAGAACTTAATTTTTGGTTCTGTTCCTGAAGGGCGCGCAGCAATCCAACTACCATCCTCTAGATAATACTTAAGCACATCGGCGGCTCCAAAGTCCATTTCCGACGTCTCCCCATTCATTTTTTGACGGGTCCCTTCGAGATAATCTTCCACAACTTCAACACCCACTCCACCAAAAGCAGCCGGTGTGTTGGTCCGTAGAGATTTCATTAACCGTTTAATATTTTCTGCTCCTGAAATACCACTCATTGTAATGGAGATGGTTTTTTCTTGGAAGTAACCATATTCTTCAAAGATATTTTGTAAGCCGTCATAACAAGTCATCCCCTGCTCTTTATAATAAGCAGCTAATTCAGCTAAGAAAATTAAGGCTTGAATCGCATCTTTATCACGGACGAATGGTTCTAACAAGTAACCATAACTTTCTTCAAAACCAAACAAGAACGTTTTTTCATCCGTTTCCTCGTATTCTTTGATTTTTTGAGCAATGAATTTAAAGCCGGTTAAGACGTCGACGGTATCGACGCCAGATTTTTCAGCAATTTTTGCAGGAAGTTCACTGGAAACAATTGATTTAATAATGGTCCCGTTCTCTGGTAAACGGTCTTGTTTTTCATAAGCTTTTAATAAATAATCGACCATTAATGCAGCAATTTGGTTGCCCGTTAACACTTGATATTCGCCATTATCTAAGCGCGTCGCCATTCCTAAACGATCCGCATCCGGGTCGGTGGCAATTAATACTTCTGCATCAATCTCTTTTCCTAGAGCAATAGACAATTCAAAAGCCTCCGGATCTTCAGGGTTAGGTGATTTAACTGTCGTGAAGTCTGGATCAGGTTGAGCTTGTTCAGGCACTAAAGTCACATTCTCGAAACCAGCATTTTCCAATGCCCGCGTGCCAATCATTGTGGCTGTACCATGGAGCGGTGAAAAAACGATATTTAAATCTCGATTGCGCGCAATTAACTCTTGATCAATATTGACTGACTGTAATTTTTCTAAATACGCTTCGTCAATATTTTCGCCAACAAGTTCCAGTAAGCCTTGTTCTTCAAGGGCTGCTTGGTCCAGAACATCAATTTCTAAAATGTTTTTAACCGCGCGAACATAACGAGTTAATTCATCCGCTTCTGCCGGTGGAAACTGGCCACCATCTTCTCCATAAACTTTATACCCATTATATTCAGGGGGATTGTGGCTAGCAGTCATCATAATTCCTGCGAAAGTTCCTAAATGACGAACGGCAAAAGAAAGTTCAGGCGTTGTCCGTAAACTTTCAAACAAGTACGTTTTAATCCCATGGGCACCTAGTGTTTTGGCTGCTTCTAAGGAAAACTCAGGAGATTTATGTCGTGAATCGTATGCAATAACGACCCCACGTTTTTTCGCTTCTTCTCCTCGTTGTTCAATAAACTGTGCGAGCCCTTCCGTCGCTTGCCGAACCGTGTAAGTGTTCATCCGATTCGTCCCTGCGCCGATCACTCCTCGCATCCCCGCGGTTCCAAATTCTAGATTTGTATAAAAAGCATCTTCCAGATCATCTGTCTGCCCTTTCAACTCTTCTAAGTTTTCTCGGAGCTCTTCTTCTAAGTGCTTATAATTTTTCCACGTTTCATATGTATTTTCCCAGCTCATTTTAATCCCTCTCTCTTATTTTATTCTTCACTTTTATTATAGCACGTTTGTAAGCGGACACCTATTCTTTACCGTTTTCTTTCTTTTTTGTTTTAAGCGCTGACTTTTATTAGAAATATTAAATTTTTTCGTGAATTTCCGGTTTTTTCGACAATGTTATATATGAGGTGGTATTTATGGAAATCATTTTAACGGACACACAAAAAAGAGCTACTGAGATTCCTACACGCTTAAATTTATTACGAGAGCTCAATAAACGAGAGGCTTTCGCCCAAGATGAAGCTTTACAAAAAGAATGGGAAAGATTAGAACGTGGTCATGAAGGTGAACAAATTTTACTCAAATACATTAAACACTATGGCGAAAAACATTGGATCGTCCTTCGAAATGTTTGGTTTCAATATTTTGGCCGTTTTGAATGTGACTTGATCTTAATCACTTATGCGGGTCTCTACCTTTTTGAAGTCAAAAATTATACAGGAACTTTTGAATTGAAAAATAATGTCGGGGTGGTTAATGGAGAAGCTTCCAGCAAACACCCAATCACTCAAGGACAGAACCTCGTGATCAATTTAAACAAAATGCTTCGAGCGTCTTCTGGAAAGTTAAAAGTAACGGGCGCAGTCACTTTTGTGGGCGTAGATAATATTGTAAATATCGAGGATGAAGTTGTCGACGTGCAGGTCATTAGACGAAACGAACTCCGTCAGTACCTCTGGCAGATCGCTCAAGCCGAACGAACAAATAACCATCACCCGATTCGTCCCAAACGTGTTTTAGATCTCCTTGGAACCTATGAGATTCCGCATCCTTTCTCACCTGAGAACGCGATCGCTCCAGAGATTTTCAACAACGTCCAGAGAGGTATTTGTTGCTGCAGTTGCCATCAATTTAATGTAAAAATAACTAAAAAGTATGTGATTTGCCCTTGTGGAATGCATGAACCACGGGAAGAAGCAATTGTGCGGACAATCTGCGAATATGGAGTCATCCATTATAAAAATAATTTTACAATTTCAAAATTAAATGAATTTTTTGACGAGCAAATTTCACGAGACAATCTTCGGAAAGTTGCCAATAAGTTTTTTGAAAAAGTGGGCTCCTATAAAAATACTGAGTATATTGTTAAGCCGCTTCCTTTTGCTCAAATTTATTCAGATTTTGGATTCACTATTCCCAAATATACCTATTTCTATGGCCCTATCGATAGTTTATAAAGACTTTTAAGGTTTACTTCGCTGTAATTTAATTTGAGCGAGATATTTTCGATTTATGTCGCTGTAATTTGTTTTGAGCGAGATATTTTTGATTTATGTCGCTGTAATTCTTTTTGAGCGAGATATTTTTGATTTATGTCGCTGTAATTCTTTTTGAGCGAGATAT
>CAUWGX010000012.1:0-57388 GCA_963558565.1 uncultured Atopostipes sp.
GTAAAAGGGCTCTTACATGGCCTTTTATCTTTTACACAATTATATGGACTTTATCTAATTTTTTACTTCAAAAAGATAATTTTTGTGATTGGTAAGCAAAATCAGATCTCCTTCAAAGGGACCACCATAATTCAACCACATATTTCGAATACCTATCCAGTCTTTTCTTCCATTGTCTTCTAAATAGTTATATACAATCTGTTCTCCCGCTTCCCCTGCTTCTAAATTTCTCAATTTATAGTTTGGTTCTGACGTCCGGGAATAATTTCGTTGATGTAGAATTCTTTCGATATCTAATGAGGTCGGTTCTTCTGCGGCTTCTCTCAATAATTTCGTTTGATGTAAAATCAAATAATTTCCTCCTTTTATACTAAAAAATACTCTCTACTATATATTTGTATAAAAATCGAAATTTCACGAAATTATTTTAAATTTCTTTGATTTTTCTACTTTTCTTTATTTTTTTAGGAGAAAGGATGCTCACTGCTGAACGATAAATCTTTTGTCTTCCCGCTAGACGCTCGTCGCGAGTCGATAATCAATTTATCTTCCCGCTAGACGCTCACCACGAGTCAATAACCGTTTTATCTTCCCGCTGGACACTCGTCACAAGCCGATAACCGTTTTATCTTCCCACTAGACACTTACTACGGGACGATAATTCATTTACCTTCCAGCGGAACCCCTTAAAAAAACAAAAACACCCTAAACGGTTAAGTCTAAGGTGTTTTTATACATGCAATTAGTAGTCGGCGATAGGAATTGTTCCCATACCAACTGTACCTATACCCGTATGGGTGCCGATAACAGGGCCAAGCGTTCCTACTTTATACTCTAGATGTGGAACGGCTTCGTGGACAACTTGGATGGTTTCATTGACTCTTTCTTCATCAACGGCGTGTGCGAAGCGTAACATGATACCCTTTGGAAATTTTTCATCATCTTCTTTAGCAATTTGCGCTAAGCGACGATTTACTTTTTTATCGGTGCGAATTTTATCCAGAACTTGTACTCCCCCCTGCTCATTTACGTAAAGTAGTGGTCGAACTTTTAAGAGGCTACCAATTCGCGCGGTGGTCATATTAACACGACCGCCTTTTTCTAAATTGTATAAATCAGATACGGTTAAATAAATGGTGCTATTCTTGGCTACCCATTCTAATTTCTCACAGATTTCAGAAAATTCGAGCTCTGTTTCCAACATATCAAGTGCTTGTTCTACGATAGCGCCGATAACTTCTGAGACTCCTTTAGAATCAATCACATGCGCGTCAATTTGATCCGCATAAGCATCGACAATCATGTTGGCAGTTTGATAAGTGCCACTAAATGTTTGGGATAAGTGAATACAAAGCAATTGTTCATAGCCTTTTTTAATAATATCTTCCACAATCTTCACATATTTTCCCGGGGAAGGTTGGGAGGTGGTCGGTAAATTATTTTCATTTTTAAGTTTTGTATAAAAGCGCTCTTGAACTTCTACATCGGAACTGTCTGGAATAACGGTTCCGTCTGCAAATGTTGTCGATAGCTCTAACACATAAACATCTGGATGATTTACGATTTCAGGGCTAGCATAAGCAGTACTATCTATAATAATAGCTGTTTTCATTCGTCTTCTCCTCTCTCTACTTTACTTTCCATTGTACCAAAAGATGGGGCTAGAAAATATATCGAAATGATGAATCTTTTCAAAATTTTTCTAGAAAGTATTGTAACAAATTTTTTATCTCATCCCAAAAAAATGAGTCATTGTTTCATCCTATTGTTCAGGGTCAATCGGCCGTAAAACCCGGCAAGGAGATCCCACTGCTAGAGAGTTTTCGGGGATATCTTTTGTGACGACACTGCCTGCGCCGATCACACTCCCCTCCCCAATCGTTACACCCGCTAAGACTGTGACATTTGCGCCAATCCAAGTATTTTTCCCGATGGTGATCGGTCGTGCTTTTTCGAGTCCTTGGTTTCGCCGTTCAATATTTTCAGGATGCGTATTTGTATAAAAGCCACAATTTGGACCAATAAAAGCTTGATCACCAATTGTAATCATATTGCCATCCATAAAATAAGCATCCTTGTTTACAAATACATTTTTACCTAGTTTAATATGACGCCCGTAATCTACCCATAGTGGCGGAACGATTTCTACGTTTTCAGGAACTTCTCCTAAGATTTGTTCGAGTAAAGCTTCTCTTTTTTCTAAATCAGAAGGTCTCGTCTGATTATATTCAAAACAGGCATCTTGAACTTCCCTTCGTAAAGCCAATAAATCAGCATCATTATTCGCATCATACCATTCTTGATTCATCATTTTTTCGTATTCCGTACTCATTCTTTACACTCCTCTATTGTCATTCTTTTTCATTTTACCATGTTTACTTGAAATAACGAACTTTCTATACAGATCTATTCCAAAACGATATATAGCCACTATTAAATGTAGACACACAATATATAGTGCATTTTAAAGTTGAAATACCGTTAAATTTTCTATATGATATACAAGCTGTTATTTTTATAATACATATTTTGAAGAGCATTATTGAGAGGATTAGGAGTGTATGAGTGTGATTGTAGTAGGTGGTATGATTGGAGCCGGCAAAACATCCGTCTCTAAGTTATTAGGTGCAGAACTCGGTAGTGAAGTATTTTTTGAAGAAGTCGATAATAATCCTTTGTTGGAATTATTCTACACTGCAGATGAAGAAGAGGAACAAGAAAAACGTTATCCTTTTTTATTACAACTGACGTTTTTAAGTAGTCGTTTCCGTTCAATCAAAGAAGCTTTAGTCGATCGGCATAACGTCCTTGACCGTTCGATTTATGAAGATTGGTATTTTTGTAAAGTCAACTATGATATCGGCCGTATTTCTGAATTAGAATTTCGTATTTATGAAGAATTATTGGAGAACATGATGGAAGAATTAGATGAGCTTCCTAAAAAAGCTCCCGATTTAATGGTATATTTACATGGTTCCTTTGATGAAATTTTGCGTCGTATCGGAACTCGTGGCCGTGACTTTGAACAAGATGAATCACTCATGGCTTACTACAAGACTTTATGGGCAGGCTATGATGACTGGGTCGATAATCATTATGACGCTTCGCAAGTATTAAAAATTGATATTGATAAATATGATATCGTCCACAATCCGGAAGATGCCAAAGAAGTCGTTGAAATGGTTAAAGAAGCGATTGCGGCACGCGATGAACGTTTTGTATCAAGTAACTAAATAGACGGGATGCACCTTGTACAAGGTGCATTTTATTTTTCCATAAATTAACGTAAAACAATGATAATTCACCCTCTTTGAGTTATATTAGTATCATCAATATACATAGATAAATTCAAAGAGAAAATAGCAGGTGGCATTATGTTAAAATATTTAGAAAAATTTTCCGTTCCACAAATTATTGTGGTTACTTATATCTTATTTATCTCGCTAGGCACTTTTTTATTAGCTTTACCGATTTCCTCGACGAGCGGCGAATGGACGTCCTTTTTGGATTCTTTATTTGCGTCCACTTCAGCTGTCAGTGTCACAGGCGTCACGATTTTTGATACACTTACCTATTGGAATTATTTCGGGAAAACGGTTTTAATGTTTTTAATTGAAATTGGTGGACTAGGTTTTATGACGATTTGGATCCTGTTATATCATGTGGTTATTGGACAGCCCAATCTAAAACAACGCATGGTCGTTTCAGAAACTTTGAATCTTTCATCGAATAAAACGATCCTCGAACATATTATATATATTATCCGTATCGCCTTAGGAATCCAGTTACTGGGGACAATTTTATTGTCTTTCTCATTTGTCGGAAAACTTGGTTTATTAAAAGGTATTTATTATGCTCTTTTTCACAGTATCTCTGCATTTACGAATGGCGGATTAGACTTATTTTCAAATAGTTTGATAAATTTTCAAGAAAATCCTTATGTATTAATTGTTATCATGTTATTAATTATAGCAGGTGGTCTCGGTTTTATTGTTTGGGGCGATTTACTTAACTATCACAAAACAAGACAATTACGTGTTTATACGAAAATCGTTCTCATTACAACCAGTATCTTATGGATTGTCGGAATGGTTTTATTTTGGTTTGCAGAACGTGGGAATAATACTTTTGAACATTTGTCTTCTGGTCACCAAGCCATTAATTACTTATTTCTTTCAGTAACTACTCGTTCTTCTGGCTTTTCAAATGTTAACTTTACGAATTTAAGCCTCGGGAGTATACTATTAATAAATACATTGGTTTTTATTGGAGCGTCAACCGGATCAACTGGCGGCGGGATTAAAGTTTCAACGTTAGCCGTACTTTTTATTGTAATTTTACGATCATTTCAAGGTCGAAAACCTGTTATCTTTAACCGGAATATCAATACGAAAACGGTTCGAAATGCTTTTTTTATTTTTACTATAGCTATGATGATCGTCATATTTTCGACATTTTTATTAACTTTAACTGAAACGTTACCTGCTAATTTTGAAATTCAGCATATCTTTACTGAAGTCGTATCCGCTCTTGGTGTAGTAGGTATTTCACTAGGGTTAACTCCTTATTTGTCTAGCATTGGAAAAATCATCATTATTCTTTTAATGTTAATTGGTCGTGTCGGCGTGATGACTTTTCTATGGTCACTTATAGGAGAAAAACGAGAAACAAGAATTAATTACCCAGACATCAACTTAATGATTGGTTAATTTTTCAAAAAATTCGTATAATAGAAAACTAAGCTGTGGGAAATGATTCCTTTACATATCTTATTTAAATATTTGACACTAGATATATAAAGGTGTAGATTAATAAAATTAAAAGTCAATTGTATTTTTCAATAGCTATAATTACGAAAGAGAAAACCTCCAGAATAACTTTAAAATTCATTCATGATAAGGTGTTTATATGAATAAATATATAAAAAAATTGTCAATTCCGCAAAGTATAATTTTAGCCTATGCTTTCTTAATTTTGATTGGTAGTCTTTTGCTTTGGTTTCCTATCTCATCTGCTAACGGTCATTGGACATCTTTTAGTGATGCAGTATTCACGGCAACTTCTGCTACAGCTGTAACAGGACAAGTTACTTTAAATACAGCGCTCCATTGGAATTATTTTGGCAAGACCGTCATTATTGTATTGATTGAAATTGGTGGTCTAGGTTTTATGACCATTTGGATCATCTTTTTTTATTATATTTTCAAACAGCCACCAAATCTTAAACAGCGTAAAGTCGTAGCTGAATCTCTTTCTTTAAGTGGTGGTGATAGTATTCAGCAAAAAGTTTGGTCGATTCTCCGTTTTGCTCTATCGGCACAGTTATTAGGAGCTGTTCTACTTAGTTTTAGTTTTATTCCAGATTATGGAATAAAGAAAGGCATTTATTTCTCAATCTTCCATAGTATTTCAGCTTTCTGTAACGCTGGATTTGATTTAATTGGCAATAGCTTAATCAATTATCAAAATAATCCTTTTGTTCTACTCGTTATTGCTGGACTGATTATGTCAGGCGGTTTAGGGTTTATTGTATGGGAAGATCTACTAAATTACCGAAAAACAAAACGGTTGCGACCGTACACCAAAATCGTCCTCTTTACTACTCTCTCTTTATGGGTTATTGGGACGGTTCTCTTTATACTTACTGAAAGTAAAAATGGGACTTTTAGTCATCTGTCTCCTGTGGAACAACTGATTAATTACTTTTTCTTGGCGGTCACTCCACGAACTGCTGGTTATGCAAATGTTGATTATATAACATTAAGTAATGGTGGTATCTTTTTAACGATTGTTTTGATGTTTATTGGTGCTTCCTCTGGTTCTACTGGTGGTGGAATTAAAGTAACAACGCTTGTTGTGATGCTTGTCGTTGTTTATCGTTCGATTAATCATGAACGATTTAAAATTTTAAATCGTTCTGTAACCACTGAGACTATCCGACGTGCCTTTTTTATATTTTCAAGTGGAATCATTTTAGCGAGTTTAGCAACCTTTATTCTTTTAATTACCGAAACAATTCCTGAGGGTTTTGGTATTGAATATATTTTAATTGAAGTTTTTTCTTGTTTAGGTACCGTGGGTTTAACGATGGGCTTAACCCCTCATTTAACCATTATCGGTAAAATTGTTTTAATTTTTCTGATGCTCGTCGGGCGTGTAGGCGTCATGACTTTTTTATGGTCGTTAGCCAATAAGAAACGCGAGTCACGTATTAATTATCCTGAGATTAATTTATTAGTTGGTTAATTATAAACAGTACAAATATTAAAGGTGGATTGAAGATGAGACATACAACAATTGGTGTGTTAGGTTTAGGACTTTTTGGTAGTTCAGTGGCGCGAACACTGGCTCAAAATAATGTCGATGTGATTGCGATGGATAAAAATATGGATCATGTGGAAGAAGTGGTCGATGAAGTCGAAGCTGCTATCCAAGGGGACTTTACCAAGCTCGAACAATTAACGGAAGCCGGTTTTGCTGAATGTGAAGAAGTGGTGGTGGCTTCCGCCGAAAAGTTGGAAGATACGATTTTAGCTATTTTAAATTTACAAAAATTAAATGTTCCTAAAATTACCGCTAAAACAAAAAATACGGATTATCGTGAAGTTTTACTAAAAGTTGGTGCTACGCGAGTGATTCTACCCGAAGTGGAAATGGGGGTTCAAGTCGCCACCATGCTGGCCAATCCTACTGTCCATGAATTATTACAATTAGACAGTCGCTATAATATTATTGAATTTCCTTTCAGTGAACGTTGGGTTGGAAAAGATATTGACGAGATTGATTTTCGCAATAAATACGACACCAACATTATCGCGGTTCAACCGGCGCAATCGGATGAATTTACGATTGAATTTGGCCCTCGTTATGTCATCACCGCCGGCGATGTATTTATCGGAGTTACAACTGATGAAGGGATGAAAAAATTATTAAATGGTTAAATCGAGACAAAACTTTTGGAATTATCTCGATTTAGTAGTATTATAATCATTGAATTCAAAATAAAAGGAGTATTTTCATTGACTAATATTACTGAAAGTAAAACAAATATTGTAACAAAGAGTGTGTTACTCAACGCCCGAAACAGCCAACAATTGGCCAATTACTACCAAACCGCTATTGGTTTAACTCTCATTCGAGAAGAAAATGGTTCTTATGCATTAGGAACCCCAGATGGTACGGTCTTACTTGAAATTCGTCCAACAGAGGTTGCGGCGGATCAAGAAACCACTGGAATGTATCACTTAGCCTTTTTACTTCCGACTTATAAAGATTTAGGAACAATCCTCCGTCACTTAATCGTCAACCAAATTCCTGTAACAGGCGCCAGTGATCATGGCTATAGTAACGCCATTTACTTAAATGACCCTGAAGGAAACGGTATTGAAATTTACTGGGATAAACCAGAATCTGAGTGGGATATCCGTGAAGACGGGACAATTGCTGGGGTTACAGAGCCAATGGATGCCGATGCCGCTTTAGAAGCAGCTTCTACTTCCTTTGAAGGCTTACCAAATGGCACGACGATGGGGCATGTCCATTTACACGTCGATGAATTGGAAAATTCATTAGACTTCTATACAAAAGTGTTAGGTTTAGGCTTAAAATATAAATTTGGTCCCGCAGCGCTATTTCTAGCCAGTGGCGATTACCACCATCACTTAGGTGCAAACGTTTGGAAACAAGGTCAATTGGCTCATCCAAAAGCGGGTGCTCCTGGATTAGAACATGTGACTTGGTCTGGTTCAAAAGAAGACCTTGATTATATTGAGTCGCAATTAAAAGAACAAGATTACACTTACGAAAAAGTAGCCAACGGTTTAGCTTTCGCTGACCCTGCTGGCATTAAACACGTCGTTGTTTCAAATTAAATCATTTTAAACACTTAAAACGCTTCTGCTAATCAAGCAGAAGCGTTTTTTTATTTAATTAACCTTCTATCTAGGGCCAACGAGTTTGTGAGGGGTATAGTGTTTTTCTAAAGCAGCCATATCGTCTTCATCCAGCTGTACCTCTAAGGCGCCCACAAAATCATCTAAATATTTTTCTTTTGTCACCCCAACAATCGGTGCCACGACTCCTTTTTCCCAGAGCCAAGCCACAGCGATTTGAGCCCGCGTAGCGTCATGCTTTTCAGCGACTCGGCCAACCTCTTCAATAATTTTTCGGTCGGTTTCTTCTGTCTGGTCATATTTTCTTTTCGCTGAAGCATCCGTCTGTGAACGTTTAGTGTCGCCCTCCCACTCGCGCGCTAATCGCCCAGCGGCTAATGGACTATAAGGAACCAACGCTATCCCTGCATCTTTACAGTAAGGATTCATTTCCCGTTCTTCTTCACGATAAACTAAATTATAGTGTCCTTGCATCACAGAAAATTTCGTCCAGCCATTTTTCTCAGCTATATTTTGGGCTTTTTGTAATTGCCAAGCAAACATATTAGAAGCGCCCAGATAATGGACTTTCCCTGCTCGCACTAAATCATTCAAAACTCCCATTGTTTCTTCAATCGGTGTATCATAATCCCAACGATGAATATAAAGAATGTCAACATAATCCATTTCTAAGCGTTCAAGACTTGCTTCTACTTCATGGAGAATGTGTTTACGCGATAGACCAGCACCATTTGGCCCTTCGTGCATTCTTCCATTTACTTTCGTCGCAACAACCACCTCTTCTCGCGCCGCAAAATCTTTAAGTGCTCGGCCGAGAAATTCTTCACTCACACCTAAGCTGTAAATATTAGCTGTATCGAAAAAATTGATGCCCAAGTCGAGAGCTTTTTTTATAATTTTTCGTGACTCTTCCTCATCGAGAAGCCAGTCATGCATCCAAATCTCTGGATCGCCAAAGCTCATACACCCTAAACAAATTTTCGAAACATCTAAACCGGTCTGCCCTAATTTTGAATATTCCATCTAAATTCCTCCTCGTAAAGCAAGTATACTAGAAATACCCCAGAAAATGCTATCATTGAGTTGGGTGAAGAATATGAAAACAGAAGAATTTGTCGAATCGCTGAGAACACATAAAAATTCAGAAAAAATCCCAGCCATGGAAAACTATATGCGCAACCAGTTTAAATTTTTAGGACTTCAAGCGACTGAACGCCGGCAATTAACTAAAGAATTTTTAAACGAAAAACGTGCGGAAACACAAGCCCGTGCTCAAATAGCATCTCCCCAGCAGTCGATTCTTGATTGGGAATTCCTCTTTTTACTTTGGAAACTTCCGGAACGAGAATTTCAATTAATCGGGCTCGATTATTTAAAAAGAGTGGAAAAATATTTGGTGCTAGAAGATTTTACGAATTTACGCCAGCTTGTTTTAACCAAATTTTGGTGGGTTACGGTGGATTCCTTAGCTAAAAACATTGGCAGTTTAGTTCTAAAGGAACCTCTCTTAACCAATAAAATGAAAAGTTGGAGTGTAGAAGATAATATTTGGCTACGACGTGTGTCTATCCTCCACCAGTTAGCTTTTAAAGAACAGACCGATCCCTCCTTATTACGAACAGTCATTTTAAACAATCTAGAAGATCCTGAATTTTTTATTCAAAAAGCGATCGGGTGGGCACTCCGTGAATATGCTAAAACGGATGCATGTTGGGTACAGCATTTTGTAAAGGAATTCGAAAACGAGCTCAGTTCTTTAAGTCAAAGGGAAGCTTTGAAAAATTTAAACGGCTAATTTATTGCAGTTATGTCTTTAGACACATATAATGAAGGAGAAGAAGAAAAATAAAGAGAGGAAGATTCAATGGGACTACTAGTAGACGGTAAATGGTATGACCAATGGTACGATACAGAGAAAACAGGCGGACGCTTTATTCGTTCAGATTCCCAATTTCGAAATTGGGTCACTGCGGATGGAAGTCCGGGCCCTACAGGTGAAGGTGGATTTAAAGCTGAACCAAATCGATATCACTTATATATTTCATACGCTTGTCCTTGGGCGAGCCGTGCGATGATTATGCGCAGTTTGAAAGGCTTGGAAGATATTATTTCTGTTTCTGTGGTAAATCCTTTAATGGCTGAACACGGCTGGACTTTCGATCCTGCACCAGGGGTTATTCCGGATCCAATCATGGACGCCGATTATATGTATGAAATTTATACAAAAGCGGAACCTGAATACAGTGGACGCGTCACGGTGCCAGTACTTTGGGACAAAAAGAAAAATACAATTGTTAATAATGAATCTTCAGAAATTATGCGGATGTTTAACTCTGCTTTTGAAGGTTTAGGGAGCAGTGATTATGATTACGCCCCTGAAGAATTACTAGATGAAATTGATGAAATCAACGATGAAATTTATAACACCGTGAATAATGGTGTTTATAAAGCCGGTTTTGCGACCGAACAAAGTGTGTATGAAGAAGAAGTCACAAATCTTTTTGAAGAACTAGATAAATTAGAAGAACACTTTAAAACAAACGAATACCTCGTAGGCGATCAAATTACGGAAGCCGACTGGCGTTTATTTACAACCTTGGTACGCTTTGACTCGGTTTATTATGGGCATTTCAAATGTAACTTAAAACGAATTGTCGATTATGAGAACCTATGGCGTTACACGAGAGAATTGTACAACTGGCCAGGTATTGCAAAAACGGTTAACTTTGATCACATCAAAGAACATTATTACCGCAGCCACGACACGATTAATCCTAACGGCATCGTACCCAAAGGACCAGAAATTGACTGGAGTTTGGATTATTGATCGTAGTATTTGAATAATCGATAAATATGAAAAAAGACTAGAAGCTCTTAAGAACTTCTAGTCTTTTTATTTATAAATAAATTTATATTTATTCTCCTACATTTTCACTAGTTATTAAATCAAGTGGAGATGATATTTCTGGCTCTGGTTCCTCACCTGAATAATAACCATAAGCTGCTTCTACGCCTAGTACTCCCATTTCATAAGGTTGTTGAGCAACTGTTGCATCTAAATCCCCATTTTCAACGGAGGTTATAGCATCTTCATTTCCATCAAAACCAACAACGATAATCTCCTCTTCCATACCTGCTGCTTGTATAGCTTCAAGTGCTCCTAAAGCCATTTCGTCATTTTGAGAAAACACAGCTTGGATATCAGGATAGGTTTGAAGGAAATTTTCCATAACGCTTAGACCTTCTGAACGGTTAAAGTTTGCTGATTGTGAATCTAACACATTTAAACTGTTTTCAGCAATATTAGTAAAGCCTTCACCGCGTTCATTCGCAGCAGAAGCTCCTGGAACTCCTTCAATTTGCACAACATTGGCATCTTCACCAACTTCTTCAATAATAAAGTTAGCAGCCATTTCTCCCCCTTCAACGTTATTTGAAGAGATATACGTCACGACATCACCGCCAGAACTTGCTCGATCTAAAGTAATCACTGGAATTCCAGCAGAGTTTGCTGATTCAACAGCTGGAGCTACCGCATCTGAATCAACAGGGTTAATCAATAAGACATCAACTTCTTGCTGAATTAAATCATTGATTCCATTTACTTGTGTTGCTGTATCATCTTGGGCATCAACAGTTTGAACGGTTGAGCCATTCTCTTCTGCGGTTTCCACAACTCCACGCTCTAATTCGCCGAAAAATGGATTATTTAATGTAGATACGGATAGTCCAATAGTCATCTCTTCTGGTGCTACTTGTTCAATTTCTTCGTTCTCTCCCTCAGACTGATCACCTTCTAAGCTTACTGCATCCCCACATGCAACTAAAATGACAGCTAAAATTGGTAATAATAAAAACGATAATTTTTTAAAATTTTTCATGATATTACTTCCTCCTAAAAATAATTAGTCTCTTCGGTCTAATAAGACAGCGATAATAATTACAATACCCTGAACTACCTGTTGATAAAAACTTGAAACACCTAGTAAGTTCATTCCATTACTTAAAGTACCAATTATTAGCGCACCAACAAAAGTTCCTGTAAGTTTTCCTTTACCACCTGATAAGCTTGTACCACCAATGACCGTTGCTGCAATTGCATTCATTTCATAAGAAGTACCAGCTGTAGGTTGAGCTGAATTTAATCTAGAAACTAAGATTAAACCAGCAAGCGAAGCTAGAAACCCTGAAATAGTGTATACCCAAATTTTTACACGGTCTGTTTTAATTCCTGCAATAAATGATGCTCGTTCATTACCACCAACTGAAAATGTTTTTCTTCCAAATGTCATTTTGTGTAAAAGGAAATAAAACAAAATGAACATTAGAAACATAATAATTACAGGAAATGGTATTCCAAAAAGATATCCTCTACCAAGAAACTGGTATAAAAATCCACCTCCAAACCCAGTGATTGGATTCCCACCTGTATAAATTAATGCGAGCCCCCTATAAATAGTCATTGTTGCTAATGTAGCAATAAAAGGGGCCATTTTTCCTTTCGTAATTAAAAGACCATTGAAAAATCCTAATAAACTTCCTACTATAACTCCTACTGCAATCCCTACCAATGGTGGTAAACCATTAGCAATTAAACCAGCACTTAAGACACCACTTAAAGCAAGCGTTGACCCCACAGATAGATCAATTCCACCAGTCACAATTACAAAGGTCATCCCAAATGCGATAAGCGCATTAACTGAGACTTGACGTAATAAGTTAAGTAAATTTGTTGGGCGAAGGAAATTCGGATTTAGGATTGTTACAAATATAATAAGGACAACTAAAGCCAGTACAGGACCCAGCTGTCGTATTCGTTCGCCACGTTTTTTATCTTTGGTTGTCTTACTTTCTATATTATTCATTCCAATCCTCCTGTTGCATAAGTCATTATTTTCTCTTCTGTTAAATTATCTTTGGATAATTCGCCTGATATTCTACCTTCATGGATAACGATGACTCGATCACTAACTCCGATAACTTCCGGTAAATCACTAGAAACCATAATAATTCCCACTCCACGGGCAGCTAGTTCATTCATTAATTCATAAATTTCTCTTTTAGCTCCTACGTCAACTCCCCTAGTAGGTTCGTCTAAAATAAGAACTTTCAAACCAATCCCAATCCACTTTGATAAAACCACTTTTTGTTGATTTCCACCAGACAAGGAGAAAACAGGTTGCTCTGTATCCGACATTTTCACATTTAATCGATCAGTTAATAGTTGAACAAAATCATTTTCTTCCTTCTCGTTGATCCAACCATTTTTTGAAAACTCTTCAAAAGCTGTTAAACTCACATTATCTTTTACTGAAAAATCTAAAATAAGTCCTTCTTCTTTTCTGTTTTCTGTAACAAAGCCTACACTTTCTTTAATTGCTTCGCTCGGATTTTTTAAGTGCTTCTCTTGCCCATTTATTATAATTTGTCCAGAATCGTAAGGATCAAGCCCAAAAATAGCTCGCATAATTTCAGTTCTTCCAGCTCCCATTAAACCTGAAAAAGAAACAATCTCTCCCTCATGCAATTGGAAGGAAATATCTTCAAATACATTTTCCCTATTAAGGTCTTTAACTTCGAAAATGACATCACCGATCTCATTATTTTTATCTGGATAATAATCTTCTAGATCACGTCCCACCATATTTCTTACAATTTCATCTTCATTCGTTTCACCAGTTAATTTAGTAGAAACAGAAGCTCCATCACGCATAACGGTTACTCGATCACTAATTCTAAAAATTTCTTCCATTCGATGTGAGATATAAACAATGGCTACACCGTTATCATTCAACCTTCTAATAATATCAAATAATAAATCAATTTCTCGTCCAGTTAACGCCGCTGTTGGTTCGTCCATAATAATGACTTGAGCATCATTTAACAGCGTTTTTCCAATTTCTACTATCTGTTGTTTTCCTACACTCAGAGTACCCATCGCTTTCTTTAAATCGACATCGAAACCTAAATCTTTAAATACTTCCTTTGCTTGCTTTTCCATTTTTTTATCATCGGTCCATCCTAGAATATTAGCTTCTTCTTTTCCTAAAAACATATTTTCTAAAACGGTCATTTCTGGCCATGTAACCATTTCTTGATGAATAAAACTTACACCATGCTCTTCAGCCTCTTTGGGATTTTCAAACTTCGTTTCTTTGCCATCAATAATAACCTGTCCTGAGTCCTGTTCATGTAAACCCGTTAGAATATTCATTAACGTTGACTTACCAGCTCCGTTTTCGCCCATTAAAGCGTGAACTTCGCCCTCTTTTAAATCAAAATCAACTCCTGTTAAAACTTTGTTATCACCAAAGGACTTTACTATGTTTCGTAACTCTATATCCACTTATTTCCACCCCCTAAAATATCACATTGGATTGTAAAATAATATTTGCAAAAGGAGTTCTCTCTCCCGTCCTAATGATAGCCCTTACATTTTTTGTCGTTTTTTTAAATTCTTCGTGTGGAATATATTCATATGCAACCTTTTCTCCAACTAAGTTGATTACTTCATTTTCGACTTTTCCATTATCGGTTTTAATTTCATCAGCTAAAATCACTTTTTCAATCTCCATATCATCTAAAACGCTCTCTAAAGTTTCAATAAAAGAAGGCGTATCGAACTTCAAAGCAATATCAATTTTTTGCACATTATTTGGTACTGGTAGACCACAATCTGCAATAGCGATTTGGTCTGTATGTCCGAGATCTGCCAGTACTTTGCTTATTTCGCTATTTAATATCCCACTTTTTTTCATAAAATTCACTGCTCCTCATCTCTGCTAAAGTTGGCATACCACCTTGCGCCCCTAATTCTTGTATAGACAATGATGATGCTAAATTTGCGAATTTGATACTATCTTCTAACATAAAACCTGAAACAATCCCTACAGCAAATGCACCGTTAAATGTATCTCCTGCCCCTGTTGTATCAACCACTTTTTCTGGTTTAAATGACGGTACCACAATATGCTCTTCTCCATTATGAAAAATAGCTCCAAGTGCTCCCAGGGTAATAATTAATTTATTTGGATATTGTTGGAGGACTTGTTTCATTTCTTGTCCTTCAAAAATATATTCAAATTCAGTTTCATTCGGAGTTAAGTAACTTAATTTATCAATATATTTTTTAGCCAATGGTCTTGCTGGTGCTGGGTTTAATATAGTAGGTATATCATTTTCATGACAAAAATCTATAACATGAAAGATTGCTGAATCTTTTACTTCATTTTGAATGATCACGATATCGCTATTTAAGAAAACCTCATAATTTTTTTTGATCGTATTAGCGTCAACTGCCTCATTTGCTCCAGGAACATAGATAATTGAATTGTCCCCTTCGGCTAATGTAATCACTGAACTACCTGAAGAGGTTTGAGTTATCTTTTCAATATATTCTGTTGAAATATTATTTTCTTCTAAATTCTCAAGTAACAGTTCCCCAAATTCATCTCCACCTACCGCTCCGATCATCGAAGTTGGGATTCCTAGACGTGCACTAGCTACAGCTTGATTAGCTCCTTTGCCTCCAAAGTTTGTTTCAAAAGTTTTTCCTTGAATAGTTTCTCCAATTAAAGGTCTTCTATCAGCCGTAACCACAAAATCGGTATTTATACTCCCGACAACTGTAATATGCAAATTAATCACTTCTTTCTTTTAGCGTATTTCGATCAATTACTGTAGGAACTAATAAAGTATTCTTTTCTACATCAGTTTTTCCTTTAATCAAATCAAACAATAATTGAGCTCCCTTATATCCCATCTGATAAGCAGGTTGTTCAATAGTAGTTAAAGCTGGATTTGAATACTGACTAAAAGGGATATTGTCATAACCAATAACTTGTAAATCATTTGGTATAGATATTCCTTGCTTGAGACATTCTTTCATAATCTCTAAAGCATAAACATCATTCGATGCAATAACGGTGTCAAAATTGGAAATTTCTTCTATAATTTTTTGAGCCGTATATTCAGCTGCATTTGTTTGAAAAGTTTCTGTTTCAATTAATTTATAATTAACCCCTGATTTTTCAAGAACAGAAGAAGCTCCTTTTGAACGGTCCAACGCAACATACTCACTCCTTGGTCCAACCATAACCAATACATTTTTCGCACCATGATCAATCACTTTTTCCGCTGCCATTTGACCACCTTTGAAATGATCTACTGTAATCGAATAATAGTCAGATTTTCCACCCCTATCTAGTAATACAATAGGAATATTTCCATCAAATCTTTTTACTTCATTACTTACTGATAAAATTCCACTAATATTATATTGTGCAAAAAAATCTATGTATCTATTTTCTTTTTCCTGATCCCCTTCAACGTTAGCTAATAAAACCATGTAGCCTTTTTCCATTGCATAATCTTCAACACCTCTTGCGATTAATGGGAAAAATGGATTGGCGATATCAGGTATCAATAAACCAATAATCTTAGATGTTTTTTGATATAAACTTCGAGCAACCTCATTAGGTTTATAATTTAATTTTTTAACCGCTTTCATAATACGCAAGCGTGATTTCTCACTAACATACCCACTATTATTCAATGCTCTTGATACTGTTGCTACAGAAACTTTTGCTTCTTTAGCTACATCTTTTATTGTTGTCATTTTTGTCTTTCACCTTTATTATACATATCGCTCGGTATGTAACCGATTACACATTTATGATAAATTATATCAAAAGAATTGTCAAATGTATTATGCATTTATACTTCTAATAAATAGCCCTAATTTACCCATGTAATATTCTCCCTTAGTCAATTACACTAAAGGAGAAGCCTGTTTTAGATAGGTTTATGGAATGTAGAATATTAATGGAATAAAATTAAAAGATAGCTCGCGTTTTGAGCTATCTTTTCTGTGGTTTTTAGTGATTATTTTCAAAAATATCCATTCGTGGAGTAACATTTAAGCTTTCACATACTGCTTTGAGTTGTTTTTCTGTTAGACCTTCATATTCTTTATGCGACAGCGTTTTTATATACATTCCTGCAGCTTTATCAACGGTTTCAATTAGACCAAAACAATCTTGGACACTTGTTCCAGTGGCTAATATTCCATGAAATGACCAAATCACAATTCTACTTTTTAATAATTTTTCAGCTGTAGCTTTTCCAATTTTTTCTGTCCCTGGTGTTTGCCAAGGTAATACTCCTACTCCATCTGGAAAAACTACGATGCTCTCCGTTAATACTTTCCATAACGGTAATGTATATGCTGAATCATTAGGTTCGACAATCAATGATAATGCCGTTGCATTAGATGCATGATTATGAATAACAACTCTCTGTTTATTGTCTGCTTTTAAGCGAGCATTGTGAGAAAGTATATGCATATAAAACTCACTAGTTGGCAAAGTATTATTGTCAAACCCCCATATAAGCTGATAGCCAGTATCTTTTAGTTGGATGACACCCATCGACTCTTTAATATGATCTTTAACTGTTCTAAATTGACTACCGGAAGCAGTGATTAGAATATATTTCCCTACCATTTCTTTCGGTATCCCAGAAATTTCCACTTTAAGTCCTTCGTATATTTCACTACTTTTTAATAAAAAAACTTCTTGTTGATCTAATAAATAGCTAATATTTCCTCCATTACTTTCATCCCATCCTTTACTCCACATATCATAAGTTACTTGTGATATTTCTTTTACAGCTGTTGAATTAAGAAAGCTATCATTCATTTCCAAATTCCCTACCCCTCTTCATTCCTTTTAAAAACTCTGTTTTCTTCTTATTTTGTTTTATAAATGGTTTATTCTTATCTAATATGAAGGCTAATGTTAAAGCGATTATTGCAAATGAAACATCATTTACAAAAAAACTACTTAAAAATAATCCTATAGCTATAAAAATTAAAATACTCCATAAAAACTTATTCATTTTCTAACAAACCATTATTATACGTTATCCGATTTCTATATAATAAATAAAATAATCCTAACCAAGCGATCAATAATACTATAGACAGGACATCTCCGCTAAATGCATGAGTTAATAAATAACGAATATCTGGACCTTCAAAAGTACTCCAAGATATTAATTGGTTTCCAGCTATATCAAGAGCACCCGTTTCTTGTCCTAATCTAGTGATATAAGGAGCGAAATATGTTGCACCATATAAGAAGATTGGAGCTGATACAATACCATGAATAATCATTCTTGCAACGTTACCTCCAGTTAACAATAATGAACCAACTACAAAAGACAAGTTAATAATCCCAGCAAATGGTAAAACAGTATTTCCAGGTAAGATAATTGCCATTATTAATAATACTGGGATAGTAATAATTACTGAAACCCATAACTCATTTCTACCTCCAAGTATTGGCCAATCTAGACCGATATATACCTCTCTATCTTCAAAACGTTTTCTCATAAATTCAGAAACAGCATCAGAAATTGGGGATAATGCTTCTGAAAATAATCTAGAAACCATTGGGAATAACAATAGTGCTGTTGCAGCTTGTACTGCAAGGGTTAATGAACCTGATACTCCGTATCCTGCAGCCAATCCTAATAATAACCCAATGATGAAACCCATAACGGAGTTTTCACCAAAAATACCAATCTTATCTCTCAAATATTCTGCGTTAATTTCTTTATTTAAAAAAGGTATTTTTTTGAGTAATTGATCTACTGGGAATAATAAAACTGCAATAAGCGCTATAAAATGTGGCACAGTTACTCCTGGTATTCCAGTCAATTTTTCTACCTCTGGTGCAAAAGCATCTCCAATTTTCAATTCTAAAAAAACTTGGATCGCTGCTGCGATAAAACCAAAAATGACACTGTCAGTGAAATAATAAACTAATACTGCTGTAAAAATTTTATTCCAAACATTCCACATATCGACATTTAATGTTTTAGTTAAATTGAATAACAGCATAATTATATTCACACCTATTGTTAGTGGAAATAATAAAAATGCAAAAGGCCATGCCCAGCTAATTGAAGCCATTCCAGGCCAACCGATATCGACAGCAGGTAATGTAAGCCCAGTATTCTCAGCTAAAGATTCTGCTGCTCCTCCCATTGATCCCATCATAAAATCAATTAAGAGATTCATCCCTGTAAAAGCTATACCTAACGTTAGAGCTGCTGTAAAAGCTTCTTTAAGCTTCATGCCCATGGCTAATCCAATAACCAACATTAGAAGAGGAACAAATACCGAAGCTCCTAGATCTAATATATAATTTATTACTAGTTCCAATATTTCCATTAAATAATACCCCTTCCATATTTTTTATTCTGATTCTATAAATTCAATAATTTTATCTAGTTCCTGTTCCATTCCCATTCCAGTTAAAAAAGAAACCCCATTATATACCGGAACTCCATAGTCTTTTTCAGGTTTCACAATAGAAACATATGCATCCGCATTCTTTAAATGAGTTTCAAGTGACTTCATATCTACCGCTTCTATATCTGCATTTATATTCTTTTTATTAAGTTCTTTTTTCAGTTTCGACGCTACTGTTTGTGAAGTTGCTACTCCTGATCCACATGCTACTACTATTCTTTTCATTGTATATTCCTCCATATTTTTAATATAATATTTACGATATTTTACTTTCTAATAATTCAATCAATTCTTCAGCTTCATCAATAGCTTGGTACTTCTTGATAAAATCTGGGTCACTAAAAATTTCCATAATAAAAGCAAGTAAATCGACCTGTTTAGTCCCATCTTTTATTCCTAACATCCACACATCTTTCACTGACACTGTATCTTCTTCATTACCCATCTGATTAAACTCAATTCTATTTTTTAATCTATTAATATATACAAACGGTTTTTTGATATGTTCCGTATCAGTATGTGGTATTGCCAGGTTAATATTTTCTAAAACTAGACCAGTGGGATATTCATTTTCTCGTGTAATTATTGCGTCTTTAAAGGATTCCTTTACATATCCGCTTTCTATCAACTCTAAAGACTTTTTTGTAAAAAAATCTTCTTTAATAGTCTCGTTGTTATTGTTTAAATCAATTAATTCTCTTTTAAATAATTCTATAAAGTTCTTTTCCTTCAAAAAATTTCACTCCCTTTAAGATAATTATCCACTATTCACCCTTTCCGTCTTCTTCTATTAATCTTTGTGTATGCAACAGCAAATATAAATTTTCCTCATATGAGTATCTAAACCCATATTTCATTTCCAAAATTCCTTTTATCTTTTGGACTATTTGATTCGCGTTTTTAAATTTTTCTGATACATATTTAGATAATTGTTTAAATTCTTCGTTTTTTCCCAATTTTCCTTCATTTTGTCTAATTAAAAAATAACGAATATGAATCAAAAATCTTGAAAAGTGAATAGAATCTTTATCTATCTTCATAGATGTAGCATTTTCAAGAACTTCAATAATATCATTTAGAATATTCGCGATATCAATCGCACTATTTGCTGTGTTTGTGCCTTGCAATGCATTAACAAAATGAAAAGTAAAAAATACTATTTCAGCATCTGATAGATCTAAATTGTGTTCTTTGCGTAAATAATTTACTGAAAATTCTGCTGCTTCATATTCTTTGGGAAATATATAATTTATTCCATAATCAAATGGTAAAGTTATCGAATCAATACTTTCTTCTCTTTTTAATGCATAATAAATATGAGAAGATAAAGTAAATATCAAAGTATAATTCAAATCGTTTTGTAGAATTTTTTCTGCTCTTTTAGTTGTTTCTTCTACCATTAATATTAATTCACTTGGAATTTCATCAATGAGTTCTAACATCTTTTGTTCTTGGTCCGAGTAACTCATTGGATAAGTCTTTACTGAATCATTTAACTCGACAGAATCCCCTTTCTTTTTGTTAAACCCTACTCCTTTTCCAATTAATAGAAATTCATTCATCTTTTTATCAAATGCAATCATCGCATTTTGATTCAATGACTGTTTTACTTTAATAATATCTCCTCCTTATTAATAACTCCTTTCTGAGAACAAAAAAACATGACTATAAAAACACATAATATCCCCTGTGCTTTTATAGTCATGCCTAATTAAATAGTTACACCTATTTATATTCTGTTTTTGAAACCGCTTTACTGTAATTAGTATAGATCATCGATTTTAGAAAGTCAATATTCCTTTGCAATTTATTTTAAGTAGGTCAAAATAAGTTAAATATTCTTACTATTCATAGATTCTTATTCAAACCATCATCCTTTAGAAGCTCCGCTCATTGAAAAGCCTTTAGACATATAGTTTTGAGCGAAATAATAAAGAATAAATGTTGGTAACATATATAACATGGAATAAGCGGCTAGTTGTCCATAGGCTGCATAACCGTATTGTCCAAAAAATTGGTATAAAGTAACAGAAGCCGGCAATTTACTGGGAGAGGATAATAGAATATAAGGAACAAAAAAGTTCCCCCAACTGCCTATAAAAGTAAAAATAGCAACTGTAAAAATTCCAGGTTTCATTAACGGCAAAATCACTTTCCGAATGCCTTCTAATTTGGAAGCTCCATCAATCCACGCAGCTTCTTCTAAATCCACCGAAACATCATCCATAAAGTTCTTAGTCATCCAAATACCAAACGGTAATTGCGAGGCGGTTAGAAACAACATTGTCGCCACTAAAGAATCCGTCAGATTGAATAAGATGAACAGCTGATAGACCGGAACCATGACTGCTGTAATAGGCAGCGAAGTCATAAATAAGATATTGAGCATAAATTTTTGCTTATGTTTTAAATCAAAACGCGACAACGGATAGGATGCGATGATCGAAAGAAACACTACGAGAATCGTCTGGCCTCCAGATAAAAATAAGCCGTTTATGAAAGCCTGCTGATTCCCCTCACTTGTGATCACTGAGACATAATTATTTAAAGTTGGATTCTCTGGTATTTTTAAAACTTGACTAGCCTCTGCATCGAACGAAGCTACGATCACCCATAGCAATGGGATGATAAACACAATAGCTAATAAGGTTAGAAACAGATAGCCAAAAACAACACTTGATTTACTCTTTTTCAATGCGCTCACTCCCTATTTGTCTTCAACACGTAGTAGTCGAATATATAAAATACTTAATAAAATTCCAAAAGCTAAAATGACTAAAGCGATGGCTGTTCCATAACCCAATTGGTAATTAACAAACGCTTGTTCATACATAAACACAGGTAATGTAGCTGTTTGCCCAGAAGGTCCTCCACCAGTCATTGTATAAATTAAGGTGAATACCCCTAATGTACTCAACGTAATAATGACTAGATTAGTAAAGATGGTGCTTTTGATCATAGGAAAGGTAATGTTCGTCAGTTGCTTCCATGAACTCGCCCCATCAATCTCTGCCGCTTCGTATAACGAATCTGGTATGGCATCTAGCGCTGATTGAAACATCAACATAGATAATGCCGAACCTTGCCAAATATTTGCAATAACAATCGAAGTCATAGGATATTCAAATAACCAAGAGACCGGTTCGAAACCTAACTGCGTAATGAATTCATTAAGTGTCCCACCATCATGTAAGAAAGTTACAAAAGAAATAGCAACAATAAGTTCTGGCGTTACCCACCCTGCCATAATTGTAGCTCCTACAATTTTTCTAAAAAGGGGATTTTTCTTTTGCATTAAATAAGCGACAACAAAACCTAATAACTGTTGCCCAATAATCCCGGAAGCCAGCAAAAAGATCATCGTAGATGAAAAAGCAGAAAAGAATCTCGGATCTGCAAAAAGATTTTTAAAATTATTAAAACCTACAAAACTAACTTCGCGAGCTGTTGTCCCAGTCAAAGAGAAATCAGTAAAGGAAAAGAAAAAAGTTAAAATGACGGGTCCAATAAAGAAAACAATTAATAAAATTAGTGAGGGAAGTAAAAACAATATCGTCTGTTTAAACATTCTTTTTCTGTTAGATGTTTCTGAAGTTGCCATACGATCGCCCCTTATCCATAGTACAGAAAAAGGGCCTTTTATAGGCCCTTAAACATTTTTTTGTCAATTTTTAATAATATGATCTTCCCCAACAATCCGTATTAAACCTTCTTCATATTGTTGGGCGGCTTCTTCCGGAGTATATGAACCAGAAGCCACATTTTCTACAACTTCTTGAATATGCGTCGAAATCGTTGCATAAGCATCAGCTGTCGGACGGAAATTTGTGTATTCTAAGATTTCATCTGCTTCTTTGTAATTACTAACCTCTTGATTTAAGTAGTTTTCACTTTCAGCCACATCCGAACGAACAGTCATATCCCCAGTTTGTAACACATAGTCTAATTGATGTTCTTGATCAACCGCCATTTGAATAAATTCTTCAGCTAGTTCCTTGTTTCCGGCATGCGTTGGGATTGAAAAGGCCCAACCACCTGACATTGAGGTAAAACCTGGATCTTGCCCTTCTTGAGTCGGTAAAGGTAAGAAGCCCCAAATATCCATCGCATTATCATAAGGTTCTGCCGTATCGCCACGACGCCAAGTACCAGTCACCCAGTTTCCGTCAATCACCATTGCTACTTCATTATCCGGCATCATTTGCTCCGCTAACTGCGTACCCACTTGACTGTTTGAGGCAACGCTTAAAGAGGGACCTAAATTTTCTTCATAAACGGTTTGGATAAAAGAAAAAGTATCCTCAAGTGCTGGCGTATCAATCACCCATTTAGATTCATCGACATTATACAATTCAGAGCCTGTCCCACTATAAAGGGTTTGGAAAGTACGCATGGAGGTTGCTTCTCCTGTTGCTTTTGTTGCATAGATAAATAACGGGATAACATCGGGTCCTTCATCGCGGATCGTTCTTGCAGCGTCTAGGATGTCCGTCCAGCTCTCAGGCGCAAAATCTTCAATCCCTGCTTCAGAGAAGATTTCTTTATTAAACCATAAGCCTTGAACGTCTGTACTAAATGGCACCCCATAAACTTCCCCGTTTTCTGCCGTAACTCCTTCTTTAACCGTATCGGTGATTTGATCCCATTCGTCCCAATTGTCTACCATTTCTTGCATTGAACTTAAGTAATCTGCATTAACATCGGAGTTAAGGACAAAAGTATCTTCAACCGCTACATCAGGAGCAGTTTCTGGAGATTGCATCATCATCGCTTGTTTAGTCGTCGTATCATCGAATAAAGGAATTAATTCGACCTCTATTCCTTCATTTTGTTCCTCGAAATCTGCTTTCAAATCAACAAACCAATCTTCCCACCATGAAGGATAAGAAACTTGTAAAACATTTGAATTCTCATTCGTCGCTGTCTCATCGTTAGTCGTATCTGTATCTTCATTGCTCCCACATGCACTTAGTGTGATTAATACAATCAGCAATCCTAACAAATATCTTTTTTTCATGATAAACCCTCCATATCTCCATATTTTTATATGTGAGTTGAATTTTCATTTTAATTAATCGATAAGAAGATGAACGGATCAAGCTTTCGTCGGCACTCAATAATTAAATAACCAACGAAAACATCTGCTCAATGATCAAAAAATCTAAAGCTTATGTTCCAACAGATTCTCTTTCAATTTTTTCCTCGCCCTTAAAGTAAGCGCTTTTAAGTATTATATGCCTCTCTAGAAAGTTATGTCAACTGATTAGAATTGTAGATATTTTAAACTTCTCATATTTTAAATAATTTTTTAGCATAACATACAGATTTTTTTAATTTTAAACAAAAAGAAACCAGTTAACTCGAAAATGAGTTAGCTGGTTTCTTTGATTCTAGCATTTTATGTTTAATTCTTTACTTAAATTGTCTTTATGAAGATTATTTTTTAATCATCTGTTCCTAATTGTTGATTAATTTCTTGGCTTAATATATTAGCTTTTCCACCAAATACTGCTTGGACGCCTCCATCGACTTCAAAAACTGCTGAAGCTCCCAGTTTTTTAATAGAATCTTTATCTACTATCTGATTATCTGCAACTGAAACTCTCAATCGTGTAGCACATGCTGTAACGTTTTCAATATTAGCTTCCTCACCCAATGCAGTGATGATTATTTGAGCTTCTTCTGTCAAAGTATTATCCTTTGATGAGCTTGCAGAATCCGTAGCTTGTTCCTCTACTTCAGAACCTGGAATAGTCACTTTAAATTTATTGATACAGAATCTAAAGACTACATAATAAATTAATGCCCAAACGAGACCTAATGGCAGGACTCGGACCCAGTTGGTAGAGGCATTTCCTTGTAAAACACCAAATAATAAATAATCAATTAATCCACCTGAAAATGAATTAGCAATCCTTATATTTAAAATATCCGCCATAAAGAATGATAAGCCATCTAAGATTGCATGAATAACATATAGCCAGGGGGCTGCAAATAAGAATGAATATTCAATCGGCTCTGTAATTCCTGTAAAAAATGAAGTAAATGCATTACTGATATATAAACCTGCGTTTTTCTTTTGGGCCTTTTTTGGGAGAGTTTGTAACATTGCAATAGAAGCAGCAGGTAGACCAAACATCATAGTCGCAAAACGACCAGCAAAAAATCTAGAACCGTAAGTATATAAACCTGTATGACTGGAATCAGCTAATTGGGCAAAAAATATGTTTTGAGCGCCAGTGATGGCTTCTCCTGCTACTACTTCTGTTCCACCTAATTCTGTATACCAGAATAATGGATAAACCGCATGATGTAGACCTACTGCCCCAGTTAATCTTAATAAAAATCCATATAAGAAAGAGCCAAAACTTCCCATTTCAGCAATATATCCCCCTGCAACTACTAACAGTTGCTGAATAGGCGGCCAGATTACAAAGAAAATTGCCCCGATAATAATTGCTGCTAATGAAGAAACAATTGGTATAAAACGCGAACCTCCAAAGAATCCTAAAAATTGTGGTAACTGAATCATTCGGTACTTGTTATGAAGGAAAACGACTGTTAATCCAATAACAATTGCCCCTAGTACTCCAGTATCTACAACTGCTCCTTCTCCCAAAAATAGAGATGCTAAAATCCCTAGAGTTCCAGTAAATACAACAAAAGAAACAGCACCTGCTAAACCAGCAGTTCCTTTATCTCCTTCAGCAAGTCCAGCAGCAATACCAATAGCAAATATTAAAGGTAAATTTCCAAAAACAGCATCTCCAGCTGCATTCATTACTTGTAATATTGTTTGGAGCCAATTCTGATCTAGTATAGGAAAAGCATTGATGGTTGCCGGATTAGATAGCGCTCCTCCAAGGCCAAGCAGTAATCCTGCTATAGGTAATATAGAAATAGGAAGCATTAAAGCTTGTCCTAACTTTGATAATTTTTTAAACACTTTATCCCTCCATATCATTATCTAATGCGTTTACAAATCCTTCAGTAATATTTTTAGGTCTAGTAATTGCACTTCCCACAACAATCCCAATAGCACCTAATGCTTGCATTTTTCTCGCATGTTCTGGTCTGTGTATTTTACCTTCCGCAATAACTTCCACACCTTCATCAACCAGTTTTTCAACTAGTTCAAAATCAGGACCGTGAATATCTTTACTGTAATCGGTATACCCGGAAAGTGTAGTACCAACAAAATCAATGCCTTGCTCATAAGCATTAATTCCTTCCTCAAAAGTACTAATATCAGCCATAAATAACTGGTTAGGATATTTTTCTTTTATTTTTTGAATAAATTCATTAATTGTCAAACCATCATAACGTTCTCGTTTAGTACAATCTAAAGCAATAACATCTACACCAACCTCTACAAGTTCATCAACTTCTTTCATTGTTGCTGTAATAAAAGGTTCCTGTGGCGGATAATCTTTTTTAATAATTCCGATGATAGGAAGATCAACTTTTTCTTTGATTTCTCTTATGTCTCTTACCGAGTTAGCTCGAATACCAACAGCTCCTGCTTCTTCAGCAGCTTTAGCCATTAGCGGCATTACTCCTCCTGCTTCAGTGTATAAAGGTTCTTCAGGTAGAGCTTGACAAGAAACGATAATACCATCTTTAATTTGCTTTATAAATTCTTCTTTCTTCATTTTTTATTCTCCATTTTCATTTATTTCTTCATCTAACGCTGTTAATGTAGATGAAAATATTTTCTTTCTTGAATCAAAATCTGATCTTAAAAAGTAAGCATATAACACATCAATAATAATCAATAATGGAAACTGCGGTGAAATCCGGTTCCCAAAATTTAAATTTTTTCGAGTAGCGATTGAAACCACCTCATCACAATTTTCATCAATAGAAGTTTTTCTATTTGCAGTTAATAAAATTGTTTTCGCATTTCTTTGTTGAGCTTGTTCTAATGAATCTAATATTACTGCAGTATCACTCGAAATAGATAAAGCAATAACAACAGAGTCTTCATCTAATAAGGAACTATTTATTTTCATTAAATCTGCATCTGTAAATGCATCACAGATTAACCCTAAACGCATAAATCGTGATTTCATTTCTTGAGCAACTAGTCCAGAGCTTCCTATTCCATAAAAGTAAACCCTTTTTGCGTTTATAATTAATTGGATGATATGCTCAATTTGTTTCTCATCTATTAAAGAATATGTTTTACTCAAAATCTCGTCATAATCAGCCAATACATTTTGTGTTAATTGAGTATGAGGATTTGACGGTGCTGTGATATTCAATTTGTAAACATAAATAAATTCACGATAACCGGAAAACCCACATTTTTTTGCAAAACGAGTTAATGAAGCTTCAGAAACATGTAATAACTTAGATACACAACTTGCCGAAAAATCTAGTGCTTGTTCTGCATTATTAATAAAAAAATCGGCAGCAATTCTCTCTGATTCTGTTAAAGTTTCATATACCGATTCAATAATCGGCACAACGCTTTTATCTAACTCCTGCATAAAGATTTCCTTCCCTTTAGAATTTCTCAAAGCCACAATGATAACGCCACCAATTTAATATAACAACTTTTGAAATTGTTTTCAATAATTATACCATTTTATGATTCTACTTTCACTACTATGAAATAAAAATCATTTTTATTTATATTTTTGAAATTACTTTCGATTTTAAAAAACTATCTAAATTTCGTTTGTCAATTTAAGCGAGAAATAGTTTAACCCTCGTACATTCTCAAGAAAGACCTCTGATGGAGACTTATAGTTGAAAGTTTTTCTAGGGATTTTATTCCTTCGAGTTGCATCAGAAGAAATAAATTCTTGACTAAATTCGTTGAAGGCCATTTATGATCACTTCTTTAATTTTCGTGGTTGAAACTTGTTGAGAGTGGACCATAAAGGGCTTATTTATTTTTCTAACATAATATTACAATTCAAAAAACAAAAAAAGAACTACTAAACTTAATAATTAGTCTAGTAGTTTCTCTGAGTTTAATTTTTTATATTTTAATTCTTTCTTTAAGTTGGTTGATTACAAAATTGATGTAATTTTTATTTTTCAATCTTCATTAACCATTATTAATCTTTTCTACCACGACTTTTTCAAATAATTCAGTAAAATTATTCATATTAATATATCCTGTTTTGTCTTCTTGAGCATTCAACATTCTCTAATTACATACATTTAACGATAAGTATGAGAAATAGAACGATGAAATGCCTTAGTGAAGGAAAAATCGTACGATTTCTAATTCAAAGATTCTCACTCTCACAGATATGAAAAAGGAAAAATGTTTCATCATATTATATTAATTTGATAGCCTCTATGAAGAAGTGACAAAGCACTATATAGAAACTGACGAAGCCGTTTATGGTAATAACTAACAACAGAACTACAGGTATCTTGATAAGCTAAATTAATCGTCAATATTATTCCTGCTTATTTAAAGCTATTTAACCCGTTAAATACTTTTTATAATCAATTCATTTTCCTTATTATTCGAGTAAAAATAATTTAACATTTGGCTATTTCTTCATAGTTATATTTAATTGCCTCACTAAATTATAAAATATAAAAAGATGTTCATCCGCTCCTAAGGGTAATGAAATTTTACCCGTATAAAAGGTGAAGCTTGGATCCCGTAATATCTTATTTTTGTTTTAATAGATTACTAAGTGATGTATATTCATCAGTTAAAATAACCGGTGGATTTTTAATAATTTCATTAATACAATGACGTTATGGACTGTAAAGTTCATAACGTCTCAATTCTAATTTCTGTTAGTAATTTTAGCCAGGTTTAAAGCGTTTTAATGATTTCTTAAAAAATTCGCACCTTATATTTAAATAAGTTTGAAACTAAATGCAAACATATATGGATGAGTTCCTGGGAGTCTAAACTCTGGGTGAATTTCTTGGCTCCAACTGTCATCGCCTCCCACTCCTGTTTGAACTAGATTAATCCGAAGCACTGTTTTGTTCGAAGCACCTAATTTATATGCATAATCAACCTCTTCTAATTCTTCAAAAGTATATTCGGAAGCGTTGAATTCAAAAGTTGAGTGTCCCTTAACTTTTAAACCTTGGTTTTCTTCATTGACTATTTCTAACCACTTAGTTCCGATATGATTACCATGTTCTTGAGGTCTCAAATAAGGAATAAATTGTTTTTCTACAGTACTCTCATAAATACCTATTTTAGCCCCTGATTGTCTGTCTATATATGTTTCAAAAGGCCCTTTACCGAGCCACTTAAGTTGTTTAAAGGGTTTGTTTAATCCTAAACGTAAACCTATTTCAGGGATATCAGGTAATGGTTTATGAGGTATTAAGCTATAAAGAACTTCAACTTCTCCGTGTTCTTCAAACAAAAACACTAATATTAATTTTAATCCTTTCAGTTCAGGATAGATGAAAGTAGTCTCTACTTTTATGCTTTGTTGTAATTCAATGACTTCAAAAGCTTCCAGCTTGCGGTATTTATTAGTATCTCTCCAAATTCTACTGGTTTTATCAAATTCACTCCCTTGATCATTATCCGTTGAAGCTCTCCAGAAATTCGGTTCCATTGGAGCTGATAAAAATTCATATCCATTTTGTTTTAATGATGAGAGTAATCCTGTTTCTTTATCAAAACCATATGAATATCCATTAGTACTAACATAAAAAGCCGACTCTTCATCTTCAACTTCCCATCTTACTAAATGATTAATTTTATTAGATACTGTTTTAGTCAGTAGAGGCATTTGTTCAAAAGCTATTTCATACCCGCTTTCCGCCCATAATGTATCTTTTTTAGTTCTTAATGAAATTGTTAAGTAAATATCATCTTCAATAGAGGTTTTATTATACTCTTTCAATGGTAATTTGACTATTTCCTTATTTAATGGTGTTACCTCAATCGTTCTAAACGTGCCTTCATCAATCGTTTTTCCATTCTTCTCTATTATCCAGTTTAAAGTGTAATCAGATAAATTATCAAATAAATTTTTATTAAATATTTCCACTATACCTTTTTTAGAATCTAACATTTTGAATTCGACATTTTGGTATGTTTTTTTAACTTCATATAACTTGGGGCTCACTTGTCCATCAGCAAAAACAACACCATCTCCTGAGAAATTTCCATCATGAGGCGATTCTCCAAAATCACCACCATAAGCTAAGTATATTTTCCCATTTTTAGAAGCACGTGTAATTGCTTGATCTTTCCAATCCCAAATAAATCCTCCCTGTAAAATAGGATATTTGTCAAATAGCTCAGTATATTGATAAAAATTCCCTAACGAATTACCCATGGCATGTGCAAACTCACAAATAATATATGGTTTAGATTCTTTTGTTGCATTTAAAGCGTACTTCTCTACATCTTTTGGCGGTATATACATAGTGCTTTCAATATCAGATGCTGCTTCAGATTTTCTATAATGGAAAACGCCTTCATAATGTACTAACCGAGAAGGATCTGTTTTTTTAAAGTAATTATACAATTCTAAGAAATTGTCCCCGCCAAAAGATTCATTTCCAAGTGACGAAATAACAATACTCGGATGGTTTTTATCACGTTCATACATTGATTTTGCACGATCCAATACGTTCTCAGTCCAGATTGGATTACTTCCTGGGACATTATATTCGTTTAATTCTTTCTGTCCATACTCCCAAGTACCATGTGTTTCTAAATTCATTTCATCAATAACATATAATCCATAACGATCACACAATTCATACCAATAAGGGTGGTTAGGATAATGAGAAGTTCTAACAGCGTTTATATTAAATTGCTTCATCAATTTAATGTCTTTTTCCATATCTTCATTTGTGACCGCACGTCCTCTATCAGCATCCCACTCATGTCGGTTAACACCCTTAAACACGATACGCTCACCGTTAATTTTCATTAAACCATCTTTTAACTCGAAACTTCTAAAACCAACGTTTGTTCGTTGAACTTCTAATATCGCTCCATCTTCGTTTTTTAATATAATAAATAAAGTATAAAGATTCGGAGCTTCTGCGCTCCATTTTTCAGGATTTTTAATGGTCTGTGAAAGTTCTAAAAAAGAAATGGTCTCTGTTACTTTCCTTTCGTCAGTTAAAACAACTTCTCCATTTTCAGTATGCAGTTCAATTGCTACTTTTCCAATAAAGTCAACATTAAATAGATTCTCTGTTTCTACATTAACAATTAGCTTTGCATCTCTATACACATCATCAAGTAATGTTTGAACTTTAAAGTCTTTCACATGAATATCAGGAGTGCAATACAAAACTACATCTCTAAAAATACCGCTTAATCTCCAAAAATCTTGATCTTCTAACCAACTTGCATCTCCCCATCGATACACTTCAATCGCTAATTTATTCTCTCCTTCTTGAACATAAGGAGAAATATCAAATTCTGAAGCTGTAAAGGTATCTTCGCTATATCCTACAAAATCACCATTTATCCAAACGTAAAAAACCGCCTCTACTCCTGCAAAGTGCAACAATAATGGGCTGTCCGCCCATTCGCTATTTAAATCAAAAGTTCTAATATATTGTCCAACAGGATTATAGTTCGTAGGAGCAAATGGTGGTTTTATATTTTCATGTTCAACCCATGGATATGTTGTGTTTGTGTATTGAGGATAATCATATCCTTCAAATTGCCAATGACTTGGCACAGATATTGTGTCCCATTTTTCTATATTATAATCTTTTTGATAAAAATTAAGCTCACGTTCCTCTGGATTTTTTACCCATTTGAACTTCCAATCTCCGTTAAGTGTCCGAACAAACGGTGACTCTAAGAAATCTATTTCTTTTGCTTGCTCTATAGATTCAAATGGAAATGACGTTGTACTAGCCTCACGTCTGTTTAACTCAAAAATTTCTGGATTGTTATTCCATTCAGGATACCCGTTTTTAGGAGCAGTGTATGTAAATTTTTTTGGCTTTTGGCGCATGAATGAATCCCTCTCATTACTAATTATTTGTTATCATACTATTTCTTATTTTATATGATTAGCTGCTATAAACATTTGATCAGAATATTATTTTTCTTTCAATTGTTCTTCTTTAAAATGCTGATAAGCTCCTAGCATTCCGGCTTGATTGCCCAGAGTTGCGAAGTGTATTTTTGTTCTGTGTTTCACATAATGGTTTTTATAAAGATTAAATTTTTGGTTAACTTTTTCAGATAAATATTCTTTTTGCTCCATTATACCCCCACCTAAAATAACAACTTCTGGATTTAATAAACTAATATTGTTAATAATTATCTTAAGAAGTGCCTCTGTAAACTTGTCAATTTCTTCGATACAGATGACATTTCCTTGTTTAGCCTGTTCAAAAATCCATACTCCATCTATTTCAAAATTACCAGTTCTTTGTCGGACTTTATTAACGAGTGCTCTAGTAGATGCAACTGTCTCGATATTATCGTCTCCTAAATAAGAATAACCTATTTCACCTGCACTAAAAGAGCTCCCGTGAAAAACTTTTCCGTCTAAAAAAATACTTCCTCCAATTCCTGTACCAATAGTAATCATCAATGCATGTTGTATATTTTGGAGGTTACCAAAATGAATCTCACCTAATAATGCACAATTCACATCATTTTCGACACTACACGGAACATTATATATTTCTTCTACATTTTGTTTGATTTTGGTATTGATATAATTCGGAATATTATTGTTTGCATGTAATACTTCACCTGTCGTAGGTTCGATAATTCCTGCACTAGAAATAGCAATACCATCGATTAAATAGTCTCTTCCAATCTTTTCGATCACAGAATATAGGCGATTTAAAAGCGAAAAATCTTTTTCTGCAGTATTTGTGTTTACCTTTCCTATTGGAGTCATGTCCTGAGTCTCTTCGTTCAATATCCCGTATTTTATTTGAGTGCCACCAATATCTATAAGAGCAATCATACTAAACACCTCTATAATTCATTCAATAAGTAGCTAATATTAAGTTTCGTTACTTTATATAAATTCAGCCTTTGCATTCTGAATCATCTGATGAATTCGGTTTATTCTACCTTGATCTTTTTCCGTTACACGTGGTAACGGCAGACGTACAGAACCAATTTCTAAGCCATCTAAAGCGAGAACTGATTTAATTACATCATATAAATGTGCTTCGCTCTCAATCATTTCAAATATTATGTCATTAATTTTATATTGTATTTTTTGGGCTAAATTAAAATTATTATTTTTTATTGCCTCATCTGCCTTTAAGAACAATTCTGGCATAACCCCGTATGTACCACCAATCCCACTATCTGCTCCCATTAAACGTCCAGCTATAAATTGCTCATCTGGTCCATTAAATATAACTGATTCTTTTGTTGATGCTTGTCTAAGTTCATATATATCTTGAACGGGCATTGAAGAATTTTTCACGCCGATTACTTGGTCATTTGACATCATTTTTTTATATAAGTCTATAGAGAGTGCATAGCCAGTTGTTTGCGGGATATTATAAATAATGAAATCTAAATTAGTCACTTTCATCATTTGTATCCAATAATCTTCTATAGCTTCTTCCGGCAATACAAAATAAATAGGAGGTATCGCTGCTAATGCATCAGCTCCAATTGCTTCGGCATGTTTCGCCAGCTCGATACTCGCGCGGGTTGATGATGCAGCTACATGTGCAATAATCGTTAATTTATCTCCAACTGCTTCAACTACATTTTCTAAGACAATCTTCCTTTCTTCTGTAGTCTGGTAGATACATTCTCCTGAACTGCCGCCAACATACAATCCTTTTACACCGATTTCTTCATAATGTTTAGCCAATGTTTGAACACGTGCTGGATCAATATTTCCTTCATCATTATAACAAGCATAAAATGCTGGGATGATACCTCTGTATTTTTCTAATCTATTCATTTTTTTCTTCCTATCTTTTTAATTATTTGGAATAGCTTCTATAAATCGTTTAGCTATGTCTAATGGTCGAGTAATTGCTCCTCCGACAACAGCTGTATGAATTCCAGTTTCAAAAGCGCTCTTCAATTGTTTTGGATAATGTAATTTCCCTTCAGCAACGATAAAACTATAAGTTTGCTCTACTAAATCTTTCATTAATTGGAAATTAGGTTCTATTTGTTTTTTTGTTTTTTCAGTATAACCATTCATGGTAGTTCCAATTAAATCAAAACCAATTTCCGAAGTATTTTTTCCTTCTTCTAAAGTCGAAATATCTGCCATAAATAATTGACTGGGATACTTATCTTTTACTTCTTGAAAAAAATCATTAATTGTCTTTCCGTCGCCTCGTTTACCATAAGTAGCATCTAACGCAATTATATCAGTATCAACTTTTACAAGATCATCAACTTCTTTCATCGTAGGGGTGATATACGATTCATATCCAAGATATTCACGTTTAATAATTCCTATAATGGGAATATCAAACGATTTTTTAATTTGTGCAATATCTGTAACTCTTTGAGCACGAATTCCTACCGCTCCCGCTTCTATAGCAGCTTTAGCCATCAATACCATTACACCGTCTTCAGATCTATATAATGGTTCTCCTGGTAAGGCTTGGCAAGAAACAATTAATTGATTTTGTAATGAATGAATAAGTTCATCGGTTTTTCTCTTCATTAAATAATCTTCTTCTTATAAATCTATATAAGCTCTTTTTTAATCGCATTAGTTTTTTCTAAACATTTTGAATTTTATTATTCTTCTCTGAAACTTTATTGACAGTACTAAAGGCATGATCAGCTAATTTCATAATTCCATAAGATAACAAACCAATACTTAAAAACGGCATTAAAACAGGTAATTTCTTAGAACTCCAGTAGAATAGTAGACTAAATATTACCATACCAAGTGAATGAAATGGTGTAGATATAGCTATAATAAAAGCATGTTTAATTACTTGGAAATTATTAATATCAAAATGCACATAAGTAGGTGGTATATATAAAATAACAAATAAGAAAATAAACCATAAAGCTAAAGAACTAATAGAAAACAAGAAAGCATAAGTACCTTCGATATTTAAAGAATAATTATAGTGCAACCTCAATAAGAGTCCGACAATTATGATTCCATACCCAAGTAAATTAGCCTTTATAAAATTACTTTTAAACTGAATCCAAAATTCCCTATTAATTTCAAAAGAATTTCCTGAACGGATAATTCTTCGTAATAAAGCAAACATTGCTATAGTAGCTGGAAAGACTCCTCCAACGACCAAACCTACTAATGTGAATGCAATCCATAAAACTTGAATATGCACAATATCTGCTAATACTGTCATTAATTTCATTGTTTTACTATCCTTATGGAAAAATCTTTGCATATTAACCCTCTCTTCCTTTGTTCTGCTGTTATGTTCTGATGTCATCTAGAGTAAATTTAGTAAAAACCGATTTAATGCTTCCTTCATCATCTTTTTCTGTCTCATATAAAACGCCTATCTTCCCATTATTCAAGACTGTTAAGCAAGAATAAACAAATGATCCTGCTTCAATAATCTTTGAATGTGGCCACGTTTTTCCTCCGTCTTCGCTTAAAAGGAGAACACCATTTCTTCTTTCAGTTTTAGAATACGGCCCACAAAAAATTAAAATATCTTGCTCATCATCTTCAGGCGTATAGTTTAAGATACTTGTTTGGCAAACTGGGTTTAGCAACTCTTCTACGAACTCAAATTTTTCCCAATTTTCTCCTCCATCATAACTGCTAGCACGTGCTAAATGACCATTTCCAAAATGATTGCGCATATATAAATCTAACTTTCCATCTGATAATTCAACGATTTGCGATTCAGTTAACTCATATTTTCTAGCTCCTAGTCCAAGAGTTTCAGAGCTATTAGACTCATAAGCTATTAAGCGATTATCATTTGGAGAACTTCCTCTATTCCAGGTTTGACCATGATCATCACTATAAATCACAGCACACGACATAAAACGAACAGAATTAGAATAATAAGCTGGATAAACTAATCGGCCTTTATAAGGCCCTTTTTTAAGTTGAATACCAACACCAGGACCAGTGCCTAAGAACCGCATCCACTCTTCTTTGACTTGAGGATTCAAGTCAATAGGTTTAGACCATGTTTCCCCATCATCTTCACTTTTAACCATCTGTAAAAAACAGGTAGGAGCTTCAAACAGCAATTCTCTATTTAACTCATCAAACTTTTCATAAATATGTCCCAATTTCTTTTTTTCTTTCAGTATATATCCTTTTGAATTAACGGTATAGTCAGTAATTTTGCCGTTTACATTTACAACAGTCCCATCATTTTTTAAAATATATGTGTTATTTTGCCAATCAAACAATAATCGTTCACCATTCTTGTTAAAACCAATGCCTTCTTCGCTATTCCATAAACCAATGCCACCTGGTGTATGAGAATACAACAACCAAATGGTTCCTGTTTCTTCATCCTGCAACAAAGAAGAATCTATAGCTGCTGGGCTAGATAAGTCTTCTCCAGGAAATTCGACGACTGTTTGTAAATCGCTCCAAGTATTGCCATTATCAAAGCTTCTTCTCATTGTAATATTTATTTTATTTGGATTGTCGCGTTGATCAACAATTCTTGCATCATTAACTGCTATAACTGTACCCTCTGTGGTTGTTAAAATAGCTGGTATACGATAGGCTTTTGATCCATTCATGTTAGGGGTAAAAAGATCTTGTTTGTGTGTTTCCAAAATTTCCACGATTACCTTATCTCCTTTGATTATATAAAAGGAGACAATTCTTATTGTCTCCTTTTTTCCAATTTAATTACTTAAGATATCTTCAACTAGAGGTGCTTTTTCTAGTTCGCTTAATAATTCTTGACCGCCGTTGTTCAACCATGTACTAACATAATCATCCCATTCGTTTTCAATGTCTATGACACCAGTAATCCCATTCATTCTAAATTCTTCTTCTATTGTTTCTAATTGAGCACCATATCTGCTCTCTACATCACCTTCATTTGTTTCATTAAATAAATCATACCGATATGGTTCAATAGCATTCTCTTCAATTACTTCGTCTACTGCAAAATAATTTTCCATTAATTCATTTGTTTTTACTGTGTTCAGCCACAATACACGGTTACCTGGGTATGTCCTAAAGTTATATGCCCAGAACCCTGTATCGCCTTCCTCACGTGTATATTCATCTCGAACAACTAAAGTAGATTGCCCTTCTTCTCCAGCCCAATCAGAATGTTCTCCCGGTTCACCATAAACAGTCCACACTCCCTCATCATCGTGATTCATAAAATCAAACATTTGAAGATATCTTGCTAACTCTTCGTCTGTTGTATCCGAGGAAACCAATAGTTGATCTTCATCACTTAATAAAGTCACCGGTGTATAAGCAGGTTGTCCTTTAAATCCTTCCGGGCCAACTTCAGATCCTGTTACTAATAATTTAGCATCTTCGTCCGCATCTAAAATATTATGAGGCGCACGTCCATGTGTCCAAGGTTCTTGTGCAAGATAAGCACGTTGGGCGATAAAATATCCAGCTGATCCAGTTTGGAATTTTTCCCATGCCGTTTTCTCACTTAACGTAGTCCATTCTGGATCAATCAATCCTTCTTCATACCAGTCTGCTAATTGAAGAAGAGCACTTTTATATCTTTCAGAAATCATTGGGTGAATTAATTCCCCATCTTCTTCAAAGTTGTATTCCGGTGTAATTCCATACGCGCCTAATAAAGTTAATGCCCAATTTAAGTTATCATTGAATGGTAACAATCCATATGTATCGTTTGAACCGTTATTATCTGGATCATCGTGTGTAAAGGCGTCTAATATATTTCCTAATTCATCCATTGTATAAGAATGTTCGGTGGTATAAATTCTTTCATACCCTTCCCCATCGCCAATAGGTTCTATATCGTCTGGAATATCTAAACCTAAGTTTTCCATCCAATCTAAGCGAAGTGTTGGGGCCCATAAAATTCCTTCTGTATGATTTTGAATACCAACTAAACCTAAATATTGATCCTCATCTTCAGGATGTGTAAACATCTCCCAGCCTAATCCATCGTCTGTTTCATCTAACATAGCAGAATATAAAGGTGCATATTTTTCAATCATATCTCTTGGAATAGTCCGTGTCAGTCCATTCTGATAATATTCATCTGGGGTCATATCGTTTCCTGTAAAGGAAAAAGCATTAGGTAGGTCTCCAGAAGCAATCATAATGGACTGTTCGTTAGCATCCCAGGTGTCAATATAGGTATTTTCGATAGTAACATTAAATTCTTCTTCTAATCGATTTTGCACGTAATTATCATCTTCGATATTCCCTTGAGTTACTGATCCAGATAAGTGTAAATTTACGTTTTCAGAAAAATCTCCTGGTTCCGGTAAACTTTCCATATCTACGTCAGTATTTTCTGCTACTCCACTACTACCACTACATGCAGCCAAAATTAAAGATAAACTTGATAAAACTACTGACGCTTTAATTGTTTTTTTATTTTTAAACATGTTTTCTCTCCTTAAAGTTTATATTAGTTTTTGTAATTAACCTTTTACTGCTCCAAGCTGTAATCCTTGAATAAAATATTTTTGAGCAAATGGATAAACTAGAATAATTGGTCCAATAGATACCATAACAGTCGCAGCTCGGACATTTGTCAGTAATAATTCAGCTGCTTGAGCACCTACACCTGACACTTGGCTTTGCATTCTAGATGGGTCTACGTCAATTAACATTTGTCGAACCATCGTCTGTAAAACATCTAGTGAACTATCTTGTATATATACCTGTGCATGAAACCATTCATTCCAATGATAAATCGCTGCCCATAAAGCAATAGTAACTACAATTGGTTTAGATAGTGGAAGAATAATTTTCCACAAAATTTGGAAGGGTGTTGCCCCATCCATCGTTGCAGATTCTTCAATCTCTGGACTAATACTTTTAAAGAAATTTATCATAATAATAATATAAGTAACGTTTAATGCTCGTGGTAAAATTAAAGAACTTCTCGTATTTAATAATCCCAATCCTCTAACAAGTAAATAATCGGGGATCATGCCTCCTTGCATAAACATCGCAAAGATAAACAAACCTATAAACAAACCTCGTAATGGTAAATCATCCCTCGACAAAGGGTATGCAGCTAAAACAGTAACACTTACTATTGTTAGAGTTCCAAGAACAGTTCTGATAATAGTATTTAAATAGGCTAAACCAACATTTCCATAACCAAAAATAAACTCATATGCCTCTATAGACCACTTCTCTGGCCAAAGACTTACTCCCAACCCAGTTGTTGTAGATGAATGGCTGAATGATAAAACAATTTGATTCCAAAATGGGTAGAGAATAATGATACATAATAAAGACAGAAGGATAAGTGTGAAATAATCAAAAAAAGTATACCCTTTAAAAAATTTTCGCTTCTTCATAAAAAGACCTCCTTTTCTATAAAACTTTTTGCCCAGTTCTTTTTTCTACAAACCAATTAGAACTCACTATTAATACAAGCCCTATTATATTTTTAAACAGTCCAACTGCAGTTGCATAATCAAAATTAAAATCAATTAAACCAACCCGATAAACATAAGTATCAATAATATCAGCCACATCGTATACAGAAGGGTTATAAAGATTTAATATTTGATCGAACCCTGCATTTAACACTGTACCTAACCTTAAAATAAACATAACTATAATGATTGGCATAATTGTTGGTATCGTTACATACCACATTTTTTGAATCCTTGTGGCACCATCTAAATCAGCTGCTTCATATAGCGCTGGGTTAACTCCAGTAATTGCAGCGAGATAAATAATAGCTCCATATCCAATTTCTTTCCAAATATCAGACCCTATTAATATTGGTACAAACCACTTCGTATCTGATAAAAAGTGAATAGGATTTCCTCCAAACATTGAGATAATACCGTTCACGATACCTCGTTGTGGAGAAAACACTTCAATAACCATCGAAGCAACAATCACCCATGACATGAAATATGGTAAATAAGAAATGATTTGTGATATTTTCTTAAAACGTAAATTTTTAACTTCATTCAATAAAAGAGCCAAAATAATAGATGATGGAAAAGAGAATACTAACTTCAAAATGCTAATAAATATGGTGTTTTTTAAGGCTCGAGTAAAAGTAAAGTCACTAAACATCCTGTCAAAATGTGCAAAATTATTCCATGGACTCCCCCATATTCCTAATCCAGGTGAATAATCCTTAAATGCTACTAATAACCCATACATAGGTCCGTAACTAAATACCGCTAAGAAAATAAGTGGGATTAATAACATTAATAAGAATGGCCAATTTTTTTTAATTCTTTGTTTAAAATTTTTAGCCACTTCTTTTTTCTGCGCCTGATTGTCTTCTTTATCAATAGCGGTATCCGTTTGCACTATCTCTCTCATAAAACCTCATCCTTCCCTTATATCCATTGATACTTTTAACCCTTTTGTAAAGTAATTACTTAACTGATTCTATTATAGTTGTAAACGCTTTCCTTTAGTTGTAATATTTTAAAGTGTTTTTGTAATATTTTAATATCACTAAAAAAACAAAAAGACTCAAAAACACTTTTTGAGTCTTTTTATCCAGCTATAATAGTTTAATTATTCTTTTTAATAGGTATTTCAATAAATACTCGTGTACCTTTATTCAATTTGCTATCAATTTGAAATTTATAACTTCCCTCGTAGTAAAGGTTCAATCGATCATTTATATTAAATATACCTGATTTATTAAATGTAGAATCATTTAATATACATTGTATTTCTCTGAGTTTCTCTTCTTCAATTCCTAATGCATCATCCGCAATTATGAAACGGATTTTATTTTCAAATTTAGTTATTTTTATGCGAAGAGTTATTAATTTATCCGTATGTCTTACACCATGATGAATCGTATTTTCTACTATTGGTTGTATCATTAATTTGATTACCTCAGTATCCAGTATTCTCGGATCTACATTCCATTCAACTTTAAAATTATTAAAACGTTCATGCATAATATTGAGATAATTTTCAGTAAATTTTATTTCTTGCCTTAAAAGAACGTGTACTGTTTCTCTGTTTGTTACAAATTGGAAAAATTGCGCTAATGAACTAATCATATTTACTGCTCTATCTGTCATCCCCATTTCCACTAAAAACAATAAATTTTCTAGGGAATTATATAAAAAGTGCGGATTTACTTGGTTCTGTAAAGCAAATAATTGAATTTCTTTTTTTGCATATTCTTCTTTAAGTGCATAATTTTGTAACTCCACTTTTTCTTCCATTAAATCATTTAATGATTTAATGCTTTCTCTAAACTTTTTTCGCAATTCATAAATTTCATCGAACCCCTCAATAAAAGTAAAATAATCAGATTCTAATGATTTATAATCACCTTTCTTGGAATAAGTTAAGATATTGTTAAATGGTTTAAGGACTCTATTTGTTAAAAAGTATGACATAATGAATAGTATTACTACTATAACAATATATATATATGAATTTTGCAAAAATATTCCAGTAATATCTGCTTTTATATCATTTAAATTTAAATAGGAATGATACACCCAACCATTAATATTTAAAATCGATTGAAATTCGTGATATTTTTTTCCTTCTTTCTTTAAAGTTCCCATTTCTTCAAAAACATTTTGACTGATGTCCCAGTAAATTGTGTCATTAATAGAAATGCTTTCAGTTTCGACCATTTCAACTAATGGTAGTTCATTAAAAAAATGTTCTTCTATTCCAACTACAATTGTTCCATTCCCTTTAAATAATTCTGGTTTATTTAAACTAGGCAACCCGATAAATAGCACATCTTGTTTTAATTTATTTTTGTCTAATGCAAAAATATATCGAGAATCTAACTTATTACCCTTAAAATTAGATTCGTTTATTTTTTTATTATTATATTCTGAGGTCGAAAACCATAAACTATTATTTTGATCATATACTGAAACACTCTCAACAGTTAATCTTGGAGCATATCCTGAAAAGAGCAACGAAGGATTATCTTCTATATACAAATTTTTCATCAATTCAGGATTAATCGCGAAATTAGCAAGAACTAGTCGCACGCGATCAATTTCTGTATTAATTAAAGTTGTTTTACTCTCGTGTTCAGCTTCCCTGAGTTCTAAGATCTCATTTAATATCTCATTGGATGCATAGATATAATAAAATCCTGATATAGAAATTATTGGAATAAGAATTGTAAGAAAAAAATAAGAAAATAATCTTTGTCTAAAACTAAATCTATTATTTTTTTGTTTCTGATCGTAGTTAAAATTTTCTCTATTTTTTTCTTGTTTTTTAATCCACTCAATTAAATTATAAATGGGTTGTAAAGCTGTTTGAACTACATAACTAGATAACATATAGGAAATGGTATATATAACGACAATAATTATGAAAATCAAAAACAAAAAAGAAGTTAAGTTAACTTTATCATATGTATTCAAATTATAATACACTGTTAAACCATAGGGATATATTTCATCAGAAATATATTCAGAATTGTTGAGCTCAATTATGTCACTATTTTTCATTTTTGATTCATTAAAGTTTCCTCCACTAAATACAACTTGATCATTATGCATAATTTGATAATTATCGGATGCGAGTAAACTTTCTAATAAGAAATCTTTATTTATGGTAAATATCGAAATACCTCTGTGATTTTTTTCGGAATCGTAAAGATTAATAGCAAAAAACAATTTATTATTCAGATATTCTTCTTCATTTTCCAATTCCACCATAGATTGACCATTTTCCAGCTGTATATTCTCCAAAAACAACGATTGTGTGAAAAGATGATTAGAAGATATAGTTTCTTCTATAATGGCTCCATTGAGTTCGTAACTAGTTATCTTTCCTAAAGAACTATATTGTTTGTTTGAGGAAATGATTAAAACATCTTCAATCATTTTATTTTCTGTACTCAAGAAAAACAAATAATCTTTTAACTGCTCTGAAGCACGATATTTATTTATAGGTGTAGATGTATCATTTTCTAATATATTTAAATTTGAAATGATCACTTCATTATTTTGGGTTGCTTGCACTATATAATTAATATTATCTAAATTTCGTTTTATAGAATTAGCGGATTGATCTAATGTGCGTTCTCCTGTTTCTCTATATTCCTTCATCATAAATGTATCAATTTGAATATCTATATATACTAATAGTAATATAGTACCAATTATACTTATAATTAATGATAAAAATGTTAAATAATGACGTAAACTCTTTACTTTTAATTCACGAAATATCCTTTTTCTCTTCATAATTAACTTCTGTTCTTTTTCCTAAAAACCAATGGACTTACACCTACTAATTGTTTGAATACTTTATTAAAATAAGATTGCGTGCTAAAACCTACTTTAGAAGAAACATGTTTCAGTTGATCATCAGAATATCTTAATAGATTCTTTGCTTTTTCAATACGGACACCATTTAGGTAAGAACTAACTCCTTCTCCAACTTGTTCATTAAACAATTTACTAAAATATGCTTCATGAATAAATAATTTGTCCGCGATATTTTTAATAGATATTTGTTCTTTATAATGTTCATTAATATATTTCTTTGCATAAATAATGTATTCATTTTCTTCACTGAATATATTATTATCTGATTTAACATCTTTTTTAAAGAAATTAACGTCTCTTTGTTCATTAATTCTGTTAAGCTTACTTTTATCGTCCTTGGTAATTTTATCCATGATTTCTTTAAAATCATTTTTCATAATAGGCTTCAACAAATACCCTTGAACATTAAATCCAATTGCTTTTTGTGCTAATTCAAAGTCATCATATGCACTTAATATAACTACTTCAACCTCTGGGAAATAAAGACTCAAATTTTCGATCAGTTGTAATCCATCCATTTTTGGCATTTTAATATCTGTAAAGATTAAATGTGGTGAGTGTTCTTCAACTAAAGAAATTGCTGACCTACCATCTTTAGCAGTTCCTACAACTTGATAATTATAATCACCCCAAGGAAAGAACTGACTTAATCTCTCTCGAATATTTTTTTCATCATCTACTATAATACTTTTGTACATTTTTAATTCCCCCTTTATTAAATAAAAATTGTGCAACTCTTTTTATTATAAGGAAGTAACAATTACTTAAGTCTCTTCTAGTCTTTCTATCGAAGTGGCAGAATAAACAATACCAAAAAAGTATCTGCGAGTTCTGTCAAATTAAAAACAGCAATGATTAACATACTTTTTAACTATATCCGTAGCTCTACTATATATTCTTTAACAATAATGATTATGAGGATCAATAAAACCTAAATTAATCAGTTCAAAATATATACGGTACACATTTTTTATCTTATTTCTACAAAATAATGCATATACTTCTCAAACATCTTGAGAAGTATATGCATTTTTATTATTTAACTCTTAACTTAACGCTGCTTCTGTGGCTTCTTCTGCTACTTCTTTTGCTGATTTATTTCGAATGACTTTATCTGTATCTTTGTCAAAGAAGTGAGCTTTGTTCATATTGAAAGCAACTTTAAGGGTTGTACCTGGTTCGTGGTAATCACGAGCATCTACTACTGCCACGACTTCTGTTCCATTCAAGTTTAAGTATAAAATAGACTCTGCACCGGTTAATTCTGCAACCGTAATTCTGGGTTCGACCACAGTCTCAGGAGACGCATCTAAAGCGATCTGTTCAGAGTGAATATCTTCTGGTCGAATACCAAAGATGACTTCTTTTCCTTCATAGCCACTATTGTCTAAAGCACGTCTTGCAGGTTCACTTACTGCAAGATCTAAACCATTGCCGTCACTAATGCGTCCATTACTGTATTGAACGTCGTGTAAATTCATCGCTGGCGAGCCAATAAAACTTGCTACAAAAGAGTTATTCGGAGCATTGTAAACTTCGAAAGGAGAACCCACTTGTTGGATAACACCATCATTCATAATTACAATACGGTCCGCTAAGGTCATCGCTTCTGTCTGGTCATGGGTGACGTAGATCATGGTCGTTGCTAATTCTTCATGAAGTTTAGCAATTTCTGTTCTCATATGTACCCGTAATTTAGCGTCTAAGTTGGAAAGCGGCTCATCCATTAAAAATACTTTTGGACTACGAACAACGGCACGACCTAAGGCCACACGTTGCCGTTGACCACCAGATAATGCAGCTGGTTTACGATCTAATAGATCTGTAATTTGTAGTAAATCGGCTGCGTGTTCGACTCGTTCTTTAATTTCATCTTTTGGCATTTTACGTAACTTCAAACCAAACGCCATATTATCAAACACTGTCATGTGAGGATATAAAGCATAGTTTTGAAAAACCATCGCAATATCTCGATCTTTCGGTGCTACATCGTTAACTACCTCTTCATCAATGACCAATTCACCATCTGTAATTTCTTCTAACCCCGCAATCATACGAAGTGTTGTTGATTTCCCACAACCAGACGGTCCTACAAAGACTACAAATTCATTATCAGCAACGTCTAAATTAAAATCTTCGACTGCATAATCTTCTGCGTTATCATATCTTTTATATATATTATTCAATGCTATTTCTGCCACAAGCCATTCTCCTATCTGATGATTTTTTATATACCTCTACAATAAACGAACTCAATCATACATTTCCACTATAAGCACTTACAGAAAACGGTTTCATTTATTTGATGAAAATGTCGGTTACACGACCATCATGAGAAAGTCGCATAACCTGCATTTTCTGACATATAGCTGTTACTTTTTGGTAACGCTATCACAATGATATACCGAATGAAATTTATTTTCAACTCATTTTTTAAAAGAGATTACAATTAAAACCACTTGTACTTAAAAAATCCTTCTTACTACTCACCCAAGACTTGGTTTAATTTATCTAATTCCAGTCGATCAAACCGTTGGAAAAATTCTTGAAGTTTTTTAAAGACGGTATAGTTCGCTCCTTCTTGATCATTTTCAACTTGAAGCACAAGTAAAGGTTCATGCAAACTCATACGTAACAAGAACCAGCCACTCCCATAGTTGTCAGAAACATTTGCTCGAACCCCTTCTTCATTCGCGGGTTCTACTTCAATCCCAGGTGTTTCATTAATAAAAGTTTCCATTGCATTAATCACTTTCTGGCCATATGTTTGGTCGTCATCTTCTTTTATCAAGAAACGCACTTCTTGTGCTTCAGCAGGCTGTTTTAAATTTTTAATTAAATCGCCAATATTTTCCCCTTGTTCTTTTAAAGCAGGTAACATCATTAAAATTTTCGCCACCACATAGGCTCCGTCATCTAAGAAATAGTTTTCTCTAAAAGCCGCATGACCACTGGTTTCAATCGCGAGCGGTGTCGAGACCCCTTCTTCGTTTAACGCGATTGCTTTGTTGATAACGTTTCGATAGCCTGAAATATAACGATATTGTTTTCCACCTAATTCCTCGATAAATGTTTTCAAATGAGAGGTTGTAGGTGAGTTCGTAACGATCGTTGCGCCTGGTTCATCTTTTAATACAATTTGAGCTAGGACAGCGATTAGGTTGTTTCGGTTAATTACTTCACCACTCTGAGCAACAACCGCTGCACGGTCGACATCGGTATCGAAGATAATTCCTAGATCCGCTTCATTCTCGACGACGGCTTTTTGAATGCTCGCCATGGCTTCTGCGTTGTCTGGATTAGGAATGTGATTTGGAAAATAACCATCAGGATTTAAAAATTGGCTTCCCGTCGTGTCGGCCCCTAATTTTTCTAGTACTTCGCTCGCAAAGAAACCTCCTGCACCATTTCCAGCATCCAAGACAATTCTCAAATCTTTTAACGGTTGTTTTAACCCGGTTCCTGTTTGAATTTTGTTTATGATATCGGCAGAATAATAAGCAATGAGAGGTATTTCCTCCACTGTTCCTGGTTCTGTTGTTTGAACTTCTGCATCAGAAAATTCGATGATCTTTTCGATATCTTCATGCTCTGCTCCACCTGCTTTCGTGAAGAATTTCAATCCATTATGAAAATAAGGAAGATGACTTGCTGTAATCATAATCCCAGCATCCGCATCCGTTTCCGAAAATTGTGTCGCCATAAACATCGCTGGTGTTGTGGCTAAACCAGCATCTAAAACTGTCACGCCTGCTTCTAGAAAAACTTCTGTCAAAGCTTCCTTTAAAGCAGGACCTGATATCCGACTGTCAAAGCCAATCGCAATCCGCAGAGGTTCAGTTTCAACTTTTTTTACTTCTGTTAACCAACGTAAAAAGCCCCTCCCAATTTTTTTGACTTCTGTTGTTGTCAAATTCGCTGTCTGCTCCTCCATCTCCACTGCAATACCACGAATATCTGAACCATTAATTAATTTTTTCAACGCTTCGAACGCCATATGTATTTGCCCCATTCCTCGTTAAATTAATATTTATTACACTTTATTTGATTTCGCTTTCATTTTAAATTTTATTGTACCATGAATCAAGCATTCCTTTAGCTATTCGTTTGCTCTTTTAAAATAAAACGCTCACTAGTCGCTGGAAAGCTTAATAGTGAGCGTTTTTGATGAAATTTATTTTATTGTTCAGTATTTCCAGCAAATTCATCATAAACTTGGGTCAATACTTGTTCAAAGGTTTCAACAGGTTGCGCGCCGGATACGCCGTATTTATTGTTAAAGACAAAAAATGGAACTCCTTGCGCTCCTATTTGTGAAGCTTGATAAATATCTTGTACGACTTCTTTGTCGTATTCTTTTTCATTTTCTAAAATTTCTTTGACGCGATTTTCATCTAGGCCGATATCTGAAGCAACTTGGGTTAAGAAATCAGCATCACTAATCAGTTCACCATTGGTAAAGTAAGCTTCGTATAACTTATTGAAATATTCAATGCCTTTTCCCTCTTCTTTCGCATATTGAAACACGCGATGTGCAGGGAAAGTGTCTGTTAATTTCATATCGTCAAAGTTATATTCCAAACCAGCATTTGTCGCCATTTCGTCCAGTTGGTCGATCAATTGTTGGATTTGCTCTTCCGAAGCATTCTTACGGTCAACCATGGCTTGCAGATAAGTTTTATCGGGTTCATAAGTAGCTCCAGGTTCTAATTGAAAGCTTTTATATTCAATTTCTACTTCATCCGCATGTTCAAAGTTTTCTAACGCTTGCTCTAAGTGAGTCGCTCCAATATAACAAAACGGGCAAACAAAATCAGACCATATCGTTATTTGCATTCTTTTTCTCCTCTTCTGTTTTCGTTGTTTGGTTCTGCTCGTCAATCGGTCCGCAAATACCAGTTTCCATATCGCAAGCATAACCTCCTGAAAAATCTAAGTTTTCTAAAGTTTCTAAGTGATTTACATTCTGTAATTGTATTTTTTCTTCAGACATAAAATCCACTTCCTTTATGACTACTCTCTCCATTGTAACGCTTATTTCATTAAAATCCACTTTTTTTGTTTATACGACTTTTCTCTTTTAAAACGAACTATTTATTCTTTTTATCCATTTCGAGTATACTTAATTTATTAAAACAATTAGGAAGGTGACGATATGTCTTTTCAATTCGATCAAATCACTCATGAAGATAGTATTAAAATAGGGTCGGACCATGCCCCTCTAAAAATTGTGGAATACATTAACTTGCGTTGTCCCGATTCCAAAAATTACGAAGAAAACGTGGCTCCCTTTTTAAATGAATATATTAAAAATGGACAAGTCCAACGCATTCTGAAACATTTTGATAAAGCAAAATACCCCTTAGAAGTGGGGAATGTGCTCAATCAATACTTAAATTATGCTACTCCAGTTGAAACTTTCAGAGGCATCAAAAAATTATTTGAAGAACAAAGCGCGTGGGGCAGTCATCGTCTGTCACAAATTCCTCATATCGCTAAAGATTATGGATTAACTTTACAAGCCGATAATCGCGAACGCGCCCAACGAGTGGACGAAGAAATTAACGCTGTAAATGTTGAAAATGTGCCTACTGTTTTTGTCGGTGAAGAGGCTTTTGTGGAAACCATTGATCTTGATGAATTTAAAGAAACCGTCGAGAAGTATCTACAATAAATCATTCAAAAAGATAGCCTGCATAAAAACGAGCTATCTTTTTTCTTTTTAATGGACATTTCGCTCCTTTAAATTAAACGGGATAAATTTAAACCGGCAAATAGAAGGAGTGTCGTCCCTGCTGCCAAACCAGTTATCGTACTATTATTTAGTGAATATTTTTTCGAAAGATAGAGAGAGGCTCCTGAAATAAGCACTAAGATGAAATCTAAAATATGCAAACTAAAATCCTGAAAAACGTACCTTAAGCCGAAAAAGTGCCGCGCCGACGATAAAACAAACCCATGGCGCTGCATATTCTATCCAATCTTTTCGGCATAGAATAAATACCCCTATGCCCGCTATCACAAATTTTAAAATGACAGCTATGAATTTTCACAGCGATCAGCTTTCACCCTTTTTCATCTTACAATAATTTCTTGGGCACGATTTTTGTAGGACGCCAGCCCATACTTTTCGCCCAATCCGATAACCACATCGAATCTTCTGTTCTATAACGATGCTCATATTTTGTTTCTAAAAATTCAGCAAAGCCACTCAAACCACTAATATCATCCATGACTTTTAAACCGTCTAAATGAATACAAAAAGGCTTGTGCTCTTTTATAACTCTTTCTTCAAGCTCTTCGATTTCTTCTGGAAAGACTAAATGTTGTTCCAGTAAGTCGTCATAATGCGCATGTTTTGTAATATGAACGATCCAACTTGCGCCGAAGTCATAGTGATAAATTAATTCATCGGTCGCAGGGAAATGGTCAGTTTTCGCTGTTTCATTTTGAAAACCGAGCACATCATCCACCAATAATGTTTCCAATAATTTATCGGTACCATTTTCGATGAGTATCGAAGCTTTTAATTCCTCTAAAGTTAAATCAATAATCGGCGCTCTTTTTTTAATTTTAACTTCCTTGTCGCCATCTTTTCGACTCCGCTCACTATATTCTTGAAAAGATTCTCTGACTTCAACCTCATCTGTGGAATGGAGTAACTCTTGAACATCTGCTTGTGCTACTTCAGGGTGTTCAAAATGACCTCCGTATTCATAAGGGCCGATGTATTGATTGCGCAGCCACGAAGTAAAGGAAATATTTCCCTCGGGATCAAAATCATCATCCCAAAAAACATCCACTTCCCCTTCTGAAGGTGGTTGAAAAAGAACCCCTACTAAGTCACTCCAACCTTTAACCGTTCCATTAGTTATTTTATCGTAAACTTCTTTAGGTAACAGAAACTCTCGCAAATGAGAATTCCGCCAACCAAAAAGACGTTGAATCGCATAATGTAAATTATGCAAAGGCATATCTGAAGGAATAATAATATTTCGGACCAAAGAGTTCCCAGTGGTTGATTCCCCATATCGCTTCAGCATGACTTGATCTCTATCGGATAAATAATCTTCTTTTAATTCTAAACGCAGTCGGATAGGATTGATATCTTGTTTGGCCATTTTATCTTTCCTCGTTTCTTTTTATTCTTTCACTCTGCCCACAGTGCCATCTTCAAGTCGTACTTTTATGCCATGTGGGTGGGTTTTTGAATTTGTCAAAATTTTAGCCACCACCCCTTCCGTCAGCTTTCCTGAGCGTTGGTCTTGTTTTTGAACGACTTTTACTTTCATCCCTTTTTCAATATTGTCTCGTTTTGTTCCATCCATCTTTTCTTCCTCTTTTCTAATTCTAGTCTAGGCATAGAATAACAGAAATCTTAGAATCTTTGGGGATTTTAACGTTTGTGTAATTTTCCTGTCGGACGTGGACTTCATCTGTAAGAATTCTTCAAATGTTCTTTCCTAACACCCACTCCTATTTTTTATTCTTCAATAATCGCCATCGCTCGGACTGGTGATCCATCGCCTGCTTGAATATTTAAAGGCAAACCGTAAAACATAAATGTTTCGCCTTTAGGAATTTCTTTTAAATTCACTAAATTCGTATAAGTGATTACTTCGTTTTTCAATAAGGCTCTTTCTAATTCTTCCGTTATCTCTCCACCGACAAAAGGCGGTCGAACAGCAAGTAGTTGTTCGAACCAATCGATACCAATTTCTTCGGTAAAAAATAACCCCCGCTCTGTTGGCCATTGATCGGTTAAACGAACGACTTGTGCTTTTCCAAAAAAGCGTTCAAGCGACAATTCACTCAGAGATTTTCCATCCTCATGCATATGAGAAAAAGCATCCACGTGCGTGCCTGTGTGCGTGCCCATGCTTATTTTTCGCAACTCCCAGCCTTCGTTTTCGAGCGTGTGAATCGTCTCCATATTTACTTCCGGATCCCCTGGAAAAACTTCCATGCCTGAATAAATTGGCAACGATAAATCAATAACTTTCATGATCAATCTCCTTATAACTGACTCCATTCACTCAACACTGCTGGATGATTTTTATATACTCTTTACAGTTTTTCAACTCATTAGAAACTCTTTTTACTTCTTATGGAAATGGTAAAGACATACTAGCGTTTACATAGTCTTTGGAACTACCGAAGACCTCTACGCCACTTGATTTTTAATGGGTTGACCTCTTGTACTCAGTCCCGTTAATCATCAAATTCACGATCAAGGATATGTTCGTAAAAAGTAGCTTCTTTCATTCGTTTCTTTCCATATATTATAACTTTTTCTTTCTATGAAGCAAAAATAAACCAGATCCCTTCCAAAAGAAAAGATCTGGTTTATGCAGAATAATTAATAATAAAAGATCAAGAATAGCACACCAATGGTAATAAAAACACCAAGAGGTGCACTCATTTTGAACTTTGTCGTTTGAGTTTTATGACGAAAAATAGACATCGCGAAGGCTGCTCCCAGTCCTCCAAAAAAGTAAGTGGGTAGGAGCAATTGTTTTTCTGAAATACGTCTTTTATTTTTTATTGCTTTTCTTTTATCGATGAAATAAAGACTAAAAGTATATAAATTAATACTCGCGATTAAAAAAAGTAGCAACCATTGCCCAGGCTGTAATATATTCATTCGCTTTTACTCCAAGTGTTCTTTTTCATAAGCGTCTAACATTTCACGAACATCATCCGTTGATTCAGTTGTCATCAACTGTTGTCTTAAATCTGCTGCTCCTTGAATACCCCGAATATAAATTTTGAAAAAGCGACGTAGGGGTTTAAAGGGTTTGTATTCCAATGCTGAATAATGGTCAAAAAGATCGAGATGCAGACGAAATAGATCAAATAATTCTTGCGCACTGTGTACTTCAGGTTCTTTTTCAAAAGCAAAGGGATTAGTAAATACACCTCGTCCAATCATCACCCCATCTACTCCATATTTCTCGACCAATTCTAAACCTGTTTGACGGTCGGGAATATCACCATTAATCGTTAGTAAAGTATCGGGCGCAATGTCATCCCGCATTTTTTTAATTTCCGGAATCAGATCCCAATGCGCATCCACTTTACTCATCTCAGCGCGTGTTCGTAAATGAATGGTTAAATTTACAATATCTTGTTCCAATAAATGTTTTAACCAAACAAGCCATTCATCAATTTTCCAGTAGCCGAGACGTGTTTTTACACTGACCGGTAATCCGCCGGCTTTAGCCGCTTCAATAATTTCTGCTGCCGTTTCAGGATGGTTAATTAAGCCGGCTCCTTTTCCATTTTTAGCGACATTGGCGACCGGACAGCCCATATTAATATCAATGCCTTTAAAGCCCATCTCCGCTAAATCGATACTCATGCTTTTGAAATACTCCGGTTTATCGCCCCAAATATGAGCCACGATCGGCTGTTCGTCTTCAGTAAACGTTAAGCGCCCCCGCACACTCATCTGTCCTTCAGGGTGCGCATAACTTTCTGTATTCGTAAATTCAGTGAAATAGACATCTGGCTCCGCAGCTTCTTTAATCACATGACGAAAAACAACGTCCGTGACATCTTCCATCGGCGCTAGAATGAAAAACGGTTTAGGTAAATCTCTCCAAAAGTTTTCACTCATTTTAAATCATTCCTTTTTTATTAATCTCATCAAGTTTTATTCATAAAAATAAAGCAGAAAATATCTGCTTTTGTTTGTTTATATTTTTCAAGTGAATAAAGCATCATACGAAATTTTAGCAGAAATCGTCGCAAATGAAAAGAATTCTTTCCGCTCTTTCAATCTTTCCTAGCCGCCAAACGCTAATCATATGACGACTAATCACAACTTATGCTACACTGTGGTTGCCTATAATAAAGAGTGACCCAAAAGCAGAAAGGACGATTCAACGATGGCTGTGAATTATCCAATGACTGAAGCCGGAAAAAAGAAGCTGGAAGAAGAATTACACTATTTAAAAGAAGTGCGACAAAAAGAAGTGAATGATGAAGTCAAATACCTCCGCGGGTTCTGTGATTTTTCCGAAGATGTCGCTTTTGCAGGCGCACTAGATCAACAATCTTTAGTGAAAGAACGTATTCAAATGATCGAACAAATGCTCCAAAATGCGGAAATCATACAGCCCACTGCTGGGAAACCGGCTGTCGTCATGTTAGGCAGTACGGTAACTTTTAAAGAAATCCCCGCAGGCACTCAAGAAACTTACACCATCGTCGGAACCATCGATGCGGATCCCCTGCAACATAAAATTTCAGTAGAGTCACCGATTGGTAAAAGCCTTTTAGGCTTAAAAGAAAACGACGAAGCACGGGTTGAAACCCCAAGTGGAGAAATGGAAATAAAAATTTTGGAAGTGAATTAATTTATTCTAAAAGTGATGCTTAAAACCGGTCATTGTTTACGCATCACTTTTTTCGTTTTTTCACTTTATAGTCGCCTAATTGATTCGCCCAGGATTCTGTATAGAAAGAATAATAACTTTTATTTTTTCGTATTCGATAGCCTTGAAATAGCCGATTCCAAATAAGTGAAGGCAAGCCGATGACAGGTAAATATAAAAGCAGTAACTTTTTAGACTGCACAGTATGCCCGTATTCATGGCGAATCATTTTGGATTGATAGTAAGCATCGTCCGCAAAAATATAGCGACTCAAAGAAATTGCGCCCCACCGACCACTGACGTGTGTCACATAGGCTTCTTTATATTTATAGAAAGGTCGTTTATAGATTTTTGTATAAATTATAAAAGCCAGATAACCCATTAAATTTTGTGGAAATTCTAACAAAAACATTATGACTCTTCTCCTTACCTCTCGTCATCATCCACTTTTTATTTATTCAACTGCTCTTAGGCGTCTTATTATCATTGACGGATCATTTTGCAGTGTTTGTTTAGCACAAAGTGTTCCTTCTAACAAGCAGACAGCAAACGATCTTCATTTCGACGCTAAAGACAATTTTCCTTATGTAAATAGTTTAGCGGTAATGTCTGCTGACTTCATTTGATAAGTCTTTTTTCAAGTACAAATTATTTATACTCCTCTTATACTGAAGCTGTAGTTATTCTCGTCGTTTCTTCTCGATTATGAGTAATATAGTGTTCTTTTTATTTCTCAGTTTGTTATACTGATCCCAGAAAAAACAAGGAGGTAACTGCATGATTCAATTCGACAAAGTGTACAAACGCTACAATGGCGAGGCCGTTGTGGAAGACTTTTCTTTAGAGATTAAAGAAGGCGAATTTTTCGTTTTAATCGGCCCCAGTGGTAGTGGAAAAACAACGACTTTAAAAATGATTAATCATCTGGTAGAACTTTCAGAAGGTACGATTACGATTGAAGGTAAAAAAATTAGTGAATATGATATTCAAGAACTCCGTTGGAATATTGGTTATGTCTTACAGCAAATTGCCCTTTTTCCAAATATGACTGTAGCCGAAAATATTTTAGTGGTTCCTGAGATGTTGCAGTGGTCTGATGAAGAGAAAGACCAACGTGTAACAGAACTATTAGAAAGCGTGAATTTGGATCCTGAAAAATATAGAGATCGTGAGATTTCTGAACTGTCTGGTGGCGAACAACAACGTATTGGTGTGGTGCGAGCCCTTGCTGCTGATCCGGATATTATTTTAATGGATGAACCTTTTAGTGCTTTAGATCCGATTACACGTAATAGTCTACAAGAAGATGTTATGAAACTACAACGAAAATTCAAAAAAACGATTGTCTTTGTCACCCACGATATGCAAGAAGCGATTACTTTAGGCGATCGTATTTGTTTAATGAATGCGGGAAAGATCGAACAAGTCGGAACAACAGAAGAGATTTTGAATCATCCGGCTAGTGAATTTGTCCAAGAATTTTTAAAAACTGGCTTGCCGCAATATCAAGAAGAACAAACCATCCAAGTGTTGCTTGAAAAAGGATATGCTTCTCGTGAGATCGAAAATCGTGAAACGATTGCTCATACTATTGAAGAAACGGCTACCTTGCACGAATTAACAATCGAGCTAGCCAAGACTCCTGTCGTGAAAGTGATTACCGCTAGTCAAGCGGAGGCTATTTTTATTACTCGCGAAGATCTTATTCAATTTTATGCGAAAGAATTCGAAGCCAATCAGGGGGTTCTAAATTAATGAATGAATTGTTAGAAACATTTCAAGATCGAAGCGGAGATTTAGTCACCGCTTTAATCGAACATATGCAATTGTCTTTTATCGCTTTGCTCATCGCGGCTTTAATTGCAGTTCCTTTAGGAATTTATTTAGCGGAACGGCCCAAAATAGCAGAACCGATTATCCAAATTACGGCCATTTTTCAAACTATTCCTTCCCTAGCGATCCTAGGACTCTTGATCCCAATTGTTGGTATTGGGACGATTCCAGCCATTGTTGCTTTATTCATTTATGCTTTATTGCCAATTTTAAGAAATACATACACGGGTTTGACAGAAATCGACCCGTCGATCATTGAAGCAGCTGATGCGATGGGGATGGGACGTTGGCGTAAATTAATCAAAGTGCAACTGCCTCTTGCCATGCCTGTTATTATGGCAGGGATCCGCACGGCAATGGTATTGATTATTGGAACAGCAACCGTCGCTGCTTTAATCGGTGCTGGTGGACTTGGTAGCTTAATTTTACTAGGTATTGATCGTGGGAATAATCATTTAATTATTTTAGGCGCGGTACCCGCAGCTTTACTTGCGATCATTTTTGATCAGCTGCTACGCTATCTCCAAAAGACTCCTTTCAAGAAAACAATGATCATTTTAGGAACAGTTTTTGTTCTTATTGGTGGAGTGATTGCCGCTCCGTTAGTATTCGGTGATGAAGATGATATCACCATCGCTGGTAAAATGGGCTCAGAACCTGAAATTTTAATGAACATTTACAAGTTGTTGATCGAAGATCAATCCGATTTAACTGCCGAAGTGGAGCCAAATTTTGGCCGGACTACTTTTGTTTTCAACGCTTTACGTTCTAATGAAATCGATATGTACCCCGAGTTTACTGGGACTGTTTTAGCAGATCTTTTAGGTGAAATTCCTGAACCAGGCACTTCTGAAGAAGAGGTCTTTGAGCACGCACGTGATGGACTACAAGAAGAATATGATATGACCTTATTAGAACCCATGGCTTTCAATAACACTTATACGCTTGCCGTGACTTCTGAATTTGCTGAAGAATATGATGTCGAAACAATTTCTGACTTAGCCCCTGTCACCGACGAAGTGGCTGCTGGGTTTACGATTGAATTTAACGACCGTCAAGATGGGTACGTTGGTATTCAAGATATGTATGGCATTTCTTTTGACGATGTCAGCACCATGGATCCGCAACTTCGCTACACTGCAATTGAACAAGGTGATGTTAATCTAATCGATGCCTATAGTACTGATGCGGAAATTGAAGAGTACAACTTAGTCGTTTTAGAAGATGATTTAGGTCTTTTCCCACCTTATCAAGGCGCTCCGTTAGTCATGACTAGTTTAATTGAAGAACATCCAGAAATTGAAGAAATTTTATCCGTCCTTGCTGGGCAAATTACAGACGATCAAATGCGTGAAATGAATTACGAAGTAGATTTCGAAGACCGCGCAGCTGAAGATGTCGCCAGAGACTTCTTAATTACGGAAGGCTTGTTAGAAGAATAAACGATCAAAAGATATAGATTGGTTTTCGTCGAACCGATCTATATCTTTTTTTAATGTCTCGTGAAATTGGTCCTGCCAATTTCATCCTTTTTCTCTTTATTTATTCTTTTTCGTGTTTCATTCATCAAAGTTTAGGATTGTGATGAATGATCCGCACTTCATTCTTCAAAATTTGGAATTGTGATGAATGA
>CAUWGX010000013.1:0-51659 GCA_963558565.1 uncultured Atopostipes sp.
TGAGCGAGATATTTTTGATTTATGTCGCTGTAATTCTTTTTGAGCGAGATATTTTCGATTTATGTCGCTGTAATCCATTTTGAGCGAAACACTCCACTTTAACTTCGTTGATACCCATTTTAACCAGAACATTCGACAGTTCCTCCTAAAATCATAAAAAAACCTAGCAGTGCTTATCAAGGGACACTTGATCAAACTGCTAGGTGTATTTTATTTCATTAAACTTCTTCTTTTAACGCTAGATCTTCTTTTAGAGACTCGACATATTTATAAGCCGCATCTCCTGCGATGGAGCCATCACCAACAGCCGTTGCTACTTGACGTAAAACGGTTTGTCGAACATCCCCTACCGCAAAGATTCCTGGAGCGGAGGTTTCCATATGATCATCTGTGACAATCCATCCTTCTTGATCTGTAATTCCTAAATCAAGGAAAGCATCTGAATTCGGCAAGAGTCCGATATAGATAAACACGCCATCTGCTGGCAACTCGGATACTTCACCAGTTTTTACATTTCGTAATTGAAGCGCATCGACATTGTTATCTCCTTCAATTTCTTCAACGACTGTATCCCAAATGAAGTCCACTTTATCATTATTAAATGCGCGGTCTTGTAAAATTTGTTGTGCACGTAATTCGTCACGTCTATGGACGATCGTAACTTTACTTGCGAATTGTGTTAAATACGTTCCTTCTTCAACCGCTGAGTCGCCACCGCCAACTACAACAAGTGGACGATCACGGAAAAACGCCCCATCACAAACCGCACAATATGAAACGCCGCGGCCATTCAATTCATTTTCACCCGGGATCCCAATTTTCTTGTGCTCCGCTCCGGTTGCAATCACAATGGCACGTGCTTTATATATTTTATTGGAAGTGATAATTTCTTTAAACTCTTTTCCGTCAACGATCTCACGAACGTCTCCAAATGTATACTCTGCGCCAAATTGAGTCGCCCCTTCATACATATTATTCGCTAACTCAGGGCCTTTAATCGATTTAAAACCAGCGTAATTTTCAACTTCAGCCGTGTTAATTAATTGTCCGCCTGGCGCACCCCGTTCAATAATTAATGTGGATAAGTCTGAACGCGAGGTATATAATGCTGCAGTCATTCCGCCAGGACCGGAACCAATGACAATAACATCATAAATTTTATCTTGAATTTCTTTTTCCATTATAACCTTCCTTACTTTTAAACATATTCTTTATCATCTGTCGTATTATAGAGACTTTTTGCTCATCTAGCCAATCATTTGTTTACTCCGCTTTTCCTTCGCGACGCATTAATTCTAATACCGTTTTAGAAACATCGGCCTCTTCATAAGCGACTTTGTAAATCGCTTCTGTAATCGGCATATCAATGTCGCATTCTTCAGCTAATTCTTTCGCGGCAATCACCGTTGACAGACCTTCAATAGCCATTCCAATTTTTTCTTGGATTTCATCTAAACTGAAACCTTGACCAATCAGTTTACCGGCTTGCCAGTTTCTAGAATGAGGACTCGTACAAGTAACAATTAAATCACCGACGCCACTTAGCCCCATAAAAGTCTGCGGTTCTGCCCCTAATTGCATGCCTAATCTCGAAATTTCAGCCAAACCACGTGTCACCAGTGCCGCCATCGCATTATCACCAAAACCTAAACCGTTCAATGCTCCAGCACCAATCGCTATAATATTTTTTAATGCAGCGCCCAGCTCTACACCAGTAATATCTTGGTTGCGGTAGACTCGAAAATAGTCATTCATAAATAAATGTTGGACTTTTCGAGCGATTTCTTCGTTTTCACTCGCAGAAGTGATGCTGGTCAAATCTTGAACCGCGACTTCTTCTGCATGACTCGGACCTGATAAGGCTGCAATCCCTGTTCGTTTTTCAGGAGCAATTTCTTCAGCTAAAATAGTAGAAATCCGTTGATGTGTTCCTTGCTCTAATCCTTTTGAAGCATGGACAATGATCTTTGGAGTTTCGATGATTTCGTTTAAGTTCTTCGCGATGGCTCGAATCCCGCTTGTTGGAATAACGATAACGATGATGTCTCGCTCCGAAACAACTTCTTCTAAATCTGTCGTCGCTGTTATAGTTTCAGGAATTTCGATATTTTTAAGATATTTTGAGTTTGTATGGCTTTGATTAATTTCAGCAACAATCTTCGCGTCACTCGGACGTGTCCATAGTTTAACATCCTGTCCATTTTCTGCCAAAACTTTTGCCAGAGCAGTTCCCCACGACCCTGCACCTAAAATCGCTACTTTTTCTTGTTTTACATTATTCACAAAAATATCCTCCTACTAATAATAAACAAAACGACTCGATCCATTATTTTTTATTGCGCTCATGATAAGCTTCTTTTTTTCGTGCAAATTCAATTTCATATTGAATCCCATCCGTATAATAAGGGGGTTGCGGATAATTATAACGACGTTGATAAATAATGATCCCCATGCCAATCCCGATTAGAATCACGGAAACAATTTGAGAAACGCGCATAGGACCTAAATATAAACTATCTGTCCGCATGCCTTCAATAAAGAAACGGCCTACTCCATACCAAATTAAATAGCCAGCAGTAACCTCTCCTCGTAACAAGAGCTTCTCTCGCTTTCGCAGAATGAATAAAAGAATAACTCCGAGCAGATTCCACACCGACTCATATAAAAACGTCGGATGATAATAAGTCCCATTAATATTCATTTGCTCGATAATGAATTCCGGCAACATTAATTTTTCTAAAAATTGACGACTGACTTCGCCACCGTGGGCTTCTTGGTTAATAAAATTACCCCAACGACCAATCGCTTGCGCCAGTAATACATGTGGCGCGAGGATATCCGTCATCAGTAATAAAGGGACGTTTTCTTTTTTAGAACGGTAGTAAACCACCAGAAGGCCCGCAATAATACCACCATAAATGGCTAGGCCCCCCTCCCAAACATAAAAGATTCTAATCGGATCGCTTAAATAAAAGTCTAGCTCAAATAGCACATAATATAAACGAGCCCCAATGATCCCAATGGGAAGCGTCCAAAAAGCAGTATCGACAATGAAATCTTCCGATATGCCTCTCTTTTCCCCTTCACGAATCGTTAAATAAATCGCCAATATCATCCCCGCAACAATAATCAAACCGTACCAGTTAACAGAAATTGGTCCCAGTTCAAAAGCTATCGGATCAATAGCCATTATATTAAAGTTCATTTTTACACCTTCTACATTTTTAATATTTAAAACAAAATGACTATATGTCTAGACTTCCGTACCATCATCTTTATTCTGTTCAATCAAGCGCGTTAAATTCTGCTCAAATTGAGCGGTCGCATCATAACCCATACGCTTAGCGCGAATGTTCATGGCTGCCACTTCAATAATGGTGGCTAAGTTTCGCCCAACCCGTACAGGAATATGTAGTAACGGCAAATCAACATTAAAGAATCTCATCGATTCAACTTTATTGCCTAAGCGATCGAACGAATGATTTTTATCCCATTGTTTTAAGTCGATCACCATATCAATGACCGTCGATTCCCGAACCGAACCGACACCGAACATGTTTAAGATATCAATCACGCCTACTCCTCGAATTTCAATTAAATGGCGTAAAATTTCTGGAGCTTCTCCAATAATCCGGCTTTCATCCATCATATATAATTCTACGCGGTCATCCGCTACTAAACGGTGCCCTCTTTGAATCAATTCCAGCGCCGTTTCCGATTTACCAATGCCGGATTCGCCCATAATCAACACGCCCATCCCATAAATTTCTACTAAAACGCCGTGTTGGTCTCTTCTTTCCGATAAATGTTGTTCCAAATAATTCATCACATTCGCAGAAAGACGTGTCGTATTTCGTTCAGAAACTAAAACTGGAATTCCTCTATTCGTCGCGGCTTCTAATAATTCTTCAGGGACTTCAAGACCTCGTGAAATTAAAAATGCCGGCGTCTCTGGATCACATAAACGTCTTACAATAATCTTACGTTCATCAATCGTCATCCGATTTAAAAAAGAGACTTCCGTTTTTCCTAACAATTGAACGCGGTTTTGCGGGTAATAGTCAAAATACCCTGTCAATTCTAGTGCGGGACGAGAAAGATCACTCACTTTAATTTTACGGTCTAAAAAATCTTCGCCGGCTGCAACTTTCACGTAAGGCATGTCTTCAAGTAACTCTTGAACAGTCACCGTATTCGTATTCAAAAAAGCTCACCTCATAAGTTTATTTGTTCGTTTTTATATTTTTATTTCATTTTTAAAATTCTTACAATAAGTATAATAATAGCATAACTTATAGCAACTTGCGAACCTCATTTTGGATTGATAAACATAAAAAAACTGCCTTATTCTACTAAAATAAGACAGTCTCCTTTTTGTTATACGTCTTTTGTGACGAGCGAATTTACTAAGGATAAAATGAGCGAAACGAAAATCGCTTGTCCAAAAGAACTGATAAAGAAGCCAGATACTAAATAACCCGTTAACCAAATCATCAGACCATTAATCACAAAGTAAAATAACCCTAATGTGAGTAAAGTGACTGGTAGAGAAAGGATAGAAACAACAGGTCTTACTAAGCCATTCAATAGGCTTAAAATAACCGCGGCTAACACCGCTGTTGTCCATGTGTCTACCCTAAATCCATCTAAAAAGTTTGCAAGGACTAAAAAGATGACGGTATTTAGTACAATTCTTTGCCACCATTTCATATTAAAAATCACTCCAATCTTCTTCTTCAATATCTTCTACTGTTGAAGAAGGCTGTTCGTCAACTCTCTGTGACCACTCAACATCTTTTTCTTTATGTTTTCGGCGGTCTCTTTTTGCTGATTTCTTATGATAGAGTCTTTCATCTCTATCTTCATTTTTAGGTGCTTTCGGTATTAAAATAGCTCCTACTATATAAAGAGGAATCACTGGAAACGGACTGAAAAACATTAAAAGGGCTGCTCCAATCCGGATTAAAGTCGGATCTACTTGGAAATATTCTCCAATACCAGCAAGTACTCCAGCGACCACGACATCGTCTCTCGATCTAGTTAATCTCATACCGATTCCCCCTTTCTCTTAAATTCTTTTTCCATTAATCTTCTGGCATAATAACTGCTAATATAAAGTATAACAGGATTGGTGAACCTACTCCAGCAAATGTAAAGATCAAGTAACCAATCCGTACAAGTGTTGAATCTACTTCAAAATATTCAGCTATTCCGCCACAAACACCTGAAATCATTTTGTCTGTTGAAGATTTTGTTAATCGTTTCATTGTACATTCTCCTCTTTTTTTATCTATTTTTTATTGGTCTGTATCTTTTAATAACACATTTCCGGTCGTCGTTTGGACATTCACGCGGCAAATATCACCCGTTCCAATACGGCGGAAAGTATGGGTATTGCCTTTTCTCTCTTTTCCAAGCGATGAGTCGATGTTCGTTAAACGACTTTTCACTTTTCCAAATGTTGATTTGGCTTCAATTTCTAAACCTGTTTTTTCTGGTAATGAAATTTTAACATCCCCATTCACCGAGCCCCCAGCGATACGGATTAATTCTTCGCCGCTTAAGGTAAAGCGAATATCGCCATTCGTTGTACTGACATCTGAACTCTGTACATGGCCGACAATTCGAATATCACCATTGACTGTATTCACTAATAAATCACGTAAATCGATATTTTTCAACGTGATGTTGCCATTTGTTCCTTTAACTTCTAGCATCGTCGCGTCTAAATCATCGAGTAAAATATCGCCATTCGTCGCTTTGACATACAGATCGCGTGCATTGATTTCGTAGAAAGCGACATCCCCATTGAAAGTATTTGAACGAATATAGTCATATTCTCTTTCCGGTAAATAAATAATCATATTCGCTTCTACACTTTTGTTTGGCACGTGGAAGGTGAATTTATCCTCATCGATTTTAATCATACTACGCGCTTCAAAGGCATCCAAAGGCGAAGCTTCATCGACATTGCCATAAATTTTAATTTTTGCATTGATCTTAATGTTTTCATTCATGCTTGGTTTAAACTGAATATCGCCATTCGCATTTTTAAAATCTAATATAGTTGCTGTCGTGTCTTCAAATAACCATTCATGCTCAAATTTTTCTTTTGCTTCTCTTGGGAAGTTCAGATTAATATCCAAATCTTTCCAATCGATATTTTCTAACGTATCTTTTGTGGTACGGACCGTTTGACGGAAAACATCCCCGATTGTTTTAGAGGTTTCGCCAAAAATATCACTCGCTTTGTTGATCGTTTTGTTTGCACCAGCCCGCCACTCTTCAGGAATATCTAAGTTTTCTGACATTTGTTTAGCTTTTGTCGTCCATTGTTTCATTTTAATCGAATGAACTTCTTTTAAAAGGTTGTTTTTAGCTGCTGTTAACTCGCTTACTTCTTCGCGGAGTTTTTCTGCTCGCTCTTCAAGTTCTTTGATCTCTTGATCCGTTGTCGCTTCATTTTCTAGAGCTTTCAATTCCTCCAACGTTTGCGTCAACTCTTGGTTTAAACTTTTTACTTCTTCCGTACTGTCGACGTCTTCCATTGCTGAAATGAGTTCAATTTCTTTTTGTAAATTGATAACTTCATTTTCTAATTCTTTTTTCGTTTCTTCATAGTCTTCATTGTAGGTTTCTTTTCGTTCATTGAGATCTTCTTCAACTTCGGTTAATTCTGTTTTTACCTCTGTAAGTTCTGCATTGAGTGTGTCAATTTCAACAGAATATTGATTCAATTCATTCGCTAAACCTTCAAGTTCATCTTCGAATTGTTTCATGTCTTCATCGTTATTCTCTTCTGCTGCCTCTGTTTCTTCCTCTTCTCCAAAAAGAGGTTCTTCCATTTCTGGTTCTACATTTTCAGCGGTTGACTTTGTCTTTTCTTTTTCTGGTTTTTCAGAAGTGAACTCTTTTTCTGCTGTTTCTTTAGATTCTTTATTGGCTACATTTTCAAGTAAGTCGAGGGCTTCATCAACAGATAAAACTCCTTCTCGAACTAGTTCTAAAATTCTTTCGCGCTCACCCATTATTTTTCCTCCTTATGGATAATTAAGGGTTCTGATCGTTCATCTTCTCCTTAATCGATACACTTTCTTTTCTACAATACTATTATCTAATAAAATAAAACCTTTGTCATAGGTCTACAGTCTGATTTTAAAAAGATGTTTGAGACACATGGGAAGTTTTTAATAAGCTTACACAAAGTAAAAGGATGAGAGCTGAAATAAAGGCTATAGAAAGATAAGCAGTTTATCTTTACGTTGAAAGCTTGCTATAGAAGGTTAAGCAGTTTATCTTTACACTGGAAGCTTGCTATAGAAAGATAAGCAATTTACCTTTACACTGGAAGCTTACTATAGAAAGATAAATGTTTTACCTTTAAATAGCGTCTCCTATCACACAATAAATGAAAGATCTTTCGATAGACAATCGATCAATCATTTTTCCTATTAAAAAAACCTCTATTTTTATTTTAAAAATAGAGGTTTTCTTCTTTTATTTAATTTCTTGTCGTTCAAGAACATCTTTTAAAAATTGGCCGGTATAACTTTCTTCTACCTCAGCGATTTCTTCAGGTGTTCCTGTTGCGATAATATTACCGCCCCCATGGCCACCTTCTGGTCCTAAATCTACGATATAGTCCGCCATTTTAATTACATCTAAATTATGTTCAATTACTAAAACGGTATTACCATTTTCAACTAAGCGATTTAACACGTTCAATAATGTTGCGATATCGTGTGTGTGTAAACCAGTTGTTGGCTCATCTAATATATAGAAGTTATGGCCTCTTTGGAGTTTTTGAAGCTCACTTGCTAATTTCATTCGTTGTGCTTCTCCTCCGGATAAGGTTGTGGAGGATTGTCCAAGAGTGACATAACCTAAACCAACATCTGACATGGTTTGTAATTTACGTTCGATTTTTGGTATATTCTCAAAAAAGTCCAATGCTTCTGTCGCCGTCATATCAAGAACGTCTGCAATCGTAGCACCTTTATATTTCACTTCAAGGGTTTCTGCATTGTAGCGTTTACCGCCACATACTTCACATGGAATATAAACATCCGGTAAAAAGTGCATTTCAATTTTCTTAATTCCTTCACCTTTACAAGCTTCACAACGTCCGCCTTTAACGTTAAAACTGAAACGTCCTTTTTTATACCCACGCATTTTGGCTTCATTCGTTTGCGCAAATAATTCACGGATGTCATCAAAGACGCCGGTATAAGTGGCCGGGTTACTTCTTGGTGTACGGCCAATCGGGCTCTGATCAATATCAATCACTTTTTCTAAAGATTCATAACCACTAATTTTATCATAAGCGCCGGGCTTTTCAGTTGAACGACCGACCACACGAGCGAGTGCTTTTTTCAAGACACCGTTCACTAAAGAAGATTTACCTGAACCAGAAACACCTGTGACAACATTTAAACGGCCGAGTGGAAATTCAACATCGACATCTTTTAAATTGTTTTCACGGGCGCCTTCAACTTTAATCGCTCCTAGATCTTCAGTTCGTCTAGTTTCAGGAATTTCTATTTTACGCTTCCCTGATAAATATTGACCTGTGATTGAGTCTTTATCAGCGGCAACATTTTCCGGTGTGTCTGCAGCAATTATTTCACCACCATTTTCACCTGCGCCCGGTCCAATATCAATCAGATAATCTGCAGCTCGCATAGTATCTTCATCATGTTCAACAACAATTAACGTATTTCCGAGATCGCGCATTTCCATCAATGAAGCAATCAAACGATTATTATCTCGTTGATGTAACCCAATGGACGGCTCATCTAACACATACATAACGCCCGTTAAGTTCGAACCAATTTGCGTGGCTAAACGAATTCTTTGCGCTTCTCCTCCAGAGAGTGTTCCGGCTTGTCGGCTCAAAGTTAAATAATCAAGGCCTACATTGCGTAAGAAAGTTAAGCGGTCGAGAATTTCTTTTTTAATGGGCGTAGCGATCATAGTATCGCTCGTCGATAAATCTAACGTTTCAAAAAAGTCGAGCGCTTCTTCGACTGAATAATCACTGACTTCTGCAATATCTAAATAACCTACTTTAACACTTAACGCTTCACGGCTTAACCGTTTACCATCACATTTTGGACATGGAAGTTCCGTCATATATTCTCGCATGGTTCGACGTGTATAGTCACTCGAAGTAGTTTGATGACGACGAGAAATGTTATTAATTACGCCTTCAAACGGAAGATCACTATCGCGAACATTTCCAAAATCATTTTTATAATGGAAGTGGAATTCACGACCACCAGAACCATATAAAATAAGGTCTTGATCTTCTTTTGAGAGTTCTTCAAAAGGCGTGTTCATATCAATTCCAAAATGGTCCGCTGCTTGACGAAGCATTTCTGGATAATATTTTGAACTAATTGGCTCCCAAGGAACAATAGCTCCTTCTTCTAAAGTTTTTGTACGGTCAGGAATCACTAAATCCATATCAACGATTAATTTCGTCCCTAAACCATCACACTCATCACATGCGCCAAAAGGAGCATTGAATGAAAAGAGGCGAGGTTCAAGTGCCGGAATTGAAAAACCACATACAGGACAAGCGTGGTGTTCACTGAAAGGAATTTCTTCCCCATCGATCACATCGATTGTCGCATAACCATCCGCAAGCTCTAATGCTGTTTCTAAAGAGTCAACCAATCGAGAACGGATCCCCTCTTTGATGACTAACCGGTCAATAACGACATCAATATCATGATTTTTATTTTTATTTAATTCAATATCTTCACTGATATCATACATTTCACCATCGACGCGTACACGGACATATCCATCGCTTTGAATTTTTTCAAAAACTTTTTTATGCTGTCCTTTACGTGATTTCACGACAGGAGCGAGCACTTGGATACGTGTGCGTTCTGACAGTTCTTGTACTTGTTCCACCATTTGGTCAACGGTTTGACTGGTGATTTCGGTCCCATCATTGGGACAAATTGGGGTCCCAACCCGTGCATAGAGAAGACGTAAATAATCATTAATTTCTGTTGTCGTCCCTACTGTTGAGCGGGGATTATTACTAGTTGTTTTTTGATCAATTGAAATAGAAGGACTTAAACCATCAATACTATCAACATCTGGTTTGTCCATCTGTCCTAGAAACTGACGAGCAAAAGCTGACAGTGACTCAACATAACGTCTTTGTCCTTCAGCATATAAAGTATCAAATGCTAAAGAACTTTTCCCAGATCCTGATAAGCCTGTAATTACTACAAATTGATCGCGTGGAATTTCTACATCGATATTTTTTAAATTATGAGTTCGTGCGCCATTTACTATTATTTTATCTTTTGCCACTAAACATCATTTCCTTTTATCATATTTCTTTTTTATACAATACACATAAAATCATTGTACGTCTAGTAATTATAACAAGAAACAGTCAATAAATACAGAAAATACGTTCGGTTAACATAAAAAAGATGCCTTTCCAGACAAAAAACACCTGCTAGCATAATCGCTAACGGGTGTTTTTGATGAATCTTCATTTAGTCTAAATCGACGATTTCGCCTGTATCTAAATAGACAATCCACTCACCGATATTGGTTGTATAATCACCAATACGCTCTAAGTGCATGCCGGCAAAAGAATAATCTGCAGCGGCTAACACCGATTCTGGATCTTTTTTCATCAGTTCCAAAGCAGCAAATCTTAGCTTATGATACAGCTCATCGATTTCGGAATCGCGGTCCGCTGTTGCTCTTGCTTTTTCCACATCAAACTCTACAAAAGCATCAATGATATCTGTACACATCGCTGAGATTTTTTCGCCCATTTCAGAAATAATATCTTCTAAATAGCTATCTCTTTTATTCCCTTTAACATTGATCGTAACTTTTGAAACACTTTGCGCGTGGTCGCCCATCCGTTCTAAATCTGAAGAAGCACGCATGACCGCTAAAACACGACGTAAATCGGTGGTATTTGGTTGTTGTAGCGCAATAATTTCGTAACACTTACGATCGATTTCATTTTCTTTGTCATTAATTTTTAAATCACCTGTGATAACCTCTTGTGCTAATTCTGCATCATGGTTCACTAAAGCTTTCACTGATTTATAAATTGCCTCGTTCACCATGCGTCCCAATTGAGATAAATCACGATGAATTTCTGCTAATCTTTCATCAAATACTGTTCGCATTACTGCATCCTCCTTGTTTAAAAACGATTATAAAATTACCCGAAACGTCCAGAAATATAGTTTTCCGTGTCTTCATGTTCTGGATTCGTAAATATTTTCGTTGTATCATCCGTTTCAATAAGTTCCCCACTTAAGAAGAAAGCAGTTCGATCAGAAATACGAGACGCTTGTTGCATATTGTGAGTCACCATTGCAATCGTGTAATCTTCTTTTAACGTTGTCACTAGCTCTTCAATTTTTGCAGTTGAAATAGGATCCAAAGCACTTGTTGGCTCATCCATTAATAATATTTCAGGTTCGACTGCTAAGGCACGGGCAATACAAACCCGTTGTTGTTGTCCCCCAGAGATAGAAAGCGCACTACGGTCTAAATGATCCTTGACTTCATCCCAAATTGCAGCGCCTTTAAGAGAGTTTTCAACAATTTCATCTAATTCATTTTTATCTGTAATACCATGCGTTCTTGGTCCAAACGCAATATTATCATAAATACTTTTCGGAAAAGGGTTTGGATTTTGGAAGACCATCCCTATTTTTTTACGTAAAACGTTGACATCTGTATTCGGTGCATAGATATCAACCCCATCTAATTCAATCGTTCCTTCAACACGAGCGTTTTCTACTAAATCATTCATTCGGTTCAACGTTTTAAGGAATGTTGATTTACCAGATCCAGACGGGCCGATAAATGCAATAATTTGATTTTCGATAATGTCCATATTAATATTTTTTAATCCTTGAAAATCCCCATACCATAAATCTAAATTTCTAACTTTCATTTCTGCCATGATGATTACTTGCCTCCCCTAACTATTCTACGACTAATAAATGTTGAAAATGCGTTTAATGCTAATACTAAGATGATTAAAACAACAGCTGTTGCATAAGCTTCATTGACGTGGAAGCCTTCACTCGATAAAACATACATATGAACAGCTAATGTTCTTCCTGATGAGAATAATGAATCCGGTAAGTTCACTGATGAACCCAGTGTATAGATTAAAGCCGCAGATTCTCCAATAATACGACCAATAGCTAAGATCACGCCGGATAAAATCCCTGGCATAGCCACAGGTAGTACGACATTAAAAATGGTGCGTAATTTTCCAGCTCCTAACGCATAACTGGCTTCACGTAAAGACCGATCGACTGCTAACAATGCTTCTTCTGTTGACCGAATAATCAATGGTAAGATCATGATGGTCATTGTTAACATACCAGCGACTAATGAGAATTGGAAGCCTAAAAATGTAACAAAGAATAGGAAGCCGAATAATCCATAAACAATGGATGGAACAGCTGCCAAAGTGTCTGTAGCCATTGACATCAACTTAACAATTGGACGCGAACGGTCCGCATATTCGACTAAATAAACGGCCGTAAAAACTCCAATAGGCGTAGCAACGAGTAATGAGCCACCAATAATATACAAAGTCGTAATTAAAGCAGGAGTTAACGATACGTTTTCGGTTGTATAATTCCACGCGAATAAATCAGGGGTTATATAAGGAACACCATTTATAAAAACAAATAAAATAATATACCCTAACACACCAAATGTAATGGCCGCCCCTAAATAAACAAATGCCCGAGCTAACTTACTTTTATTCATTATTTAGTGGCCCCCTTGTTTTTAATGACTAAAAAGACTGAGTTGATCAGTAGGATAAAGACAAATAAAATGACACCTGTCGCAATCAACGCTGAACGGTGATCACCAGATGCATAACTCATCTCTAGTACAATATTTGTCGTTAACGTACGAACACCTTTCAAGAAGCCATCCGGCATAAGTGGTTGGTTTCCAGCTACAAGCACAACCGCCATTGTTTCACCAATCGCACGTCCAATTCCCAGCACAATACTGGATAAGACTCCAGATGAAGCTGCAGGTAACATCACTTTAAAGAGGGTTCTTTCATGCGTTGCGCCTAAAGCAACACTCCCATTATAATAAGTTCTAGGAACAGCACGTAAAGCCGACTCCGATAATTCAATGACCGTTGGTAAGATCATAACAGCTAGTAAGATCATAGCAGTTAAGATACTATAACCATTGCCTCCAATACTATCTCTAACTAGTGGTACTAAAAATTGTAAAGCAAAGAAACCATATACAATTGATGGGATCGATGCCATCAAACTAACCGCTGGTTTTAGTACTTTATATAACCATTTCGGACAGTACTCAGCCATAAAGATGGCCGTTAAAACACCAATTGGCACGCCTAATACCGCCGCTCCAATTGTGACATAGACTGAGCCCATAATCATTGGTAATAAACCAAATTGTGGTTCAGTTGCAGTTGGTCTCCACTGTGTTCCAAATAGAAATTCATCTAAGCCGTATTTCATCATCACTGGAACGCCGTTTGTGAACATAAAGACGATAATAAGTACTAAAGACACAATCGACATCAATGCGGAGATAAAAAAGACGCCATTCATAACTCGTTCTTTTCTTTCAGCCAACAATAATCATCCTCTCTTACTTTTTAAAACGTATAATTTTTAAAATCGCTAATTAAGCATATCAAATATAACAATAATTCCATCAGAAAACTAGTACAATTTCTTCCGCTGGACCTGCACAACACAAAAAATGAGGAGAGGATATTTTGAGGCAACCTCTCCCATATTTTGTCTATTTTTATAGGCTGTTTTTAACTTTTCATTTATTCTGAAACTTCTTCCCAAGTTGTTACATCACCCATGTAAATATTAGAAACATCTTCCAGAGACATCTCATCCACTGGATTGTCATTGTGGGTGATGACGGCAATTCCATCAACGGCAATCGCGTCAGAACCTTCTAACTGTGAAGCTTCCTCTTCATCCACTTCACGAGAAGCCATACCGATATCGGCTGATCCATCAATTGCTGCGGTAATTCCTGCTCCAGACCCTGGCGCTGTAATATCGATTGTTACATCTGGATTTAATTCCATATAAGCTTCTGCAAAACGCTGCATTAAAGGTTCTACTGAAGTAGATCCTACAACGGTCACATCTCCAGAAGTTCCTTGAGAGGTATATTCCTCAGCCTCCGAATCAACTGGAACATAACCTTCTTCAGACACTAATTCTTGCGCTTGTTGGGAGGTGAAAAAGTTATAAAAATCTTGAGCTTCTTCACTTAATTCTGAGCCGTACACAACGTTAAAGTTCCGAGCGACTCCATACTCACCATTTGCTACAGCGTCAGGCGTTGGTTCTGTACCATCAATCGACAATGCTTTAACCGAATCATCTAACGAACCTAAAGAAATGTAGCCGATTGAATGGATGTCACCAGCAACAGCTTGCATTACACCACTCGTGCTATTTTGGACCGTGGCTGCCGGGGTTGTCATATCTTCTTCATTTTCATCCATAACATCCGCTACCTCAACGAATGCTCCTCGTGTGCCGGAACCCTCTTCACGCGTAATGACGTGAATATCTGCAGTTGCATCGAATTCAGAAGTCCCTTCGGCTCCTTCTTCGGTTGTTTCATCTGTCCCACAAGCCGCTAATAATAAGGTAATGCTTAATGTAGAAAATATACGTGCCGTTTTTCCAAAAGTCATAGTAACAATCTCCTTTTTTCTAAATTGAATGACATATCTCTGCCTTCAAATACATCATACAGATTATTTATTTATATCTTATGGATTTAAAGTAAATTTTACGTAAATTTATATTTTATTCTTTTTCAGTATGTAAAGGAAGCCAGATAGTAAACGTCGTTCCTATATTTTCTTTACTTGTCAACTCCATTCGCCCATTCATATTATCAACCGCCCATTTTACAATAGAAAGGCCGAGCCCCGTGCCTCCAGAATTGCGACTCCGTGCTTTATCCACCCGGTAAAATCTTTCGAAAATTCGGACCTGGTCTTTTTCTGGAATCCCTATGCCATTATCGACAATTTGGATTTTTGCTTCAGACCACACTCGTTCCAATTGCACAAATACTTCGCCATTTTCAGGGGTATAAGTAATCGCATTGGCGATTAAGTTCATTAAGATTTGTTTTAAGTCGTCACGATTTCCTCTTATTTTAATCGGTTCAGTTTCTTTTATAAAACAAGTCATGTTTTTTAATTCAATTTTTTGTTGTAAGATTTGAAACACTTCTTCGACAACGTGACGAACTTCAATGACTTCCGTACTGGTCAGCGCTCGTCCTTGTTCTAACTTCGATAACTGTAAGATATCTTGCACCATGTGATCGAGTCTCGTTGATTCTTTTAACATAATCTCTAAAAACTCTGTCAGCACTTCCTGATCATACATGGCACCGTCGAGTAAAGTTTCACTAAACCCTTTTAACGCAGTAATGGGCGTTCTCAATTCGTGAGAAACGTTGGTAGCAAAATCCGTTCGAATATTTTCTAATAGACGAATCTCAGTAATATCATAAAGTAACACGATATAATTCGGTGTGCCCGCTGTTTTACCAGGAACGGGGATGACATTAGCATCCAAAGTTTTTTCTTCAGGAAAATACATTTTCAGTTCTGCGTTTGTCGTTTCATTTTTTTCATAAGCTGTTTCGATTAATTCAATCAACTCTGCGCTGCGAATATAGTCCGTGTATAAATGGGTAATTTTTCCATATAAATTAGTGCCCAGTAATTCGTTCACAATCGGGTTAACCATTTGAATATGACGCGTTTCGTCTAATAAAATAACCCCGATCACCAAATGGTTGATCAAACCATAAATTCTCTCTTCACTTGCTTTGAGGTCTTGTTTTTGTTGTTTTAAATTAACTGCTAATTCATTCATTGAATGACCTAATGCATCGACTTCTTGATAAGACTGTTTTTTATAACGGGCCTCATAATCCGCATTTTTTAAGCGAGTTACCACATTGTCCATTTCCATTAGAGCGGCTGTAATGCGATTCATCCAATTTGTGGCTAATGCAATAATCACAACAGCTAGAATAATGGTACCAATGAGCTGAATTCTCAGAGATAGTTGAATAGCACTCGTCAAAGTGGTTATTTCGTGCGCTAAACGGACAATAACTAGCGGTTCTTTATTTTGATTAAAAATAACTTGGCTCACAGCGTATTGATCATGGTCTTCATCCTCTGTATCTTTTTGATAGACACTAATGCTTTCGCCCCTTAATAATCGTTGAATTTCAGGGTGATCAAAAATATTTTCTGTAGGATCAATAGAGGCTGCTGAATCATAGAGCGGCTGCCCTTCAAGGTCCATGACGGTCATTCGTTTTTGAAGAACAGGCGCTAAATCTTCCAATAATTGGATGATTTCTTCTCCATTCAGTTGACTTTCTGCTTCATGCTCTTCAACATAATCGGCCAGAGCGACCATATCTTGTTCGAGATCTGTTCGTTGGTGTTCAACTAAATGGTCTTCCACTACATGGGACAATAAAAAATAAAGGAGCAGAATAAACACAGCTACAATAAAAAAATATAAAGCATATAACTTGTGTTTTATTTCTTTCATTTTGGTATCTCTAACTTATAACCAAAACCACGCGCCGTCATGATATATTCAGGTTTTCTTGTATCTTTTTCGATTTTTTCACGTAAATGACTCACATGAACATCTACTATTCTAGTTTCGCCCGCAAAATCATAATTCCAAATCGCATTGAGCAGCCGTTCCCGACTTAAGATCCGTCCTTCGCGGCGGGCAAAGTATAAGAGGAGATCAAATTCTTTTGGTGTTAATTCGATCTGTTCCCCACGGACGAATACTTCATATTTTTCCGGGAAAATTTTTATCTCCCCGATTACTATCGTTTCTTCTGGATCTTTTTCTCCCACCATATTTTCAGACGGTGATCGTTCTGCGCGTCTAAAAATAGCTTTCATTCGGGCTAATACCTCTCGAGGACTGAACGGTTTTGTTATATAATCATCCGCACCCATTTCTAGTCCTAAAATTTTATCGATTTCCGTATCTTTTGCGGTCAACATGATAATCGGCACTTCAATTTTTTCTTGACGTAACTTTCGACATATCTCTACACCATCTTTATTCGGTAACATTAAATCTAGTAAAATCATGTCGTATCCATTTTCAAGCGCTAATTCGAATCCTTCTTGGCCATCCATCGTCACTTCTACGTTATAACCTTCTTGTTCAAGGTTATAACTTAATAACTTTAAAATAGATTGTTCATCCTCAATAATAAGTACTTTCTTCACGTGATCGTTCCTTTCTTTTCGGTCAAAGAATTGATTCTATTTTAGACGTTATTGATCAAGTAACAACAAACCTAGATTATTGTAGTCATCATCATATAAGGGCGTTTCTGCAATCACAATTTCTCCATCTCTTCTTCTAATACGCAGCTTCGCATAAGAACGGTTGTGAGCCAGTGTCTTATAATATTCTTCCATATCCGTCAGTGCTTGATCGTTAAAATCTAAGATGACATCGCCAATTGTTAAGTCTAAACGCTCAGCAGGAGAATTCTGACGAATCGCAATGACTCGTAAACCTTCATCTGCTGGTCCATAACGAAAGCTCCACATATTCTCTCTTCGACGATGACGTACAAGGATAAACAAGCCGCCAAGGAATAATAAAAGCATGCTCCAAATACTGAATTGTGGGTAGATATAAGAAATTATAAATAATAGGATCCCACTAATCGCTAAATACCTAAATTCTGTCTGTAAAGCTTTCGTGGCTTCATCAATAAATTGCGTGGAAACGGTATAGTGAAAACCGACGAGTAGTGGCAACAAAAGAAATGCATATTGATTGCCATTAATATTGAGTAAAGGCCACCACTCAGCAAATGGTTCAATGACTTCCCCTGGCACGATCACCATTAGTGGCAGTGCCCATAGCGAGTTCTTTTGATACTTTGCGACCGTTTTTCCTCTTTTGGATGTTTTAAGCATCGGATAAATTTTATATTCATCGCGACTGTTCATAGAAAAGGTAGAAACCAATAAGATCAAAGCAGCAAGCAATAAAAGATTCATCGTCAATGCAGGTAATTGATTGGTTGTTTGATTGATTAGATATGTTTGTTGATTAAAGAGGTGATTTAACTTCGAAAAAGGGACATCGATTCCAGCGAAATTCAAACCATACATAATAAAAATACTCATTGGGAATGTAAACAACGGATGGATAAAACGCGAACCAGCCACCACTAATAAAATAATCGTTAGGACTTGGTAAACTAAATACCATTCAATCGTTAAGGGTATCCCAATAAAGAGGGATAATAAAGACAAGATAATCCCTGGAAGCAAACCTTTGAGTAGATAATCCTTGAGTTCAAAATTTTTCCGGTTGAAATTTACTCGAAAATGCTCACGGGTATAATGAACTCGTTTATTTCGATTAAAATGTGCATAGACCAAACCAATTAAAAAAACAGGTTGGATCAAGTATAGAATGACGGACCACATTAAGTTATTTGCCAATATTCTCTCTCCTATTTTTATCACTATATTTTTAAAAATATTTAAATTAATTTTACCGTCTTAACTGCTGCATTTCAACACGCATTTTTCTTTTCCGCCCTGAAAGATCGAGGCGATCTAAACAACTCCTGCTTATTTTCTACAACTATTTTTTAGAAATTCTTCATTTGTAAAGTAGAACTAAAGCAGGAACCACACCTCATTATGAATGGTCAGCGTTCTAAACACTAAGACTAGCATTGATTACTGCATAAATAAAAAAACCTCAAGCATTCAAAAAAGAATACTTGAGGACTTTTATGCATTTAATATTTGGAATGTTAATTAACGGCCAAAACCAGTGACATGGTTCGCCCAATAGCCTGAATCAATCGTAGAGACAGCAACACCTGTTGAGGTTTGAGCACCGATAAAGTTGCCACCGCCCATATAGATACCGACGTGGTCTACTCCGCCTCCTTGGCTAAAGAACACTAAGTCTCCTGGTTGAGCTTCGCTTCTAGAAATACGACTCGTTGCGCCATATTGAGCTGCTGCTGTACGAGGTAATGAACGACCTGCTTGCGCAAATACATAGGTTGTAAAGCCAGAACAATCAAATCCTGACGTACTACCTCCACCATATACATAAGGAATGCCTTGTAAGCTTTGCGCAATGCCCACAACAGAACTATCAGTCGTTGCGGGGGCAGGAGCTGGTGCAGAACTTGTAGAGCTTGTTGTCACAGCTTCTGAATCTGTAGCTGTTTCTTCTTCAATCTCTACATTTTCTTCTTCGTTTGTATCTGTAGTTGCTTCTTCATGCGTTTCTTCGTTTGTTTCTACATCCGATGCTTCTACATCCGAAGAAGCAGCAGTAGCATTTGCGACTTCTAAGCTTTTTCGGCGCTCTTCAGCTGCTTCAGCTTGTGCAATAAGAGCGCTACGCTCTTCTTCAACCTCTTCTTTTTCAGAAGCTTTTCGAGCCAAGAGACTCTCTTGTTCTGCTTTTTGTTCTTCTAAAGCTGCTTTATTTGCTTCAAGTTTAGCCGCTAATCGATTTTGCTCTTCTTGTTTTTCAAGCGTTTCATTTTCTTTTGCTTCGACTAATTCTTGATCTTTTTTTTGTTGAGCAATAGTTTGTTTGTTGGAGGAAATAAGTGTTGAAACAACATCTAAACGGCCCACGATATCATTTAAAGAATCTGCATTTAAGATAAAGCTGACAATATTACCCGTTTCACCCATTACTTGGACACCACGTGCTTGTTCATTTAATTGGGCTTCACGTTTTTCAATCATATCTTTTAATTCTTCTACTTCGATTTGCAAACCTTCAAGGAATTCTTGGGTTTCTGTCATTTCAGCTACAAGCTCTTCCGCCTCTGCTTCATTGCTTTCCATATCCATTTGAAGAGTTTCTAGTTTATTCGCTACTTCGTCCTCTTCTGCGGATAATTCTGAGATTAAGGAATCAAAGTCTGAAACCGATGAAGGAGAAGCTTCAACGGCTAATGCGGGTGTTGCGAGTGCTGATAAACTTAATGTTCCGGCTAAGGCTAATGACAAAAATATTTTTCTCTTCATTTTTTCTATTTCCTCCAAATATTAAATGCTTTTGATTAAATTTATTTTTTTCTATAAAAGTTCTTTTTCATTAAGTGTCTAGGAATCTTCTGATTGAGAAGGCTGATCCGATCGCTCCGATGACAACTCCAATAACCGTAATCAATAGAATGAGTTGATAGATAAACGGATTAGGCGCCAACAAGGCGAAATAGGTGCCGGATAAGAAACTAGACATTGTCGTATAAACAGAATCATAGACAAACCATAAGACAACCGAAGGAATAATCGCTCCGATAAATCCAATCAGTGCTCCTTCAATTAAAAATGGCCAACGGATAAACCAGTTGGTCGCTCCGACTAATTTCATAATCTCTATTTCAGTACTACGTGAGAAAATTGTAATGCGGATGGTGTTTGATATGAGGAATATCGCAGTAAATATCAAGGCAATAATAATGATTCCCCCAATATTTCGAATGGTTGAAGTCATCTTAAATAGGCGATCTGCTTGTGCTCCACCATAGTTTACGTCTGAAACATATTCCATAGGTTCAACTTCTTCAGCGACATTTGCTGTGCTTTCTGGTGAATCTGTATCAACGATAAATACATCATGTAATGGGTTTTCGTCTCCTTCAAAGAGTTCGAAAGTATCTCCATAACTTCCTACAACATTTTCTAATTCATCTTCTCGACTTGAGAATGTCACTTCTTCTACATTATTTACAGCTTGTAATTCTTCTTCTAGGGCATCACGATCTTCTTCATCAGCAGCTAAATCAACATATACACGTACACTGACATCATTTTCAATGTCTGTCGCAAGCTCATTGATGTTAGAAACGACTCCGATAAGGGCTCCTACCAATAATAAAGTAATGGATACAGCAGAAACTGCTGCAAAACTCATCCAGCCATTACGGCGGATACTTTTCATTCCCTCTTTAATGTGACGCCAAACTGTTCTAATTTTCAAATGAATAGCCCCCTTCTTCATCATCACGAGTAATACGGCCATCGTCAATCACAATGACACGATGTTTTCTTGCATTAACAATCTCGCTATTGTGCGTAGCCATAATGACGGTTGTTCCTTGGGCATTAATATGCTCAAGAATTTCCATAATTCCTTTTGATGTTTCAGGGTCTAAGTTTCCAGTTGGCTCATCAGCGATTAAAACGCGTGGCATATTAGCAATAGCTCTTGCGATCGCTACCCGTTGTTGCTCTCCTCCGGATAGTTCATTCGGGAGCATATTTTCTTTTTGTTCCAAATCTACTAATTTAAGAACTTCTTTTACTCGACTACTTATTTGTCGAGGACTCTTGCCTAAAACTTCCATTGCATATGCAATATTTTCATAGACAGTTAAAGTTGGTAGTAACTTAAAGTCTTGGAAAACAACACCAACTTGTCGTCTCAACAAAGGTATCTCTTTTCGTTTTATTTTTGCGACATCAAAATCAGTGACTTCTACTGTACCTTCTGTAGGGAGTACTTCACGATAGATCAAACGCATAAACGTTGACTTCCCTGCCCCACTAGGCCCTACAACATAAACAAATTCGCCTTGTTCGATCCGAACAGACAAATCTTGGATAGCTGTTATTCCATTGTCATATACTTTTGTTACATCTTTCATTTCAATCATAATAAATTAACACCTTATTTTTTGGGTATTTTTTGTACATTTGTACATAATAAAAGTGACAGACACGTGGATGCGTAATAAAACCGCCGTTTTTCCGTCACTGGAAGTAGTATAACATCGTCAACCTTGATTGCAATTTAAAATAGATTACAATTATATTTCAATCACAACATAATATTTCATTTATTTCAAGAATACGAAGATTTTATCTAAAAACACCATCCCTATCGTCTTTGAACATTTCAAATAAAAACATCATTGTCTTTAATAAAAAAAGCACCCAAGGCTGAAGTTCAAACTTCAACACCGGATGCTTACAGTGATTTATTTTTTAATTTTTAATCTAAAGTTCTGGTTTGATCCCATCTTCCAATATTTGTGGATCTTCTTCTGGCTCAATCTTGCCGGCTGCCTTCTTCGCAGTAATCGTCGCTTGGACTTCAGCCATCGTTGTTTGGTCGAGTGGGTATTTACGAATTAAGTAAAATAAGACGACATAAAATGCTAAAGGAATCATTAACATAATCATACCACCTGTAAATAATTCAGGAGATAAGGATTCAGTGGGTTCTGGGTAAGAATTCGTATACCCCACCCCTGCAACAATGACCCCTAAAACAATAGGAGCAAGTGAAGAAGCTATGGAATCCGTAAGGGAGAAAATGGTTCCAATCAATCCTGAAACAAAACGTCCCGAGCGGGCGGTTTCATAGTCTGAAATATCTGCCGCCATCGTCAGCACAATCGACGTTGGATAAGCTTGGAAAACTTTTAAACCAATGAAAGCAATCGTAAATAAGATGGCGAGAAAACCACCATTTGAAAAAATTTGTGTTGGATTATCGACGAATAATAAAATAGCCACCATCGTTAACAGCGAAATCCCCGCTGCTACAATGGAGATTGTATAAGAGGTTTTTAAATCTTTTTTCGTCGCTAAACGAGTTAACACAACAACTAGAAGCAAGTTTGGAATAATTTGGTATAAAGACATTTGTCCGGATAAAGCAAAATCGCCCAAGATAATACCAAATAAAATAACTAAAAAGGCTTGGTCGCCAATTAATTGAGATAAAAATTTAACAATAGCGCCACTTAAAGCAAGGACTTGGAGGGGTTTATTGCCCTTAATGACGGACCAATAATCTTTTAACGATTTAGTCTCTACAGTATCTTCACCTAATCCAAAATATTCGGTTCGATCTTTTCGGCGAATACCAATCATCGCTAAAATCGTTAAAACGACAGATATTCCCATAATAATCATTAAAAACTCAGTGAAAAAAGCAGTATTAAATTCGTCACCATGACGCGGAACTAAAATATTAGAAACAAAAAATTGTCCGACAGCGAAAATCCCGATTGAACTGAATACTGTATCGTATATTGAAAATAAAGGACGCTGTTTAGGATCGTTTGTTAAAGCAGGTTGAGCCGCTTTGGTGACTGTTTGCTGGAAAGAATAAACAATCTTATGAAAAATAAGAGCAACTAAAAAGAAGGCAGACTGTGCAACGCCACTAAATTGATGTACATTAAAAATCATTAAGAACGAAAGAATTAAGCCGATATTTGAAACGAGCATCAATGGTCGGAATTTTCCCCACTTCGTGTCAAAGCGGTCCATAATTACACCAATTGTCGGATCAATTAAACCATCAAACAGACGCGCTGCTCCGAGTAAATTACTTACAATAAGTGTAGCGAAGCCAGCAATTCCAGTTGCATAGTAAGTTAAGAAGCCAAAAGCAAATAAATATAAATTTGTTGCTGAGTTATTTAATGAAAATAGTGCAATCTCCCACTGCTTGGCTTGATGATAATCTCCGAGAGATTCTTTTTGTGTTTGTGACATCTTTTTTTCCTCCTTATTTTAAAACACCTTTTGATTTAGAAATTAAAGCGAACAACCTGCTTTGCTGGCTGATTGTCGAAGTTTCTTTATGGGAAACATCTCCACCTTTCACCTTTACTAAAGCGCTTTCATTTATTGCATGCATCTATTATATCTTTTGCTTATAAAGTTTGCAATCTTTATTATAGCTTTCTTAAAATAAATTGTAATTATTTTCTATATAAGAAATCACTTCATTATTTTTTAGTCCATCAAGCCCTTAGTGCCACGTTTTATCACAGTCAACGACTAGCTTTCAAACAAAAAAAGCTCAATTTCTAAAGAAGAAAAACTTCTTTAAAAATTGAGCGATTTTTCTTTTATTCGTGATCATTCATCGTTAGTCTTAAATAAGGTTCAATAAATTGATCTAATGCGCCATCCATAACCGCATCTGTATTTCCAGTTTCTACATCCGTTCGGTGATCTTTTACCATCGCATAGGGATGGAAAACATAAGAACGAATTTGAGAACCCCAACCAATTTCTTTTTGCTCTCCTCGTAATTTTGCGAGTTCTGCTTCTTTTTCTTCTTGTTCTTTTTGGAACAATTTCGATTTCAATAACTGCATCGCTGTTTGACGGTTCGCAAGTTGTGAACGACCTGCTTGACTCGTAGCTACGATTCCCGTCTCAATATGCGTAATACGAACAGCAGATTCGGTTTTATTTACGTGCTGCCCACCTGCTCCGCTTGCGCGATAGACATCGACACGAATTTCATCCGGTTGGACATCAATTTCAATTTCATCGGAAACTTCTGGCGTTACTTCACAAGAAACGAAAGAAGTATGTCGACGGCCTCCTGAATCGAAAGGTGAAATTCGAACCAATCGATGTACGCCTTTTTCTGCTTTTAAAAAGCCATAAGCATATTCGCCTTTGACCAATAACGTTACACTTTTTATTCCGGCTTCGTCTCCGCTTTGATAATCAATCACTTCAAAGGTAAACCCTTTTTGTTCAATATATCTTGTATACATTCTAAACAGCATCTCGCCGAAGTCTTGGGACTCCGTACCCCCGGCCCCAGGGTGTAACTCTAAGATCGCGTTATTGCGGTCATAAGGATCATCTAATAACATCACCAATTCAAAATCTTCCACTTCATCATGCAGATTTTGAATTCCTTCAGTTAATTCAGCTCTTAAATCATCATCCGCTGTTTCTTCGACCATTTCCAACATCAATTGGTATTCATCGTAACCATCGCTTAAACGCATAAAGGCATTATATTGATCCTTTAGCTCATTCGCCTCGTTAATGAGTGTTTGAGCTTTGTCTGGTTGATCCCAAAAGTCTGGTTGTGTCATGGTTTCGTTGTATTCACGAATGTCTACCTGCATTTTTTCTAAGTCAAAGAGACCCCCGAAATGCATTTATTTTTTTATTTATCGTTTCTAGTTCTTTACGTATTTCATTTAGTTCCATTTATAGATCCTCCTTGAATAAAAGAACCCCTCTTCATTCTACAAAAGGGGTTCAAATCGTCCTATTCACTTCATTTCGACTTAACCTTTCGTCGATTCATTCGGTCTTCTTGTCACTTTTTTAGGCTTAGAAGTTGGCTGTGCTTGTTCACGTTCAAGGTTTTTACGAATTTGTGATTTCATCAGTAGACGGGTAACTTCATACTCAATATCCGCAATCATTTCCTCAAACAGTCGGTAACCTTCTTGCTGATATTCCACTAATGGATCATCTTGACCGTAAGAACGTAACCCGATTCCTTGTCTTAATTGATCCATTTCATCAATATGATCAGTCCATTGTTGGTCAACAACTCGTAAAATAACCACTTTTTCAAACTCTAAAAACATTTCTGCACTTTCAAGTTGTTCTTTTTGTACAGAATAATTTTCTTTCGCAAGCTCATGTAATAATGCTCGAATCTCTTTGGCTGTTTTGCCTTCTAAGTCTTCTAAAGCAAGGTCATCCGAAGAACGCAGTAAAACAGTTTGCGCAAAATCAAGCAGATATTCTAAATTCCATTCAGCTTGATCTTCAGCTTGAGTATAGATATCAACGTAACGATCAATCGTACGTTTAATCATAGGAATAGCTACATAATCTAAAGAATCATCTTGTAAAATAACTTCTTCACGCTGTGAATAAATCACTTCACGTTGTTCCCGCATCACATCATCGTAACGAAGAACATTTCGACGAGTGTCATAGTTATTTCCTTCAAGCCGTTCTTGGGCAGATTCAATCTGTCTTGAGATCATACGACTTTGAATGACCGCATCGTCACCTTCAATTTTCAAGCGTTCCAGTAATTGTTGAATCGCATCGGAACCTGCACGTTTCATTAAATCATCTTCTAATGAAAGATAAAACTGAGAAACACCTGGGTCCCCTTGACGACCTGAACGACCTCGTAATTGGTTATCAATACGACGAGATTCATGTCGTTCAGTACCAATCACTGCTAAACCGCCATTCTCAACCACACCAGGGCCTAACTTAATGTCGGTACCACGTCCAGCCATGTTTGTCGCAATGGTTACAGAACCTGGTTGTCCTGCTGTTATAATAATTTCTGCTTCACGGAAGTGATTCTTCGCATTTAACACTTCGTGTGGAACGCCTGCTTGTTCTAAATAACGACTCAAGAGCTCTGATGTTTCTACTGCCACTGTACCGACCAATACTGGCTGTCCTTTTTCGTGACGTTCTTTAATATCACGAACAACCGCTCGGAATTTACTATCCAAGGTTGGATAAATCACGTCATCGCGGTCATCACGAATCATTGGTTTGTTTGTCGGAATTGCAATAACATTCATATTATAAATTTCAGTAAATTCTTCTTCTTCTGTTTTAGCCGTACCAGTCATTCCTGCTAATTTTTCATACATACGGAAAAAGTTTTGGAAAGTAATCGTCGCCATTGTCTTCGTTTCTTTTTGGATTTCTACGTCCTCTTTTGCTTCAATAGCTTGATGTAATCCGTCAGAGTAACGGCGCCCTTCCATAATACGACCCGTAAATTGGTCGACGATTTTCACTTCATCTTCATCGACGACATAATCTTTGTCGCGGATCATCATATAATTTGCACGAAGCGATTGGTCTAAGTGGTGAACGAGTTCTTGGTTCTTCACATCGTATAGATTGTCTGTACGGAAAGCACGCTCTGCTTTGTCAATTCCTTCTTCGGTAAAGTTGATTGTTTTAGATTGAATATCAATCGTGTAATCCACATCTTCTTCTAAACCTTTCACAAAGAAATCACAACGTGTATAAAATGAAGTCGAACGTGTCGCTTGTCCTGAAATAATTAAAGGCGTACGCGCTTCATCAATTAAGATAGAGTCCACCTCATCTAAAATCGCATAAGACAATGGTCGTAGCACCATATCTTCGCGGTAAACCACCATATTATCCCGGAGATAGTCGAAACCTAACTCGTTATTCGTGGTGTAGGTAATATCAGCCGCGTAAGCTTCGCGTTTTTCTTGTGAATTTTTCGAATTCAAGTTTAAGCCTACTGAAAGACCTAACCATTCATATAACTCGCCCATTTCTTCTGCGTCACGAGTGGCTAAGTATTCGTTCACCGTAACCACATGGACACCTTTTCCGGCGAGCGCATTTAAATAAACCGGCATAGTTGCTGTTAATGTCTTACCTTCCCCGGTTTTCATCTCCGCAATATTTCCTTCGTGTAAAGCGATACCCCCCATTAATTGTACAGGGAATGGATATAGTCCAAGCACACGGAGAGCTGCTTCACGGACGGTCGCAAAAGCTTCCGGTAATAAATCATCTAACGTTTCACCATTTTCGATTCGGCTTTTTAGTTCAGGTGTTTTTGCTTTTAACTCATCATCAGATAAGGCTTCATACTCATCTGCTAGATTTTCAATTCGATCAGCCACCTCGCCATAACGTTTTAAAACTTGGCGGTCAGTATCAAATAATTTTTTTAAAAATTGGACCATTTTTAATCTCCTTCAGTCAATTCATTCTGCATTTTTTATTGATTATAATTTTTAAGGCATCGTATGTTTCATTGTCATACGTATATTCTATTTCATTTTTCGGGCATACTTCTTCATCATTATTATAAGTCTATCATTAATAATATCAATAATTATAGTAAAAAACAATCGGAAAGTGAGTATCTTCTCATACAAATTCTTTGCGAAGAATACAGCTGTAAAAGGGATTTTTGAACAGAAGTTTTACTAGAAAGCTGTATTTTTCCTCCTGAATCATCTTGGCGATTAGTACCGCGAGTCGATAATTCATTTATCTTCCGGCTAGACCTTCTCTGCGAGTCGATAACCGTTTTATCTTCCGGCTGGGCGCTCACCACGAGTTGATAATTCATTTATCTTCCGGCTGGGCGCTCACCGCGAGACGATAATTCGTTTATCTTCCGGATAGCCCTCTGTCCACCTATTATAGAAAAAGAAATAAACGCGACTAAAATAATCGCGTTTATTCATCTCTTATTTAGTTTTTAAGCAAATTGAGCATTGTATAAGTTCGCATAGAAACCTTGTTGCTCCATTAATTCATCGTGGCTACCGGTTTCGATAACATCTCCTTGATCCATAACGATAATGCGGTCCGCATCTCGGATAGTTGATAAGCGGTGAGCGACCACAAAACTTGTACGGTTTTCGAGTAGTCGTTCCATAGCTCGTTGGATAAGAATTTCCGTACGGGTATCCACACTAGATGTTGCTTCATCTAAAATTAAGATTTCAGGGTCTCGTAAGAAGGCTCGCGCAATCGTAATCAATTGTCGTTGTCCCTGTGAGATATTCACACCATCTTCTTCTAGGATAGTGTCATAGCCGTCTGGTAATGTTTCGACAAAGTCGTGCACGTGTGCTGCTTTAGACGCCGTAATCACTTCATCTTCGTCTGCATCACTCGTTCCATAGGTTAAGTTATCCCAAATCGTTCCACTAAATAACCAAGTATCTTGAAGAACCATTGAAAATTTATCTCGCAATTCTTCTCGAGACATGTCACGAACATCCACGCCTTCATAACGAATAGCTCCGCCACTCACATCGTAGAAACGTTCGAGTAAGTTAATTAATGTTGTCTTCCCAGCGCCTGTTGGGCCAACAATGGCGATCATTTCACCTGCATGAACTTTTAAATTAAAGTCTGTCATTAATAAGTCGTCTTCATTATAACCGAATTGAACATGTTCGAATTCAATTTTATAAGGTGAATTTTCTTTCGCTTCAGCACCTGCTGGTTCTTCCATTTCTTCTTCATCTAGAACTTCAAAGACTCGTTCCGCAGAAGCCACTGTAATTTGGATCGTATTCGCTAAGTTCGCTAAAGCACGGAATGGTTGACTGAATTGGTTCGCATATTGTAAGAAAGCTTGCACCACTCCGATTGCGATTGAGCCAGTCACTACACCATAACCACCAAAGATTGTGATTAAGATGAAGATAAAGTCTTTTGCTGCTCCCACACGTGGGTTCATCAAACCGGCATAGTATTCTGCTCGCCAAGCAGCGTCGTTTACTTTCTCACTCTTTTCAGCAAACGTTTCTAACTCATTTTCTTCTTGGTTAAAGACTTTAACAATCGCATGTCCCGTATACATTTCTTCTACATAATCGTTTAAGTGACCAATTTCATTTTGACGAATTCCAAATTGTTTCTGCGCTCTTGGAGCTAGAAAACGAATAATCAAAGCATTTAAAGGAATCATCAATATAATTAAAATAGCTAAAGGACCACTCAACGAAAGCATCGTAATTAAGATCGCTAAGAATTGGAAAACACTTGTTAAAATTTGTGTCAATGATTGGCCTAAAACGTTAGAAATCTGGTCCATATCATTAATCGCTCGGGACAAGATATCTCCATTTGAGTGCGTGTCAAAGTAAGAGATTGGTAGACGTCCCATTTTCTCTTTGATATCTTTTCGTAAATCATAAACGGTATGTTGTGAAATACGAGCCGTAATAAATTGTTGTAAGTAACGGAAAACCGCACTTAATACATAAAAACTACCCAATATAGTGATAAGACGAGTTACAGCACCAAAGTCTACGCCGGCTTCCATCCCTAAACCTTCAAAAATAGTTGTAGTAATATTTCCCATCACTAAAGGCAATTGCGCACTTAATATAGCGGAACCAGCAGATAAAAGGAAGACCACAAGGATCCACCAGGCACGGTCCGACATATACATCGCTAGACGTTTGACCGTCCCCCAAAAGTTTGTGGCTTTATTGCGACGGAATGTTTCTTTTTTATCATTCGCCATCAATATCGTCCCCTTTCGTTTGTGAATAAACAATATCTCGGTACAACTCGTTGGTTTCAAGTAACTCTTCGTGCGTCCCTTGTCCGACAATTTCTCCATTATCGGTGACTAAGATTCGATCCGCATTAATAACCGTGTTCACACGTTGGGCGATAATGACTGTAATCGCATCTTTTGTTTCAGGTTTTAAAGCTTCACGTAATTTCGCGTCTGTTTCAAAATCTAAAGCGGAGAAGGAATCGTCAAACACATAAATAGCTGGTTGGTTAATAATCGCACGTGCTATACTTAAACGTTGACGTTGTCCACCGGAAAAGTTGTCTCCACCCTGTTCAACACGAGCGTCCAAACCTTCTGGTAAGTCTTTAACAAAGTCAGCTTGAGCCACTTCTAGCGCATGCCACATGTCTTCATCGGTCGCATCTGGTTTTCCGTATTTTAAGTTCGAACGGATGGTTCCAGAAAAGAGTAACGCTTGCTGTGGCGCAAAGCCAATGTACTGACGTAATTCTTTTTGCGAAACGTCTTTTACATCCACGCCATTAATTTTGACTTGTCCTTTTGTTGCTTCATAGAGACGAGGAATTAAATTACCAATCGTTGTTTTCCCAGAGCCTGTCCCTCCGATAATCGCAATCGTTTCCCCTTGATGAGCAGTAAAGTTAATATCTTGAACGGCTGGACGTTCAGCTTGCGGGAAACCGAAATCGACATGATCAAATTCTAGTGTAATCTCGTCGTCGACATTTAAAGGAATCGTTTGTTTGTCATCTTTAATTGTTGGCTCTGTATCAATAACTTGTAAAATACGTTCTGCTGAAACTTGTGCTCGCGGAATGAAGAAGAACAGCATCGCGATTTGTAACACACTAATCAAAATTTGAATGCCATATTGTGAAAAGGCAATTAAATCTCCAACACCCATCGTTCCTTCAACAATTAAACCCGCACCATTGGCGAAGGTTAACACATTTGAAAGACCTAAAGTCAGCATCATTGTCGGCATCATTAAACCTAAGATGGTCTGTGCTTTAATCGCTGTGTTTCTGAAATCTTGGTTCGCATCATCGAAACGATTTTCTTCATAATTCGTCGTATTAAACGCACGAATGACCCGAATACCGGTTAATCCTTCACGGAAAACTTGGTTTAAACGGTCAGTTTTTCCTTGTAGTGAACGGAAAATAGGATTCGCAAATTTAAAAATAATGGATAGAAAAATAGCCATTATGGGTAATGTAATCGCGATAACCCATGCTAATGCCGGTTGTACTCGGTACGCAAATATAGTTGAAACAATCATGACCATTGGTGACATAATAATTAAACGTAACATCATCATCGTCACTAATTGAATTTGCATCACATCATTGGTCGTTCGCGTAATTAAGGTTGAGGGACCGAATTTTGATAAGTCTTCTTGAGAAAAGGACATAATACGGTTAAAAACTTTTTTCCGTAAAGTGTCGCCTAATCCTTGAGACTCTTTGGCACTCATTTTAGTACTGTAAGTTGCAACAATAACTGCTACCACGTTAAACACCAACATGATTGCCCCAATTGTCCAAACAATGGTTGGGTCATTACTTGTCGTACTCTCATTTAAAATAATGGATGAGAGTGTTGGTAATATAAGAAAACCTGTTGCTTCAAAAGCAATCAGTAAAACAATTTTAATAATTGTTTTCGTGTCCATTAATTTCCATATTCTTAACATAAAAAATCTCCTCTATTTTGCAATTTTAAGCACTAATTACACCATGTGACATCCATTCTAAACGTTTATTAAACCGTTCTTTGGTTCCTTGAATCGTCCATTCTTCTGCAAAACCTTTTGCTATGACATGATTTAACACACTTAACGTAAAATGAATAAGTTCGATATATTCAGGGGATGTCTCAAGATTTAAATTTAAAGATGAGTTGGGTTCAAATTTACTATAAACAATCGGCGAATCCTTAAAGGACTGGATAATGGCCTGAAAGATTTTGTCCTTTATTTTCGAGTTCATGTTTAAATAAATGACTTTGTAAAAAGAAGCTTTCTCGCTACCCATTACAAAGTCAATGTACGCCTCTGCATAAGCTGAAGTCACTTGTTGAAAATCACCGCTTGTTTTTTCAAAAATACTCAGCGTATGCTCGGAGAGGTTGACCACAAACCTTTTAATTAAATAAAAAAACAGATCATCTAAATCCTCAAAATATTGATAAAAACTTCCTCGAGGAATCTCTGCTTGTTTAATAATATTTGTGATAGAGGCTTCGCGAAAAGAACGTGCTGTAAATTCGTCAATCGCCGCTTCAATCAACCGTTGTCTTTTTTCATCTGATAAATTATAAAAAGTTTGTGTAGGCATGCAACCACCTCATTTTTAAATTATTTTGTCTTGAAAGTTCCATTGCTTTTTTGTGTAATTGTTTAAAACGACATTCTTTATTATATGTGACACGTTGTCACAAGTCAATAACCCTTTCCATTATCCTCCTGAATATCTTATCAGACACTTAAAAAAGAGCAGCGCTTTTCGCCGCTGCTCTTTTAAACTCTAATCGTTATAGCTATTTTCAAAAGTTTTATAGATCTTCTAGTTCATCCGTTTCAATTAAACCAAAATCGCCATCATCTCGTTTATAGACAATGTTCGTACTGTTCGTTTCTCCATCTAAGAATACGAAGAAATCATGCCCTAACATTTCCATTTGTAACACCGCTTCTTCAGCGTTCATCGGTTTCAAATCGAATCTTTTTGTTCGGACAATGCGTAAATTAGGACCGTTATCCTCTTCCTTATCATCATTTAATAAATCAGGATCAACAGGTTGGTATTCTTCAGAGGGTTGACTGACGCGGCGGAACTTACGATTCACTTTTGTTTTATATTTTCGCATCTGACGTTCTAATTTGTCAGCGACCAGATCAATACTTCCATATAAATCTGGGGAAGTCTCTTCTGCTCGCAAAACAATATTTGGTAAAGGAATGGTTACCTCAGCTTTTCCATTTCGATCAGAGTAAATTTTTAAATTGACGTGTGCGCTTGCTTCAGGCACTTCATCAAAATACTTTTCAATTTTACCTACTTTTGAGGCGACATACTCTCTAATCGCTGGGGTAACCTCGATATTTTCTCCACGTACATTATAATTCAACATACTACTTCACCCTTCCGTCCATTTTATCTCTATTACTATTAAAATAAACGAGACAACATCTGGATGTTTTTCTCATTTATATTCTTTAACTTAACTTCATTATACCTGACAGCGTTTTTATTCACAAGAAAAGCCCACGGGAAATTAAACGCAAGACTTTAAAAAGGATAGACCCCATATATGTGCCCTCTTTCATCGAAATAAAGAAAAAGAAGCCGTGTCTGTCTGGCCTGCAAAAATTTCACGAGCATGCAAAATCGTGCGTCCCGTTGTATAAACGTCATCCACAACCAGGATTGGTTTTTCAAAGCTTAATCTTTCGTGATCTTTCAATTTAAAAGGTTGTTCCGTCTGCATTCTTTCCACTTTACTTTTACTTGATTGTTTCGCTTCAGTGCCTCGATGTTCAAGGAGTAGTTGATAAGAAATACCTGCTTTCTTTAAGAGCTGTTCGACTTGATTAAATCCTCTATCTTTTTGACTGGCTTCGCTTAAAGGAATCGGTACAATCGTGTAGGAATTCTGCAAAGGTTTCAGATAAGTCCGCAAAACATTGCTGAATACTTCAGCTAAAAGCAGATCGCCTTGAAATTTGAACTGATTCATATATTCGCGCGCCATTTCATTATAGTCGTATAAAGCCGTATGATTGAGGGGGAATTGACGTAATTTCTTCTCCCATTTTAAACAATCCGCGCACATCTTTTGCTCGTTTTGTTTTCGAAAACAGCCGGGGCAAGCTTGTTTTGCTTCAATGTGTTTAAATTTTTCAAAACAAGTCGCGCACGCTAATGAATCCTGCAGCGACCGAAAGGAGAAGATAAAGCCCAGTGACAGCGGTGGTTCGATTTTTTCACTACAAAATACACAGGTACTCATTCAATAAGCCCCCGTTCTTTCGCGAGCCGGTTCATTTGTTTAATTTGTTTGATTGCTTTTTTAAGAGCTTTGGATTGTCCATGATGAAAGAACAGGACCTCTCCTGTCGGATATTCAGGCGCACGTCCAACTCTCCCTGCAATTTGTACGAGGGCAGATTCAGTAAAAATACGGTCTTCAGCGCCAATGACTAAAACATCAATATTCGGAAACGTAACGCCTCGCTCTAAAATCGTGCTCGTTAGTAAAAATTGTAACTTTCCTTGACGCATCTCCTCCACTTTTTCTTTTCTCAAGGGATCCTTAGCCGATACGGCTTGAAAAGGAAGCTTTGGATATAATTTTCTTAAAACTTTTTCAAATTTCAACAGCCATTGAATATTAGGCACAAAAACTAAACATTTGCGTTGATCTTTCATTCGTTGGGCTAGAGCTTTACCAAAGGAAGTTTTTAACGGCTTTTTTAATATTCTCTGGCGCCAATTCAAACATAACTTCGCTTTCGGAACAGGTAAAGCATGTCCATGATAACGTGCAGGTAATATAGTTGCTGGTAATTTTTTCTGTTTGACTTTCTTTTGCATTTTTTGACTGGGGGTCGCAGATAAATAAATTACAGCCGCTTCTTTTTTACGAGCTTTCGTCGCCGCATATTCTAAAGAAGCATTCCTCCGAAAAGGAAAGGCATCAATTTCATCGATAATTAATACATCGAAAGCTTCCTGAAAACGAAAAAGTTGGTGAGTCGTGGCGAGAACAAGTTGTGTATAGGTGTAAGGCTCCTCCATCCCGCCGTACAATAGTGCCAGTGGTGTAGTGGGAAAAGCAGCTTGTAATCTTGGGGCAAGCTCAAGACAAACATCAATCCGGGGACTGGCGATCCCTACACGTTTCTTTTGTTGTAACGCATATTCAATCCCCTCAAAAAGCATTTCTGTTTTTCCAGAGCCCGTTACTGCCCACAACAACCGCGTCTGATTCTTTTGAATAGCTTCGATGATTGTTTTAGATGCTACTTGTTGTTGCGGCGATAAAGTTCCTGGCCAAGACAATAATTCTCCCCCCCTGTGTTCAAAAGCATTGGGTTCAGGTAGATAATAAAACTGAGCACATTTCGTGACTTTTCCCATTTGAATACAATTTCGACAATAGGCACAAGGCTTGCCACAGACGCATTCTCCTTGACTGACGGGGGTCATCACTGCTTGGCATCTTTGACAAACATACTTCCCTCCTCTTTCAATAAATGTTGGTTTGATGATTGGTTTTGCATCACTTTGTTCAAAGCCTCTGGGTAACTCTTTGGATAGCAGTTCCCTGCCATAAAGTAAAGTTTGCATCTTTTTCCCTTCCTTTAAATGATTTATCCCCTTACTCTATATATTTGCATTTATTTTGATATTTCATTTTTATTTTTATCTTTTTATAAAAATTTCACCAATGCTCGTAAAAAAGTTTCGTTCTCTCTTCCTCTAGTTTTTATATTTCAACTATGAGAAAATATAGCGTATGATAGAGATAATAAAATGTTTGAAGGAGGTTCTATTCATTGGAAAATTATCGAACCATTCAAGAGAATGGTATTCACGAAATCGAAATTAAAAAATCACGGTTCATCTGCCACTTAAAAAGAGTCGAATCGGAAGAGGAAGCTTTAGCGTTTATCGACGAAGTAAAAAAAGAACACTGGAAAGCTACTCACAACTGCTCCGCTTACACACTGGGAATGAATGACGAGATTCAAAGAGCTCATGATGATGGAGAGCCTAGCGGTACCGCTGGTGTGCCGATGTTAGAAATCTTTTTAAAACGGGAGTTAAAAAACGTTGTAGCGGTGGTTACGCGTTACTTCGGAGGCAAAAAATTAGGTGCTGGTGGTTTAATCCGCGCTTACGGTGGCGCAGTCAATGAGGCCGTCAATGCGGTAGGAATTGTTGAGCGTCAAGTTCAATTACTCATCGACGTGACGGTTTCTTATGCTCAGAGCGGGAGTGTTGAAAATTCCTTACGGGAAGCAAACTACACTATCCAAGATATTACTTACGCTGAACATATTACCTACCATTGTGTCGTTCCCATAGAAGATGAGGAAAAATTCATTGAAGACATTACAAATTGGACAAGCGCTGAAGCTGAAATTGAAGTCGGCAAACAAGCATGGATTGAAAGTCCGGTCTCGGAATAAATCATTGATTGTTTGTAAATCCAACTCGTAAAATATGTAATAATGTGATTTGTTATTGCTTTTTTAAAATCATTGTAATAAACTGTTTAACAGCTTATAAATTAGAGTCTATTACGAAAAGAATTGGGGATGCACATGCGTTCTAAAAAACATGTTCGAAAAAAGTTAAATAAAAAAAGAGTCTTTGAAACTCTCTTAAGTATCGGAATTTTACTGGCGATATTTTTCGGAGGGGTCACGGGTTACTATGGAAGTAAAATTGGTTCCTTTTTAGATGGGATCAGTGCTGACAGTGATGGATCCGACGATCCTCAATCGATCGAAATTACTCAGCGACTCGAAGACTTAGAACCATTTTCTGCTTTAATCTTAGGGATTGATGTTGAAGATGGTGGAGCTAGCCGAAGTGATACCATTATTGTGGCGACGGTTAATCCTAAAACAGAAGATATCAAATTAGTTTCTATTCCGCGTGATGCTCGCGTTACCTTACCAAATGGCACACCAGAAAAAATCAATGCGGCTTATGCGACTGGCGGGCCATTGCTAGCTCGAGAAATGGTCAGTAGTTACTTGGATATCCCGATTGAGTTCTATGCAACAATGGACTTTCGCGGTTTAGTAGAACTAGTGGATGCGGTCGGTGGCGTGACGGTCGATTCCGATCTTGAATTTACAGAAAATAACTATATCGACGGAAGCAAACCGGTAGAAATTCAAGAAGGTGTACAAACACTCGATGGGGCTGAAGCTTTAGGTTACGCTAGAATGCGTAAAAAAGATCCTCAAGGGGATTTTGGTCGTCAGCAGAGACAGCAAGAAGTGGTTATCGAAGTATTAGATGAATTAGCATCGTTTAATACAATCACAAATTTAACAGATGTTTTAAACTCAGTTGAACCCTATCTTGAAACCAATGCAACCAGTCAGCAAATGTTAGCAATCGCTGGAAATTACGGAAGTGTTGCGAGCAATGCTGAACAACTCACCCTCGATGGTTTTGCTTATAATGAGTACTTCCCTCATTACGGTTTAGAAGTTTATGTTTGGGAACCTTATGATGAATCTTTAGCAGACATTCAAGGGGAGTTACAAGAACATTTAGAGCTAGACAACAAGAACAAGTTTAAAGACTCTAAGACAAAAATTGAATCTGTACATCCTTCCTCATCTGAAACAATCAGTGGTGAATAAGGTAAAAAAGCTAGTAAGAGCTTCAAACTCTTACTAGCTTTTTTCTATGGTCGTTTAATTTATAATTTACTAGCGGCCCCTTCGTCCAAAATAAAAGTCACATTTTCATGATTTTGCAAGATACTTGCCGGAACTTCTTCCGTTACAGGACCGTTGATGGCTTGCGCAATTGCCTCCGCTTTATTTTCACCATAAGCCAACAATAAGATTTTATCCGCACTGGTAATTGAAGCAAGTCCCATCGAGTATGCATACTTGGGGACATCAGCGACTGAATCGAAATAGCGCTTATTCGCTTCCACCGTCTCCTCTGATAATTCCACTTTCTCTGTTAAACTATCAAACGAACTGCCCGGTTCATTAAAACCTAAGTGCGCGTTCGTACCGATTCCTAAGATTTGTAAATCGATCGGATGTTCTTGAAGCACCTGATTATAACGAGCAGTTTCTTCTGCTTCAGGAGCCATACCGTCGGGAATATAAGTTTCTTTAAAAGGCTTTGCATTAAATAAATGTTCATCCATAAAATATTTATAACTTTGTGGATGATCCGCTTCTAAACCAATATATTCGTCTAAATTAATAGCAACAACCTCTGAGAAATCTAAAGCACTATTTCTCAATGCGGTATACATAGTTTCAGGAGTACCTCCTGTTGGTAAGCCAATGACTTTTAGCCCATTTTCCAATTCTTCTTTTATTATTTCAAAGGCTTTCTGCCCGCCTTCTTCTGGATTTTTCACGACAATCACTTCAATATTTTCATTCGAATGCATGAATTGTTCCTCCCAATATTGTTTGTTTTACTGTTAATTCCTGGTCTAACACTAAAATGTCCGCGTCATTTCCTTCTTTTAAAACACCTTTTTTAGTTAAAGAAAATTCGCGCGCTTGATTCACTGCGCTCATCTGCACCGCTTCTTCAATACTACAACCTGAAAATTTAATCATGTTTTTAAACGCATCATTGAACGTTAAAACAGAACCAGCCAATGATCCATTTTCTAATCGAGCTTGTTTATCTTTTACAATGACTTTTTGTCCGCCTAATTCGCTCTCACCTTCAGGAATACCTTTTGCTCGCATCGAATCGGTAATCAGAGCAATATGATCGGCCCCTTTTGTTTTATAGGCTAACTTCACCATTGCAGGAGTCACGTGAAAACCATCGACAATCATTTCCGTATACACATCATCTTCAAGTAAACCATAACCTGCAACGCCAATTTCCCGATGATGTAAACCTAATTGACCATTAAACAGATGCGTAACATGCGAAGCTTTGGAAGCTTTTAATTGTTCATAAGTGGCACCTGAATGTCCAACTGATAAAATAATATCATGCGCTTCACAATATGCTTCAAAGGCAGAAACATCGCCCATTTCTGGCGCATAAGTGACTAAGCGAATATTACCCCCAGCGATTTCATTCCACCGTTTGATGGTATCCGCATCCGCTGCGCGCATATATTTTTCAGGCTGTGCGCCTTTATATGCGGGAGATACAAAAGGCCCTTCCAGATGAATCCCTTGAATCATCGGATTGTTTTCTTTTGCTTGTTTGATCCCTGCTAAAGCTCGTTCAATATTCTCGTCGGATTGCGTCATAGTTGTTGGAAAATAACTCGTAATTCCTTCCGCGAGTAGTTTTTGAATCATCTCATTGATGACTTCGGGATCCCCATCCATATTATCTACTCCATAACCTCCATGGCTATGAATATCGATAAAACCGGGCACGACAATTTGTCCCTGCACATCGAGAACTTCTTCCTCAGCCATCGCTTCATACTGCTTCATTGAACCAAGAGCAATAATTTCCTCGTCAAAGCGGATGAACCCATCCGCAATGACCGTTTCACCTGTATAGATTTTTGCATGAATGATCACTTTACTCATGCTGGTATCCCCCTCTATTCTTTCCAAAAGTTGTCAAAAATACTGATTGGTAAGTGTCTTTTATGCCGCGAATTTAAATACAATGTTTCAATTCGATTTTTAGCTGTTTCAGAAACTTCTTTGCCTTCTAAGTAATCGTCGATCGCTTGATAACTAACGCCTAACTCATCTTCATCCGTTAAGCCCGGTGTATCATCTCTTAAATCAGCTGTAGGTATTTTTTCATAAAAGTAAGACGGCGAATCGAGCGCTTTTAGTAATTGAATCCCTTGACGTTTATTCAAACGATACAAGGGAACAATATCACTCGCTCCGTCACCATATTTAGTATAAAAGCCGGTAATCGATTCGGCTGCATGGTCTGTGCCTAAAACAACGCCGTTCATGTCTCCAGCAATCGCATACTGAACAACCATTCGTTGACGTGCTTTAATATTCCCTTTATTGAAATCTGATACTTCAAAACCATCTTTTTCAAGTTCTTGGACTAACCCATCCACCGCGGGTTGGATATTGACTGTTAAGACTTGATCAGGTTGGATCCAATCAATGACTTCCTGTGCATCCTCTTCATCGATCTGAACGGCATAAGGTAAACGAACTGCTATAAATTGATACGCTTCATCTTTCGTTTCTTCGCGCATCTCTTCCACGGCCATTTGCGCTAACTTTCCTAATAAAGTGGAATCTTGTCCCCCAGAAATACCTAATACCAGTGTCTTTAAAAAAGAATGCTTATAGAGATAATCCTTCATGAAAGTCACCGTTTTTTGGATTTCTTCTTCTGCATCTATTTGCGGCTGAACACCCATTTGTTCAATGATTTTTTCTTGTAAAGTCGCCAAAGATATTCTCCTTTGCCTTTAGTTATTTTTCTTGTTGACTAATCGTCAAATCACGGAAATAATTAATCGTATCAATTTTTGCATCATATAGTTTTTGCGAAAGATCGACTGGATATTCTTCGGGGTTTAATATGCGGCGATGTTCAGCATATTGTTCCGCCAATTTCTCTTTCGCATATGCTTTAATCTCTTCCAATTCCGGTAGTTCGTAAACTCGTTTGCCTTCTATAAAAATATCTTGTAATAAAGGACGAGCCGTAAAGTCTTTCACTGTTTTATTAATATACGTATATTGTGGATGGAACATAAACAATTCGTCTTCTAAGTCCGGACGCTCCCCATCTAGAGTGATTTGATCCCCTTCAGGTTTTGTATCATTCTGCGAACGAATACGCCACACTTGTTTTTTTCCGGGTGTCGTAATCTTTTCAACATTCGCAGTCAATTTGAGCGTATGCAACAATTCACCGTCTTGTCCTTCAATTGCTACAATTTTATAGACTGCACCTAATGCTGGTTGATCGAAAGCAGTGATTAAATTGGTGCCCACGCCCCATACATCAATCTTCGCGCCTTGCATTTTTAAGTTTAAAATAGTTTCGGCATCTAAATCATTAGAAGCAAAAATTTTTGCCTCCGGATAACCCGCTTCATCTAATAATTCACGAACTCGTTTAGACTGGTAAGAAAGGTCTCCTGAATCCAATCTGACTCCGACAAAATTAATCTTATCCCCCATCTCATCTGCGACACGAATCGCATTCGGCACGCCCATTTCGATGGAATGATAAGTATCCACTAAAAACACGCAATCTTTATGCGTCTCAGCATAAGCTTTAAAAGCTTTATATTCATCACGGTACGCTTGTACTAAGGCATGCGCATGCGTACCGGATGCAGGGATGCCAAATAATTTAGAGGCTCGAGTGTTACTAGTTGATTCTACTCCCCCAATATAAGCCGCTCGCGCGCCCCAAATAGCCGCGTCCATTTCTTGCGCTCTTCTCGCCCCAAATTCCATGACTGTATCGCCTTCTGCCGCTGTTTTTAGTTTCGAAGCTTTCGTTGCGATCAATGTCTGGTAATTAATGACATTTAAAAGGGCTGTTTCAATCAGTTGTGCATCAAAGATTGGTCCTTCTACTTGAACTAAAGGTTCATTCGCAAAAGCAATCTCACCTTCACGCATCGCGCGGATCGTCCCTCTGAATTTCCAGTTTTTTAAGTATTCTAAAAATTCTTCTTCAAAGTCCATCGTATCACGCAAGTAAGCAATATCTGAATCGGTAAAAGACAGTGATTCAATATATTTTACTACACGCTCTAAGCCCGCAAAGATTGTATACCCCATCCCAAAAGGATTTTCACGATAGTATACTTCAAAAACGGCTTTCTTATCGGCATTGTTTTTTTTCCAATAAGTGTAAGCCATATTAATCTCATATAAATCTGTATGCAAAGCTAAACTATCATCTTCATATTTCATATTATAAACTCCCCATCTTTTGATTCATTCGTTTATGTAAATCTTCACTAACTAAAAATATTATAACATGCTTGGCTAAAAAATTCTGATCTCTCGAGTTATTTACGTAAGCCTTTAAATACTCACGGAAAAAGGCTTCTCTTAGCTGAGAAGCCTTTTCTTTTATTTTTACATCATGCTTCATAATCTAAAATAAACGCATTTCCCTACTTAATGCGCCTTTTCGAATGCTTTTATAATGGGTTTTCCATCTCTCGTATAACTATATTCTCGAACTAACTGCGCGTCGCCCATCGCTACGATTAAACGATCACGATAAGGTTCTGATAATTCATCAAAGAGGAAAGTCTCTTCGTCTAACTGATGTCTATTACGTAAGGATTCTATTTCCCCGGCTGTTTTAACTTGGTAAGAGGTTTGAGGTAAAGGTTCAGAAGTCTCTCTTTTTTCTATCCGATAATAATAATTCGCATCCCCATATAATATTTCTAAAGCCTCGGTGTTTGTTCGGACATAGGAAATATCTTTCCGCGTTTCTTTATGAATCTCCCACCATGCGAGAATCGCATGAACAGCTTCTGTCTCTGTTGGGAAGGACCCATGTTCTTTCTTGACATCATCTCGTTCATTTATCCAGTAGTTTGTATAAACTGTTCTTGTCATTCAGCATACACTCCCTCTTTGATTTTATGTATTCAGTATAACGTTTTCTTTGCTTTAACGTCAATTAATTAACCGCATACATTAATGCTTTTATAAACAAAAACTGAACTTTATTTTGATAACACGTAAAACATAAAGTTCAGCTTTTTTCTATTCCTTAAATTTTTATTGTTTGCGTTCGTAGTCCTCAAGCTCGTCAGTGGTCAGCTCACGATCAAGTCCTTGCTGTGTTTCTATTTCTTGTTCCGTTTCAGAGTCTCTAGCTCCCTCGGGACCGACCGTATTGGCTTGTGTGGTAGCTTCTCTATTGGATTGGATAGAGGCATTTTTCGGATCCGTATCTTCATCTACAAGAATCAAGATATTTCCTTTTTTAATATCTTCCCTATATCCGGCGATTAAATGATCACCCTCGCCGTAATTCAGATCTTCCTCTTGGGACTCGTTTAATGTAAAAGCATCTTTTAAAGCTTCCCAAAACGAACGATCGTCTCCTGTATGATCGATATCTCCTTCTTGTGAAGAAATTTCTACATCTCTATTTGTTAATATTTGATCACGTATCGCTTCGTTCGATATAAACGTGATATCCTCTTGGGCATAACCTTCTTCACGCAAGCGATCAATGGCTTGCATGGCTTCATCCACATTTGAATATAAACCCTCAACTTTTTTATTCATCATCGTTTCCTTCTCTCATTTTTATTCCGCTAAATGATAAAATACTATTATATGCCAGTATAAGCCTCTACAATAACCACTGCAAGCAATATGATTATCCATATCTTCATCTATAAAGCGGTTTATTTTGTCCGATCAAAATGAAAAAGAGCCAGATTCTGTCTTAGAGATATTCTAAAACAAAGAATTCAGCTCCTTCGTGATAATTAAACTTATTGTTTTATTGTTTATTTATCGACGTTCGTCGTTGTCACCAAAGCGATCATTTGAAATCTCTCGATCTAACTTGTCATCATCCGGATTATCCACATTTTTATCGTGACTATCCAGAGCATCTCCGTCTTCTTCAACTTCTAATTCTTCATGACGGACCGTGTCGCCGACAGTTTCACTATCTTGTTTCGTTTCTTTTTTAACTTCCACTTCTTCTACAACTTCTGTTTCTTTTTTCGGTTTTACTTTTTCTTCCTCAACCGGAATAACAATTTCGTCTTCTTCGGAAGCATCGATACCACCATCATCAGACTCTTTATCTGTCACAGGTTTTCTTTCAATGGTCACTTCTTCTTTTGTTACAGGGACTTCAACCGTTTCTGTATCTTCAACGACGCGTTTACCGACATGAACTTCCCCTGTTTTTTCTTTTTCTTTATCAATATCTAAACGTTCTTCTTTTAGCTCGATGGTTTCGTCATCGGTTGTTCTTCTATCTCGATCAGAAGTGGTTGTATCCATATCAGGTGTAGGCGTTTGGGCCGTTGTATCTTCTACACCCACATCGACGTCTTCATTTACAAGTACCACTACTTCACCTTGACTGATTGCACCACGATATTCATATAGCGGGTCCGACGCTTGGTCATAGTCAGGAGCGTCATAATTATCATAGGAGTCATCCATAGTGAAAAAATCTTTTACTGAATCCCAAAATGATTGGTCCTCGTCTTCTGAGCGACTCATATCATTATCCTGAGTCGTAACTTCTGCGTCTACATTCGAAGTCAGACTTCCTCGAACTTCTTCATTCGCTACGATTGTAATATCACCGCGTGTATATCCTTGGTTCTTCAATCTTTCGACTGCACGCATTGCTTCTTCAACGTTAGGGTATACCCCTTCGACTCTTTTATTATTCATAATGACTTCCTTTCTTTACTAAATTTTCTTACAAATGCAGTATAAATCTTATAAAAAAAAGACACAACTGAAATGAATCCGTTTTAAAAAAACTTTCCTTAAAAGTCGAAGCGGGCAGTCTTAGTCAATGATTTTACGCTCTATTCTTTGCTTAGATCGAGTATAAATAAACTATCTTTTATTTCTTTATATAGACTTTCGCCCCGCCATTCTCGACGATAACCGAGTGAATTTGTAATAAACTGTGTCTCGTCTTTGATAAAATCGCCGCGAAAATGCACATGTCCCATTACCTCATGCGTGATGGGATATTTTTTATGAAAATCTTTTAAGTCATCTGTTGCTAAATAAGCATTGAAAAAGTCAAAAATGCGGTGTGGCATGGGCATAGTAAATTCTGGAACAGTGACAACATGGGTTTGTAAAATAATATGTTCGGTCGTCACCTGCTCTAAGTCTTTTTGAATAATCTGAGAGAAATATTGCGAAACTTCTTCATCGGTCATCTGCCAATCCATTCGTAATTTATCTTGCCAATACGTCCAGCGAAATTTCCCGTGTTCAACTTCAGCAGGTGTAAATTGTTTTTCATCATAAACCGCGTGATTATACCACGCTGGATGCCCAACCAAGGTAAAATCATCAGTGAGTTGTACCGGACTTTCAATTAGGCTTTGCGGATGCTCTTTATAGAGACGATAAATTCCTCGCGTATCTTTTTTCGCCTCTTTTTCTTCCCAAAAATCATGATTCCCCGGAATAAAATACACAGGGATCTCAGCTTGCTTTTGCAGAGCCTCAATAAATTTAATCGTTGTCGCATAGTGGTTGGAAATATCCCCACCAATAACTAAGACCTGTAAATGCTGCGCAGCAACAACGTCTAATAATGTTTTTAAGTAAAATTCTGCAGGTATTTCAAAATTTCGATCAATATGCAAATCTGAAATAAAACCAACCTTCATTAAATAATCCCTTTCTTTGTTTACTATCCTGTTTATTTTACCAAAAATTGATGTGAATAAACACGGTTTGCTTTAGCAATCTTTTCGATCACTATCAATAAAAAAACACTTGAAGTTTTTATAAAAACTTCAAGTGCTTGTTTCAATACTTATCTATTCTTTAAACCCGTTAATAAATGATTCAACGCTTTTTCTAGATTCTCTTTTGGCAAAGCAACGTTGATGCGCGCAAAGCCACTACCTTCTTTGCCGAATACATAGCCTGGGTTAGGGAAGAATTGGTGCTCATGTAAAAATTCATCTAATTCCAAATCGTCTAGCTCTAATGCTCGGAAATCTAACCATTGCACATAAGTTCCTTCACTTACAGGAGCTTTAATTTCAGGATAGTGTTCTTGAAAGAAATCATGCACAAATTGTTGATTGTCATATATAAATTCATTCAGCTCATCCAACCAAGATTCTGCCTGCGTATAGGCCACTTGAGTAGCAACATAACCGAAGATATTCACCGAAGATAGATGGGCGCGATTGATTTCTTCTTTAAAATTTTCTCTCATTTTTTCGTTCGAGATCACAATGTTTGACGTGGAGATCCCAGCGAGGTTAAATGTTTTAGAAGCGGAAGTACAAGTAATTAAACGATCTTGTAAATCTTTATTCAATTTATGCAGCACTGTATGGTTTTTATTTGGTTGCACTAAGTCAAACCATACTTCATCCGAAATCACGATTAAGTCATTAGCCGCAGCAATCTCAGCTAATTTTGTTAATTCTTCTTCCGTCCAAACGCGTCCGACAGGATTATGTGGACTGCAAAATAACAAGATTTTATTTTCACTTTTTTGGGCTTCTTTTTCAAATGCATCAAAATCAATCGTATAATAGCCCTCTTCTTCGTTTAAAGGCACATTAACCAATCTTCGATTATTTTCTTCAATGGTTTGCATAAAAGGATAATAAACGGGTTTGAAAATAATTACTCCGTCCTCTTCTTTTGAGAAAGCGCGAATGGCCGCATGGATTACCGCAACGACTCCCGGTGTATTAACCAACCATTCCTTTTCAATCGACCATTGATGACGCCGATACATCCATTCAACCACTGCTTCCAGATACTCATCGGTCGCACTTGTATAACCTAAAATCGGTGCCTTTTGTAAATAGTCAATTAACCCTTCATAAATTTCAGGGGCACTTTTAATCTCCATATCGGCGACAGATAAAGGCAAGACACCGTCCTCCACCTCATCGTTCCAATCATACATTAATTCCCATTTATTCGAGCCGGTTCCTTTTCGATCAACAAAAGAAGTAAAGTCATAAGTCATTCGCACATCCTCCTCAGAATATCTTTCGTTCTCATTTTACATCGTTAAATAACTGACCACAAACTTTAACCAAATACGGAAAACAATATATTCACTTAAAAACCGTAACTTTCCTCTTGTTTACGCCAAACCTCTTGATACGTTTCGGCTAGAACCATTGTATCTTCGATTAGGGTATCAATTCTAAAGTACACATCATCACTTGTAATTTCATCTCCAATAATTTCTGTATCCAATAAGAAAACATAATTTGGAACAATATTTGCTTTCATATAACTTAAAATAGGTTTCAATTGAATTTCAGGAATTAAGAAATGTTTTTCAGACCCGGCAGTAGCCACCATACTCACCGTTTTAAATTGCAGCGCATTTTGTGGTAATAAATCAAAAATATTTTTAAAAGAAGCAGGGATAGACGCTTGAAAAATAGGCGTTCCAAGGACAAGCACATCGCTAGCCATAATGGCCTGTACCACTTCGCCCGTATCTCCTGCATAATCTAAATAATTTCGTCCATCACTAAATATCATCTCTTTTTCTTGCAGATTGATGTATTTTATTTGGTGTTCGTCTCCGTATTGATTTTTTAAGGTAGAAAAAACAGCTTCCATGGCTGTTTGAGTTGTTTTTCCAATAGTTGATGCTGATAAAACGAGTATTTTCATTGATAACTCCTTTAAATATTTTTTATTGTTTATAATTTTTTATTTACATAAAAATCCCCTAAAGCCACGATCACTTTAGGAGATTATTTTAACATTTATTCTGCTGCTTTTTCTGGAATAGCACCTATTAAATCTTCCTTATCAGCTGGTGGGTGATCAAGAAGGTCGCGTACATCATCTAAATCGACTTCTACGTTCCAAACTAAGACCCCTTGCAACTGATCGCCATCAAGATAGAAAACAATCTTCCCTTCATCTCGTTCATCAATCAATATGTCTAATGAAGGATCTAAAGTACCAACCGCTTCCCAATTTAATGAGTAAAGCATAGAATATAAATAAGGCGTATGTGTGTATGCTTCATCTGCACCTGCCATATTAGCACCGACTTGCTGGCCGGAATTTCGAGCATGGTCCACGTGTTCAAGACGTTGTCTTCCTAAAATAGCATCCGGGTAGTTCGCAATATCAGCTGCTGCCCAAATATTCTCATCACTCGTTTGGAGTTTTTCGTTCACAACGACTCCTTGTTCGGACATTTCAAGGCCACTTTCTTCCGCCAATTTGATACGAGGATTGACGCCTAAGCCAATCACAATCGTGTCCCCTTTAATTTCTGAACCATCATCCAATTTAAGAACAAGTTGGTCGCCTTCACGATTATAAGACTCTGCTTCAACCCCACTTATTAATTTCACTCCATGATCTGTGAAAAGTTGGTTATATTCTTCGAGTAATTCTTCGGGGAACATATCAGCACCTAGTTGTTCTTGCGGAAAGACCATCGTGACATTTGTATTATTTTGCGATAAAGAAGCGGCTAATTCACTGCCGATATAACCTCCACCAACAATCAACACTTTTTGGTTATCCCCTGAACGTGCACGTAACTTACGGTAGTCATCTAACTCACGGAAAGTAAACACATCTTCATCTTCAGGTCCTTCAATTGTGTTTGGTTCTCCACCCGTGGAAAGTAACAAGTTTCCGTAATGGACAACATCGCCATTTTCTAACGTTACTGTTTGATCTTCAGGACTGACTTTTACGACTTCACGATCAAAAACAATCTCTACGTTATCTTCGTCTTCTGCACCAATTTTTGTATCTTCTTCTTGGAATTCATCATCAACCCATAACTTCTTCGTTAGAGCGGGACGTTCATAAGGAACATGAGTTTCATTCGAAATAATGAGGATTGATCCCTCTTGATCCTGTTCGCGAATACATAATGTCGCGAAACCAGCACCCATACCGCCCCCAACAAGGACATAGTCATATGTTTGATTATTTAATTCTTTCATTCGATAACTTCCTTTCTTTAATTAATTGTTGCCACTGAACCACCGTCTACACGGTAGTTTGAGCCATTAACGAAACTCGCTTTCTCTGAACATAAGAAGGTAATGACCGCTGCTACTTCTTCTACTTTCCCACGTCGTTTAATCGCCATAAAAGGTTTCTTTTCGTTGAGAAACTCTTCAATCACTTCTTCTTTGGTTTGGTTCGTTGCTTCCATTTCCTGTTCAATGAGTTCATCAGTCATATCGGTCTTAATAAAGGCAGGCGAAACAATATTTACTAACAAGCCTTCTTCTGCATAAGTGTTCGACAACCCTTTACCAAATGCAAGCAAAGCGGCTTTCGCTGCATCATAAGGTAATTCATCTTCATAAGGCTGCACCGCATTTTCTGAAGAAAGTAAGACCAAACGTCCCCAACCCTTTCGACGGAGGTCCGGCAGAAATTCGCGCACAAGCCGAACTGGCCCGATCAAATCCGTCTGAATCGTTTCTAACCACACTTCGTCTCCTAGTTCATGAAACAGACCTTGTTCACCTGAAATCCCCGCATTTTGTACCAGGATATCGATGGTTCCTACTTCATCTGCGATATATTCATGCATCTTTTTTAAAGCTGCCTGATCGGTAATATCGACTGGATAAGAGAAGACTTTTCCCGAAAAATCTTTCACTTCGTTCAATTTTTGCACTGTTTTCTCTAAGCGGTCTTCTTCGATATCACTTAAGACGACAAGAGCACCTTCTTCCAATAACTGGCGCGCTGTTTCTTCCCCAATTCCAGTAGCTGCGCCTGTTACTAGTGCAATCTTATTTTCTATTCCTAAATCCATTTTCATCCTCCATTCTTTTTGAACTTCAATAATTATCGATAACGTTTTAATTTTATTCTGTTAATACCATAATATAGACGTCAAAATAAATACAATATTACGCACACTAATTAAAGGAAGGTCGAAAATTTTATTAGGGTTTAATCGTTTTAAAAGGAATGAACCACCGTATTGAAAAATATAAATCCCCGATGAAACGCCTACTATAGACGCTTCATCAGGGATTTTATTCATCTATTAAAATGTATTCCGTTAATGGAGACCTTTGTCCGCTTGAATATGTTGAATCACCTTTGGCATTACTTCCTCTGCGAACAGGGCGAGTGAACGTTTGACCTCTTCCAAAGGTAAACCGCCAAAATCTACTTCTACTGTAAAACGTTGTTGCTTGTACAATTCGTATTGATAAATCATTTTTTCCGTCACTAATTCGGGACTGCCAATTAGTGTCACGCTTTTTGGACTCTTCCCTTGCGCAAAACCACGTTTGGGGAAATTTTGGCCATTTGTTAGCTGAAAGCCCGCGTTAAAATGAGGATAAGCGGTACGGAAAGCTTCTTCTGTTGTCTCCGCTAAATGTAAAATACCACCTGTTCCAACCGGTAATTCTTCATCTGTAAAACCTGCCTCATAACCCGCTTCTTTATAATGACGGATCCGGTGCTGATATGTCTGGGCAGCTCCAGCTAAATGTGCTTGAAATAAAGGAACACCCCGTTTACCTGCTTTCATTGCTGAAGCCGGTGAATTCCCTACGCCGCGCCAAATAGGAATACCTCTTTCCTTGTTTTCTGGTCGCGGTAAAATTTCAGCATCTTTTAGTGCCGGTCGAAATTTTCCTGTCCAATTGACAACTTTATTTTGATTAATGGTGAGTAACAATTCTAACTTCTCTTCAAACAGCTCGTCATAATCACGATAGTCATAGCCATACAATTCAAAAGAACCGATACGTGAAGCTCGCCCGGCGATGATTTCCATGCGTCCATTGGACAACAAGTCAATCGTTGCTGCATCCTCAAACACGCGCACCGGATCAAGCACGCTAATTGTAGTCACCGCGGATGACAATTTAATATTTTTCGTCTCACGCGCAATCGCCGCTAAAATAATTAAGTGCGCTTGTGAAACAAAATGTTTCTGATGCGACTCTCCCACTTGGAAAATATCAAAACCTAACTCCTCCGCAAACTTCGCTAATTCGATAATTTCTTCTATCCTTTGACTCGCAGAAATAAGCTCGCCTGTTTGCGGATTGGGCAAGTGATCCCCTAACGTATAAATTCCAAACTCGATCCCATTTTTTGTATTAAATGTTGGCAGAATAGGTGTCTGTTCCATCTCCTGGTCTCCTTTTTCTCTATGTTCAAAATCCTCTCATCACTCATTATAGCGAAAAACAAATTAAATGTACGATCCCCCTGTTTAGCGTATTTTAAGAAGTAAATATTTCGCATCCGCGCGATACTAAGCAAAAGAACTTCAAATGAAGGGATTTACGAGTAAACCTTAACGGTTGGATTGAAATCTTTTAATAGATTGTACGCTGCAGGACGATAAGCACTTTATCTTCCCGCTAGACGCTCACCGCGAGTCGATAATCCATTTATCTTCCAGCTAAACACTCACTGCGAGTCGATCATCGGTTTATCTTCCCGGAAAGCCTCCTTTTCCATTCGCTTACCGCATATAGCAACTGAAGTTCTCATACTCTTGATGAGTTAGCATTACCTGAACCGAGGAATCCACCTTTAATTTATCATAAAGCTTATAAAGCGGGAGTTGAATATTAATGAAATGTGAATAGCGCCCATTTGCGACAAATTGAAAATACTTTTGTAAGACCTTCCGAATACTTTTTCGAGAGACTTGTCGACCAAAAAATTCCCACAACTTTCCTGTTTTTAGAGGTTTGTTAAAAGTTAAAACGCCATATTCGCAGATTGTTCGTAGAATGGCCATTTCACGCTCTTCAATAAAGCCACAGGAACATGATACGGTTTTTCGGTTGATTTGTGGATGAAATTTTTTACAATGCAAACAATATATCCCTTTTCGTAAACTATTCATCTGTTCCTTTGATATCATTTCAGGACCATAATATGGCTCAATTTCATATCTTTCGAAATGTTCTATTAAAGATTTTTTATTGACTATCCATCCTTCATAGGCATTGTCTTTTTCAACCATCTTTTGAATATAGTGTTTCAACTCATTGCGTTTGACTACATCAACATCCTTAATCTCTGAATTTATTTCAACGTAATTATCTATCCCTACCAAAACGAGCACACCTTGTACAGTGATCTCTCTTGAAAATTCATGGCACATATTTTGTAAATTAATCGTATTTCGTCGAGTCTGGTGAACTGGGTTTCCCGAGTTTTTACGATCATTAAATTTCGAAATTCCTTTTTCATAAGTAAATGTACTATTATAATTTTTAGTCAAGTCCATAATCCTGTGTAAAATACTATACAATGTTTCAATGGTTTCT
>CAUWGX010000014.1:0-44438 GCA_963558565.1 uncultured Atopostipes sp.
AGGAAGTGCTGAATGAATCAAACGATACAGACCGATGTAAATCCGAGTGTTCATTCAGTCAAGAAGCACAGCGATTGTTTTAAAAGAAGATCCGGTATTTAAGAAATGATTACTATATTGTTAAAGGAAGTGAACATTTATGGAAATTATTTTAGTACGACATGGAAAAACGGAAGAAAAACGAGAGGATTTAGAGGACCTCGAACGTCATTTAACAGAAGAAGGAAAAGAAGAAGTGCAAAAGTTAATGCCAGCACTTAAAGAAAAACTGGAACCATTAGATGAACGAACCATCATTTTATGGTCGAGCCCAGCGACAAGAGCTCGAGAAACGGCTCAATTTGTGGCGGATGAGCTGCAGACTGAGATCAGCTCTATTCATGATTTTATTTATGAAGGGGATTTTGGACAAATGAGTCATGAAGTCCAAAAAGTGGATGATCATGCTACACTATTGATGGTCGGTCATCAGCCTAATCTAGGTGAATGGACGAAGGATATGACAGGGGAAGATGTAAAGATCGGAAAAGGAGATATTCTTAATTTTAAAGTAACAAAGCAGTCACCGCTAGAAGCTGAATTGCAATGGAAAATAACAAACAACTAATTAAGGAGGCAAATCTGTCTCAGGAAATGTAGATTAGTTTGACAAACGAAAACTCTATAAATGAGCAAAAAACTCTATCCATACACGGAGTAGGTGGATAGAGTTTTTTCGTTTGATGAATAAATTTTTATTCATATCTTTCCGAGGTCAAATTTCTATTTCTGAAAAGTTCGGTGTAATCGCAAACCCAATTAAATCTGCTCCTGAATGCACACCGACAACACCAGCAACTTGATGGATTTCTCCAGTTTGTTCAGGATACTTCTGCAGTAATTCTTCGCGAACGTCCTCCGCTCGTTTTAAAATATCTCCATGAGCAACTTCAACAATATAAGGATAATTTAAAGTGTCAATATAGTTAGAAACGAAAGACTTCATCGTATTAAAGGCTCTTTTTGAAGTTCGCACCATTTTTTCAACTTCAAAACCCTCCGTAGAAACTTTAACGATTGGTTTTATTTGAACAAGTTCTGCAAATTTTCCAACTAAACCTGGTACTCGACCACTTCTTGTTACATTGTCTAAACTTCCGAACAAAATATAAGCAACCGATCTTTCTCTTCCATATTCAAGTCTTTTTATAATTTGCTCATACGATTGGCCGGCATCGATTAATTTTTTAGCTTCTAGTACTAAATTCCGCGATAGAATAGAAACGAGTTCGGTGTCAAAAATAGAAATTTTCGAACGATCCACAGCATTGGCTGCCATTCGAGCGGTTTCAACGGCTCCTGAAATTTTAGAAGAGAGATGAATAGAAATAATTTTATCGTATTGATCCACAATTTCTTGATACATTTCATAAAATGCACCGTAAGTAGGTTGGGAAGAAGTAGGGACACTTTCAGAAGCTTCCATCATTTTATAAAATTCTTCAGTGGATAGTTCAAACCCATCAGCATAAGCTACGCCATCAAATATTAACTCTAATGGCACTAAGTGAATGTTCAATTGCTCAGCTTCTGCTGGCGTTATATTACAACCTGTATCTGTGACTATACCTATATTCATTGATTTTTCCTTTCGTAGTTTTTATGATACTCTGCAAATTCATAATAGCACATTTTAAAGGGTTCTTCATTGATTAGGAAGGGATGTAAATAAGACAAAAGACTTTCTAGTGCGTTTACCACACATATAAAAAATATACAAAACAATTTTGTTAATCCAAAGATTCACGTTGTAAGCAATAGCAAATCTTTAGATAGAAGAAGGCTAAAATATGAAAATGATTAAGAGGATGCATCGTCGTCATCATCGTCCATTAAGTTACTTATGGTCCTGCCAATGAGCATTCCAATGGCAGGTGCCACCCAAACAAATGGAGTTGTCATGAATCCGGATAGGATACTGGCAATGATCATTCCTCCAATCATTCCGAAACTCATACCATAAGTTGAATCGTCGTTTTTTCATCCTCCTGATTATTATTGCCGGCTATTTTAATTCCTCCCTTAAATTCTTATGTTGTTATATATTTTTAAAGTAGACCATTTTTGAGCGTTTTTAATTCTTGATGAGCTGCACCGACACCTAAAATTATTTTTAATGATAATAAAGGGAATTTCATTCAGTATATTTGGAGTAGAGATTCATTTCAAATATGAGCTAATACTTGAGCTATTTGGGGTTTAAGTAGTATGATGAAGTTACAATAAAAAGATAAGGAGTGTTGTTATGTCGGATTATGAGCGACCAAAAGTATGGGAATGGGAAGACGAGAATACAGAGAAAAGTGGAAATCGTCCTACTGCAGGTAGTCGATTCGAACAAGAGTTGCCAGTAGGAGAGGCACCGTTTCAGCTTTATTCATTAGGTACACCAAATGGGGTCAAAGCGACCATTATGTTTGAAGAGCTTAAAGAATTAGGCGTAGCGGATGCAGATTACGATGTCTACAAAATTGATATCGGTGAAGGTGACCAGTTTGGTTCGGATTTTGTGGAGATCAACCCTAATTCAAAAATTCCAGCGATGGTTGATCAAAGCGAAGAACCGCGTTTGCGAATTTTTGAGTCGGCTTCTATTTTGCAGTATTTAGCGGAAAAATTTGGCAAGTTAATTCCTACTGATATCCGCGGACGGACAGAAACAATGAACTGGTTGTTTTGGCAAATTGGTTCGGCCCCTTATGTGGGCGGTGGTTTTGGCCATTTCTTCAATTATGCGCCGGAGCCAATGAAATATCCCATTGACCGTTTTACCATGGAAACGAAACGTCAGTTAGATGTACTGGATAAAAATTTAGAAAATCGTACTTATATAGTCGGTGATGACTATACAATCGCCGATATTGCGATCTGGTCTTGGTATGGCCAATTAGTTTTAGGTGACTTATACGAAGGCTCGGCTGAATTTTTAAATGTAGAAGAATATCCTCACCTTCTCGAATGGGCCAAACGAATCGCTGAACGCCCGGGTATTCAAAAAGGTCTGGAAGTCGAGTACCAGCCGTTGGATAAATAAAGTGTAAAAACAGGTGAAGATCCCTTATAGAATATCTGGAAGTGAGATATTTTATAAGGGTTTTTTCTTTCTATATTAAAGAAAGTGTCAAAATTTTTTGTGAAAGAAGGACCTGAATGCTGATTAAAAATATTTTTAGCCGAACCAGGACGGTACATGGCGCGCTTTGAGGGTAATGAGTGATTGAGCGCTTTAACGGTTTTCGCTATAATTTACAGAGGAAAATAAAAGGAAGAGGAGTGAATGGTGTTTTACCCGTTTTTACTCATTTTTAAAATTGAAAATTAAGGAGCAGATAAGTAGATGGAAACAAAAGAAGTCATTAATCATTTATTTTCAGATTATCAAGAAGATTTAGCCGCATTAGTCGCTATTGACAGTGTGTTAGACGAGAGTGGTCAGGCACCTTTTGGACAATCGATTCAAGCAGCTTTGGAGACGATCTTAGCGATTGCGAAAAAATTAGGCTTTGAAACGATGATTGATCCAGAAGGTTATTATGGTTATGCCGAGATTGGTACAGGAGAAGAATTATTTGGCGTTTTAGGGCATGTGGATGTTGTGCCTGCTGGTGATTTAGATAATTGGGAAAGTCATCCGTTCGAATTAACGGAAAAAGAGGGAAAATTATTTGGACGTGGAACAGCGGATGATAAAGGCCCAATGCTGGCTTCAATGTATGCTTTGAAAGCAATTCTAGATGAAGGGTATTCATTGAATCAGCGGGTACGGTTTATTTTCGGTACAGATGAAGAATCTTTATGGCGTTGTATGGAAGCTTACACAGCAAAAGAAGAGTTGCCAACGATGGGCTTCACACCAGATTCATCTTTCCCATTAACTTATGCAGAAAAAGGACTGATTGAGTATTACCTCCATACAGAGGAAGCTTCATCGATTCGCCTAGAAGGGGGCGGTCCATTAAATGCGGTTCCTGAGCAAGCACGTGTGGATTATGATGAAGAGGTTGAGCAGGCTTTAAAAGAATTGGGCTATGACTATAAACACGTAGAGAATGATTTAGTCGTCTACGGAAAGGCTGTTCACGCGATGGCTGCGGATCAAGGCGAAAATGCGATTGTTTATGCGGCCAAAGCGCTACAACAAGCAGGAAAAAGCAATCAAATGATTGACTTTATTGTCAATGTGCTAGCTGATCCAAATGGCGTCGGAATTTATGGAATCGTTGAAGACGAAGCTTCTGGGAAGTTAATGTTAACCGTCGGAAGTGTCGAATTTAGCGATCAAGCGCAAAAAGTAGGGATTGATATGCGTTTCCCTGTCAGCTACTCCAAAGAATTTATTGATAAAGGCTTAAAAGAAGTCAGTAAAAAGCAGCAAGTAGAGGTGGAAGATTATGATTACTTGCCTTCTGTTTATTTGGAACGCGATTCTGAATTAGTGAAAAGTTTAATGGCTGCTTATCAAAAAGTGACGGGCGACGAGGAATCAGCACCTCGATTAAGTGGAGGCGCAACTTATGCCCGAGCCATGGAAAACATTGTAGCTTTTGGCGCTTTATTGCCTGGAAAAGAAGAGACTGAACATCAGGCCAATGAAAATATTGTCGTGGAAGATATGAAAACAGCCATTGAAATTTATATCGAGGCTTTTATGAACTTAGTGGTGGAGGCTAAAGAATAATGAAGAAATTTAAAATGCCAACAGCCTATACGATCGTTACCATTGCTTTGATTCTTACGGCTGTTTTATCTTATTTTGTCCCACAATCAGTTGTCGATCCGGCAACTGGTGAAATTGTTTTTAATGCGATCTTTTCGAATGACGGAGGCATTCTACAGGGACAAGGACTGCAACCCTTTGGCTTATGGGACGTGGTGATGGCGCCCATTCAAGGGTTTCAATCGGGAGCAGACGTAGGAATTGGAATCCTAATGGCTGGTGGATTCCTATCTGTATTGAATTATACCGGTGCTTTGGATGCCGGTATTGGTGCGATTTTAGGCAGATTTAAAGGGAGTCTTTTAATTGCGATTATGACGTTTGCCTTTGCGGTGTTAGGCACCTCTTTCGGTTTCTGGGAAGAAATCGTTGCATTTGTGGTCGTGATTGTGCCCACGTTTGTTTTAGCCGGTTATGATGTTATCGTTGGTTTAGGTGTTCTATTTATTGGAGCAAGTATCGGAAATATGTCGAGTTTAGTGAATCCATTTTCTACCGGTGCTGCAGTATCAGCGATTGGGAACCCCGACTTATCCATCGGTTCTGGAATCATTTTACGATTTGTGATCTTTATTGTACTCTATATTATCGGAACGGCTTATCTGATCAATTACGCGAACAAGGTGAAAAAGGACCCTGCGAAATCGGTCGTGCATGACGTGGAAGAGATTGAGACGCTGGTAGAAGAGGAAGGGTCGCTTCCGACATTTACGATGCGGCGAAAGGCTTCGGTCACCGTCTTTCTTGTGATCATTGTCTTAATGATTGTAGGTTTCATTCCTTGGGAAGAGTTACTGGGCCAAAGAGCTGCTGATATTGTTAATTCACCGATGAATGCTTTAGCGAGAATCCCGCTGATTGGGACTCTTTTAGGAGCGGCTCATATTTCACCGTTTGGTAGTTGGTATTTCAATGAATTTGCTTTTCTATTTTTTGCTGGATCTCTTCTTTTATTCTTTATTAATAAGATGAAAGAAACAGAATTCATTGATGTATTTACGGATGGGGTGAAGGACTTATTAGGCGTGGTGCTTATCCTAGCCATTTCCCGAGGGATTGCGATTATTATGGGGGATGCCTCAGCAGGCATGTCGATTACTTTTATTTATTGGATCTCAACGGCTTTATCGAATGTACCGATCTGGATCTTCGGAGTGTTGGCAATGGGTGCTTATGTTTTGATTGGTATCTTTTTACAGTCGACGAGTGGTGTGGCCGGTATTACGATGCCTATTTTAGGGGCAGTAGCCTCCGCACTCTTTATTAATAGCGCGTTAGGTAGTGCAGGTGGTCAAATTATTTTGATCAGTGCCTTTACAGCAGGGGTTAACTTTGTGACCTCGATCTATCCAACAGCGACGCTGATGGGCTCGATTGAATTGGTCAGTTTACCCTATGACCGCTATTTGAAATTTATGGTACCAATTATGGTTACTTTACTAGCTACCGCAGCAATTATTGTTGGTCTGGCTCCTTATTTAGGATTAGTTCAGTAAAGGAAACACAGGAGGTAAGTATAGAAAAGTTTAGATTATAAATCATCTTTTTACCAATTACGATCAAGTAATTTTGTGACTGCTGAAAGAACCTCATGAAATAAACCATACACGGATTGATAGAAAATAAACCAAAGCAAGAGAGCTGAGAAATAACTAGCTCCCAAATAAAAAACGTATGGATCAATCAAAAATGATGTGACCCCTAAAGTTAGAGTGAAAAATCTAACTTTAGGGGGTTATTTTTACTTGGAAACCCGAGAAGACAGGTGAATGGATATGATAAAGAAGTTCTCGATAAATGAAGGGCAGAAGGTTCAGAAGACACTTATGAACCCATACCTATGATTAGCTGACTTAGGAAATACTAGGTGATAATCTATGGACATTGTAAAGCAATGGATCAACGAGAATTTTGATACGCAATATTTTGAAAACGAAGAAGTTGATTTTAAAGATACGCACCTCTTTCCTTGTATTTTTTTATATGAGTGTCTTATATTCAATCGACTGTTAATCCCCATTGAATTCATTGATTAAGAGTGATAGAATATATGTTAGCGGTTTCACTAGAAGAAAAATAACAAAATGAGAGGAAAGATACAAATGAAAGGTTGGCAGTTTACCAAAACACACGAACCCTTAGAGTTGGTTGAGAAAGAAGATCCCAAGGCGCAAGCAGGACATGTAGTTATTGATACCGAAGCAGTAGGAATTTGCCATTCAGATGTGGGAGTACTTGAAGATGAAGGTTGGATGTCCTTACTAGATGTTCCTGTAATTATGGGTCATGAGAATGCGGGGACTATTTCTGAAGTGGGCGAAGGAGTAGAAGATTATGAGGTAGGCGAACGAGTCGCGATCTGTCCAACAGGTCCTTCGGGTAAAGCGCCTGGATACGCCTATGATGGTGGTTTTGGAACAAAAATACATGCTCCAGCTTCTGATCTTGTGAAAGTCCCAGAAGGCCTTTCTTTTAAAGAAGCAGCCTCTGCAACAGATGCAGGGATGACTTCTTACCATGCGATCTTTACTCGTGGAAATGCTCAGCCAGATATGAAAATTGGTTTGGTCGGAATTGGCGGATTAGGTCAATTTGGCTTGCAGGCACTGATGGCTGAAGGATTTGAAGATGTTTACGCAGTAGATATCAATGAAGAAGCACGTGAATTAGCTAAAGAATTAGGCGCAAAAAAAGTAGTTGCTGATGTGAAGGAACTAAAAGATGAAGAATTGGATTTGATCGTTGATTTTGCTGGTGCGGGCGATACAGTAAAAGATTCGGTTGAAACGGTTGGTTATAAAGGAACGGTTGTACTTGTTGGTATGGCGAGTTTAGAAGCAAGAGTCAATGTAACCGATTTTATCACAGGTTCCAAAAAATTAATTGCTTCTAATGGAGGGACTCCACAAGATATTGCAGATATCTATGAACTGATGTCCGCAGGTAAATTGACCCCCACTTTAACTGAAATTACTTTCGAGGAAATTCCGGAAGGGATTGAGAGACTAAAAAGAGGAGAAGTTACGGGGCGTCTTGTAGCTATTTATAATGAAAAATAAATATATATAATTGCTCACTGCATGATGAAAGTATAGTACGGCTTTCCATTATTTCTTATACAAAGAGGATACAAAGTAAAAAGACGATTAACCAGTCGACCTGGTTAATCGTCTTTTTAAATGATACAGTCTCAACACCTAAACATTCATCCGGAATTTTAAAAAAGCAAGCATCTTTTAAATTTTATGATAGACTAATAGTCTGTGTACTCCTTATGATATCGTTCAGGTCATCAGGAGATATTCCTATTAAGTAAGATACTTTTTTTAAAGACAAATATCCTATAGTATAAGTGTTAGCTATAAAAGAAAGGAGCTCATTACTGGAATGAGTGTGTTTAATGATTTAAAGAAATATAAAAAGGGGTTACTCCTCGTCTTCCTTTTAACGGCAGGGAATGCGATTGGAGAGTTATTCCTTCCTTATTTACTTTCAATTATTGTCGATCAAGGGGTAGCGACCGGTTCGATCGATATCGTGTTAAAAATTGGCTTGGTGATGGTACTGGTCACTTTGGTGACAATGGCAGTACGATCAGCGGCTTCTTATTTTTCAGCCAAAAATGCGATGGGTTTTTCGCATGATTTACGCCAACGTATCTTTAAAAAAGTCAACGCGTTGACTTTCGATGAAACAGAGCAGTTTGGCATTTCGTCTTTAATTACACGAACAACCAATGATGTCGATATGGTCGAACAATTTCTTTTAATGGCACAACGTCCTTTATTACGTGCACCATTAGGATTTTTCGGTGGGCTTGTGATGGCCTTTAATGCGCATGCGCGTTTGACCTTGATTGTCTTAGCTTCGTTGCCTCTTATTTTTGTTATTATTTATTTTATTATTCGTAAAGTGTTTCCTTACTTTCCAAAATTACAAGCGACTTTGGATCGTATTAACTTGCTCTTTCGACAGCGTTTGACGGGATTGGAAGTTATCCGTGCCTTTAATCGGGACGATTTGGAAGAAGAAACCTTTAATGAAACCAATGATGAGTATTACGGTCTAGCACTGAATATTAATAATGTGTTGCGGACTAGTCGACCTTTATTGGCTTCGATTGTAGGGATTGCGATTGTTCTCTCGGTATTTGTCGGTGCCCGTTTTATCCAAGAGGGAAGTCTAGGAATCGGGACCTTAATGGCCTTTGTTCAATACACAACCCAAATGCTAAATGGAATGACTATGTTTGCGAATTTACTGACTATTTTCCCACAAAGTTCTGCTTCCATTTCCCGTGTCAATGAAGTGCTTGATTATCCTTCTCGGAAAGTGGGTGGCGAACAGACCCTTAAAGAACCGCTACATACAGTGGAAGCAAAGGATCTTTCGTTTACCTATCCCGGAGCGAATGCACCTGCTTTAGATGCGATTAATTTTAAAGTTGAATCCGGAGAAATGCTTGGGATTATCGGCGGAACGGGTGCTGGGAAGTCGACATTGCTTAAACTATTGCTGCAATTTTACGATCCGTCAGCCGGACAGCTATTAATGAATGGTCAGTCGATTGAAGAGTTGGATCCAGAAGATGTGCGTGCTGAAATTTCTTACGTCCCTCAACAAAATTTCTTCTTTACTGAGACGGTCCGAGGAAATATGCATTACAGTAATCCGGACGTTTCCGATGAGAAAATTATCGATGATTTAGCGAGAACGCAATCACAGACCTTTTTAGATCAACAAACACCGCTAGAAGATAAGATTGCTCGCGGAGGGCAAAACTTTTCTGGTGGGCAACGTCAACGTCTGGCGTTAACACGTGCACTCGCTCGTGAGGCGGCAGTTTATGTTTTTGATGATTCTTTTTCAGCGCTGGATTACCGAACAGACTATGAAATTCGGCAAAATTTAACAGATGTACTCGAAAAAGCCATCACGATCGTCGTCGCCCAGCGTGTAGCAACAATTCGCCAAGCAGATAAAATTCTGCTATTGGATGAAGGAAAAGTTGCTGGTTATGGAAGTCATGATGATCTAATGGCTACGAATGAGCTCTATCAAGAAATTGCGTTTTCGCAGGCAGAAGAGGAGGAAACAGACATTGGATAGAAATCAAGACACTTCAACGGTTATTCGTTTATTGAAATACTTAGGACAATATAAAATGGTCTTACTCATTTCAATCTTCTTTACATTAATCGTCACCGTTATTCAAGTGTTGACGCCTGTGATGTTAGGGACGATTTTAAACCATTTACAAGTGGCGCTTGGAGAAGGTAATGCATTAGATATGGATTATCTCATACGGATTGTTGGGATTTTGATTCTGATGTATATCGTTCTGGCGGTGTCGGATATTATTAAAGAACGAAGTCTTGTGTACTTGTCGCAAACTTTAATTCGCGATCTGCGGGAAGAAGTCTCAGAAAAGATTAGAAGAATTCCGCTGTCTTATTTTGATCAACAATCAACAGGGGATTTAATTAGTCGTGCAACAAACGATATCGCAAAAATTGGAAATAATATCCAAGTGAGTGTCAGTCAAATCTTTAACAGCTTGCTGATGGTTGTTGGAATATTCGCTATGATGTTTTTCATTTCATGGGAATTAGCGCTGGTCTTTTTAATTACCGTACCCTTAAACTTCTTAGCGGTTCGTTTTATTACCAACAATACACGTTCTTATTTCGCACAGAAATCAAGACGTTTAGGGAAAATGGTTGGTTATGTGGAAGAAAACTTTACAGGGACAGATTTAATCAAAGCCTTTAACTATATTGACACATCGAATGAAGAGTTCGGGGAAATTAATACGGATTTATATGAAGTTTCTTGGCGGGCAAGCTTTATGTCAGGGGTTTTACTGCCAATTATGACCTTTATTGGCAACTTAGCCTATGTGTTACTAGCAATTGCTGGTTCTTTATTCGTCATTGCGCAACGTGTCTTAATCGGAGATGTGTTGGCCTTTATTCAATATGCGCAAAATATTCGTCGTCCTTTGGAAGTGATTGCTGAAATGGCCAATACTTTACAAGAGACTATTGCTTCTTCCAATCGTGTATTTGAATTTTTAGATGCACCCGAAGAAGTTGAAGACCGATCGCATGTCGTTGAATCACCGATCGAAACGATCGTGTTTGATGATATCAGTTTTGCTTATGAAGAAGGTAAACCTGTCATTGAAGATTTGAATTTAAAGGTTGAACGCAACGACACCATCGCTATTGTTGGTCACACGGGTGCTGGGAAGTCGACCTTGATTAATTTAATTTTACGTTATTATGACGTGACTAGCGGCGAAATCCGCTTAAATGGCGTCGATATTCAAACCATGAGTCGAGAGAATTTACGCAAATTCTTTGGCGTTGTCTTGCAAGATCCATGGTTAATACAAGGTTCAATTCGAGATAATATTCGTTACGGAAAAGAACAAGCGACAGATGAAGAAATTGTAGAGGCTGCTAAACAAGCGCAAGCCCACCATTTCATTTCAGCGCTGCCCAATGGTTATGACACAGATATTAACGAAGAAGGAACAAATATTAGTCAGGGACAACGACAATTAATTACGATTGCTCGGGCATTTGTAAGTGATCCGGAGATTTTAATATTAGATGAAGCGACATCCTCCGTTGATACAAGAACAGAACAGCTTATTCAAAAAGGAATGGCTAATTTAATGGATGGACGCACTAACTTCGTGATTGCGCATCGGTTATCAACAATTGTTGACGCGGACATGATTTTGGTGATGGTCGATGGAGAAATTGTCGAACAAGGCTCGCATGAGGAACTCCTTGAAATTGAAGGCACTTATGCTGATTTATACAACAGTCAGTTTAAAGTATAAATCTAAAAAGGCATAACACCCGTATGATCTCTATTTCAATAAAGCTTGTAAGAGTATAGTAGAAGTACTGTTACAAGCTTTTTTATTTTTTCTCCGCGTGTTCTTAAAATTGAAATGGAAAGAGTCTAGGATATTCAGCAGAAATCTTTTATAATAGTTAAGGGAGGCCTGATTATGAGAAGTCATTTTATTCAACCGTATGCTGACCAGTGGGAAGAAGTAGCTAAAAAAGTTGGAACGGCCGATTGGAAAGGTGCAAAGCATCTCAGTGATAGAATGTTCACCGACCAGTTTCAGGATTGGGAAGGGGTTATTTACCTTGAAGATAAAGGAGAACTCCTTGGTTTTTGTTCGATAGTCAAAAAAGATATTGTAGACACTGATCTTTATTCACCTTATATCGCTGTTGTTTATGTTTTTCCAGCCTATCGAGGACAGTTTCTGACGCAACATTTAATGCACCGTGCAGAAGAAGAATTAAAAAAGATTGGTTTTAACGAAGTTTTCCTAGTAACACCCCTTGAAAATTTTTATGAAAAATTAAATTATCAAGCGATCGATCAGATGTATGACCATTTGGGGCGCTTACTGACTGTTTATCAAAAAAATCTTTGCTAAAGAAAAATGAACCTATATGATTAAAGAGGGAAGAGGTGACTAAATGAAAAGTAAAAAAGAACTTGGACAAGAAAAACTAAGAACTTGGGAAGAAAAATTACAATGTCCGTTATGCCAAAGTGATATGAAAGTGATCGAAGAGCAGCTTGTTTGTAGAAATTACCACACTTTTGATTTGGCGAAGCAAGGATATGTTAATTTATTTCCCGAGCATCAAGAAGAAAACTATAGCCAAACGCTCTTTGAAGCCCGTTATCATTTAATGAATTTAAGAAATTTTTATAAAGGTCTTCATGAACAACTTTATCTTCTCTTGCAGGAAAATAATTTACTAGCTCCGTCGCAATTTATTATTGATTTAGGAACAGGCGAGGGGACACATCTCGATCTTTTACAGAAAAACTTTGCAGAAACAAACGCAATAGGACTCGATATCGCAAAAGAAGGTATTCAAACAGCTGCTAAACATTACACGAGTTCCTTATGGTTCGTAGGGGATTTAGCGAACATTCCTCTAAAAGACCATACGTTAAATGGGGCGCTTACTATCTTAACCCCTTCAAATTATCGCGAATTAAAAAGAGTACTCGCTCCTGACGCATGGGTGATCAAAATTATTCCGGGGAAAGATTATTTAAAAGAGTTACGAGAAATTGTGTTACCACCAGAACAAGTCCTACACCACCCAATCGCCTCCATTGAAAAATTTGGAAGCAATTTTGATTTAATCGAAAAAGGAAGCTTTCTTCGAGTACATACCTTAACCGGTGTTGATAATGAGAAACTTCTACAAATGACGCCATTGACATGGAACGCGTCGGAAGAAGAACGATCAGAAATTCAAAAATTAAAACACGTGACGATTGATTTAAGGATTTTAGTCGGGCAAAACAATCAATTTTAATTTTAAAGAATCATTATATTATTGAATAAAAAATTCCCTACCAAAATTATTTTTTGATAGGGGATTTTATATATTTAAAAGTCAATTGAAAATTCTATATCTTCTCCAAAGGATTCAAAATCTTCATCCGTCCCTGAGTTTATTAAATATCTTATATTTGATACTTCCTCAGCTTGACCATCAAAAAAGAAAAAGACATCTCCCGTTTTTGTGACCTCACCATAGAATTCACCGCCAAGATCATCACTTAAAAATAATTCCGCATCAATTTGTTGTCCAGTATCTGTTACAACAGTTCCTTGGTCAGGATATATTAAATTTGTTTCCTCAGAATTATTAACGACTTCTAATTGAAGAGTTACCATTCCTAAATCTTCACCGCCAAAAAAGTCTACCATATCTTCACTAGGTTGAAATTGTGATAATTGTGCATTTTTAACTGTAATTGTAAAGGGACCATTTTCTTGTTCTTCATCTATATTATAGTTTGTTGCTATAACTGTTCTAGTCCCACCTTCAGCTTCAATAACGTCCCCAGCTTCTTGTTCTGGAGTATCTGTATCCGTTTCGTCATTTTCTTCTGTCTCAGCTTCATTAACAGTATCGTCTGCAACCTCTTCTGTTTCTGCTTCTTCTGCAGTATTTTCATTCTCTGAACTTTCTTCATTGGTACCACAAGCGGCAAGCATTAAGGCACTTGCTCCAAATAACAATAAACTCTTATGTAATTTCATTTATCCTATCGCTTCTTTCTTATATATTTTGACAAATATATGAATACTTGTCTTTAATAGCCTAACATATTACAAAATGGATATCCAAATACGTATAATACACTTATAATCCTATGTTTTTTGATTTTAACTGTCTTGAAAATCAGGCGAGACTTAAGTAAACTAAAGGATAAGGAATGAAGTATGTATTAGAAAGTAGGCTCGGTCATGGTGACGATAAATGATATCGCAAAAAAAGCGGGGGTTGCGAAAAGTACGGTTTCTCGTTATTTAAATAATGGCTCGGTCAGCCAAAAAACAAGAGAAAAAATCGAGAAAATTATAAAAGAAACAGGGTACACACCGAATACGTATGCGCAAAGTTTAAAAGCTGAAAAGACGAATATGATTGGTGTGATCATCCCAAGATTAAATTCAGCTTCTACCAATGAAGTATTAGAAGGCATTGATGCAACCGCACGAAAAGCAGGATATCAATTAGTGATTACAAATTCGAATCAGGAAAATGCGCGGGAATTGGAAAATATTCAGACGCTACAAAGACAAAAAGTAGCTGGGATTATTATGTTGACTCGAGAAATTACGTCTGCACATAGAGAATTAATCAATAAATTACAGATCCCTTTTTTATCGATCGGACAGAAGGTGGAGTCTGTACACAGTATTATCCATCAAGATTACGAAGCAGGACAAAAGATTGCGGAATATGCGCTTGAACTAGGACATAAGGAGTTTCTATATATTGGGGTTCCCGAGTATGATCAAGCGGTGGGAGTCGAGCGGAAAAACGGTTTTTTAGATATTTTAAAAGATCGTGAAGACATTCAGGTGAAAGTTATTGAAACAGAGTTTTCAAGAAATATTGCTTACAAAAAAGCTTTGACCTTACTCCCGGAAATGACAGCGTCTTATATAGCCTGTGCCACGGATAATATTGCGGTTGCCTTTTTAAAAGCAACCAGTGAATTAGGCTATTCGATCCCCGAAGATTTTTCTTTATCGGGTTTTGGTGGTTATGATTCAACTAGCTTTGTCACACCGACGATTACAACCGTTGATTACCCTTATCAAGAATTAGGGGAAGAGGCGGTTGAAACCATTCAAAAATTAATTAATCATGAAACAGTTCCGCTACTTAAAGAATTACCAAACAAGCTGGCGATGAAACAGTCGACAAAACAAATGGAAGAAAGCTAATCAGAATGGCTTTCTTTTTTCTTTTCTTTTCTTTTTCCAGAGAAAACCAGCTTTCAAAAGGTTCATACTAAAAAAAACATAGATCAGGAGATGAATTTTATTTCCTACTAGAACGGTCGGAAGATAAGGATAAATAAAACAATAAAGAGAATGAAATGGATGACCTTCCACACTTTACGAGCTTTATGAGACTGTTTAGTTCTCCATTTTTATTTAGGCCCAACTTAACAAGAAACATTGTCGGATCCAGAACTGCGCTTATAAAAAACAATAAAATTTAAGCCCTTTCATATTGAAATTGGAATCGGTTCCTGCTAAAATGATTTTGATCATTGTTGGAACCGGTTCTAAAAAACGTTTAAATATACTCAAAAGGAAGGGAAGAGATCATGAGTAATAATAAAGAAACAGTTAAGCAGTTGTTAGAAGCTGTAGGTGGAAAAGATAATATAAAAACTTATGAACATTGTGCGACGCGTATGCGGATTATTTTGAAAGATGATAGTAAATTAGATAAAGAAAAAGCGGAAGAGGTACCGGAGTCTAAAGGCTATTTCTTTAATACAGGCCAACATCAATTTATATTTGGAACTGGAAAGGTAAATAGTGTCTATGAAGACTTACAAAAAGCAATGGGAGGAGCCGGTGATTCTGAAGGTACAGAAGATTTTGATGAAGAAGCTTATCAAAATCTAAATCCGGTTCAGAAAGTTGTTCGTATTTTAGGGGATATTTTAGTGCCGCTGATTCCAGCATTAGTCACCACTGGTTTATTAATGGGGATCCGAGGACTTCTCTTAGAGTTAGGCGTACAGATGGATGATAACTGGTTAGCTGTTTTTGAAATGTTGACAGATACAGCTTTTGCTTTCTTACCGGTATTGATTACTTATAGTGCGACTAGAAAATTTGGTGGGAATGCCAGTATCGGAATTGTTGTGGGACTGATGATGGTCGCTCCACAATTACCAAACGCTTGGGAAGTGGCTGCAGGTGATGCCCAACCACTCACATTACTGGGAATTGATGTGGTCGGTTACCAAGGTTCCATTATTCCTGCAATTGTAGCTGGTTATTTAATTTCAAAAATTGAAAAATGGTGTCGTAAGTTTGTCCCGCAAGTGATGGATTTAGTAGTTACACCTTTTGTCTCTTTATCAGTGACGATCGCGGTAATTCTTTTAGTATTAGGTCCTATTTTACAAACGTTAGAGACTGGTGTTTTAAACGGGATTGTTTGGTTAGTGGAAGCACCATGGGGGATTGGCTATATTATTTACTCCGCCGTTCAACAGATTATTGTAATTACAGGACTGCATCATTCTTTAAGTATTATTGAATTAGGTTTACTCAGCGATACGGGCGGAAATGTATTGAATACTTTAGGAACAGCTTCTATGGCTGGGCAATTTGGCGCTGCTATTTCTGCCGCGACATTAATGAAAAATCAAGTGAAAAAGGCGAATGCTTTATCTGCCTCTGCGTCTACTTTATTTGGAATTACAGAGCCTCTATTATTCGGGGTTAACTTACAATCGATGCGAATTTTTGTTTCAGGCATGATTGGTGGTGCTGCAGGCGGATTGATGGTTAGTATTTTTGGGCTTAAAGCCTCTGGCTTTGGCATTACCTTTATCCCAGGTATTTTATTATATACCCAAAGCTTCGCCAACATTTTACAGTACTTGATCGTCATTGCGGTTGCATTTATTGTGTCCTTTATTGTCGTCCGAGTACAAAGTAAACAAGTTAGAGCAGAGTTGAATGTAAATTAAAGTAAAGAAGGTAGAATGGAGATAAAATGAGCGAATTAAATCAAGAGTATTGGGAAGAATTTAATGAAAAGCAAGCACTTTTGAGAGAAAAAGTGGCACAAGACCCATGGCGTTTAACTTATCATCAAATGCCAGAAACAGGCTGGTTAAATGATCCGAATGGTGTCGTTCAGTTTAAGGGAACTTACCATTTGTATCATCAATACGCACCTGTGAATCCTGAAGGGGGATTGGTCCATTGGGGGCATAAAACGTCAAACGACTTAGTTCATTTTGAAGAACATGATATTTTCTTATCCCCCGATCAAGTGTATAACAAAGATGGTGCCTACTCAGGAAGTGCGATCGTAAAAGATGATGACATTCACTTCTTTTATACGGGAAATGTCAAAAATCCAGGAGAACATGATTATACGTTTAGTGGCCGTGAACAAAACACGGTGCATATGGTAAGTAAAGATGGGTTTTCAATCGATGAGCGTGAAGTGGTCATTCACCATGGCGAGTACCCGGAAGGTTTTACGGATCACATTCGAGACCCGAAAGTCTTTGAAAAAGACGGGACTTATTATATGATCCTTGGTGCTCGCGCTTTAGATCATCGTGGAAAAATTCTCCTTTATACATCTAAAGATTTATACGAGTGGACGTATCAAGGGATTTTTGCGGAAGCCGCTGACGAAACAATGGGTTATATGTGGGAATGTCCTGACTTTTTTGAAACGTCTGAGAAAGATGTGCTGATCTTTTCACCTCAAGGGATTCAGGCCACTCAACCCTTTGTGTATCAAAATGTTTACCAATCAGGGTATTATTTAGGGCAAGCGGATTATGAAAAGGGGCAATTTATTCCTGAAAATGAATTTCAAGAACTAGATTACGGTTTTGATTTTTATGCGCCGCAAACATTCGAAGACGAAAATGGTCGTCGAATTTTATGGGCATGGATGGGGATCGGGGATACAGCCCCTGAGTATTCCAATCCTACAGTTCATAGAGGTTGGCAACATGCATTAACGATGCCAAGAGAACTCACTGTCGAAAATAATGAATTAAAACAGCGGCCGCTTTCTGAATATCAAGTGTTACGTCAAAATGAAACGCAAAAGACTTTAACCCTCGACGGAGAAGCGAAGCTCCCTGTAGATCATCAAGAAGCTTTTGAACTGCTGCTTGATATGAGTGAAATGACGGCTCCTTTTTCAATCATGCTTAAAGAAGATACGAAATTAAGTTATGATGGCGAAGTTTTCCGTATGCAACATGGCCTCTCGGGCTATGGGCGTTCGACAAGAGGAATTGCGATCGAAGATTTAACGCTAATCCATATTTTTGCGGATACATCTTCGCTTGAAATATTTTTAAATGATGGGTCTTATGTGATGACTTCCAGAGTTTATCCAAAAGAAAATAGAGAAGATATCCTGTTTGAAGGACAAGGAACTTTGTCGTTCACTCACTGGGATTTAATCAAAGAATAAACCAAAATATCTACGAACCTCTCGGGGGTGCGTAGATATTTTTTTATCTCGCCAAAAAGCAGGAACGAATCATAGACGAAAGTTCGAAGTCTTTCGATTTCCATAGCATCTTTACAAAAATTTCATTAAAGTATGTTAAATTATTCAATAAGCAAATAAATGAAATAAACGATTGATTAATTTAAAAAGAGGGTGAATGAATGCGTAAACTAATCTTTTTTGATGTAGATGGTACACTTATGACCGGAAAGAATCATCTGCCTCGTTCGACTAAACAAGCGATTCAAGAACTACAAAAAAATGGTCATATTCCGGTGATCTCTACAGGACGACCTCCAGCAATGCTTGCTCCTGTAGCTGAGGAGTTAAAGATTGAAAGTTATATCTCATTAAATGGCCAGCATATTGTGGCCGAAGGAAACACGATTTACTCCAATGCTTTGCCGACAGAAGCTTTGGAGCAATTAATCAAAACGAGCTATGAACAGGGCGATCGTACATTTTTATTGACGACAGATCAAGTCATCGGCAATACTTTTATGAGTGAAATGATGGATCCCCATTTTTTAACTTATGTTTATACTCATTTATCTAAAGTGCCGACAGAAGTGACGCTCGAATTGTTTAAGCATATGACGGAAAAACCTTTGAAGCGTGAGCGTTATGAAACGGAAGATGTGCTGATGGCCTTTATCAATACAGCAGAAGAAAACGATGCTTTTTATCAACAAAAATTTCCGGAATTGCACTTTACACGTGCGACACCTTTCGTCAGTGAGGTGATCATGAAAGGCTCTCATAAAGCAGCGGGGATGAAGTATATTAGTAATTATTTCGGTCTTCCTTTAAAAGATAGTATCGCTTTTGGAGATAGTTTGAATGATTTAGAGATGCTTGAATTTGCTGAAACAGGCGTTGCGATGGGGAATGGTCGTGAAGAATTGAAGGAAGTAGCGGACTATATCACAGCGGATGTCGAAGAAGCAGGAATTTATAAAGGATTAAAACGACTAAAATTGATTTAAAATATAAAAAAGCTTTCATCTGCTATAATTTTCTTTTAAAAAAATAGTTTATTGAAAAAAATGAGCTCTGTCGATTAAAAAATCGCAGAGTTTTTTCTTATTAAAAGAAGTGCCGGGAAGAGCTAGAGTAGACGGTTCTTCTAAGTTAAAATGGCTACATGGCAGCCATTTTATAAAGTGTTCTTTATTTTATAGTAAGCCATTTTGATTGCGAGTAAACTTTTTACTAGGTTATACTTTAATTATCTTTGAAGTACTTTGCATAATAGTAGATAAAATATTGTTTTTTGAAAACGAATTAAGGGAGGTCTACTGACTTGGAGAATAAAAGAAGAAAAATAAGTAGGATGCTTTTCGTGCTTCCTATTCTTTTTATAGTACTCGTTGCTTGTGGAAATACCGGAAACGAGACTGGAGATGGTGAGGAAGTAGAGGTGGAATTTTTTAACCAAAAACCAGAAATTACGCGTCAATTAGAGGAACTTGCGCAAACTTATAGTGAACAAAATGAAAATGTGCGCGTGACGATCACGACCGTTGGAGATAGCGAAGGAGCTGCAGGTTTGCAAGCAAAATTCACCTCCGGGAATCCACCGGCACTGATGATGCTTGGAGGGACTTCGGAAATTGAACGGTACAGTGACACATTAGAAAATGTGAGCGATTTGGCAGTCACGGAAACCATGATGGATGATTTGCTAGAAGGTGGCTATATTGATGACCAATTATTAGCGGTCCCGCTTAATATTGAAGGTTTTGGTTGGATCTATAATCGAGAGATCTTTAAACAGGCTGGTATCGATCCGGAAGAGATTGAAACTTATGAGGACTTTGTCGCTGTTGTTGAAGACTTAGACCAACAAAAAGAAACGTTAGGGATTCAGGAAGTTTTTGCATTTAGTGGGGCTGATCAAGGAAGTGTTAACCAAATCTCCGCTCATTTTACCTCACCTGAATATCATCGCAGTACATTGGATGCTTATGAAGCAAAGGAATTAAATTGGGAATACGGCGACCGCTTTAAAAAATATACGGATTTATTTAACGAATATAACGTGCAGCCGGTGCTTTCAGTTAGTTATAGTCGAGCAGTGGAAGAATTATTTGTGAATGATGAGGTCGCGATGATTCATCAAGGGAATTGGATTGTGCCAACATTGAATGGGATTGATCCAGATTTTGTTGAGAATAAGTTAGGTATTTTACCTGTCTTTGGTGAAAATGACGAAGAAGCGAGAATTGTAGCTGGAGCTCCTTGGTATATCGGAGTGAACAGTGATTTAGAAGCACCAGTGATTGAAGCTGCTCGCGATTTCTTAGATTGGATGTATTTATCTGATGAAGGACAACGAGTCATTGTCGAAGAGATGCAGTTTATTCCACCACAAGAAGGGTATGCTGTTGAAAATATTACAGATCCTGTTTCTCAAGAAATTTACCAAGAGATGTTAGATGAAAACAATAGTGCGATGACGCATAATCAATATCCCGATGGCTGGTTTCAACTTGTTTTATTCCCGGAATACCAACGCTATTTAGATGGCTATAGTACATGGGAAGAATTTTTAAACAATACGGCTGAAGGCTTTGAAGAAATGCGTGCTTATTAAATAAAAAATCCAGGAGGGGTCAAATTGAAGAATCGACACGGAAAACTTAGTTATGGTTTATTTTTATTTCCATCTTTACTGGCGATTGTAACTGTCATTTTAATTCCTTTAGTTTATGGAATTTATACATCGTTTACCAATTCAGATGGCTTTAATATGGATTTTATTGGTTTTGAAAATTACATACGTTTGTTCTCCGACACGCAATTTATGACGAGTTTGTGGCTAACGATCCGTTTTTCTTTAGTAGCGGTCATCCTCGTTAATGTAATCGGTTTAGGTTTTGCCTTACTCGTCACCCAAAAAGTTGGACGTATCAGAAACTTTTTTAGAACGACATTTTTTACACCCAATTTGATTGGTGGCTTAATCTTAGGTTTTGTTTGGCAATTTATTTTTATTCAGGCGTTTGAGCGAATCGGAACGTTAACCGGGATTGATTTATTTAGTGGTTGGTTATCAAATCCGAATACTGCTTTCTGGGCGCTGGTGATTGTTTTTGTCTGGCAAATGAGTGGTTATATTATGCTCGTCTATATTGCTTTTTTAAGTAAAATCCCGCAAGAACTTATTGAATCGGCTCAGTTAGATGGCGCCAATACTTGGAAAATATTTCGCCATGTCAAGTTGCCTTTATTAGCTCCGGCCTTTACAATTAGCTTGTTTCTGACGTTAGCGAATGCTTTTAAAGTTTATGATTTGAACTTAGCTTTAACCAGTGGTGGGCCTTTCCGTTCATCAGAAATGGTCGCTATGAATATTTATAATACGGCTTTTTTACAATATCAACAAGGTTATGCGCAAGCTAAAGGCGTGATCTTTTTAGTCATTGTAGTCCTTATTTCCATTACGCAAGTTTACTTTACTCGACGAAAAGAGGTGGATCTGACATGAGTCATCATAAAACCTATAAGACTTTAGTGATTATTTTAGGAATTGTCTTATCGCTTGTATGGCTTTATCCTTTTGTGATTGTATTATTTGGTGCTCTAAAAAGTCGTTCCGAGATTTTTACGAATCCATTGTTCTTTCCTCAAGAATTGACTCTAGAAAATTTCCCGGAAGCTTATGAGAGTATGAATTTCACCCAAGCCTTTTTAAATTCAGTAGGAATTACAGCGGTGAGTGTGCTATTGATTGTTGTCTTTTCTTCGATGGCGGCTTATGCACTCTCAAGAATGGATTCAAAAATCAGTACAATCATTTATTATTTATGTGCGGTGTTAATGTTGGTGCCTTTTCAATCAGTGATGATTCCTTTAGTCTCCTTATTTGGCCGAATTCATTTACTCAATCGAACAGGCTTAATTTTTATGAATCTCGGTTTCCAATCTTGTATGTCTATCTTTTTATTTTATGGAGCGCTGCGTACAGTCCCAATTTCTTTAGATGAGGCCGCTTATATGGATGGTGGAAATTTTTTCCAAATCTTTTGGAAAATTATCTTTCCTATTCTAAAACCAACGACCGTTACTGTTATTATTTTAACGGCTATTCGTGTATGGAACGATTACCTCTTACCATCTCTGGTGATTAACCAAGAGGGCATGTACACTTTACCACTCCAGATGTACTATTTCTTTGGTGAATATACGATTCAGTGGGAATTAGCTTTAGCTGGTTTGCTCTTAGCCATGATTCCGGTCATTATTTTATATATTTTCTTACAAAAATATATTATTGAAGGGGTTACAGAAGGCGCTACAAAATAATATAAATGATCTTTTCATAAAGGCCTCCACGCTAAAAAAGTGGGAGGTTTTTATAATGATATGAAAACGCCTGAGAAAAATAAGGAAAGCTATGTTAAAATAAAGTTAGAAAATTTGTTTCAAACATCTTATTCAAATGAACCAGAAATAGGACAGCAAAGAGGGATGAAAATGGGAACAGATAAATATTTAAAAATGTTAGCAAAAAGTTTTCCAACTATTGCCTCCACGACAACAGAGATCATTAATCTGGAAGCAATTTTAAATTTACCAAAGGGCACCGAACACTTTGTCAGTGATCTTCATGGGGAATATGAAGCTTTTCAACATGTTTTAAGAAATGGTTCTGGCAACGTGAAAGAAAAGATTAAAGAAATTTTTTATGGCCGTTTAAGTACGAAAGAAATGGATACTTTAGCTACGCTTATTTATTATCCAAAAGATAAAGTGAATTTAATTTTAAAAGAATTGGACACCGAAGAAGAGATTGAAGATTTTTATCGAGTGACACTTTCTCGTTTAATTGAACTGTGCGTGTTTGCGGCTTCAAAATATACGCGGTCGAAAGTTCGTAAATCTTTGCCAAAAGAATTCGCCTATATTATAGAAGAGTTGCTTTCAAAAGATGATAAATTTTTAAATAAAGATGCTTACTACAATGAGATTATCTCAAGTATTATTATGCTTCAGCGGGCACAAGATTTTATTATCGCGATATCTTATTTGATCCAACGCTTAGTGGTGGATCACTTACATGTTTTAGGCGATATTTACGACAGAGGTCCTTATCCGGATCGAATTATTGAACGTTTGATGGACCATCACTCTTTAGATATTCAATGGGGCAATCATGATATTTTGTGGATGGGCGCAGCGAGTGGATCGAAGGCATGTATTGCCAATGTTTTGCGGATTAGTGCACGCTATGACAATCTAGAAACCATTGAAGATGCTTATGGTATTTCTTTACGGCACTTATTAACTTTTGCGAATATGACGTATCCCAATATCATCAATGCGAGTTTTGAGCCGAAAAATGATCCGAATAAGACAGAGTATTTTGATGATGAAGCCAATCAAATGGCTAAAATCCAGCAGGCAATGGCTATTATTCAATTCAAGTTAGAAGCTGAAATTATTCAACGACGACCTGAATTTGAAATGGATCATCGTTTGCTTCTAGACAAAATTGATTATGAAAATCATACGATCGAGTTAAATGGAAAGATCTACGACTTGGAAGATGGTGATTTCCCAACGATTGATCCTGAAAATCCTTATCAATTGACGCCTGAAGAAGAAGCGGTCATGGAACGTTTAGCTCATGCTTTTACTCATTCTGAGCGATTGCAGGAACATATTCGTTTTCTCGTCAATAAAGGGAGTATGTATTTAATTTACAATGATAATTTATTATTCCATGGATGTGTCCCTTTAAATGAAGATGGTTCGCTCATGTCTGCGAAGTTTGATGGGGCTGAGTATGCGGGGAAAGAATTACTCGATAAATTTGATGAAGCGATACGCCAAGGATTTATCCATCGTAAAAGGAAAGGTAATGAAGAAAATCTAGATTTAATCTGGTACTTATGGTGTGGACCTGTTTCGCCCTTATTTGGGAAACGCCAGATGACAACGTTTGAACGTTATTACATAGAAGATGAAGCGACACATGAAGAGTATAAGAACGTATATTATGAGTACCGTGAAAACGAAGAAACAGTGATGCAACTGTTAGAAAATTTTGGAGTCGACCCAGAAAAAGGGCATATTATTAATGGACATACACCCGTGAAAGAAAAGACGGGAGAGGATCCCATTAAAGCCAATGGTCGCTTAATTGTGATTGATGGGGGTTATTCGAAAGCTTACCAAAGTACCACCGGTTTAGGCGGGTATACCTTATTATATAACTCGTATGGGTTACAACTCGTTGCTCATCAACCTTTTTCTTCGCGAGAAGATGCTATCTTAAATGAATCGGATATCGCTTCTACAAGAAGAGTGGTCGATCGTGAACTAGAGCGTAAAAAAGTGGCTGAAACGGATGTCGGTCGCAAATTAAGCGAACAGATTAAAGTACTCAAAGAATTATTGGCAGCTTATCGTGCGGGACGCATTGCTGAAAGATAAAAAAGAAAATGGCTACTCTTTGAGGTAGCCATTTTTTATTAACGAAATTTTTGTGCTTTTATTGTGTTTAGTATAAAATAAATAAACGAACAAGGAGGAGAGAACATGCTCTTAAAAAATTATCTTATAGCACATGGAAAACAATTAGGGGATATCATCGGACAAGTGGATTACAGTCCCGCACAACTTGAACAGATGGCGGTGATTCTTTATCCGGAGGATGTTCTTGAAACCATTGGTCGAGCAATTGATCAAGCACCTAGCCAAGTCCTCTTTGAATTATTAGCTTTAGAGAATGAACAACAAATAATAAAAGTTTCTTCTACAGAAGAATTAGCAGTGGCTATCAAAAGCCAACAACCTTATATTTATATCATAGAACCCGCACGTAACGAAAATAAACGTTTAGTGAACTCGGTGCTTTCAGAAAAAGATCGCTTAGGATTAGAATTGGGTTCAGGCGGTGGTGTTAATTTATTAGGAGAAGTTTTTTATCAACTGCAAGCCTTGTTTAATGATGAGAACGAAGAATTTAAAGAACTGAAAAGTAAAGTACGCCATTATTATGTAAAAGTTCAGGATGAAAAGGGTAGTCTTTTATATGAAAAAGAAGCGACCTACTAATGAAGGAATTCTTTTTGTTCCTTAAGTAGGGCAGAGTGTTTAGTTATTTAAAATGTTATAATGAAGGTTAAGGCACTATAAAGAATGAATCTCATAAAAAAGTTATGGAGTGATTGGATGAAATTATCAAAAAGGATTCAGCAGGTTGAACAATCAGCGACACTAGCTGCCTCGCAAAAGGCGCGCGATTTAAAAGCGCAAGGAGCAGATGTTATCTCATTGACGATTGGAGAATCAGATTTTAATACACCCGATTACATTACAAACGCTGCTTCAGAAGCCGTTTTAAATCATTTAGGCAATCATTACACACCAACAAACGGTCTTCCTGAATTAAGGCAAGCGATTGTCGATGCGCATCAACGTTTAGACGATGTAAGTTATGATATTGACGAAGTGTTTGTAGGTTCAGGCGCTAAAAATGTACTCTTTGATGTTTTCCAAGTATTGGTGGATCCAGGCGATGAAGTGATCTTGCCTGTCCCATACTGGGTAAGCTTTTCAGAGCAAATTAAAATGGCTGAAGGGGTACCCGTATATGTGAATGGGAATCCGGATAAATTATATAAGATTTCTGTGGAAGATTTAGAAGAAGCTTATACGGAAAATACAGTGGCTTTATTGATTAACTCACCTTCAAATCCTACCGGTGCAACGTATACAAAAGAAGAAATGACAGCGATCGGTAACTGGGCAGTTGAAAATGATGTAGTGATCATCGCCGATGAGATTTATTCGCGTCTTGTTTATAACGGAACATCAGCAAATTCTTTTGCTTCTCTGTCACCAGCGATTAAAGAACAAACAATAATTATCAATGGTATTTCAAAAGCCTATGCGATGACTGGTTGGCGGATTGGGTATGCTTTAGGCAACCAAGAAGTCATCGCCGCGCTAACAAAGCACGCTTCGCAATCGACAGGAAACCCAACGGGGATTAGTCAATATGCAGCGATGACAGCTTACAATGATGAGACTGATGAAGTGGAAAAGATGCGTCAATCATTTGAAAAACGCTTAAACAAAGCCTTTGACTTAATTACGTCCGTGCCCGGATTTAAGCTTTCAGATAAACCTCGTGGCGCTTTTTACTTATTCCCAGACGTGAGCGAAGCAGCGAAAATGACGGGATTTGATTCAGTGGATGACTTTAACTTGGCATTAATTGAAGAAGCTCATGTCGTGACGGTTGTTGGTTCTAGTTTTGGTGTTCCTGAATGTTTACGTTTTTCTTATGCGGTGGATGAAGCCACTTTTGCAGAAGGTATTCAACGTATAAAAGATTTTATTGAAGAAAAGAAACAAGCATAGCAGCAAAATATCTGAAGATAAAAAAATCCTAGAGTTCATCATGAAAATGAAACTCTAGGGTTTTTTGTTATTCATCTGTACGTTTTGCTATACGTCCAATAATCATTGGGATACCAATCGAAGTAATAATTGAAGCCAGTAAAATTTGTGAATTGGCTTGCGTCACATATTCAGCGACTTCAGGGAAACTTTCTGCAATCGTGGGTGGAACAATGGTTGAAACTCCTGCGACTACCATCATGACCAATCCTGAAGTTCCTTCATAGCCAAGTGCTTTCGTATCTACAAAATAAAGGACACTCATAATAACCACTGTAATTAGTGTTAATAGTAAGCCTGAAACACCGGATTGAAGAGCTTTAATAAAGTTCATGGATTGTCCTAAGTTCCAACCAAGGAAAGGGAGGATAGCTCCTACACTAGGACTAAATAATTCTTCAATATCCCGATCAATATTTCCTAGAGCAAAACCAAGTAGTAAAGGGAATAGAGCAGAGAAAATAGGCATCCAATCGATTCCGCCAATTTCACCGCCAGAAGCATAAATACTATAAATAAGAACAGGAATAATCGGTAAAGTGATCGCAGTTGAAAAACCAACAATCGCAGTATCTTTTTTATAACCATAAGATTCAAGTACTGAAACTTGAACCGCCGGATTCACACTGAACATGACTGTTAAAAAGGCAATACCTGAAATTCCCCAGATTCCTTCAGCACCAAATAAATATAAAAAACCAAAAGATAATACCGTAGCAACGACAACTTTAACCAGAAGTAATGTCCCTTGGTGCTTCAATAGTTCTTTTAATTTGTCAATCTCGATTCTTGTTCCAATTGCAAAAGATAACATTCCGGAAATATAAGAAGTGCCAGCACCAGAAAGTAACCCTTCTGTAATCCCGCCGATTTTAAATAAGTCCGGCCAAAAGGTATGGATAATCATACTCAAAATCATGGGGACTAAAAATGACCCCGCAGGAATTTTATTTATTTTCTTTAACATTTCTCATTGTCCTTTCTTCAACAATATATTTTCTCTAGTATACTGCTTAAAGACCAGAGTAGACAGTTTTTTGGCTTATAATGCAGAAGAAATAAAGAAAGGGTTTTAAGAAAACGAATTCGAAAATCAGTAAGTAGTTCTTTCTTTTTATCAACAAATAAATGTAAATGGACGAATTATTTCCTCTGTCTCTTATTTCTTGGTATTCTACAAGCATATATAATAAGTGCTGTTGATTTATTAGAGATAAGGAGGATAAGAAAAAAGTGATGCTTTATATTTTTAATGTGTTTTTTATTTAAAAAGAGAGGACTGATTTATAATGATGAAACGATTGAGTTCAGAAAGTTTAATCAATCAGTTTAAAAGTATTGTGTTACGTTTTCCCTTAGCCTTGTTGTTTATCCTTTTTTTAACCATTTGGGAATTATATACGATTGAAACAAGCAATTTTTTTGGAGCGATCGAGATTGTTTTAACGACGGGCATTTTATTGTCTATAGCGAGTCAATTACTCTATGAGCGTTTTTTTAGAAATGAAGGTAAAGGTTATTGGCGTTGGCTTTTATATGTTGGCGTTGTCGTTTTCAGTGCTTTATATTATAACTATTTCATCCGAAGTTTATCTTCAATAGATGGTGCTTGGTCTTTTTATTCTATACCAGGGATTCGCGGCATGATTGTTTATTTTGTAGCGAGCATTTTGTTGATTTGGATTCCTAGCCTTAAGAGTCAAATGAAATTCTCAAGTAGTTTCTTAGCTGTTTTTAAAGGCTGGTTTGCTAGTTTATTTTTCGCTGTTGTCTTATACTTTGGTATTATTGCTACTTTATTATTATTTGAAATGTTATTTTTCAGTCTTGAAGTGAACTGGTTTAGTTATGTGACGATCTTGGTTTATAATTTATTTTTACCGACGATCTTTTTGACTTTTATTCCTGATTATCAAGTCGAAACGCCAAAAGAAGCAGGGGTTAAATCAGCAGCTGAAGCGACACAAATGCCTAAGTTTCTACATCATTTAATTACTTACATTTTAATCCCAGTGATGGCGATTTATACAATCTTACTTGTCATGTATATTTTAACCAACTTATCCAATGCCTTTTTTGAGGAAAATTTATTAGAGCCCCTTCTACTCACTTATGCGATTAATGGTTGGATTTTATTAATTTTAGCGGATCCGCTTGAAAATAAGTTAGCTCAATGGTTTCGAAAGATTTTTCCGTTCTTACTTCTTTTTGTTATTGTTTTTCAAATGATTGCTACTTATAAGCAAATTCAAGCAGTAGGAGTCACCCATGGCCGTTATTTTATCTTATTCTTCGGGGTAGGGACGATTATTAGTGCACTTTGGTATATATTGAAAGAACCACGTTTATTACTCCTTCCTATCGTGGCGCTTATTGGTGGAGTCATTGCATTAGTCCCACCAATAGATGCTGTGGGTCTTTCTGTCCGTAGTCAAGTGGATCGGATAGAGACACTTTTAGAAGAAAATAATCTATTAGTCAATGGCGAAGAAATTTCGCAAAATCCAGAAGTTTCTAAAAATGATCAAGAAAAAATCCAGGAATCGATTCGCTATTTAAGAAGAATTAGTGCTTTAAATCAATTAACTTGGTTGGATGAAGCGAATTATAATCGAGTGGATAAATTATTCGGTTTTGAACCCGATTCTCCCTATGAGTATTTCTTTCCTTCTGACGATACGGTTTCATATAATGTTCGTTTAATGGAACAAGAGACCCTCAGTTTGCCAGTGACTCATTATGATTTTATGTTGGAGCTTACGTTAGATAATAATGATAGAACGGCGACAGAAGTAGCCATGATCGATGAACAAATGCACAATATTCTTTTTGATTTAGAAGATGGTTTCGTGATTACCATCCAAAATGACGAGACCAAAGAAGAGGAAACCATCGATTTTAGTTATATTTTAGAAATGTTTGAAGAAGATGATGAACTGCCTTTGGCACAACTGCTTTTTGTAGAAGATAGCGAAAGTTATACTGCTACGCTCGTCGTTAAGTATCTACAGGTATATGATGAAGAAGTCATGATTGAGTTTCTCGTGTTTTTCTAAATAGAATAAATAAAACGGAGTCAACACTTTTTAAGTGCTGCTCCGTTTTTTAAATTATTTTGTACGAACAAAGAGTTGCTTTGTTTTTCCATCTGTTGAAATTGAGCGATGTTCGATCTCAAAATCATCTAAAGATTGTACAAAATCGAGTAATTTTTTATGTCCGTAATTTCGAACGTCGAAATCTGGAAAACGTTTCGAAAGATGGTTCCCAAGATTCGCTAACGAAATCCAACTATCATCGTCCGAATTTTCTAAAATAATGGTTTTTAACGCGCGACGAATGGTCGCCAGTTTTGTTTGCGGTTCTGGTTTAGCAGTATTCGATGTTTTCTTCGATTGATTTTTCTTATTTTTCTTCGAATAATTATATCGTTTTCTGCTCGATCCATTATTTTTCTTCGTTTCTTTGGGATTAATGTTAAAGTCAGGTTCTTTTGCTTTCGTATTTGCAGGCTCAATTTCTTCTTCCTCATCTTCTGCTTCAATACTTTGAAAAAGAATATCTAAGTATTTAAAACTATTACAAGCTGAAATAAAAGCTCCTGGGGTTTTACTTTCGCCCATTCCAATAACATTCATTCCTGATTCTCGAAGACGTGAAGCTAAACGTGTAAAATCACTATCTGATGAAACAAGAATAAAGCCATCCACATTTCCTGCGTAAAGAATATCCATTGCATCAATAATCATTGCACTATCGGAAGAATTCTTTCCGTCTGTATAACTGTATTGTTGGATGGGTGTAATGGAATTAGCTAAAAGAACATCTTTCCACCCGTTATTTCGTGTACTGGTCCAATCACCGTAAATACGACGGTAGGTCGTAATACCGTAATTTGAAGCTTCATCGAAAATAATATTTATATACTTTGGAGACACATTCTCTGCATCCACTAGTACGGCATATTGTTGTTCTGTACTCACTGAATAATCACCTCTTTCCTTCATAAAATTAATTAAATTTCGTAATGAAATCAATCTTACGAATTATAACATAAATCATAATTCAATGTCTAAAAGCCTTTTATTCACCTGTTTGCTATGTTTTTTATAAGAAACTCTGGCAGTTTAAATAAGAGTTTTATAAAAAACTTCTAATTCGAGATAAAAGTCTTGACTTCGAACTAAAAAGTATATATAATCTCTAATTAGAGATAATTTTTATAAATACAAACTATTAAAGGAGATTTTTTCATGTCAGCATTTTTAGATTTATTAGAAGATCGTCGTACAATTTACGCAGTAGGTAAAAACAGTGAACACTCAAAAGAAGAAATTGAAAACACAATCCGTAAAGTAGTTCAACAAGTACCTTCTGCATTTAACAGTCAAACTTCACGTGTTGTTGTATTATTTGATGACGCAAACACTAAATTCTGGGACCATATTTATGATGTACAAAAAGATGTACTTGAAGGGGAAGTATGGGACATGATGTCTGGTGTTATGATGGGCGCTAAAGAAGGAATCGGTACGGTTCTATTCTTTGAAGACCTCGATGCAGTAGAAAAAATGCCTGCACAAGGTGTCCGTCAAGAAGCATACAAACAAAACAACAATGCAAATGTTCAATACGCTGTTTGGTTAGCTCTACGTGAAATGGACTTAGGCGGAAGCTTGCAACACTTCAACGTTGGTTATGAACATGGTTTCGATAAAGCAACAAAAGAAATGTTCAACTTACCAGCTTCTTACGAAATGCTTGCACAAATGCCATTCGGTTCAATTGAACAAGAAGCTGACGAAAAAGACCACATTGATACAGACGTTCAAGTGAAAGTTTTTGAAAACTAAAAATAATCACTTATTAAAATAAATCAACATAAAAAGCAGACAGGAATGATCTTTTAATTTCTGTCTGCTTTTTTATTGGATAGAAGATGAAAAAATCAAATGGTCGATATCTTTCGATGAAGGATAGGGTAGAGTCGTTTGGCTAAAGTTATTGCGAGCGTTAACTTGATAATATCCCCTGGAATGAAAGGAATAAATCCTGCGAATAAAATCCCCATAAAACTTAATTGACTCTCTAAATAAATATTTAATATGAAAGTCATATAAGTCAGACCAATACCGTAAGTAACGACGGTATTGATGAGTCCAGCAATGGCTAAGTTTCGTACGTTAAACCTCGAATGCTTGTTTAAGTATTTTGCTTGTAGATAAGTTGCGGGAATAAAAGCAAGCGCGAAACCAAAAGAAGGTAGTAAAAAAGCTTGTAAACCACCCGTAAAGTTTGAAAAAATAGGAAAACCAATGAGCCCTAATACTAAATAAAGAAGGGTGGCCATCACCGCATTCTTTGGCGTTAGCAAGTAACCAATCACGAACACCGCTAAAGTCTGTAAAGTAATTGGCACGGGACCAATTGGGAGAGCAAGTTGCGAACAAATAATTAGAATCCCGATCATAATAGCGATCAAAGTCATGTCTTTTGTCTTCATTTAAAAGCTCCTGTTTCAATATGATAATTCCATTATACAGGAGGATGAGATAAATAGAAAAAAATTCTATAAAAGAGAAAAAAGGCTCTATCTTTTTTGCTATCTCAGAGTATCATAGTACAATGGAGAAGATAGGGGAGGATTAATTAACAATGAATCAAACAAAGAAAGAACAATTACCAAAATGGCAGTGGTTGCCGGGAATCGGCTTTGCATTTTTGATCGCAAGCATTGCGAAAATGATCGAAAATATTTTACCAGTATCTTTTATTGGTGCATCTGTTATTGCCATCTTTTTAGGAATACTTATTAATTATTTTTATCCAGTAGAAGATACCCCATTAAGCAGTGGGATTCAGTTCGCGTCAAAACGGATACTAAAATTTGCGATTATTTTATTAGGTGCGAGTTTAAATATTGCGACGATTTTAGAAGTAGGTAAGATTTCGTTAATCGTTATGATCTTCACGCTGCTTGCTGCTTTTGGAGGCGGTTATTTATTAGGTAAAGCTTTTGGTCTTGATTGGCGCTTGTCGAGTTTAATCTCATCGGGGACGGGGGTTTGTGGTGGCTCTGCCATTGCTGCAGTATCGCCTGTTATTGATGCCGAAGATCACCAAATTACTTACGCGATGTCTAGTACTTTCATTTTTGATATGTTTATGATTATCTTGTTTCCGTTAATGGGGCAAGGTCTTCATCTGTCGGATATGTCTTATGGTCTTTGGACGGGGACGGCTGTGAATGATACTAGTAGTGTAGTCGCCGCAGGCTATGCCTTCAGCGAGGCAGCTGGAGATTTTGCAACGATGGTGAAACTTACCCGAACTTTATCGATCATTCCAATCGTTATCGTATTTACGTTGATTCAAATGCGTCTCAATCGTAAACGAGCGGGCGTTGCACGAGATGGTCGAGTAAATATGAATCTTAAAGATGTTTTTCCATGGTTTATTTTAGGGTTTTTAGCGCTTGCTTTAATCAACAGTTTAGGATTTATTCCAGCAGCAGGTGCACAACTCTTAAAAGATATTAGTAAATTCTTAATGGTCGTAGCTCTAGCAGCTATTGGCTTAAAAACAGACCTTGGTAAAATGAAACAATCCGGACTCAAACCCATGCTCCATAGCTTTATTATTTCAGTCCTAGTGATTGTTGTATCCTTAGGCGTTCAATATGTATTAGGACTTATATAAAATTTGAACATCTATAAAACCTCTATGGTTGGATAAAACCCAACTTTAGAGGTATTTTTATTTAATTATTGATGTGGTAGAGTAAACAATAAATAATTCATTAAGAGGAAGAAATAACATGAAAATTTTAATTGTTGAAGATGATGTAGTCATTGCAAAGGCTTTAAAGAAGGAATTAGAAAAACATGAATACGAAGCGACTTTAGTGGAGGATTTTGCACAAGTGATGGAGGTCTTCCAAAGCTTAAAACCTCATTTAGTATTAATTGATATTAACCTCCCTTACCACAATGGTTATTATTGGTGTAGTCAAATTCGCTCGCATTCTAGTGTGCCAATGATCTTTATTTCCTCACTAACCGATAAAATGGATCAGATGATGGCGATGCAAATGGGTGGCGACGATTATATTCCTAAGCCTATCGATTTACAATTAACGGTAGCCAAAGTTCAAGCTTTATTACGACGCACTTATGATTTTGTAATTCCTCAAAATAACGAACACACCTTTTACAATATCCATTTAAATATTGAAAAAGCAGAAATCAATTATAAAAATCAGACCCTCTCATTAACCTTTACCGAACTTCAAATTATGACTTGCTTGTTTAAAAATGGCGAAGAATTTTCCTCGCGAGAAGAAATATTGGATGCTTGTTGGCAGAATGATCAGTTTATTGATGACAATACATTAGCAGTTAATATTTCTCGCTTACGTAAAAAATTGAAGACACTAGGACTGGCGCAATTAATCGAAACCAAGAAAAAGGTTGGTTATCGTTTAACTAATAAGGTGGGATAGAATGTTTAAAGAATATCTTAAACAAAATCGGGGACCAATCGGCTTAGTCATTAGTTCGCTGCTTGTTTTCGCAATTGTTTTCAGTTTATTTCGGTTGGGCTGGGATATTTATTGGGTGACAGCTGGTATTGTATTGTTTATTCTTTTGATTTACCTAGGCTATCAAGGCGTTCGCTTTCAGAAAAGAAAAGAACTGGAAGAAGAGGTCAGAGAATTAACAGAAGCATTAAATGATGAACGGAATAATAACTACATGATGCGTCAAGATATTGAGGAGTATTTTTTATTGTGGGTTCACCAGATTAAAACCCCCATTACAGCGAGTTATTTATTACTTGATGAGGAACATTTTAAAAATAAAACCCTCTTACAACAAGAAGTGCTTAAAATCGAAAACTATGCCAATATGGCTTTAAATTATTTAAAAGTACTCAATCCAGCGAATGATATGGATTTTCGTTATCTGGCGGTCGATGAATTGATCCGTCCTTTGCTTCGAAAATATCGTGTCCAATTTATTTTTTCGAATATTACCCTTCATTATGAGAAAGAAATGCACACCATTTTGACGGAACCCAATTTAACTAGTTTAATGCTCGAACAGCTTTTGAGCAATGCACTAAAATACACCAAAGCCGGAGATATTTGGATTTCTTTTGATGAAAGGAAGAACCAGTTAACGATTAAAGATAACGGGATCGGTATTCGTGAAGAAGATTTACCTAAAATATTCGACAAAGGTTATGCAGGGATGAATGGACAATTGGAGACGAAATCAAGTGGTATTGGGCTCTATTTAGTTCAGTTGATTTCAAAAAGATTAAAACAACCAGTGAAAGTATCTTCAGAGTTTGGAAAAGGCACTACCTTTATGATTCAGTTGTTTAATGAGTAACTTATAAAGAGGAAATTGAATGTTATTAGGTGTAAAACATGTCAAAAAAGTTTATCGAACACGAGGAACAAAGACAACGTGTCGCTATTGCTCACGTATTGATTAATGAGTGGAAACTATTATTAGCCGATGAGCTGACAGGGAATTTAGATTCCACAACATCCACCCCCAATGGGGCTATTGTTCCGCAATAATAGGCGCTTTATTATAACAAAGAACATCAATAGTTAAAATGAATAGAAACTGAAGATGAAATCAGACATTGGCTAGACTTTAATGGCCAATGACTTGAAGAAACACGAAAAAATAAAAGCAACAAAATAACAGAAACAACTAAATCCATGATAGGAAAAAGTCGTTTCTGTTTTTATCATTCGTCTGAGACCTTAAACCTTGGCTTCTTTTTAATCATTATTTGCCAATTAATTGTAGAGGCCAATCCGCTATTTTCTCATAGAGCTTTGTCCCTAATATATCGATATGTATCCGATCAAAATCATGTTCCTCCACTTCAACCAAATGCAATGTTATCTTGGGATGGAGACTAGCCATTTACTTTGATTGACGTGCAGGCACATCTGGGCCCTTTTTAGAGGAGGCTAGAAACAAAGGAGGGAGCCCTCTTAACTTGAGCTTTTGTTAAAGTTAAAGAGAATTCTTTTTTTGTTCTGGTGAGTCAAGTAAAGCGTCTAGCCAATCGCCCCTTTTGTCTAGCGGCTGGATAAAGGAAGTAACGATTTTGATTGGTTGACTGAAAGACAGGCTGTTTCTGGATTTGTGTAGCCCCCAATTTATCGTTGACTTTGGGATATTGTAAGTAATGACGGTTCGAGACGGTAAATAAGGCATCATACAATTGAAGATAGCCATAGAAAGATACAATTCCTTATTTTTGGGGTTGATAAAAGATGACTTGTATGCCTTTTCCTCGAATAATTGATAGATCGACAGTATTTTTAGTATAGTTATACATTTAATCAACTTTCTATATGCTTATTTTATTGACAAATTTAATATAGTTGAATTAGTTATTATGCAAAGATAATTTAGTTGAATGATAACGGGCATAACATCACTTGGCATCATTTCTTTTCATACAGGTTTAAAATATATAGGTACAAATGGAATAACTCAATATCTATATATAGCTCTCCCACGTCTAAAATACGATTTTTTGATTCTTTTCAATATAATGACAAGTTATTTTTGAGTGTGGAAACAAATACTCAATAGTTGGTTTAAATACTTTCATTATAATTTAGGCTAATATAGCTCTTAAAACTACTATTTTATCTTTCGATAAGATTTATAATTGACACATACATAAAATAATTTGTAAATTGCCTAGAATCTTTAAAATCAACTTTTAATAGTTTCTCTAATTTATCAATGCGATATCTCACAGTTTTAGGATGCACATATAAAACATCTGCCGTATCGGTGTAATTCATATTGTTATTAAATAATTCGACTAAGGTATTAAAAAGTTCTTTCTCGTCTTCTTGTATTTCCTTCAATTTTGTTGGAATCATTTCTTTCAATTTATTAATATCAATATCAGTAAGATATCTAAAAATGCCTAAGTCATCAAGTGACACAATACCAGGGATATCAAATTTGTTTTTAAAGTTTAGTAAATCTAAACATTCTATAAACATATTATTAATTTCATTCTTAGTACCTTCACTTGATATTACCATGTTATCATCTATATTTTTAGGAAGATTTGTATTTAAAAAACGCTTCATAAGTGATTCCTCTTCCGATTTTATATTAAAAATAATTATGAAATATTCATTATGTTCATAATATATATTTGGGATACCTAAAGTTCTTAAGTAATTTAATTTTTGATTTGTAGAAGTTCTAGTTCGTCCTTTATCGTTAGGAAACCCAATTAATTTAAAATGTGAGTTAGAAGATATATTGGCCTCATCTAGTAATATCTGGTACTCATAACCAGGTCTTGTTGTTGACTGTAAAATAGAGGATGATAAATTATTTTTGAACATAAATTTCTCTTGTTTTAAGAGGTGACTAATCTGTAGCTTTTGTCTTATAAGATGGACAGTGTTTTCAACAACCATCAAATCAGCTTCATACTCTGATTGATCAATTGATTGATAAAATAACTTAATAGAAAAATTGCTAACTACTTTATTATGAACTGTTGAATTAATGCTATAAATGTATTGATTATCCCTTTTATTAAATAATGTCACTATAGTATAAACATTTTGAGTAAATTGAGTATCTAATATATTTTCCCCAACTTTTAATAATGTGTTTGAATTAATTGAATCGCCAATAAATATATCAATATTTTTTCCTGGAAGTATAAAATTAACAGGTTTGTTTACTAATTGACTAAGATTTTCAATAATGTCTTCAAAGGTTGTTTCAGCAATAGGTAGATTGTTGTAAATTTTACTAGCGTCATAATATGATTTCAACACATGATTTTGCTTATTCAATAGAGGTTCATTAATTGCGAGCATAATATCCTTGTATCTAGTACATTCAGGAATTTCAATTAACGGGATTTCGTATTTTCTACATAGGTTAATTATAATATCCGGTATTTCATTAATTAATCTGCTAACTTTTACAACTAACCCAGCAAGTTTGAATTCAGCTAATTGACTAAAAAATGATTCAATTTCTTCATCATTTAAATCTAATAATGCAAAGTATGAGGTGAGTAGAAGCTCATAATCTCTACCCCAATAATCTATATCCGTTCCTTCTAATACCATTACTGACTCAACTCTATAATTTTGTTCTATGGTTCTTGGCGTAATTAAAGTGGCATTTTTAAAAACAGGTAACTCTAGAACATCATTTAACAACATTCTAATTACTTCCTTTCTATATTGAATAAGATAGCTTTTATTGAAAAATATGTATCGCTAATATGTTTATAACGTATACTACTAAAAATAAATTCATTACACAATTTTCCCAAAAGGATAAAAATAATTAATAATTTAAGAATAAGTGGATATGAAAGCGTAATCAATAACTGTAGAATATATATAGATTCGAAATAGAAGTATAAACATAAAAATGTAATGAACTAAGTAGAGCAAGTTGGAGGTATGTTCACTATGTCTGAATCAACAATGTTTATTAATAAAAAATTAAAGGTTTCGAAGAATCCCCCTTATGATCCTTTGCAAGCTTTTGTAAGAGATAATCATATTGCGATATCAGGAAAGAATGAAGGGATATTATCTAATTATGTTTTTTCAGCAAAAGATGTCTTTAAAATCAAAGGAAGTACATGGGGAAACGGTCATCCCGATTGGTTGCGCTATAGTAGTCCGGATGAGTATACAGCTAAAGGAATCCAAGCACTGCTTGATAATGGAGCTGATTTAGTTGGTAAAACAGTTTGTGATGAGCTTTGTTATAGCATTAGTGGCGAAAATTGGAATTATGGTAGCCCTTTAAATCCTCATGATATTAGAAGGTACACGGGTGGCTCTTCTAGCGGTACCTGTGCGTCAGTCGCGGGTGGTCTTGTGGATTTTTCTGTAGGAAGTGATTGCTTAGGTTCGGTTAGAGTACCTGCAAGCTACAACGGATTATTAGGCCTTCGTCCAACTTACAAACGTATCGATACAACAGGAGAAGCGCCTTATTGTGAGAGTATGGATGTTTTAGGATTTGTAGCTAATGAAACAAAAGTATTTAAAGATGTTGCTAAAGTTTTATTAAAAGAAGACAGTGAAACTTTTAATTTTAAGAAACTTATTTTAGCAAAAGACTGTTTTGATGGAATAGATAGTAATATTCTTGAGCATTTAGACGATGCCATTAAATTTGTCAAGAAAGGTTTTGAAGATATATCCAAAGAGACGATTGCTCCAGAAGGATTAGAAAATTGGGTTGAAACTTTCCAAAAGGTTCAAGGTTATGAAGTGTGGGAGAGTTATGGTGGTTTCATAAATAAGTATCGTCCAAGACTTTCGCCAGGGCCAAAGAATCGATTAAAAGTAGCATCAGAGATAACGACTAAACAATATGATCAAGCAATGGTAGAAAAGAAAGAAATAGAAGAATACGTAGAGAAGTTAGTTTCGAATGATACGTTAGTTCTCTTACCAACTGCATCATCCATTGCACCGTTAAGATCTGCTGGTCAAGAAGAAATAAATTATTATAGAGATCAATCTTCAAAATTACTCAGTATTTCACCACTATCTGGAACACCGCAAATAACTCTACCTCTATCTAAACAAGAAGGCGTCCCACTTGGTATATCGCTAATTGGACCAAAAGGATCAGATCGATCCTTAGTAGAATTAGGTAGTAAATTATATGATGAATATAATGCTGGATAATTAATATTACTTGATATTATTATATGTTTGAATTGGTCTCGAGTTTTTTAAAAATTTTATATAGATAGTAATAAGTCATAAATAGCTACACAAAGAGGGGAGAATCAAAAAAGTTCACTCATAAATTCTATATGCAAATAAGGAGGAAAAAATAATGTTATTAGAAAATAAAGTAGCGTTAATTACAGGAGCAGCAGGTGGATTAGGGAGAGCACAAGCACTTGAATATGCAAGAGAAGGGGCTTCTTTAATTATTGTTGATGTGAAGACTGATGAGTTAGAGGAAACGCGAGAAATGATTGAAGACTTAGGTAATGGTGTTATTTCTGTAGTTGCAGATATTTCCAAAAAAGATGAAGTTCAGAATATGGTAAGTAAAGCATTAGATAAATTTGGTAGAGTTGATGTATGTGTTAACAATGCTGCAGTATTAGTCGACTTCAAAGCTTTAGGTGAAATAACAGAAGAAGAATGGGATAGAGTGATGGGGGTAAATCTGAAAGGAGTCTATCTGATTGCTCATGAACTGCTTCCTCATATGATTGAGCAAGAGAACGGCACATTTATTAACATTTCCTCTGCTAGTACTTTTCTTGCAGGAGCTGGTGATGCAGCATACATGGCATCAAAAAGTGCAATTAATGGTATTACAAAACAGTTAGCTTATGACTACGCTCAAGATGGAATCCGAGCAGTAGCAATATCACCAGGATTAACAGATACGCCAATGGTCAACTATGCTATTGAACAAAGACATCCTCAAGCTATTCGTCAAGTTAATAATATACCTGATGGAAAAATCGGTACAACAGAGAATGTTGCATATGTTTCTGCCTTTCTAGCAAGTGATAAAGCAGGTAGTATCAATGGTGATATAGTCAAAGTTGATAGAGGTAAAACAATAGGTGTTCAAGCAAAATGGGTAAAAATTGACTAAAAAGTTGTTCTATTAATTTAATTAATAAAGGGGATATGTATGAGAAAATTAATAATACGTAATGCGCATATTAAAGACGGAGAAAAAACTCAGGATATAAAGATTACTGATGGAAAAATCACGGAAGTCTCTAATGAAATTGTTAATGAAAACAATAGTGAAGAAATTGACATAAAAGGTCAAGTAGTATTACCTACATTAATTGAGAGCCATATTCATCCTGATAAAGCATATTTAGAAGAAAGAAAGCCAAATGTATCAGGAACTTTAGATGAAGCTATGAAAAACACAGCGGAACTAAAACAGCAATACACATATGAAGATGTTTACGAAAGATCTGAGAAGGTTATCCGTGAAGCTATTAAAAATGGAACTACAATTATGAGAGCGCAACCAGATGTCGATCCGTTTGAAAAAACACTTGGTGTCGAAGTAATGGTTGATTTAAAAGAGAAATATAAAGATGTTTTAGACATGCAAATAGTTGCTTTTCCGCAAGAAGGTATCATTCAATCACCTGGTGTAGACAAAATGTTAGAAGACTCCCTGAAAATGGGAGCAGATGTGATTGGTGCATGTCCATATAGCGAGAAAGATATGGACGGTACTAAAAAACAACTTGAATTTGTTTTTGATTTAGCCGAAAAATATGACGTATCAATTGATATGCATGCTGATTTCGGAACCGATCCAAACGATCCTTTAAACAATGTTATAGAATTAATTTGTGATAAGACTCTCGAAAGAGGCTATCAAGGTAGAGTTTCATTAGGACATGTGACCACACTAGGATCATTAGATCCAGAAAAAGCCACTCCTATTTTCCAAAAGATTGCTAAAGCTGGAATTACAATTGTACCTCTACCTGCCACAGATATGTTTATGAATGGTCGTGTTGAGAAAAAAAATATTCCTCGTGGAATGGCGCCTGTCAATAGAATGGTAGAAGAAGGTGTGAATGTTGCTTACTCTTCGAACAATATAAGAAATGCCTTTACACCATTCGGTAATGCAGATTTAATTACAGTAGGTTATTTATTACAGGTATCCCAACAAATGGGAAGTGCAGAACAAAGAAAATCTGTGTTGGATATGTGTACTTATAATGCTGCCAAATCTTTAGAAATCGAAGAATATGGTATTAAGCCTGGAGCAAATGCAGATTTAGTTATTTACGAATGTGATGAGATTAGTAATTTAATTAATGATCAACCTTATTTGCAATATGTAATTAAACGTGGAAATATTATTGTTCATAATGATATTAAAACAACATTACATCCTTTATTAAGAGATTAATTATAAATAGAAATTTTTACTCTTTATTTATCTACTCGAATAAAGAGTAAAAATTTTATACTAAAGGGGGTACACTATGAGTATTAATGTTGAAAATTTAGTTGAAGTTAAGACTAATGGACACCAAGAAAATATCACAGATGAAGACTTGGATAAATATAGGGCACGCGGGTATAATGAAGTTTTGTTACCTAAAACTACTGAAAAAAGAAATTCTAGTGTAAGGGATTACTTTACATTATGGATGGGAAATTTGCATAATATTCCTAATTATGCATCAGTCGGTGGTTTCTTAGTGTTAGGATTAACGCCTATAAATATTATGTTAGCTTTAATAATAGGTGCAATTGTACTCGGAGTATTGTTTGCTTATCAAGGGAAGTTTGGATCTAAATATGGGTTACCATTTTCAATGCATTTACGTTCTGCGTACGGTGAAAGAGGGGCTAAATTACCAGGAACTCTACGCGGTATAATAGCTGCTATCGGATGGTTTGGCTTACAAACATATGTAGGTTCTCAAGCTCTGTTGATACTAGTCGCAGAAATCTGGCCTGGAATTTTAGAAGTTGGTGGCGACACAATGATATTAGGAATTTCTATTCCAGGACTAATTATGTTTATGCTTTTTTGGTTACTAAATGTGGTTCTAGGAATGGGAGAAACAGATTTTCTAAATAAATTTAATACAATTCTTACAGTTCTTATTTACGTATTGTTTATTGCTATGGCCTTTTGGGGCCTAAGAGTAGGAGGGGGCATTGGTAATATCCTAAACTATGCTGCTGAAGGTAGTGCTTCTACTCCGACTATACTGGGTTATCTACTAGTGATCAATGCTGTTCTCGGATTTTGGGCAGCACCTGTTTCCAGTGTTTCAGATAATACTCAAAACGCTGAATCTACTAATGTTCAAATGAAAGGGCAAATAATAGGAGTTGTCGTTGGTTATTTAGTATTCGCTGTAACCAGTATGGCTATCCTCATAGGTGCAACTATTTATTATAGTATGGAACAATGGGATGTATTAGAAATAATTAATCGATGGGATAGTTTACCGGCAATCCTTTTTGCGACACTAGTACTATTATTAATCACCATAAACTCCAACGTAGTTGCAAATTTGAATCCAGCTGGTTTCCAATTAGCAGCATTATTTCCAGATAAGTTTAATAAACAAAGAGGTGTTATTGCTGCTGCGGTAGTAGGTGCTGTAATTTTACCATGGAGGTTAATGGAAAATCCTGATAGTATTTATAGTTTTTTTAAATGCTGTTGGAGCAGCCTTAGGGCCCATTGTAGGCGTAATGTTATATCACTATTATGCTATTGACAAGCAGGAAATTGATTTGGATCAGCTACTATATGACTTAAATGATAAAGAATCTAAAAATAAATATCGCGGTATAAATGTTAATGCTATTGTGGCTACATTAATAGGTGCAGTCGTCGCATTAATTGGTAATTTCATACCAGTATTATTAATATTTTCTCAATTATCTTGGATATCAGGATTCGTTGCAGCAGTTGTTTCATATGCATTATTAATGAAATTTAGAACTGAAACAAATTAGTTAATAGAACTTTAAACTTCAAACAAGAAAGGCAGCTTATTATGAAAATTGGTATTTTAGGTGCAGGTGCTATGGGCTCTCTTTACGGTGGAATTATGGGAGAAAAAGGACATGAGATATATTTTGTAGATGTTTATGAAGAACATATAGAAGAAATGAAGAAAAATGGTATAAAGTTACTTCATAAAGATGGTACTGAAAAAGTTTACACTGAGAATTTACATTTTAGTACAGATTCAAAAGAATTCGATGTTGATTACGACTTAGTTATTGTATTAGTAAAGACATACGTAACTGAAGAAGCACTTCAAGAAAATGAAAATATGTTTACTAGCGATACATTAGTATTGACTTTACAAAACGGAATTGGAAATATTGAAAATATTTCTAAGTACATCGATGAAAGTAATATTATTGTAGGTACTACAAGTACATCCGGATGGATTGAAGAACCAGGTGTGATAGTGCATACTGGTGATGGAGGTACTCATATTGGAGAAATTGATGGCCAGCAAACTGATAGAATAAAAAAAGTGAATGAGTTATTTGTTAGTGATCATTTAGGACCAGCAGAAGTATTGGAGGATGTCATGTCCATTATTTGGGAAAAACTTATAGGTAACTGTGGACTTAATCCTCTAGGAGCATTAACTGGATTAAAAAATGGGCAACTAATAGAGAATGAGGAAACTAGATGGTTACAGGACCGAGTAGCTGAGGAAGCTTTATTAGTCGCTGATGCAGAAAACATTAAACTTCCATGGAATGATTCATCAGGTATTGTTGCGCTATGTAAAGCAACTGCTCCAAATCAAACTTCAATGTTAGTAGATGTACTTAATAAAAGAAAAACTGAAATTGAAGCTATAAATGGAGGAGTTGTTGATTTAGCAAAAAAAACATGGTATAGCAACACCTATTAATGAAGCCTTAGTAAACCTAGTAAAAGGTAAAGAAAATTCTTATCTACAGTATAATAATTAGTCATTTAGTATAGTGGATAAAAGTCCATTATTATATTTAAAGTCTAACACCACTAAGTTCTGTTATGAATATCACAGTCAAGTCCATAATCCTGTGTAAAATACTATACAATGTTTCAATGGTTTCTTAC
>CAUWGX010000015.1:0-42466 GCA_963558565.1 uncultured Atopostipes sp.
GACCCCTGCACATTTTGGTTGTATTACTTTGTTTAGTTTTCAAAGATCTATTCTTCACAGAAGCTTTCTCATAAAATTTATCGGCTTCATGTGAGCTTTAATATTGTATAACGAATGGATTTAAATGTCAAGAGGTTTTTTCTTTTTTCTTAACTTTTTCAACTCGTTATTAAATGTCTGCTGCAAAACAGCGACAAGTAATATGATACCAATTTAACTTCTGCTCGTCAAGGATATTTTGCAATTATTTTAAAAAGGCAAACTCTTATTTTCACTTTAAGTCATTTCCGGAGCTCTACTACAGTGTTCTTCCTTTTAAAAAAATTAAAAAAGTTATTCATTGAAAAATAGATTTCGACTCTATTCCTCATTAAATAACTTTTGAATGGTCCTTTTATTCTTCTAGTTTATAAATGTTATCAAGAGTTTTCTCTTCGTACATTCCTTTTTCGGCTCCATAGTATTTGTTGTAACGTGCTTTGAATTTTTGGAAAGCATAAGTGACAAATACTTTAATAATCGCATAAATCGGAACCCCTAGGATCATTCCCACTAAACCAAGTAATTCACCCATAATAAGTAGAATAAAGATAATCGTTACAGGGTGAACGTTTAAAGAACGGCCTAAAACGTTCGGTTCAACTAAGTTTCCTTCAACAAATTGAATAATCGCCCACACGATAGTCAGTTGACCGACCATCCAAAAAGAATCCGTCAGGGCAATGACCGCTGCGGGGATAAAGGTTAAGGTTGGCCCTAGATAAGGAATAAAGGATAAGATTCCTCCAGCAACTGCTAAAACTCCATTATAATTTAATCCTATAATGGAAAAGCCAACAAACATGAGCACACCATTTACGATTGCAATAATGATTTGTCCTTTAATATACCCTCCAACTTGTGTGTCAATGGCTCTTAAAATGGATGCAATATCTTTTCGACCACCTGGTGGAATTTTACCCATCAAGCCCTTCATAAATTGCGAACCGTCTTTTAATAAGAAAAACAAAATAATCGGAACCATTAATAGGATCACAAATATATTGGTAACACTTGAGATGATATTTCCAACACTAGAAAATCCTTCAGATAGATAATTCATAAAATTTGTTTCAATATTATCGAAATAACCTAACGCTTCATTAAGAGCGTTCTGTTGATCGGCATTTTGTGAAATGTTATTAAAGATCTCTCTTATAAAATTTGTGAGATTCTCAAATAAAGTAGGAATTGATTGGACCAGTTCGATAAATTGCTGTTGTAAAGTAGGGATTAACCATAAAATTAACAGCGTGAGTAAACCAGCAAAGAAGACATAGATTCCAATAATTGCCCAAAGTCTTTTAATCTTTTTGCTTTCAAGAAAATCTACAACGGGATCTATGAAGTAATAAAGTATAAACGAAAGGACTAATGGCGTGATCACTGTGGAGAGCACAGTGACTATTGGCCGCAAGATAAAATCTAGTTGGGAATATAATAGAACAATTGCTCCAATTAACAATAAGAGAACAAAAGTAAATACTATATTATTACCGCCTAAAAACTTCATCCACTTTGTTTGTCTTTCTTTCATAAAACCACCCTAGCATTAGACATTATTTTTTTCTTACCTACTATGTTTATAATACACGAAGAAGGCTGATGGCACAATCAATGCGCCATCAGCCTTCTCGTTTTTTATTTTTTAAACATTTCTTAAAGTTGGGAATAAGATGACGTCTCGAATAGATTGAGTATTTGTCAGTAACATGACTAAACGGTCAATTCCAATTCCGAGCCCGCCTGTTGGTGGAAGTCCATATTCTAATGCCTCCACAAATTCTTCATCAATGCCGTGCGCTTCTTCATTTCCTTGATCACGTTCCGCTTGTTGAGATTCAAAACGTTCACGCTGATCAAAAGGATCGTTTAACTCACTAAAGGCATTTCCATATTCATGGCCGGCAATAAAGAATTCAAAACGATCCGTAAATCGTGGATCTTCCTCGTTTTTCTTAGCGAGCGGTGAGATTTCAATAGGATGACCATATACAAAGGTCGGTTGTCTTAATGAACTTTCAACAAATTCTTCAAAGAATTCATTAATAACATGCCCAACCGTTGCATATTCTTCAATCGCTACATTATGCTCTTCTGCGAGTGCACGTGCTTCTTCATTAGACATTTGCTCCCAGAAATCAACACCTGTTTTTTCTTTAATTAAATCGACCATATGACGTCGTGCCCATTCGCCACCCAATTCAATTTCTTCATCGCCATAAGTAATGGTTGTTGTACCATTGACTTCTTCAGCTACATATTGAACTAAGTCTTCGACAAGGTCCATAACATCCCAGTAATCATGATACGCCGTATATAATTCAAGCATTGTAAACTCTGGGTTATGTGTAGTGTCGATTCCTTCATTACGGAAGACACGACCGATTTCAAACACTTTTTCCATGCCACCAATGACTAAACGTTTCAAATGAAGTTCTAAGGCAATTCGAACATATAACTCCATATCTAAAGCGTTATGGTGTGTAACGAATGGGCGAGCCGCTGCCCCACCAGGAATATTGTGTAAAGTTGGTGTTTCAACTTCAATATAACCTTCATCCGTAAGATATTTACGAATTTCCTGAAGAATCTTACTACGTTTTACAAACCGCTCCATACTTTCTTCGTTTGTAATTAAGTCTAAGTAACGTTTACGATATTTTGTTTCAACATCACTTAGCCCATAATATTGATCGGGTAATGGGCGTAATGATTTTGTGAGGAACGTTACATCATCAGCGCGGACAGTCAATTCTCCCGTGTTTGTTTTCATTAACACACCTTCAACACCAATAAAGTCCCCTAAATCGGCATCTTGGAAAATTTCATATTGTTCCTCGCCTACTGCATCTAAACGAACATAAATTTGAATCGAGCCTTTACGATCTTTTAAGTTAGCAAAACTTGCTTTTCCGCTTCCACGTTTTGCCATTAAACGACCGCTGATTTGGGCTGGGATTTCTTTTTCTTGTAAATCTTCTTTTGAAAATTCATCGTATTCGTCAATTAAATCCGCCGATAAATTTTTCTGCTCGTAGCGATCTCCAAAAGGATCGACGCCTTTTTCTCTAAGTTCGGCCATTTTTTCACGGCGAACGATCATTTGATCGTTTAGATCTTCAATATGTTCATTATCTTTAACCATACTTGTCGGCTTCCTTTCTTTTTATACTTACAATAATAGTACCAGTGCTTTTTTATTTATTCCATTCCTTAATTGATTCATTCAGGTCGAATGGATTTATTTCATAAAATCAATCAACTAACATAGTATCATATTTTGCGATTCTCTGAAAGCTTTTAATAACAAGTTTCAAATTATGGTATACAATTTTTAGGTATTAAAATGAATATGCAAACAAAAATACTTGCTTGAACTCCCTTTAGAATATGTTATAATTCCTACATGTAGTATAAATTTTATAAAAAACAATTAAATAACACAAAATATAGTATCTCAAGTACATGGTGGCATTTCGATGCCTTAAAAGGGAAGCCAGTTAAAAGCTGACGCTGCCCCCGCAACTGTATGTGTGGACGAATTAACAATCCACTGTATCAAGGTTTCTGTCAAAAAACGATATGGGAAGGGTTATAGTAGGACGAAGCACAAGCCAGGAGACCTGCCAGTACTTGTAGTTTCTATTTTTCGGGGATGAAAAAGAAGAAACGATAGAACTGCTTTATACTGACTTTCTGTCGTTTTCTAACCGTTCATCCAAAATGAACGGTTTTTTTGTTGCTTAAAGGAGGAAATTTAAAAGAACGATATACTACTCCCCTTTATGATTGAGAGACCTTAAAAAATTAATTGGAGGAATGAAAATGACCATTACAGTTTATTCAAAAAGCGGTTGTCCCGAATGCGTCTTTACTAAAAAATTCTTAGAAGCAGAAAATGTCCCTTATATAGAAAAAAGAGTCGACAAAAATGAGGACTATTTAGCGGAGGTTACTCTTTTAGGTTATCGCTCTCTGCCTGTTATAAAAATTGATGAAGATGAAACTTTCACCGGCTATCGCCCAGAAAAATTAGAAAATCTGGTGCTCGCATGGCAAAAATAGTCTACTATTCTCAAACCGGACAAACTAGAAAATTTGTAGATAAAATTAAAAATATTGAGAACATTGAAATTACACCAAATAACTTTGAATTTGAAATGGCAGAAGCTTTTATATTAGTCATGCCTTCTTATGAAACAAATGTCCATCCAATTGTGATCGATACTGCTGCTGATTTTTTGGAAACCGCAGATAATCTTTCATATTGTAAAGGTTTATTTGGATGTGGTAATCGAAACTTTGCAGAATTGTTTTGTATAACAGCTAGAACACTCGCTGAAGAGTATGATATACCCCTTCTGCATACACTCGAATTTCAAGGGTCCCCTTTAGATGTTCAAAAAATGGAAGAGGAGTTGTTACAAATTGACCACAATCACTAAGAAAGCTGTCGAAAAACCAGAAGATATTACCTATTTTAAGCTAAATAACATGGTAAACATTCCGACTGAAAATAACGAGATTCAGCTAGATAAAGATAAAGAAGCTGTACGAGCGTACTTTTTAGAAAATATCAATCCGAATACTGTCTTCTTTTATACATTAGAAGAAAAAATTGATTACTTAATCGAAAATGATTATATAGAAGAAACATTTATTCAAAAATATAATTTTTCATTTATAAAAGAGTTGTTCCAATTTTTATATGATCAAAAATTCCGTTTCAACAGTTTCATGGGCGCTTATAAGTTTTATAACCAATATGCTCTAAAAACAAATGATGGCCGTAAATTTTTAGAGAGATATGAAGACCGCATTGGCTTTGTGTCCCTATATTTAGCGGATGGAGATGAAAAGCTTGCTTGGAATATCGCGAAAGAACATATAAACCAACGGCTACAGCTCGCCACCCCCACCTTTTTAAATGCGGGTAAAAAAGCTCGAGGAGAGCTCGTTAGTTGTTTCTTACTCGATGTACAAGACAATATGGAAGCTATTGGACGTTCGATTAACTCTGCGCTTCAATTGTCCAAACGTGGTGGAGGCGTCGGGATTAATTTAAGTAACTTGCGCGAAGCAGGTGCTCCGATTAAAAAAATCGCAAATGCAGGCTCAGGTGTTGTGCCGGTGATGAAAATTTTTGAAGATAGCTTTAGTTATGCGAACCAATTAGGCCAACGAAACGGCGCCGGCGCTGTGTATTTAAACGTGTTTCATCCAGATATTTACGAGTTCTTATCCACTAAAAAAGAAAATGCGGATGAAAAAGTACGTGTTAAAACACTCTCTTTAGGATTAGTCGTGCCGGACAAGTATTATGAACTGCTAAAAACAAATGAACCGATGTATTTATTTAGTCCTTATGATGTTGAAAGAATTTACGGCGAGCCTTTTGCTTATATTGACGTGACAGAAAAATATGATGAAATGGTTCAAAATGAAGACATTAAAAAATATCAAATCAATGCGCGGGAATTAGAACAAGAGATTTCAAGATTACAGCAAGAATCTGGTTATCCTTACATTGTAAATGTGGATACTGCTAATCGCGAAAACCCTATTTATGGTCGGATTGTCATGAGTAACTTATGTAGTGAAATTTTACAAGTGCAATCCCCTTCTGAGCTCAATGAAGATCTATCTTTTAAAGAAGTGGGTCATGATATCAGCTGTAATTTAGGTTCTACGAATATCACAGAAATGCTTCAATCCACTGATTTCGAAGCATCGATTGAAACAGCCATTCGTGCGCTGTCAGCGGTCTCTGATATGACGAATATTCAAGCTGTACCGACCGTTGAAAAAGGAAATAAAGCCTATAACTCAATCGGGTTAGGGGCAATGGGTCTTCACACCGCTTTAGCTGTGAATCATATTCATTATGGTTCTAAAGAAGCTTTAGAATTTACGGACGCTTACTTCCGAGCTCTCCGCTTCTATGCTTTAAAAGCTAGTCATCAAATTGCGAAAGAAAAAGGGACCACGTTCTTTGAATTTGAAAAATCAGCCTACGCGGACGGTTCGTACTTAAAACGAAAATATATTAATCAACCGGAATTTTCATTTGAATCTGAAAAAGTACAAGCTATTTTCGAAAATGTAACCATGCCAACCATTAATGACTGGAAAGAGTTAAACGAGGCTATTATGAAGGACGGTTTATATAATGCTTATTTATTAGCAATCGCTCCTACGGGCAGTATCTCCTATATTAATGAAGCATCCAGTTCACTCCACCCCGTCATTAACTTAATTGAAAATAGACAAGAAGAGAATATTGGATCAATTTACTATCCAGCTCCTCATTTAGATAATGAGACGATTCATTATTATAAATCAGCTTACGATACCGATATGCGAGATGTTATTGATACTTATGCTACGGCTCAAGAGCATATCGACCAAGGAATGAGTTTAACTTTATTTATGCGTTCTGTTATTCCTGAAGGTTTATATGAATGGAAAAATGGTAAATCACCCAATATGACCACAAGAGACTTAAATAAATTAAGGAACTATGCTTGGTCAAAAGGAATTAAATCCATTTATTATGTGCGTACGCATACAGGTGATGACTCGATAGAGATTGGTGTCAATGAATGTGAAAGCTGTGTTATTTAAAAAGAGATCGAAGGAGAAAGATGAATAAATGACAAAAAGATATTTTAATCAAATTATCCAGGGAGACGAAACAAATCATGCGGTCGATTATTATAAATCAATTGATTGGAATCAAATTGAAGATGGCTTAGATAAAGCGACTTGGGAAAAATTAACTAGTCAGTTCTGGCTTGATACGCGTATTCCCGTCAGTAATGACCGAAACGATTGGCGCATGCTGTCTCCAGAAGAACAAGATGTGGTCAATAAAGCTTTTGTTGGCTTAACGTTACTCGACACGCTTCAATCAGAGGAAGGCGCAAATGTGATGCGGAATGACGTAAGAACTCAACATGAAGAAGCGGTCTTGAACAATATTCTGTTTATGGAATCGGTCCATGCGAAATCTTATTCGACCATATTTATTTCTTTAAATACTTCCAATGAGATTGATAAAATTTTTGAATGGGGAAATAATAATGAAACTATTCAGTATAAAGCTAAACGGATCAACGAAGTTTACCAAAACGGGACACCTCTGCAGAAAAAAATAGCCAGTGTCTTTTTGGAATCCTTCTTATTCTATAGCGGTTTCTATGCCCCTCTTTGGTATTTAGGAAACAACAAGTTAGAAAATGTTGCTGAAATTATTAAATTAATTATTCGAGATGAGTCTGTTCACGGCACTTATCTCGGCTATAAGTTCCAACTTGGATTCAATGAATTGCCCGAAGACGAGGCAAATGAATTAAAAGATTGGATGTATGAATTGTTATTCGATTTGATGCAAAATGAAGAAAAATTTACAGAAGAAGTGTATGCCCAAATTGGTTGGACCCAAGATGTCAAAACGTTTATCCAGTACAATGCCAACAAAGCGCTGCAAAACTTAGGTTTCGAGCCTTTTTATAAAGAAGGAACCGCAGAGAATGTAAATCCGATTGTCATGAACGGCATATCAACTGAATCTTCCAATCATGACTTCTTCTCACAAGTCGGTAATAGCTACTTAATGGGTGAATCAGAAGCGATGGAAGAAGACGATTATGATTTTTAGTTAAATGACTAAAAATAGCTTTTAAATATTAAATATCATTAAAAATAGGAGGAGGTTCAATGAACCCCCTCCTATATTTTTATTTAGCTTCTGCTTTTAATTCCTCAAGCTCTTCTGCTGTAAACTGATATTTATTTCCACAAAAATGGCAGACAGCCTCTGCGCCCTGGTCTTCATCAATCATTTGTTGGATTTCATTTTTACCAAGTGACGTAATCGCACTCGCGAAACGTTCTTTTGAACAATCACACTTAAAGGAGACGGGCATTTCCTCTAGTATTTTATAGTTCTCTTGACCCACTAACTGACTTAATAAATTTTCCAAGTCTCTATTTTGATCCAGCATTTCTGAAACTTGAGGAAGATTTTTAAGGGTCTCTTCCAATTGGTCGAGAGTTTCTTCACTAGCACCAGGGAGCACTTGAATCATAAAACCGCCAGCAACCTGCACAGTTTCATCGGGGTTTACAATGACAGATAAGCCAAAGGAAGAAGGTGTTTGTTCAGAGACGGCCATATAATACGTAAAATCTTCAGCAAGCTCTCCGCTTACTAAAGGAACTTGGCCCACAAAGGGATTTTTTAATCCTAAGTCTTTTGAAACGGTCAGTCCTCCTTCAGTCCCTACCGCTCCTTTTACATCCAATTTTCCTTGATCATTTAATTCTAAAGCAACTTTTGGATTATGCACATATCCCTTGATCTCACCATACATATTCCCATCGACAATGATATAACCTAGTGGACCGTCTCCTTGAATTCGAACGGTTAATTTATCTTGTTGATTCTTTAAAGTGGCTGAAAGTAAAGTCGTCCCAATCATCGCACGACCCAAAGCAGCTGTAGCGGTATTCCAAGTATCATGACGCTCTCTTGCTTCTTCGACCATCTCTGTCGCATCAACTACATAGACTCGTATTTCATTATTGTAAGCTAGAGCTTTTATTAAGGAATCTGACATATTATTCACTCTTTCATTATTTATTCTTTTATCCGTTAAAAAAAGAGGATCGCGCGTAGACGCATCCTCTTTTTTAAAACAATTTTAACTTTTTATCAACTTACCGGCCATTAATTTGTCTCATCGTCGTTTGTTTCATCTTGTTCATCGTCTTCTTCTGCATCTTCAGCCTCAGAAGCTTCTTGTTCTTCTTTTAGTTTCTCAACGTCAACATCTTCTGGCTCTTTTTCCGTTTTTGTTTCATCTTCAGGTTCTTCTGAATCTTCGGAATCTGACAAGCCAATTGTTTTACGTCCAGTTACTTGTTCTTCGTGTTGTTCTTCCATTGCTTTCACACGTTCTTCGTGAGCTTTTTTAACCTCATCATAAGAAGTTCCGGCTGTTTCGTCTTCCTCTTCTTCGCGAGGATATTCAGTTCGCTCAGGATCGCGTGAAGGCATAACACCCTCTTCAAACAAGCTCTTAATTTCAAGTTCATTCAGCGTTTCATATTCGAGTAAGTGCTCGGCAATAAGTTTTAATTGCGGCCCATGCTCTTTAATGATATCTGACGCTTGTTCGTGTCCTTCGTTTATAATACGTAGAACTTCTTCGTCAATTTCAGAAGCTACTCGTTCAGAATATCCTTTCGACTGACCATAATCTCTCCCTAAGAAGACTTGCCCTTGACCGCCATCTTCGTATTGAACAGGACCAAGTTTATTACTCATTCCATACTCAGTCACCATTGAACGAGCAAGTTGTGTTGCTTGCTGGAAGTCATTAGAAGCTCCACTTGATTGTGTACCGAAGAAGATCTCTTCCGCTGCACGACCACCTAATAGACCAACAATTTGTTCCGTTAAGTCTTTTTCGGTCATGAGGTAACGGTCTTCTTTTGGAAGCATAATCGCATAACCACCTGCACGACCACGAGGTACAATCGTTACTTTATGAACAATTCTTGCATCACTTAAAACGAGACCCGCAATAGTATGTCCTGCCTCATGGTAAGCCACCATTTTACGTTCTGTTTCATTCATAATACGATCTTTCTTCGCTGGACCGGCAATGACACGGTCATGTGCCTCATCCATATCGATTGGTTCAATAATTGTACTGTCTCGACGAGCAGCGATTAATGCCGCTTCGTTTAGTAAGTTTTCTAAATCTGCTCCTGAGAATCCTGGTGTCTGACGAGCAATTAACTTCAAGTTCACTTCATCTGAAAGTGGTTTGTTTCTCGCATGAACTTTCAGGATAGCTTCTCGTCCTTTAACGTCTGGACGTCCCACTAAAATACGACGGTCAAAACGCCCAGGACGTAATAAAGCTGGGTCTAAAACATCTGAACGGTTGGTAGCGGCCATCACAATGACCCCTTCATTTCCTTCGAAACCATCCATCTCAGTTAGCAACTGGTTGAGTGTTTGTTCACGTTCATCATGTCCTCCACCCATGCCGGCACCACGTTGACGTCCGACAGCATCGATCTCATCAATAAAGATGATCGATGGAGAGTTTTTCTTCGCATTTTCGAATAAATCACGAACACGGCTTGCACCTACACCTACAAACATCTCAACGAATTCTGATCCTGAAATACTGTAAAACGGTACGCCAGACTCACCGGCAACGGCTCTTGCAAGCAATGTCTTCCCTGTTCCTGGAGGTCCTTCTAAAAGGACACCCGCTGGAATACGCGCTCCCAGTTGATTAAATCTTCTAGGATCTTTTAAGAATTCAACAATTTCTACTAGTTCTTGTTTTTCTTCATCTGCCCCGGCCACATCGGCAAAGCGGACATTACTGGTTTCAGCATCTGCTTCTTTCGCTTGTGATTTCCCGAAGTTCATCACTCCGCGGCCACCGCCACCACCAGCGCCTCCTTGTCCCGCTTGTCTCATCATGTAATAAATAAAACCACCCATGATGATAAACGGTAGGAAAGTAATTAATAAGCTGGTCCAAATCCCCGTGGTAGGTTCTTCTTCTGCATGCATGGGGATATCATTTGTTTTTGTTAATTCGTAAACATCATTAACAACAGAATCGTTCATCAACATTAAAGTTGTAAAACTCTCTGATGAATCTTCTTGTCGGCTTCCAAAAATTGGAAGGTTGCTTTCATCATCTGAACCCGTTTCTAATTCTTGCCCTTCACGAAAAGTACCGCTTATTTCATAAACGCCACCTACAGGTTGAATTGAATACTGTTCTACACGATCATCTTCTAAATATTGAACGAACTCAGTGGTACTTACAGACTCTGTACTCTCTGGCCCTGAATTATTAGTAAATAATTGGATTAACCCAATTAGCCCAATAAACACAATTATATAGAAGAGACTGCTATTTAAAAAATTTCTTCTCTTCATTTCATCCTCCGTAACTAATTGCAATCGATTATTTGTTTAAAAGCAATATTTAAAACTATCTGTTTCTATTTGATTAAAATTGGATTAGACAAATTAACCCTCTAAATATACTATCATACTAACCTAACGAACTCTATGAATATTATTTGACTTTTTTTAGAAAAAAGACAAGCCAGAGCCGTTAAATATAAACTTCTTCTTTTAAAACGCCTACGTAAGGTAAGTTACGATAGTTTCCACGATAGTCCAACCCATATCCTACAACAAATTCATCCGGAACTTCAAAACATTTCCAATCTACTTTTAAATCATCTATTCTGCCAGACGGTTTATCTAGTAAAGTAACAATCTTAACTGAAGCAGCTTCGCGATTCTTAAACATGTTTTGTAAATATCTTAAAGTGCGGCCTGTGTCAATAATATCTTCAACGATTAACACATGGCGTCCTTCGACGGACATATCTAAATCTTTTACAATCTTTACTTCTCCCGAGGAGGTAAAGCCAGTTCCATAACTTGAAACGTCCATCATATCATATTCTAATAATATAGGCGTTGCTTTAATTAAATCGGCCATAAAAGGAAGAGCCCCTTTTAAAACACCTACAATAATAGGATTTTTATCTTTATATTCTTCAGCTAAAACTTTGCCGAGTTCGGCAATTTTTTCTTTAATTTCTTCTTCAGAAACCAAAACCTTTTCAATATTTTGATCCATATCCATTTTGAGTACTCCTCTTAATTATTTTAGGTCGTTAATTTTTTATACTTTAAGATATAGGTTAGTTTATCAGTTTTTTGTTCACTTAACAACTGCATTTGCCGGTAGGAAATTAACCAAAGAATCCGTCCTTTAGCATCTTCAACTAACCACGCTTGATCTCTTTCATTTAAGGGAACTTTTTCATCAATAAAAATGTCTTTGATCTTTTTAGTTCCTGATAGTCCTCTGTAAGTCATTCGATCCCCAGGTTGGCGATGACGGACGGTTAGAGGAAATTCTACTTTATTTTCGGAGAAGACAAAAGTATCGATTACGTTCTCTTCTGACTTTTCACTTTCTGATGTGAATAAGCCAATTGCTTCTGTTTCTGATAACTGCACCCACTGATCCAACTCTTCTATTAAATAACGATCCGTTGCCATCGAAGAACGGTCTCTTTCTTTTTTAGAAAATATAACTTCATGATAAGACTTTTTGACAACAAAGTTCTCAAGTAAATCCAGTTGCGTATTAACTGCTCCTGTCCACAACCAATCGCGGATAATTTCAATATAATTCGTTTTATAAGAGATCTCTGACTCCTCATAAAGGGTCTCCAACACTTTCTGTAAAAGGGCTCGTTGCATCGCTTCGCTATGCTCAAAAAAAGCCTGATGTTTAAATGAAAGCTGCCCTCGCTCTTTTTTGACAAGTTTTGTGAAGGCTTCCTCAATAGGAGAAGCCGCAATTTCTAGAATATCCTGTAAATCTTCCGCAAACTGCTCAACATGCTCTGTGAATTTCGCATTCTCTTCTTTAAATAAAGGAATAATTTTATTTCTAAAGCGATTTCGACTGTAAGCTAAACCTTGATTCGATTCATCTTCAAAATACATTAAATGATGTTGATGAGCAAAAGCATAAATTTCAGTTTTAGAGAAAGGCAATAAAGGTCGAATCAACAACCCTTCAGCAAAAGTTTGCGCTAATTGAATACCTGTCAGTTGCTCTAAGGTGCTTCCGCGAGTTAATTTCATCAAGATGGTTTCTACTTGGTCATCTTGGTGGTGAGCAGTCATTAAAATATTCGCACCCGTCCTTCCCATCACTTCTTTAAAGAAGGCGTAACGCATCTCACGCGCAGCTTCTTCGACTCCGCTAGTGGGCTGTTTGCTTTTTTCCCACACATAAGAGTAAAAGGGAACATCATATTCTTCTGCTAATTGTTCAACAAAAGTCGCTTCCTTCCTTGCTTCAGGTCGAAGTTGATGATTAATATGTACGATTGACACTTTTGGGCGTTTTGTTTTAGGGATTTTTTGCATTAAATGAAAAAGGACAATGGAATCCACTCCGCCGGATACCGCCAAAAGAACATGTTGCTTCGGGTTAAGTAGATTATTTTTCTGAAGAATATTATTGAAGTCTGGAATCATTTGCATCTATTCACCACCTCATCAGTATAATAGAAAAGTGCATGTTTTAAAACTATTTATCAGTCATCTTGTTTCTATCTCTTCTAGCAAATAACTAAAAAAAGAAGGCAGGGGATCTCCTGCCTTTTAAGTAGAATTTATTTAACGTGTGTTTAGCTGCGACGTCCACCGCGGCCTCCGCGTTTATTTTCAGTGTTTTTACGTAATGAAGATAAACGTGACTCACTATCTTTTAAGAAGTCATCCATTAAAGAATCGAAATCTTTATTTGATTTTTGTTTTGGTCGGTTATTACTTGGGCGTCTTTTGCTTGGAGCTTTTTTCTGCTCTTCTTTTTGTTTCGCTTCTTGTTCTTTATCGCGCATGGAAAGTGCAATCTTTCCATCGTCTCCAATTGAAAGAACTTTAACCGTAACCATTTGGCCGATACTCAATTCGTCGTTAATGTCTTCTACGAATTTATCAGAAACTTCACTAATATGAACAAGTCCTGTTTTGTTATCTCCTAAATCAATAAACGCACCAAATTTTGCTAAACCAGTAATTTTACCTTCTACCTTTTTGCCAACTTCAAGTGACATTAAATCATTTCTCCTCCTATGAGTTTGAAACTATTATAACATGTTATTTTATAATATGTTTAAAAAATTAATAATTTTTGAAAAAAATATGAAGAATTTCCAAGACAAAAAACGTGCTACTTCTCATTTTTTATAAGCAACACGTTTATTCGTTATGGTTCAGTTGTTTTATGTAAATTATTTTTCGTTTTCCCCATTTTATTCTGCTTCATTCTCTTCTTTTTCTGTATTTGTTTCTTCCGCATCAACCTCTTCTTCTTCCGGGAGGTTAATTAAAACTTCGTCAGATTTTGAAAGATTGAGTTCCTGGCGTGCTAATTTTGCCACATACTCTTCGTCTTCTAGCAAACCGACTTGATATTCTAACGCCTGTCTTTCTTCTTCAAGCTCTTCTAAATTATTTGCCGCCTGGGCTTGTAATTGATTAAATTCTTCTGTACTTTCTTTATTGTTTAGTAATGGAAAGCCTGTAATTCCAATTAAAACCAACCCAACCGCAAGAATAATTCCTGTACGTATCCGTACAAATTTCTTTCTTTTGTTTTTACGAATATTATCCAGCGTTTTATCAACGGAATATTTATTTAAATGGGTGATGTTCTTTTTATTTTTGTTTTCCAAAACACTCAACCCCTAGTTAATTAGTGTACACATAGTATAGCAAGCTTTAGCAGATTTGAAAACAGTTTCCTTAAAAAAATTAAAAAGTATTTCATTTACATCAAGTTCCTTCTTTTTATGTTCCCTATCAACAATAAAATAACTCCTCTACTAAAGAATGTATAGGTATTTCATCCTCTCTGTCTTGCCGGTGCTTCCAAGAATAATAAAAAGCACCTACTATGGAAGCTAGGTGCTTGGACAAGGTAACCGCCAAACTATTTCTATATGTATTGTATTAGTTCAGTGCATCTCTTAATTTCATTCTGCATCGATAGATAGCTGTCTGTACTTGATTAAATTTAAGGCCTGATTTTGCAGCAATTTTTTCTGGCGATTGACCACTAAGAAAAAGGAAAAAAACATCTTTCTCAAAAGGAGATAATTCTACTAAGTAACCAGCGAAAGCTTCTTTCGCAAGCATCGCATCTTCGGGGTGAGACATAATAGAGGAAGTTCCTTTGACATGGATCCCAGCTTTTTCTGCTAGATTGTCTAAGGAGGATGTTTTTGAGTTTGCTTTTCTTTTTTGTGCTTTTTGTTTTCTCAACAAATGTTTGAAGTGATTGGATAGTTGCATATAAAAATATTTCGCAAACCGGACGCCCCTTCTATAATTATATTTTTCCACTGCAATCACTAACACTTTCCGAGCTTCTTGGATGAGATCATCGCGACTATAATTTTCTATGAAATACTTATTAACGAGAATAGAGATCGTTGGCTCGCATCGTTCCAATAACCGTTCAAATAAATCAAAATCAATACATTGAAGCAACATGACCAAAATTTCCAGTTCATTGTCATTTTGTTCTTTATCTTTCATTTTATTTACCTCGTTTCCCTCCCATATAAATCAGTTTGAAAGCGGTTAACCTCATTAGTTTAATCATAATAGAAATTTTTCGGGAGTTAGAGGGCTTTATTGTAAAGATTGTGTAAAGTTTGTGTAAAGCTTCACTTTCTTTAAAGGTTTTTAGACCCGCCTTCCAGTTCTCTCATATATTTTCGCAATAAAGCTTCTTGCTCTTCACTGAGTGCTGTATTTCTTCTAATATTTTTAAAATTATAATCTTGAGTATCGATGCGGATTTTATCTTTCGTATGATTCAGCTCTTTATATAAATCTCGAGCCGATTTCCTAGAGGCGCCTCTTTGAAAAATTAACCATTGTTCAGCGAGATCAGAGGTAGCAACGACGACGTTTGTTGTAAATAAATTTTCATGGCCGACTGCTTTTTCTATATAACTGTCTGCTGTTTCATCTTCTTTTGTAAAAATAACGGTTAAATGGTACCGATCATATTGTTTTTGGATGCCGGGAACAAATTGCGCATCAAAAACAACTCGAATTTCTATCTCTTCATACTTCGCATATTCACTGAGTTCATGCAACAAAATATCTCGAGCAGCCGCCATATCATCTTGTCTTTGTAGTTTGACTAAATGGGGCCAGGCTCCAATCATATTATAGCCATCCACATATAATAGTTCTTTCTTCACTTAGAGACCTCCTCTCTTATCTGGACATGTATAGCCTATTTTACCATAAACAAAATATTATTCCTTTGAATAGAATAAAAAATGAGCAAGGGTTCAAAAGACCTCACTCATTTTTTATAGATGGTTCCATTTGCAAAGCAAATTTGCCTTGTTCTTTCACTAAACGCTCTGCAATTTTATTTTCCTATCTATTTTCTAAAAATACTCTATTGTTTATAGTTAGTCTGTAATATCTCTTCGTTTGAAACCAATCAAACCTAAAAGCATTAATCCTAACGCAAGCCCTGTTGTTATAAGGGCGACTTGCCAGCTGAAATCATCTTGGGGAAGCTGAGGCGTATGATGAAATACAGATAAGTTCTTCACCCATGTTGGTAAATCGATGAAGTCGGCAAAGTATAACACAATAAAAGCAAAACCTAAATACCCCCACGCAACGCTTGTTAACTTTGGTAACCAGCCATAGAGCAAAATAACGATCCCTAAACTAAACCAAATCGCTGGGAAGTAAGCGGCTCCTGCTTTTAAAATATTTTGCACCGAAAAATCAAAATCCATAGCAGAAGCGGCTCCGCCAATAGCCAAGAGTTGAGCGCATTGCATGATAAGACTGGTTAATAAACTTAGACCTAGAAACGTAAAGAATATATTCGTTCTAGAATAAACGCCAGTGAGTGTTTTTTCTGTACGACCTTTTGTCTCTTCACCTTTCAAACTTAAAAAGGTTTGAAGTACAGGGATAGTGGCAAAGATCGACAGCAAACCAATAATCATTCCTAAAAATTGTTCCGCCATATTCATACCTGCAGTTGCCCCTATGATTTGTTCAATCACTTCATTATCGCCAATTAAGCCTTCTACATCTCCAATAACGGAACCATAGGTGACACCAAGCAATAGCATCGCGACTGCCCATACAATCAACGTTGTTTTTAATAAATGCAACGCTAATCCAGTCGGTGTCTTTAAGAAAGAAGAAGCATGACGTTTCCCCGCTTTTTCAGGGAACAAGCCAGCCCCCATATCTCGTTTTTGTTGGAGAAAGAAAGCAAAAATAAGCACCAGAACCGTCACAAAGCCTAATAAAAATAAAGGCCACCAATTATTTTCTACAAAAGGCTCGGTCCGATAAAGAAGTCCTAGAGGTGAAAGCCAACTCAACCATTCATAGCCGGAATCTCCTATTGTTCTTAAAATATAAGCAACTCCTAATAAACCAAAGGAAACCATCATCGTATGGCGACTGCTGGTCGTAAATTGCCCCATCAATAAAGCGACTGCACCGAAAAATATTCCGATCATTCCATAAATAGCCCCGGTAAGAAGTGCTCCTTCTAGACCGATACTCTGATCTCCGAAAATGTAAAGAACAGCAGCCGATACACCACCAATGAGTAAATTCGTTAAGATTAATAATAGAAGACTTACAGTCGTATGCGAAAGGCGGCCAATAGGAAAAGAACGTAAAAGTTCTAAAATACCTTCTTCTTCCTCCGCTTTCGTATTGGAAACGACGGATAAAATAGACATAATCGCGAAAAGGCAAAGAGCAATAATCGTCATCGTATGAGAATACATGGCACCAATTGTATAATTTTCAAAGCCTATCATCGGTCCTAGCAAAGCTTCCATCGCTGGATTTGTCATAATCATGGCCATCATCTCACGCTCACCTGCATCACTGTATAATTCAACGTAAGCAACGATCCCAATAGCCACTAATGACACTAAGCCCAGCAGCCAAGCGAATATTTTTAGCCAATCTCTTTTCAGTGAAAAAGAAAATAATCTACTCGTTTGTGCGAATTGATCCTTCATCATCTTGCACCCTCCTCCGCCTCGTAATGACGCATAAAGAGATCTTCTAATTTGGGCGGCGCACTTTCAAATTTAATCACATGATAAGGCTGTAAAAAGGACAACAAGTCATTCATATGCTCACTATCCAACTGAAAAACGATCTCGTCCTGTGTATAAGCAACATCGTGAGCCCAAGGTTGCTCGGATAGTTGTGAAAGATTTTCGGTAGTTTTTAACGTAATTTGTGTTCGAGTAAGATGACGCATCTCTTCCAAGGAGCCGAATTCGACAATTTCGCCTTGACGAATAATCGCAACTTGATCACATAGCCTTTCAACTTCCGAAAGAATATGACTCGATAAAAGAATACTCGCTCCTCGTTCTTTGGCCTCCTCTACACATTCTTGAAAGACGCGTTCTTGCAAGGGATCCAGGCCAGAAGTCGGCTCATCTAATAAATATAAGTCGGCATCAGCCGCAAAAGCCGCAATTAAAGCAACTTTCTGTCGATTCCCTTTTGAATACGCGCGTGCTTTTTTCGTTGGATCAAAGTCAAACCGACGAATCAATTCTTCTTTTCGCGCTTCATCAACAGTTGCTCCTCTAAAACTTAAAAACAAATCAATAATTTCTCCACCTGTTAAATTCGGCCACAAATTAACATCACCCGGGACATAAGCTACTCGTTCGTGAATCGAGACGGCATCTCCCCAGACATCTTCGCCAAAAATTTGAGCCGTTCCTGTATTTGCCTGCAATAATCCCAACAAAATACGGATCGTCGTTGATTTTCCAGCACCATTTGGACCAATAAAGCCCAGAACCTCTCCTTTATTTAAAGAAAATGAGACCTTGTCTAAAGCTTTAAAATCACCAAATTTTTTCGTCACATCATTTATTTCAAGTACTTTCGTCATTATTTCCCTCCGATAATAAAGATATATATTTCTTTTTATAAAAGGCCGTTTGTAGAATATGCATATACTCATAAAAATCTGCATAATACGCTTCAATTTCTTGTTTTGAAAAATGATTACTTGTTTTTTTCTGTACACGCTGTTCTAAATCCAAACGATAGCCTTCAATTGCCCAGTAAATCAACTGCACAGCTTTTGGAGCCGGTGTTTCCTCTTTAAACTTTGAATAATCAATATTTCTTTTTAAAATATCCTCGACTTGTGTTTCCGCTTTTGTTCGTATTTCTCTTAAATCTTTAGTTAGAAAATCATATTTTTCTATATTCAACAAAATATTAATAAAAAAAGTTACTGGGATATCAAACTGTTTGTAGATCTCCTTTTTTAATTTACCGACTTGAATTAAACGTTTAAAAATATCTGTTTCACTATAGTCAATTTTATTAAGATATTCTTTAAATGTAATTTCGATTGATTCATCGATTAAATACTCAAAAAGATCTTGTTTATTACGAAAATAATAAAACAAAGTACCCTTTCCAATTCCTGCATTCTCTACAATCTTGTTGGTGGATGCGTCTTCGTAGCCCTTTTCCGTAAACTCTTCATACGCTGCATTTAGTATTTTTTCTTTCTTTTCAGCGGCTAATTTCTCAAATGATTTTTCCAAAACTTCACTTCTTTTCCTCATAATATAAACTGACCACAGTGGTCTATAAATATACTTTAACATTACTGACCATAGTGGTCAATAAAAACAGAGTAATGGCTTTTAAAGGTTATTACTCTATAGGTCAAGAATTTCTTTAAGGGTATATTTTTTCAGTTTAATTTTTCGCCATATTTCTCCTTTCCTTTTATGCTCCTTCAGAGCGATCATTTATTATGAAAGCCGTATAAACAATCATGAACGCATCGCCCGAATTTTCATGTTTTTTTGAGTAACCAAATGAAAAACTGTAAGGTTATGATTTGCGCTCTCTCTGAAATCCTTTTAAACTGAGGGTAAATATAAGAAAGGCTGGGATTCAACCATGGCGAAAACAATGTATGCTTACGGTTTTGTAGATCCGAAACACGACGAAAACTTACCAACTTTTGAGAAAAAAGAAGTTGAGGTTCCAAAACCTAAAGGACGCGAATTACTTGTGGAGATTAAAGCAGTCGCACTCAATCCAACAGATTTAGCTACTCGTGCAGGTAAGACAGCGGATGATGATTCTTTTACAGTGCTTGGAAGAGACGCGGCTGGTGTAGTAGTGGAAACAGGTGCGGACATTGAATTATTTGAAGTCGGTGATGAAGTATATTATCCCGGCTCACCCACTGTCGCAGGGACCGAAGCCGATTATCACATCATTGATGAGCGGATGGTCGGCTTGAAACCTCATAATTTATCTTTTTCTGAAGCTGCTGCGCTTCCGTTAACTGCTTTAACTTCTTACGAAGTTTTTCATGATCGTTTGCAGCTTTTTAATTGGGAAAAGGAACCTGAAGATATTTCGCTCTTAATCGTTGGTGCCTCTGGTGGGGTTGGTTCGATCGCTTCTCAAATTGCACTCAATAAGGGCTTTGATGTGATCGGCACTGCTTCTCGTAATGAAAGCCGAGAATATTTAAGCGGTCTAGGCGTTAAAACAATCATTGACCACAGTCAACCGTTCGAAGAGCAGTTGCAAGAACAGGGTTACGACTCAGTGGACGCCGTTTTCTTAGCCGTAAAAGCCGATGAAAATATTAAAGAAGCAACAAATGTTGTAAAGCCGCAAGGACGGATTGCTACCTTATTGCCTTTTGAAAATCGTTTACCCAATAAACTGTTCAGTAAAAGTATTACCCTCAGCTATGAACTGATGTACACGCGTTCGCTTTATCAAACAGAAGACTGGGTAAAACAACACGAATATTTAATGGAATTAAAAGAACAAGTCGAAGCTGGGAATATTGTCTCTACAAAATCAGAATATTTTTCAAAAATGAATGAAGAGACACTTACAGAAGCTTACGCGTTATTACAAAAAGAACACACGATTGGAAAAATTGTCCTCGAGCACCAGTAAGTGAACAATTTTAATTCGCTTTAGAACGTAATTTTGGTTTGTTTCGCCGTAATTCATTTTGAGCGAAGTATTCTCGATTTATTTCGCTGTAATTCATTTTGAGCGAAGTATTCTCGGTTTATTTCGCTGTAATTCGTTTTGAGCGAAGTATTCCGGGTTTATTTCGCTGTAATTCATTTTGAGCGAAGTATTCTCAATTTGTTTCGCTGTAATTCAATTTGAGCGAAGTATTCTCGCTTTATTTCGCTGTAATCTATTCTGACCGAAACATTTTGAGTTTGATCAGAGTCTTTGCTTCTGAGCCATATAAAATTTAATTGAACATCAAAAAAAGCATGAGGCTGATCTTATTCAGTCTCATGCTTTCCTTTTATTTTATTCTCTGCGCATTTCATCAATTTCTCTAGAAAATTCTGGAAGAATAGGTTCGAAATAAATACCGAGCTTCGGATCACGCTCCACGCCTAAGCTATGTTGAATTGCTTTTTCTATATAATCAGAACTTTTGATAACCGCTTCTTTTACTGAATCTCCTAATAAGTAGTAAGCTGTAATGAAGCTCACCGATATATCTCCGACCCCTTTAAACCAAGTCTCTTCTTTTGTGTGCATATGATAATAAGGCTCACTATTTGCAGAATAAATATAATAGCCAGTCTCTTCATCACGTTTACTTTCATCTTGGGAAACACTCGTTAACACAACGTTTTTCGCGCCCAAATCACACAGTCTTTGAGCAATTTCTGGATAATCAGCCGGTCCTAAATCTTCCGAATAAGGATAATCCGTAATGAGGCAAGCTTCCGTTAAATTAGGAACAATTACATCCGCATATTTAACGAGCTTACGAAATTTTCCAGGAAAATCCTCACTAAAACCAGCATAAAGCTGACCAAAATCAGCCATGATCGGATCGATAACAACCGGCATTGAATAATCAATACGGTCTAAATAATCAATGGTTGTTGTTATTTGTTCACTATCTGCAAAATAACCTGTTAAAGCTCCTTTAAATTGAATATCCATATCATACCAATGATCGAGAATTTCATCGAAAGCTTCATTTAAATAATGCTTCACTAAACCTGGGTAACCTAAAGTATGGGTGGATAAAATTAACGTTGGCAGCAAAGCGACTTCATACTGAGCAGCTTCTAATATTGGCAAATTAGACATCCCAGCAACTTTGGCTACTCCTGGTAAGTCATTGATCACTAAAACTTGTTCGCTCATGTTATAAATTCTCCTATTTCTAATAAATTCCTGTCCTATTTTCTTTTCTATTTTAACACTAATTCACTGAACTGTATCTGTCATTTATAGAAGAAAATAATGATTTAAAACACTGCTTGAATTAAAAACATATAAGTAATGGTTCCACTCATAACACTCAGCAAAGTATTACGACGCCACTTTTGAATGAGAACAATCGCTAGAATACTGATCGCTTCTGGCAAAGCAAAGGGAAAACCTGTTAAATCGATATCTTTCAAAGAATAAACTAATATAAGAGCAATCGCAGCTGCCGGAAGCACCTTTCCTAAGTATTCAATAAAAGCAGGAGGTCGCTTAGTTGGAGGAAAGATCCAAAAAATGATAAACCGGGTCAGAATGGTCGCGACTCCGATAAATAAAACCGTCAGCCATTGTTGTGTATCAGACACTTTCTTCACCTCTAATCTTCGGTTCCGTGATTAATAAACTGATAATAATAAGTAACATCGCCGGAATCATAAAATGGGTGCTGCCAAAAACTACTAGCATCAGTAAACTACCACCTAAACCGAGCAAAGCGGGCTTATGATCCTCGGCGCTAAGCCACTGTTCCGTAAAAATAGCTACAAACATGGCGACTAGTATGAACTCAATACCTTCTATATTGAAAACAATGATCTTTTCTAGAAAGACCCCGATAATTGTCCCGATGACCCAATAGCTTTGGTTAAGAAAGCTTGTCAAAAAGTAAAACCAATTTTTATCTACATTTTTAGGAACCGCCGTCGCAACGTTTAAAGAAAATGTCTCATCCGTTAACGCAAAAATAGCGTAATTCTTCTTCCAGCCCGATAATTGACTATAAATGGGCAACATGGTAATTCCGTAGAAAATATGGCGGGCGCTCACCATCAACGCTAATAAAAAACTACCTGCCGGATTAAAAGATGCGATAAGCAGATTAACCGCTGTAAATTGGGTAGCTCCCGAATAAATAAATAAACTCATAATCACTGTCAGTACAGCTGAAATAGATTGACTTGTCGCTAATAATCCAAAAGATATTCCTAAAAAAATATATCCTGCCATAATAGGTAATGTTAAAGGAAATGCTTCTTTTAATGCGTGTTTCAAAATATCCCTCCTCTATAATAGCATCCGTTATAAACTAAACCGAATATTTATTTTTAGATCGTGCGATAAAACATACGAAAATTAGAATTAAATTAAAAATAAATGTGCTTCTTATTCTAGCAAAAGTAAGGGGACTATACAAAGGTTCTTTAGACGATTCATAAAAAATATCCCTACGTTTTTTAATCAAAATTCCGAAGCCAGTTTTCAAGAAGAACTGCAAAAATAATGAGTCTTAATTCACTTCTTCGTTTATGGTAAACTCGTCATAAAACATTTCAATAAACATTTGAAAAACGATTGGAGGAAATATGGATTATTTACTGATTTTACTTGTCGCTGGGGCTATCTTTTTAGGCTCGTTAATGCGTTCTACCTTTGGCTTTGGAGATGCGGTCGTCAGCATGCCTTTATTAGCACTTTTACCGATTCCCTTTTCTGTTGCGGTAGCATTAGTAGGTTTAGTAGGATTTACTGTCGCTTTAGTGTTTGCTTATTCCGGTTGGCAAGATAAAGATAATGTCGTATTAACTAAAATGTCGATCGCCACAGTTATTGGAATTCCTTTTGGCCTGATGCTGATTCAATTCGTCGACCAAAAATGGGTGAAATTAATCTTAGGACTACTGCTCATATCGTATGCTCTCTATTCTTTATTCGGTCCTAAAGATCAACACGAAAAGCTTGAAAAAACTTTTCAAAATTCAAATTACTCCATCCCATTTGGTTTTTTCTCAGGGATGTTAGGAAGTGCTTATAATACGAATGGAACGCCCGTTGTTCTCTATGCGACCTTAAGAAATTGGGGGCCTAAAGCTTTTAGAGGAAACGTGCAATCACACTTTATTATTTCGAGCTCCTTTATTTTGCTCAGTCATTTCTTAAGTGGTTTTTGGACAAAAGAAGTGGGTGTTTATTACCTCGCTTCTATCCCAGCTGTTCTGCTGGCAGTACTGTTAGGAAACGCCATTTATCGTCGAATTGATACGAGCAAATTTAGAAATTATGTTTTTTATCTCATTTTCATCTTAGGACTACTCACTCTCTATGAGGTTTTTTAAAGATGTTAGTTATAATTTCAGACATAAAAAGACTGCTTCTATTTTTTTAATGGATGTGACCTCCGAAAGTTAGAGTAAAAAACCTAACTTAACGGGGGTTATTTTTACGAAAAAATATTCATATAAATTTAAACAAAATATTGTAGAAGAATATCTTCGAGGTACTTTAGGAACACCTTCATTCGCTCAGAAGTCTCAGGTATCCGCACCTTCTTTGATTCGAAAATGGGTCAATTAATCTCAGAATTATGGAGAAAAAACTGTTTCACACACCCTACTAAAAATAAAATGGAGAAATATATTCACGATTACAATATGAAACGAGTGAAAAAAATGGAGTGGCTTATCTCCGATTGCATTTCGAAAACAAGCCACTCCATTAGCTGCATAATATTCGATTAAACAAACGCCAACTTTTGGGGTTCACTACATACTTGAAAACTTAAATTCTTTTTTATTAACTATTAACGCCACTTTATAAAATTATATTCTTCTATTATTCATATTCCGCATAACCTTCCAATGTTCTTATACCCTTAGTATAAATAAAAAATAATATAAAAAGAGGTATCTTCTCTTTGATAAATAAAGAAAATTAAATATTTAATTTATATCCTTATATATTTTTTTGAAAATAAGTAAATTATAAGCAACCCAACTAAGAAACCAATTATTCCTCCAAGAAAATAATTTACAGGAATTGTTATGGCATGTAAAACTACTGCAAATGAAGCCAATCGGGTAAATAATTGGATACGTTCTTCAGAAGCATATTTCTGCCAGATAGTATATAAAGAATAACCAAATGTGGCAATAACAGTTGCCATAAATAAGGTTAGTAAGAAACTCTCATCTGTCGAATTAAGCATAGTGTACAAATATATACTTCCTACATAAGAAATTATTAGAGGAATACCCAATTGACGGTCTATTTTTAGTTCCATTCCTAAATCACTACTTTCTTTATTTATTACTTTTTATCAGTTTCCAATGTCAGGATTAGGAAATGCTCCATTCCAAGTAATCCCTATATAAAATCCTTGTTCATTAGCTAATGCTTGAGTAGCGTGGTAAAGAATTTCGCTTCCAGCCCAGAGACCTGCTGCAGCTCCAATAACAGTTCCAATACCAGGTACTGTACTTCCCAGAGAAGCGATAGAAGCAATTACTGCAGGAGCTCCCGCCTGAATTGCAGAACCTAAGTACATACGTACTTCATCTGTTGTGAAATATATTTTCCAATCTTCAACATAAACTTGTGGTTGTACTGTCGTTTCATCCTGATTTACATAAGAAATGCCTAAGTTTTGTTCCAAAATCGCACTGTCTAATTTCTCAATTTCTTCTTCTGTAAAACCATAATCTGATTGTAACTTACTATATTCTAGTTCTAAAGACAATGCACCTTCATCATCTAAACTGAAATAAGGATACACATCTTCCAGTTTATCTAAGAAAATTTTGTCTTCTTCAGTTAAATATGAGCCAATAGTTTCGCCATTATAAGAAGTTACATCTTCTACTTTTTCTTGATCAACATCAGTTTGAGCATGTGCTGAAGCTGTAACAGGAGGCGCGCCTAAAGTAACACCTAACATACTAGCGGACACTAATCCAATTATTACTTTTCTAGTCCTATTCTTCATAATAATAAACTCCTTTTGTTTCATTTATTCCTTTTTCCTTTGTAATCGCTTTATATAGGTGACCGTATTGACCGTAACAAAAATTTAAAAACTTGGCCAATAAGACTAGCTTGATGTGACCTCCGAAAGTTAGAGTAAAAAACCTAACTTAACGGGGGTTATTTTTACGAAAAAATATTCATATAAATTTAAACAAAATATTGTAGAAGAATATCTTCGAGGTACTTTAGGAACACCTTCATTCGCTCAGAAGTCTCAGGTATCCGCACCTTCTTTGATTCGAAAATGGGTCAATTAATTTCAGAATTATAGAGAAGAAACTGTTTCACACGCAGCACTAAAAATAAATTAGAGAAATATATTCACGACCCGTACCTATGGTGAATTGGCTGAAACAGTATGAGTAATGGGAATATGAGCAATCAGATGAGAGTGAAAGAGTCATTGTCAATAAAATTCGTGGCGAACATTATGGTGGCATTATTGAATCGACTTATATGCATGATTTTAAGTATTGTTCCTGCAGAAAAGTAGGCGTTGATGGTGGGCATGAATACCAAAGAATTTTATACCCTCGTCAATCATTCCCCAAAAAAGCATGATTAGTAAGCCTTTTTTCTGTTTCTTACTTGATTAATTGGCTAAAAGAGCTAGGTATAACAACTGGCGGATGTGTCTTGTGACAATCGAGCTGTTTATAGTAAGTACTTAGAATCTAGTTGAAATTGGTTCTATTAAGATTACTTGTAAATTATATCCGGAAATGTTTTCATCGATTTAAAAACCCTCACTTGAAGAAAAAAGTGAGGGTTTTTAAATTAATGAAGTAAGCTCATCTTAAATAACGAATCTTCAAAATTACAGTATTAAGTAAGAATGATTTTAGAGACTAAATAAATGATATTATTTTTTAACAAGACGGTTGTCTTCTAAATTATAATGTTGGATATTATAATTTATTAATTCTTCTTCAGGATAGTTATGAGCAATTTCAATCACGGTACTTGGCAAAGTCCACAGTACTTCTCTTATTTTAGCGGCTCCTTGTTTATCAAGTGCAGAAGTTGCCTCATCTACTAATAAGATCTTTTTGTTATGTAATAATGCACGAGCAATTTCAACACGTTGTTTTTGTCCGCCAGACAGTTCCGAACCAGCTTCACCGAATACGGAATATAGACTATCCCTTCCTAGTTCATTTATTAATCCAACCTGTTCTAACACTTCTAAACACTCTTCATCAGAGAACTCTTTTCCTAACGATAAATTGAATTTGAGAGTATTTGAAAATATAAAAGGATCTTGGTTAATCCTAGCAATTAAATTGTACTTATGAACTTCTTTGGAAGATACTATCTGTGCATTATTTTGGCTAGAGTATTGGATTGATCCTTGTTTCGGTTCAAAATATCCTTGCAGTAAGTTTAAAATTGTAGTCTTTCCACTCCCTGATTTCCCCGTTATTAAGATTTTTGATTTATAAGGAATTTCTAGAGAAACGTTATCTAGGATTAATTGATTACCAAAGCTAAAAGAGACACGATTTAATTCGATGTTTGGTGCTTTAATATTATCTAAAGAGTTTTGGAAATATTCATCCAGATAAATAGTTTCATCTATATCATAAGTGATTTTTTCACGTATTGGTTCGGTAGTTTTCATTGTATTTAAACTACTGGCAACATTACGCAAAGGTCCGACTACTCGATCATTGGCTAGCATCATTGCAATTACATCTGAGGCTTCAGCACGATTATTTATAACTAGAAATAAACCAATTATCGCAGGAATCATAAAGCTTAAAGTAGATAAAATCCATGAAGCATATTGAGCTCCTATTTGTGAATTTCCGACTGCTTCAAATGCTTCCTCAGATTCGCTAAGTTGATCTGTTGTATTAGCAATTACTTCTGGTTCTACGTTATATGTTTTAATAGTAGTTATACTGTTAAACAAATCTGTTGCTTTCTGAACGAACTTTTGACTTTGAATCGTCCAAATTGACGAATTACTTGTAATATTCTTTCCAAAAAATTTGTTACTAAGCATTGGTAACATAGAAAACCCTATAAAAAGGATAGCTAATTGACTATTGAGAAACATCATGTATAGCGTTGAAAAGACACTCATTGATAATTTATAAATTGTGTCAAAAATTAATAAAAAATAATTTGTTTCAAGTAATTTGAATTCATTTAATAGGACAGAAATTTTATCACTTGCTTTATCTTCCAACGTCCCCTTTTTAACTTCTTCAATAAGATAGCGCTCTTTAAGTTGAAAATTGAAATGTTTTAAAGCTCTGTTTTTTGCTCGTTCGCTAATATAAACCCCTGTATACACTACTGTATATCCTGATATACTTAAAATTCCAAACCGTAATACCTCAGAAAGCGTAGTTTCATTCGTAAATTTTGAAATATAAGAAAATACCTGTGCATTAACAATTCCATCAAAAGAAGCAATAATTAAAGAAATAACCAGCACTAACAGTACTCTTTTAGGAATAGTTTTTACAATCTTACTAATTGTCATAATTCATTAACCTCGTTCCCAACATCGAAAACAAACAAGGGGTTATACTCACTATTAAATTTATATTTTTTAAATGTTGTTAAGATCCCTAGTATACCCGAACCATAATCTAACGATGTTTTATGTAATTGATCTGCCATAAAGATGACCTCACTTGATGAAATATTTATTTTTTATCTAACAAATAATTAATTTTACTCTTGATTATAATCAATTTAAAGTATCAATTATTCCTGCCATTCCTCGATAATATTCATAATATATTGTGCTATCTGTATCAATTTTCCGTACTGGCCAATGAGCAAATTTTTCTATTTTCTTATTTTTTTATATTCTAAAAAGATAATGACAACCTTCAATATTCCTGATGTATCGACTGTTAAATATGGACAGTTAATTAAATCTTCTTTTTTTTCAGGGAATACTAACTTACCCTTTTACCACTTTTTAGAAATTATTATGATTAGAATAATCCGGTTAGTTATAACATCTGTTGCTAATTGAAGAAATCAATAAAATTTCTAATCGCTCTTTAAAACTTTTGACTGGCAACTTTTGCAAACCTAATACTGCTCCCATTCTATCACCTCCTTACCTTTCTAACATCATTAATCTTGATACTTTTAAAATTACCACACCTTTATTTTAATTTCAATAGGAATATTAAATATTCCTAATATAATTTTAATTTGATATACATTTTTTACTAATGTATAATAGAAATATAGAATATAATCTCAGAGTAACAGAGGGAATTGAAATGAAAATTGGGGACTTAATAAAAAGAAGACGTAAACAGATTGGAATAACTCAAAAAGAATTAGCAAATGGTCTTTGCACACAGGGCACCATCAGTAAAATTGAAAAAGATACTCTTATGCCCAGTAGTTCTTTATTAAAAGAACTTGCTGATCGATTAGAGGTTTCTATTTCATATTTTTATGGAGATCCGACAACTTCTATAAACGATAATCGTGTAAATAATCTAATTAAAGAAGTTCAGTTAGCTTTAAATCAGAATGAAAATGAAAAGGTTCTAAAATTACTAAAACAAAATCAACGTCTTATAGATTCTCTCTTTGATACCAAACAAAGAGATTATTTCAAAATGGTTCAAGCACATTTAGATTACTATCTGTTTGAGAAGAAAGAAACAGCAATCTGTCAATTGAATTCATTATTGGAAGTTCAACAAATCGATATTGCACTAAAAATAGACGTTCTTTGTATACTTGGGATTATCCATTACGAGGAAAAACGATTCAAAAAAGCCAATAACTATTTTGAAAAAGCAATAGCTTTATTTAATGATAGTGTTCTATTTGAAGTACGAGCTCGAACGTTATATAACTACGCTTTAAATCTAGAGGACTTGGGGCAAGATAAAAAAGCAATGGATATCACCCTAGAAGGGATCGAATTATTAAAAAAATATCAATCAATGTATATTTTAGGTTATTTTTATTCGTATAAAGGATATCTATTCGACAAATTTAATGATATTGATGAAGCACTTAGAGCCTATGGAAGTGCTGCAGTAATCTTTGATATATTAAATTATACAAAAATGCATGCATTTGTTAGAGTAAATTTATCAGAATTAACTCAAAAAAAGGAGGATACGCATGAACAAAGCAATTAAAAAACTAATAACTATTACAATGGTATTATCTATATCATTAGTTTCATTAGGATTCAGTCCGTTAAATGAGAAGCCCCCGCCAGTTCCCCAAAGTGATACTACAAATATTTAATTTAAAAGAAAAAGGCACTCATATTATATTTTTCAAAAGAAAATATTATTGCTGTTTATAGAATAGCCAATTTGCCTTCTAATAAAATATAAAATGGATTGGACGTCCAATCCACCTATTTACATTTAAACATAAGTGTTGAGAATATATTTGAGCACTCTCCACATCAAAAACAACGGTAAATCGCTCACTTTGATGTGTCCCCCGAAAGTTAGAGTAAAAAATCTAACTTAACGGGGGGTTATTTTTATGGAAAAATATTCATAATAATTTAAACGAAATATTGTAGAAGTATACTTTCAAGGTACTTTAGGAACTCCTTCATTCGCTCAGAAATCTCAGGTGTCCGCACCTTTTTTGATTCGAAAATGGATCAATTAATTCCAGAAATATAAGGAAGAAACTATTTCACACACCGCACTAAAAATAAATTGGAGAAATATATTCACGATTACAATATGAAACGAGTGAAAAAAATGGAGTGGCTTATCTCCGATTGCATTTCGAAAACAAGCCACTCCATTAGCTGCATAATATTTGATTAAACAAACGCCAACTTTTGGGGTTCGATACAGACTAATCATAGAAACCGTCTTTTTTTATTTATCTAAATTGTCTTTTTATGCTGCTACTTCGCTAGCTAATGACTGCAAACCAAGATAAAAGCCAAATAATGTGTCGTAGCCTGAAGTATGACCATAGCGACCGATATTTTTAATTAACGCATTCACTTCTTCTTTCGTTGCTGTTTCTACATTCAAAATTAACGAAATAAATAGACTACTGACATAGCCTGCCAACAACGCTTGGTAATGAGCAGCACTAATATCTGTGGTACTTTTATCTTTAAGGGCTTTTTCCACTATTTGATCAAACGAATCCTGACGATTAAAAGCCTTTCTAACCATCGTATAACCCAATAGCATATCGTCTCCACTCGGGGTCAAGCCTTGTCCTCTTCCGATCAAATAAACGACAGCTTCCTCTACGCTCTTCTCATCTTGTTGCGGAAGAGTCTGTAACGTCTGAAAGGTTGCCTGCGTTTGCTTTTCATTTTTCAGCCCGATTTTTTCAGCAAATGTAAAAGAATCCAGCCCAGCATACATCCCTGTTTGCGTAATCTCTTTTTGAGATAATTGAAGGTCTGGAATCGATAAATCGGTCGTTCCTAGTTCAGAAAGATCCACTTCCAGTACTTCTTGTATCGTGTAAAATGTAATGTGTTCCCCCTGGACACGGACAAGGTCTCCTGGTTTAGCAGCGCTTACTAATTGTTTCATCGTTTCTTGGTTCAAAATACAACCATAAGCAGATAAAGTCATCCCTTGCGAAGAAAAATTAATTAAATCTCCATCTACCATGATATTAAAACTTGTTTTAAATACACTATGCACTTTGCCCATTTTTCTTTTATCTGACAAAAAGTGAGCTAAATACTGACTCTTTGTCTCTTCACTCGGAACATAAAGATTCTTCTTCATCTACTACAACTCCTACTCATCATTATCACTGAAATCATTCCCTCAAGCAGTCGCTCATTGTTAACTTAACGAAGATCGGCAGCCGTTGCAATTTCTTTGCCTTTTACTGCTCCTCAAGGTGTACAACCTCTCCTCCGAATGCCTGAACTCTTTCTCCGATATTTTTAAAACCGACGTTAATGATCTGCGGTTTTGAAGTCAACAAATCATGTAAAGGTCCACTTTCTGAAGGGATTTTTTGTGTTTTTCCTGTGTATTCTTTAAAGGCTTTAGATATTTCTTCTCTTTCGTCTCCGAAAGCTAATGCCACAGCCATTTGGGCACCTGCTGCAAAAGTATCAGCTCGATAAATATTTCCCTCACGCTCTGTAGATTTTTCTTCGGAACAGATCACAACCACAGGTTTTGAAAGACTCTGTAATAAACGAGTCATTTTTTCATGTCTTTTTGGAGCGGAGGATTGAGAAACAACCACTAAAACATCGGTCGCGCTATGATGTTCCAAAGCCACTAGAGCATCCCACGTCGTTGTTGCCTTTACTTTCTTGGTTAGGTCTCGTTCGCCGGTAGGAATCGCATGCATTACGCCACCCTCTAAGTGATCGATGTTAGACACGACCTCTTGAATACCAGCGTCGGAAGTTCCAACGACTCCTATATTTCCTGGCCGCACTTCAGGCATGAAACCTAAAGGAACACCGCTGATCAAACCGGATAGGCTCTTTGGTCCCATGAGCAATAAGCCTTTTTTATGCGCTTTATCTTTTAGGTGCTCTTCCTCTTCAATCGAGATTTCCTCACTCATAACGAAAACGTGCAGATGCTGCTCAAGAGCTTCTTCAATGGCCGTAACCGCTTCTTCGCCTACAGTTGAAATTAGAGCTAAATTTGCTTCAGGTACAGTTTCTTTTGCTTGTTCCCAACTTGTAGCTGTCTTTAAATCATCCGCATTTTCAGCAACAGAGGGTCGCTGTATATAATCCTCGACTCTTTTCATCACTTGATTCATCACGGATTCATCTTCCGCCTCAATCGCTACTACCATATCGTTCGGCCCTGCTTTTTCTACATCCTCATTATAAAGCCCCGCTTCTTTCAATACCTCTTTATTCGCATCTGTTCCTAACATCACTTGTGCTTGATCAACGCCTTCTGTTGTATTGACTGCTTTCGTGAGTATCGTCAAATTGATTGAATCACGGTATCTATTTTTTCTTATATGAGTGAAAATCATTCTTGTTACCTCTCCCTCCAGTATACTATACGTCAGCTCTATTTAATTTATTTTATCAACAAAAGGCCAAGATTAAATATTAAACGCATTATAAAGAGACCATTTCTCATAAGGAGTTTTGTTTCATTGATTACTGATTAAAAGCTATAGTTTCTCCTCAAAATTAATTGTTTTAAAATAACTCATTTTAAATCTTTATTCTCTTAAAAAATAACAAAAACAGATAGAAGTAAACGTGCCCTCCTAACTGTTTTTATTATTCTTTATAGTTGATATATTTTCTAACGATGGACAATAGTCTCTTTTTTATTTTCAACGGTTATTTTGCCGTCCTTAATCACGTAGAGTCGTTCCGGTATATCAATAATTGCATGTTCTTTTACTTTCGTATCCATTAACACTAAATCTGCTTTATTTCCTTCTTTAATGCCATAATCTTCCAATCCGATCGCTCGAGCAGGATGATCGGTGATCATTGGTAACACAGTAGGTAAATCGTCTGCACCGCCTAAATGGGCGACAGGGATCGCTAACATCGCGGTTTGAAGAATATCCCCATTTCCATAAGGAGTGAAAGCATTTCTTATATTATTTGTCGCAATACAGACGTTTACACCTCCATCTCTTAGTTTTCGAATCGGCGTAACAGCTCGTCGGACATTATATTCGTCATTTCTAGCGCCTAAGTGAAGATCCGTTGCAGGGAGAGACATGACGCTAATATCCGCTTCAGCTATTAAATCAATGATCGGCTTTAACTGCTCATCTGGTAATGCATGTAAAGCCGTCAAATGGCCGACAGAAACGCGCCCTTGATACCCTTCTTCAATTGTCTTTTTAGCTAAATACTCAATCGATATATCATCCGCTTCATCACTGAAATCTTGATGAAGGTCGACCGGTTTGTCATATTTCTTCGCAATCTCAAACACTAAATCGATATGTTCATCCGCTGGGGCGTCATTGTAAGGAATACCGCCTACCACATCCGCACCCATCTCCATCGCCTCATACATCATCTCTTCGGTACCAGGTGCTTTAAAGATCCCTTCTTGGGGAAAAGCGACGACTTGAATATCGACTAAGTCTTTATACTCTTCTTTAAGTCTTAAAATCGTTTTAAACCCTGTAAAACCTTGTGCTGGATCAAATTCAGAATGCGTGCGAATCGCTGTGACCCCTCTTGGGATAATCATCTCTAATGTTTGCTTGGCTCGTTCATAAATATCTTCTTCTGTGAAAGTCGGTTTTAATTCCGCCGTCACTTCAATCGCTTCTTTCAAAGTCCCTGATTTATTCGGCTTACGATCCGCAATAAGAGCTTTGTCCAAATGGATATGGCTTTCCACGAGTCCTGGAATAACAACACGCCCTTCAGCATCTATTGTCTTATCCGCATCTTCTGTTATTTCTTGACGAATTTCTTTAATTTTACCGTCTTGAATACCGAGATCAGTGAGTGCTTCTCCATCCTCTAATCGAACATTCTTCATTAAAATATCTAGAACCATTTTCATTCCCCTTTTCTCTTCTAATTATCCAAAGATAAACGACACAATCAATAATAATACTGAAGCTAAGCCAAGCCATCGAATATTTCCTTTAACAATATCTAAAATGGGGACTTGGAAACCGGAAGATAGAGCTTGCATCGTGATATTAACAAAACTCATCTGACTTCCTAAACCAACCCCCATAGTCACCATTCCAATCGCCAGCGGTGAGAAGTTCAGCGAAATAACGACCGGTAAAATAAGGATTAAAATAGAACCAACATAAGCGCCCGCCGGGATCCCAATTAAAATACCGGTTAAAACAGCCACCGGAATAACAATCGCAGTCGGAGCATAATTTGTTACATTTGCGATTAAAGTAAAGACTCCTGTTTGAGCGATCACATTAATAAAAGTTAAAAAGATCCCCACTTGAAATAAGCGTGTCAGAATATAAGAAGAACCATCAATCATCGCTTCTCCTGTTTCATTTAATGTAAATCTAGTACAGATAAAGATCAGAAGCAACGTGATCACCATATAGACCAGCGGATTGAAAAAATTAAAACCTAACCAGCCATTCACTAAAGGACCAAAAATAACCGCAAACAGTAAAAATATCGCCGGAACCGTCATCTTCACTAACTGACCAGTGGCCATTTCTTGAAATTCATTCGTTTCATCTTCTTTAAAACCGATATCTCTTCTCTTAGTTCCAATAAAGGCTAAGATTACCGCGACTACTACAAAAAACAACCAATAAGGACGCATTGTAGACACGTATTCTCCCACAGGTAAATTAGCCAGCTCAGAGACTACACTTGTTTCAAGGGAAGCTGGGGACGTGGTAAAAGAAACGGCGGCCGCTAATGACATCCCTGCAATAAGTTCCGGAACGACCCCGACGGCTGCAAAAGCAAGCGGCGCAATCACCATCGCACTTCCACCACCAATACCAGACATATAAGTAGCGGCAGCCAGTAAAATAACAATAAAACCGGAAACATATTCTACTTTTCCTTTCGTTCCTCGTTTCGCTAACTCTAAAGCGGCCGAATAACCGCCGGATTTAAATACAGCCATGGCTACAGCAGAGTTAATAATAGGAACAGTAATCGTCAACATCGTCGGAATAGCTTCCATTAACTCCTCATTGACTTGCTCAATGCCAATCCCGACCAGCAGCATCGCGACCACGCCACCAGCAAAACCCGCAAAAATCATATCCACTTTTAAAAATAATAAAACTAAAATAAGAATCAATGGAATCAGCGATAAGAAGGCGTTAAAACCCGTTGGTGCAGTTATTTCTTCAATCTCTTGAGCGTAGGCAATCGTTTTAGAACCAAAGAAGCTGATACATAACAATATGGGAATGATAAACCGTTTGAGCTTTTTCATTTGTTCTCTTCCTTTCTTTAGCAAACGATGATATAAATCTCTTGTAAATGGATTACTTTTTAAAGCCTCTTCTCCTCCTTTTGTAAAATGAACCGCTTCTAAACCTATTTAAATAAACCAGCCTTCTCCTTCCATTCACTAAACACCTTCTTTTTGATCCAGACATTAAAAAAAGAAAATATTTTTAGAAACTTAACAACAGACGAGGCTTTCTGTAAAACTGCAGAAAAAATATATTATGATACAATTTATATCTATACTCTTCAGTATTTCGAATGTTTTGCTTCGTCCGATAAAAAACTTTTTTATAATATACCATTAAATGAAGGCGCATTCACATTATTCGTTTGCTAAATTCACTCCGTCTTTTTCTCCAGGGATGAAAATCGATCAAAATACTCTTTTTTATTCCCTACAAAGAAAATAAAAAAGCCGCTTCTATTCTTTTACGCACTGAATAGAAGCCGCCTTATTGTTCTTTATTTAAATGAGATCAAAATGTGCAAAGGCCTTCTGCAGACCATCATTATCGACCGTATCTGTCACATAATCTGCGATTGCTTTGGTAGCTTCAGCGCCGTTACCCATTGCTACACCTACGGCACAATATTCTAACATGGAGTGATCGATCTCTGCGTCACCGAAGGCTATCGTATTTTCACGTTCAGCTTCTATTTTTTCTAAAAACATTTCAATGGCTTTGGCTTTCGTAATGTCTTGGATGCCAACATCCCCAAAGAGCGCTTTTTCTTCAGCTCCGCCCCAAGTCCCTACTTTCAAATGAGGAAACTTTTCCAGAGCCGCTTGATAGTCTTCATAACTATCTAAAATAAAGCTAATTTTTGCGATGTCATCCCGATACAAATCTTCACCATAGATCATCTCAGGGAAAATATCATCGACTGTAATGGTTTCTGTATTTTCTTGGCCCTTTGTTCGAACATAATCGCGCACTGGTTGCTGGCCACGCTCTTTAAAATTTTCACTCCCATAAAGACCGGAATGGCTCTCTAAATAAAATTCCAAATCACGATCGCGCAACCAATCAACAATTTCAATCACTTCTTCGCGCGCTAAGTTTTTATGTAAAACCACCTCGTCCTCATATTCAATATAAGAACCGTTACCTCCAATATAACCATCAAATCCGATATTTAAAATATAATCATACATCTCGGCTTTACTACGGCCGGTTAAGGGTAATACTTTATGACCATTTTCTTGTGCTTTCTTAATCGCCGCAACTGCTGAATCAGGCAGTTCATTTCTATAATTGACCAATGTGCCATCCACATCTAAAAATATGTATTTTGTTTCCAACTTAAGGTCTCCTTTCATTAGCTTTTGTCCATTCTTATGGTCGTCTTCTAATCTATAAAAATCATGTTCTAAATGAAACGTAACGTTTCAACATGTTTCCACCATTTAAAAGAACACCTTGAATTTTTATTTAGTAAACAGTGTCTTCCAATTTTACTAATAACTGATAAACCGCACCTAAGAGATTCGCATCATTATAGAATTTGCAAGCTTCAATCTCTACTGGATGAAAAATAGAAGCAAAATAGCGAAATCGATTCCGTAAGTTCAAATATTGTTTATTAATTTCATCCAATAAAATCTCTTGACGACTCAGTCCGCCACCGATTAAAAATTTCTCTAAATCGAGAACGGATTGTAAGTTTAAAATGACCCAAGCGATACCACGCGCAAATTCAGTAAAATAATCATTTACTTTTTCATTTTCCCCTGTTTTTATATATTCAAATACTGTATAGCCATCATTTTCATCCGGTAAACCAAGTTCCTGAGCACATTTTCTGACAAACTGAACAGCCGATAGTTCACTGCCCAACATTCCTGGGCCACTGATGTGTTCGGGCTGGCGAAACATCCAACTAATTTCACCGGCTTGAAAGTCTGTTCCGGCAAATAACTCATTGTTTAAGATGAATCCTCCACCAAGGCCCGTTCCTAGTGTAATGACCATCCCATTCGCTACATCGACTAAATTCCCTAGCCACTGTTCAGCCATTGTAGCGGCTTGGGCATCATTGATCAATGCACAAGGGAGATGAAAAGTTTCTTCAACGTGTTGCTCTAAAGCTAACCCATTTAGAAAAGTTAAACTCCCTCCATGCTGAATAACACCAGCATCCATATCTATTCGTCCAGGACTGCTAATCCCCACGCCATAAAGGTTTTCTGGATGACTATTCGTAATGATCAGATCAATTGTATCTAATAATGCTTCAACGGTTTGTGGAGTTTCTGTTACATTGGCTTTTAAAATATTTCCCGCTTTGTCCACGGCGCCATATTTAATATAAGTACCGCCAATATCAATACCAAAATAATGCTTTTCAACCATATTGCTCAACCAGCTTTCTAATTTTATTTTTACCTCTAGTCGTTCTTAGTGTCTCATAAATATAGTCCAATTATAACTGTGCTTTTTTCGTAAACTGAATCGTATAGTCATGCATCATTTTTTCATTAGGGGCTAGTTCATGAATACCTAATTTTTCTGCATAATTTCCAGTAGCATCTGTCGTATCGGCGACACCTGCCCAAGGTTCTAAACAAATAAAGCCGGCTTTTTCCGGATAAGGGGACCAGACTCCTACATAATCCATTTGGTTCGGTTTCAAACGCACTTCCACCTGATTCCTCTTATCTTTTAACACTATTTCTGTTTGAGCATCGATTGCATAAATTAGCGCATCTTTTTTAAATGTTTCATGAGAAACATTTAATTCTTTTGCGAATTCTAGTTTTCTTTGGTCCATTTCAAGTAAACCATTCTCAGAAAGAGGGATCGCCGTGTATTCCTTGGGTGGTTCTAACTGAAAACTGATTTGATCAAATTCATCTGTCTCCCCTTCTTCAGAAACATTAAATGCGGGATGTCCACCTATGCTATAATACATCACTGCATCTGTATCAGGATTAACGACTACGTAAGTGATCGTTATCTTATTTTTATGCAATAAATACTGAATATACAATTCAAATTTAAAGGGATAAATTTTCAAGGTATCTTCATTAGCCTTTAATGAAAATACTGCTGTATTGGCTGTTACTTCTTCGACTTCAAACAATGAATCACGAGCGAAACCATGTTGCGTCATCGAATAAGTTTCGCCGTTATATTTGTATTCGTCATTTTTTAAACGTCCGACAATTGGAAATAACACGGGCGCATGTCGTCCCCAATAGGCTTCATCTGCTTGCCACATAAATTCATAACCTGTTTTTCGATCCACTACTGAATGCATTTCAGCACCAAAAGCATTTATTTCAACTGTTAACCAATTATTTTTTAGAGTAACCATTGGCTGCCGCCTTTCAAAAATTCATATATTTTTTGTAGTATAGCATAAAAATCAAAGCACTTTCATGTTGTAGGTCGTTTATGGAACTCCTAAGCGAATCGTTCTAGCCTCCGCCCATTATTTTTTATTGTGAAATAATTAAAGACGTAGTAATATAAAAGGAACAAAGTAAGCGCTTTACCATATTTTATGAGGAGGATATGATAATGGAACTTGGACCCAACGCTTTAATTGATGCTCCTTCTTTATGGGGGCTGCTCCCTTTATTCATTTATATTGTTTTAATTTTTATGAATAAGAGCAATCTCTTAGCAACGATGGTCGGAATTGTTGTTGGTGCTATTTTACTAGGACATGATCTAGGTATGATTGCCGATGATTTTGCAACGAGTTTAGGATCTTTTGTTGTTTCAATTGGTCTCATTATTATGCTTGGAGCCGCTCTTGGAAAGTTAATGAATGAAAGTGGGATCACAGAAACTCTTGTTTATTGGATTGTCAGTGGCCTAAAAGTTGATACCCAAAATAAAGGCCGATCCGCTTTGATGATTATTTCAATCATCATTTGTGGTTTACTGGGCACCTTAGGCGGTGGAAATGCGATTATTGCACCGATTGTTATCCCCGTGCTGGCAAGTATTGGTTTAACACCTACAACAACGGCTTTAATTTTAAAAAATGCAGGTGAAGTGGGACTCTTTTGGGGGCCACTTACTGGAGTCACGTTGGCTACTTTGGAATTAACAGATATGAGCTATAGTGAATATATGCTTGTCGCAGGGCTACCTTTCGGGCTTCTTTGGTTAGCAGGAACTTGGATCGCTTCTATCTATGTTCAAAAGAGAACGGAAGGGACGGAAGAATATGATTTAAGTGATGCGGTGGAATTTGAACATTTTGAAATAGAACCGAAAGAACGCAATGCCACCATCGCTTTCATCTTTTCATTTTTAGTGTTGGTCATTTATGGCGTGGTGACAGAACAAGGTACCAACTATGCGATTATTGTTATGATTCTATTGATGGTGATTGTTGCGATCTTCGGACGCATTGACCCTAAGATTGCTGAAGAAAGAATCGTTGAAGGGGTAGCAAGTATGGCCGATCTCTTTTTAATTTTTCTTACCATCGATGTTCTTTTAGAAATGGTGACAGCTGCTGGTGGGTTTGAAGCTCTCTCGCAATTCCTACAACATACCTTTACAAATATCAATGCTTCTGCCGTTATGTTGATTTCATCGGTAGTGGGCGGACTAGGGATCGAAGCAGCGGCTGTTGCTGAATTACAAATCATTACGGATATGTTTAAACCGATGATTGAATCGTCTGGGCTTCCCTTACAAATGTTTGCTCTTTCCCTCCTTTCCGCCACTCGTTTGACAGGCAGCATTTACCCCACGTCAAATATGATCGGGCAGATGGGAATTGCACAATCATCCAATACAAAATTAATGCTCCAAGGAAACTGGATCAGTATCATACCGGTTATTCTTTTCATGATTATTTGGTCAATTATTGGTCTGAACTTTTTTTAGAAAGAGGAATTGAAATGAAATACATCGATCTACATGCGGATACTATTTTACCTATCTTACAACAAGGAGATACAGGCTCCCTTTATCACAATACAGAAACCCATATTGATCTCAAACGTCTACAAGCTGGCGACGCACTTGCTCAGGCTTTTGCTGTTTGGTTACCAGATGCCGATTTCGAGTATATTGATGTCGAGGCTAAACTTTCACCAGCTACACCCGAACAGGACCTCGAGTATATTGATCTCGCCGTTGAGCGATTGCATAAAGAAATAGAAGAGAATTCTGATCTCATCGCCTGGGCTAAAAACACGACAGATATTCTTGAAAACAAACAAAATGGAAAGTTATCGGCCCTTTTAACAATGGAAGATGCCCGAGCAGTGAATAACTCACTAGGAAATATTGATCGTTTCTATAAACAAGGTTTTCAAATGATTGGGATTCTCTGGAACCGCGAAAACTGTTTCGGTTTTCCTAATAGTCACAAGATTCAAGAAAATCAAAAAGGCTTAAAGAAATTTGGAATAGAAGCTGTTCAATATATGAATGAACTAGATATTACAGTAGACGTTTCCCATTTAAATGATGGGGGAATAACAGACGTTTTAAACTACTCGAAACAACCAGTCGTCGCTACTCACTCCAATGCTAGAAGGATCGCTAAACATTCTAGGAACTTGACGGACAACCATATCAAACAAATCGCAGAATCAGGAGGAGTCGTCGGGCTATGTATTTCACCACGCTTTTTAAGAAACGAAGGGAATGCATCAACCATTGAGGATATGATTCGTCATCTTGATCATTTTTTAAATGTTGGTGGAGAAGATGTTCTCGCGATTGGAACAGATTTTGATGGTACCTCCGGTAATTTTGAAATTGGATCCCCTGCTGAAATGCCAAAATTATTTGAACGGTTGGATCAACACGGATGGCCGCAAGAACGGATTGAAAAACTCGCTTATAAAAATGCTTTGCGTGTTTTGGATAAATAATAGAATGGAACCTGTAAATAGCGTTAGCTCCTCCATTACTTTCCTAACAATTAAAATAACATTCAAGATATAAGAATCATTTCTGGTTTACTGATGACAAACATCTAAAAACAAGTAAAAAAAGAGCAGCCGATTAAGGCTGCTCTTTCTTAGTGACTACTCTTCTTTAATCGCGAAGTAGCCACGTGTTCCTTTCGCGAATATCCTTGTATCCATAACTTAACACAGACAATATAAATGTCAAATCATCCAGCAATCTTTTAAAGTTTTTGAGGTAGATAAAAAATTTCAACATTTGTCTAAATACTCGCTTCTTAAATGGTTAAGCGTTTGATTTTTCGCTAGAATCCAGGCTAGCGCATTTCGCGAGCAATGACACGCCTTATGACACACACAATTAAAAAAGCACTCCTCAACTCAATGAGAAGTGCTTTCGTTACTGATTTTTATAGCGATAGTCGGGATCGAACCGACACGTCCGCAATGGACACTGGATTTTGAATCCAGCGCGTCTGCCAATTCCGCCATATCGCCGTCATTAGAACATTCCGTGCTGTCTTTTAATATTTAAACAAGAGGCACGGACCGGATTTGAACCGGCGATAGGGGTTTTGCAGACCCCGGCCTTACCACTTGGCTACCGCGCCAATATCAAATTAAAAACTGGGCTGCCAGGATTCGAACCTGGGATGCACGGGATCAAAACCCGATGCCTTACCGCTTGGCCACAGCCCAATCAAGGGCGACTGATGGGAATCGAACCCACGAATGTCGGAGCCACAATCCGATGCGTTAACCACTTCGCCACAATCGCCATTATATTTAATTATACCACAGGGGTAGCAGGAGTCGAACCCACATCAACGGTTTTGGAGACCGTTGTTTTGCCATTAAACTATACCCCTAAGATGGAGGGAGAAGGATTCGAACCTTCGAACTCGAAAGAGGACGGATTTACAGTCCG
>CAUWGX010000016.1:0-41104 GCA_963558565.1 uncultured Atopostipes sp.
GTAAGAAACCATTGAAACATTGTATAGTATTTTACACAGGATTATGGACTTGACTCTTTCATGATTTTGGAAAAATTTATTTAGTACATATTTAATAAACTAATATAAGGTAGAGGTGCTTCTTATGTATTTAGAAAAAATGAGGGTTCAGAACTTTCGTATGTTAGAAAATGTTGAGATACCTTTTCTTGAAAAAGAAGATGATGAATTATCTTTAATTGTAGGTAAAAATAATACAGGAAAGACTTCAATATTAAAAATTTTAGAACGAATATTACCTGGTACTTCAAGTGATGCTTTTGAATGGGATGACTTCACTATGAAATATCAAAAGCAAATATACTCAGAGCTAGGTACTTCGGATAGAAGCAAGACTTATGAAATAAGATTAGTACTTTATATTAAATATACTGATAATGATTCTTACGATTTATTGAGACCCTTTATGATGGACTTAGATGAAAATAATCAAACAATAATACTTGAGTGTCTGTATAGAATTAAAGAAGAGCAGATCTTAAAGTTAGAACAAGATATAGAAAAATTACTTATTGAAGAATTTGATGAATTTACTTCTTATATGCGTCGAAATTTAAAAAAATATTTTAAGTTTGATTATTTTGCAGTATCCGCATGCGGAAAATATAAAGAAGAAGCTACTAGTAATGATATTAAAAGACTTATAAGATTGCGGAGAATTAAGGCTAATCGAGACATATCTAATAAATCTAGTGACCATTCATTATCAAATATATCTGACCGGCTTTATAGATTGGTAGAAGATACTGATGACGAGAGCTTTGTAGAATTTCAAAAAGCTATAAAAAAAACTGATTCAGAATTGACAGAAACTTATTCAAATGTCTTTAGTGAAGTAATAGGCGTGTCAAGAGAATTTGGTGCTCTTGATGATATGGAAATTGAAATACTGTCGACGATCCAAGAAAAAGATTTACTAAGAGACAACACTACATTATTTTATAGCAAGGATGATGTATATTTACCTGAAAGTTATAATGGGCTAGGTTATCTAAATTTGATAGGTATGATTTTTGAAATTGAAGCGATCGCAACAGAATTTGAGAAGAAAAATTTAGATTGTCAAGGGTTAAATTTACTATTTATAGAAGAACCAGAAGCCCATACCCACCCTCAGTTACAATATGTTTTCATAAAAAACATAAAAAATCTTCTCGAAAAACATGGATCTAAAAATATTCAAACTATAATGACGACTCATTCATCGCATATTGTATCTGATAGCGAATTTGAAGATGTAATATATCTGACACGAATCAACGGTTATACAGAAGCTAGAGCATTTAGAGACTTGAATAATGAATATTCGGATAATAAAGAAGCATTTGATTTTATAAAAAAACATTTACATCTTACCAGAGCAGAGCTATTCTTTGCAGATAAGACAATTTTAATAGAGGGAGATACGGAAAGAATACTATTGCAAGCAATGATGAAGAAGGTTGATGAAAATATAGAGTCTGATGATAATATTATACCATTGTCTTCACAAAATATTTCTGTAGTAGAAGTTGGAGCACATGCACATATTTTTAAGCATTTGATGAACTTTCTAAATGTTAAAACATTAGTAATAACTGATATTGATTATGGAGAAAGGAATATCGAAACTAATAGAATTAAAAAATGTGATTATATAAAGGCAGATCATGTTGATAATACAACAATTACACAGTTTTTAGAGAAGGAGAATAAAGATTTAGATGAGATTATTAATCTCTCTTTTGAACAGAAAGTAAAAGGAAACCATAGAATTGCATACCAAACGAAAGAGGATGGTATTACCAAAGAATATCCAGGGAGAAGCTTTGAAGAGGCCTTTATTAATATCAATTTTGAATTCATTGAAAAATATAAAGATGTGTTTATATCTTTAAAGAATGTTAAAGATTTTACAAAAGAAAAATCACCCTATGAATTAGCTAATAATTGCATTGATAAAAAAACAACTTTCGCAACAGATTTACTTTACTATGATAATGGATGGGAAGTTCCAAATTATATTGAAGAGGGGCTAATATGGTTAAGGAAATATTAATAGAGCCTGAAGTTAAACAAGCTCTAGAATACATTAAGAATGGTGACAATTTTATATTAACAGGTGGAGCTGGTAGTGGAAAAACTTATTCTTTAATATCCCTTATCCATCAAGTTAAGATTAAATATAGTAATATGCCAATAGTTTGTATCACATATACAAATAATGCTGTATATGAAATTGAGGACCGCATAAGTAATGAAAGATTATATGTTTCAACTATTCATGAATTCTTATGGGATATTTTAAAAAGATTTCAAGGTGAAATAAAAAGTACACTAGTTGAGCTCATTAACGATGATGATGAAAAGATATTTAGATTACCAAAAGGCATTAATGAAATTGATAATAACTATTTTGGGAATTTTAAAATCAATTATGATGAGTATTACAATATAGTAACTGGTCAAGATAGTACTATTACACATGATCATGTTTTGATATTAGCAGAAAAAATGTTCGAAAAATATAAAAAATTATGCGATGTTTTGAAAGATACAGCTCAATTAATTTTAATTGATGAATACCAAGATACAGCTCCACAAGTTGTTCGAATACTATTAAAACATATTAAAAAAAGCAAAAAAAAATGTGTAGTTGGATTTTTTGGTGATTCGATGCAATCTATTTATGACAATGGCGTAGGAGATATAGAGGTTAAAGGTTTAAAAAAAGTTTACAAAAAGCAAAATCGCCGCAATCCCTCTAAAGTTATTAAGTTAAGTAATCAGTTGAGAAATGATGGTTTAATACAAAAAGCTTCCGATGATTTAAATGCTCCAAATATGAACCATGACAAAATAAGGGAAGGAAGAGTCACTTTTTTATATTCAAATTCATTGACAGATAAAAGTGAGCCTTTTAAATGCTTAGATAAGGCAAAAGAAAAGGCTGAAATATTTTCTTCTTGGAATTTTAACGATAAGGAGACAAAAGAACTTTGGTTGACTCACTCAATTAATGCTGAAAAGTCAGGGTTCAGTACTTTTTACAACTTATATTACAAAGATCCTATTAAAGAATTGGTAAATAAAATTAAAAATCTTGATGAAATAGAGCTTGATGATGAAAAGACTTTTAAACAATTAGCAGTAGAAAATAATAATATTTTTGAAAATAGGAATCGTGGTAATTTATATGAAGTTGCACAATCTGAGCATATAAATAAATTGAATATTATTCTCGACTTACCGTGGGGCAAAGTTAAAAAACAAATTGTGAATCAAGATTCATTATTAAGTTATAAATACGATGGCCTAACTAATACACATAAAGCATCAACATCAAGAGATCCAATTCTAAGACAGTTAGATGATTTATATGAAATAATAGAACTTTATATAAATAACAATATTAATGGTTTTTTGAGAAAATGTACATACCAAATTAAATCAATAAAAGATAAACAAATGCTCACTGCTATTATGAATAAATTAATAAATTCTATTTCAGAAATGAAATCTATCGAAGAAATACTTAAATATGCCTTAGAGAATGATTTAGTACATAAAAAAGACGGATTTAATAGCTTTATTAGTGGGAGGGGTTACTACTTGTGGGAGAGAGTTAAGTCTATTTCCTTCCAAGAGTATAATAAATCAATTGAGTATCAGAAAGATTATTTACCATTTGCCACCCAACATAGTGTTAAAGGTAGTGAATATAATAATGTATTAGTTGTACTTGACAATGGAGGTTGGAATAAATATAATTTTCATAAGTATTTTCTAGGCACTGCTAAAGAAAGCATCAAGGAAAGAACAGAAAAGTTGCTCTATGTTTGTGTAACAAGAGCAAAAAGAGAATTAGTAGTATATATGGAGCTAGATATTCTTTCTAAGGAAATAGTGTTAAAAAAAATGAGAGAACTTTTTGGAGAAGATAACGTTCTAAGTATAGACGAGATAATTAATATTGATAATTAACGAGGTTAAAATTTTATTAATATAATTTGTAGTTTTATCCGTAAAACATAGGCGTATGCGTGAAAATTTAGTCTGAACCATTACCAAAACCATTACTATATAGCTACAAATAATGATATCAAGGGGTTCAGTTGATTCCCCTCAACTCCATAATAGCTTTTCTAAGGTTTCCCACCAGCTTCTAAAGGCCGGTGGGAAGCCTTTTTTAATTTCCTAACTTTGCTTACAGATGCTATAAACCATTACTAACCATTACCATTTCCATTACTACTGGAAAAATGATAAACGAAGTTAAGTTGGATCAATTAAGCGATAATATGAATCGTTTCTTTAAGAAATCACCGAATAACAATTTATTAAATTACGTGCTATCAAACAAAATAATTTTAGTAGAAGGCGCTGTTGAATACATATTACTATATAAAATCTATAAGATATTCAGTAATGGAGATAGTTTAGTTGATAATTCTATTTCGTTAATATCTGTCAACGGATTAAATTTTAAGTGCTATTGGAGATTGCTAAAGAATTAAATCTTTCAGTTGTAGTTTTAACTGATAATGATAAGAACTATGAAGAAAAAATTGAAGAAAACTATGTTAAATTTATTGATTGTAATAATATATATTAGTTCTGATAAAAATAATAATAGACATACATTTGAAGTCTGTCTATTCGATGACAATAGAGATTTTTTAACTAGTGAAATGCAAACGCATCAAATGACAAATGGAATTGAAAACTTTATGTTAAATAATAAGACCGAGTTTGCATTAAGACTTTTAAACGAATTGGAAAGTAACTCCGACATTCTATTTGAAATCCCTGAATATATTTTGGAGGCCTTTAGATGGATAGACGCAAGTTAACTTATAAATGCGGTTGCAGGAACTGAGAAAACTCAATATATAATCGATAATTTAAATGAATCAGATAGAACTTTAGTCATTACTTATACAAATAATGACCACGAATCAATTATACGAAGAATATTAGAAAAATTTGGTAATATACCACCAAATATTCAAGTAATATACCACCAAATATTCAAGTAATGACGACATATAGTTTTTTATATAATGTTTATTTGTTACCATTTACTTCTCATTCTACTAGGCCCAAAGGAATTATTTTTGATGAAAAACTATTCGTACATGCTAACTATGCTAAAAGAAAAATCAATAAATTCTATTTTTATAATGGTTATGTTTATTCAAATAAATTATTTAGACTTATTTTGGACGCTGATTTATATTTTATAAATAGATTAAATCGCTTTGTTGATAAAATTTATATTGATGAGTTTCAGGATATAGCTTCTGATGAACTGGATTTGTTTTTTGAGTTGGCTAAATTTTCAGGCGAGATAATAATGTTAGGTGATTATAATCAAATTACTTATCCTACTTCTAGAAGGGGTAGAACAAACATCAGTATTCGAAGTAGTATTGATAATTTTCAAGAAGCATATATTTCAGCTGGTTTCGAATTTAATAAAGATAATTTCTTAGCCTCGAAAAGATGTAGTAATACCGTGTGTAATTTCATAAATAAAAAACTAGAGATTAAAATGGTTGCTGAAAATAATAATAGAGAATCCGAAATAAAATTGATTGATGAAGAAGAATTGTTAAAATTATTAGATGACAAAGATACACCTAAACTATTTTATCAAAACAATACCAAGTACGACTGTTTTAGTATGAATTGGGGAGATTCTAAAGAATTAACTTTTAAGGATGTTTGTGTAATTTTAAATAAGACTACTTATGAGAAATTTAAAAGTGACCAGCTACCAACCTTAGCAGAAAGTGCTAAGAGAAAGTTTTATGTAGCTTGTACTAGGCCATTCAGTAATTTATACTTTATATCCGAAAAAAGCATTCCTAAATCTTATATATTGTAATTTCCTAGAATTAAGAAGTATAAAGAGGTGAGTAAAATTAGCTTTGAAAATTTCTATGAATCAATAATTACTTCAAAAGAAAATCAGAATTATTTTGCTGAGTTATCGACTACTTTGATTTTTGTGGACATATGTTCACAGATCGAGTATCTTAACGAAAAAAGCAACAATAAAAGGTACAAAAACTGGTTAAAAGAATACTATTTACCTACATTGCCTGAAGAAATAAGGAATCATTACTTAGATGAAACGAATATATGGTTTCTAAGAAATTCTATTCTTCATCAAGGTTCATCAGATCCTAGTACAAGTAAGAATTACAAAAAATGGGGGAAAGAAAAGGTAAATGACATAATACCAGCTCTTTTTCCTCCTGATATAGAGAAGAAGATATTTGCTGAAAATACAAATAGACATGAAAAATATCCTGACTTATTCTTTGATATTCATTACTTTTGTAATTCAATTATAAAAAGTATTTTGACTTGGGAAAGCGGCAATAGAAAAAAGGTAGAAGAAAATAGTCATTTGTTTTTTCTATAGGGGTTGTAGCAATTGACAAAAATGATAAGGATAAAATGTACGCTTTTAGAAAAAGGTAAAAATTTTTAAGAGCAGGGGGTGAGCAATATTCTATTCAATTAGGAGCTGTAAATAAGATATTGGCATATTGTACAAATGAGTGTTAAAATTTTTCGATGGATCTTTAATACCTTAGTAAAAGTAACGAATGGAGTATTTTATGGTTTTGATGAGTAAAATAGAAAAAATATTAGAAGAATATATAGTTGAGAAAAATAATCCACTTAAAGATAATCCATTGGCAGAAATAGTTAGGAATGATATACCAAAGATCTTAGCTGATTACTTGGATGATGATAAATACTTAGTTAAGGGTTCTGTCGGCCAAGGACAATGGGCACATATCCCATGGATTGCTATTTTAATAAAAAAATAACCACTAATGCAACCAGGGGTTATGATATTGTATTATTGTTCCAAGCAGATATGTCGGGTTTTTATTTAACTTTAAATCAAGGGTGGACTTACTATAAAGAAAACTATAAACCGAAGTCAGAAGCTCAGAAAAAAATAAAAAAAGTCGCTACAATTCTGCAGGGAGAATTCCAAGAGATCCCTTCACAATTTAATAGTGACACTATCGATTTGAAACATGATAGTGATCTACCTAAAGGGTACGAGTTGGGTAACATAACCAGCCGGTATTATAGTCAGAATCACCTTCCTACTGATATAGAATTTTTAAATGATATATCGGATTTGTTACAAATCTACGATCAGCTCTATTATTTAATCGGTGAAAATAGAACTTTTGAAGACTTAAATAAAGAACTTTTAGCTCATAATGATAGAAAGTTCATAGAAACTGAAACGGAAGAAGAAGTTTACCAGGCTAATATTGAAGAAATATTAGTAAAAGAAGATTACTTGTACGAAGAAGAAGTAGCTTCGACTAAACCTAAGGCTATAAAGACAAAAGAGGGTGAGGCAAAATGGCCACGAGACTCTGAAATATCAGCAACAGCTATAGTAAAAGCTAATTTTCAATGTGAAGTTGATCCTACACATAGAACATTTACTTCGAATAAAACAAAACGACAATTTATGGAAGCCCATCATCTAATTCCAATGCAATTTCAAAATATATTCAACAATAGTCTTGATAAAGTGGCTAATATTATTTGCTTATGCCCAAATTGCCATAGACAGATACATTATGGGACATCAGATGAAAAGGAAGATTTAATCGAGAAACTTTATAGGAAAGCAGAAAGAGAGTTAATAAAAGTTGGCATAAACATAGATTTAAACGACCTTAAAAACTTATATGGAGTTCGTCGTAATTAAAATTTTACTGTAGATATTCAAAATATGTGGAAGTACAGTTAATAATTAATGTCTTAAATAACGAAAAATATTTAACAGTCTAAAGGTGGTTATATGGATAAAGATATAATGAATTTAATTACTACTCGGGAGGATCATAGGCATGATTTTAAAGAAGAATGGTATGGTAGAAATGAAAAAGCAGAGATCGCAAGAGATATTCTGAGTTTTGTCAATACAACTCACCATAAGGATTGCTATATTTTTATAGGTATTTCAGATGAATTAGAGATTGTTGGAGTAGATCCGAATGATTCAAATAGAAAAAATCAAAATGATCTTTCTTTAAGAAGAAAATTACATGTAAATGGAGTAGCAATGCTCTCTGACTCGGTAGGACTTGGTGAAACTGTAACAGCAGCTGCCATTATTGATCAATACATTCTCGCCGGTAGGATGTAGGGCTTTTTTGTTTTTAAAAATTAAAAAATCATTGAAATAAATATCCATAAAAGAATAAATATTACTACTATGCAACCACAAGCACATCCAGTGGTTTCGATATCGTCATCAATAGCTGAATAAGTGGCTTTGTTATAAGCTTTATTATAAGCTGCTTTTTTGGGGTCTTTTATCCATCCAGCTCCTTTTTTACCATAAGTAGGGTCAATGGAACTTTTTAGAGCTCTTTTAGCTTTCCCCGTTGTTCGGGCAGAAATTCGTTTTTTGATGTTGGGCTTTCTTGGACCAAATTTCATTTATATTTTCACGTCCTTCTTTGATTTAGCGTAATCATGGTTTTTAAATCAATTAAACTATGGTCAGTAAGGTATGTTTTTTATTTATCTATTTGTTAATTCTCTTTTTGGACCAACTGTTTCATTAAACCAAAGTTCATCAACTGGGTTTCCTTCAATTAACGGATCCCCCTGATCAGAAGTAGGAAAATCTAAATCTAATTCTCCAAAACCAGAGATATAGTATCTATCTGAGTATACAATTGATTTTGATTCTAAGATAACTTCACTAAAATCAATCTGACTTAATGTCTCTTTATTAAATTGGGCAGCTAACTTATATAGTTCCTCTCCATTAACATCACCGTAACCCAAGTAGAAAACACCATTGGGAAATAACTCATTATATTCTTGTAAGGTCATCCACATTTCTTGATTGAAACTTTCGACGACACTTTCTCCGCTAAAAATTCCATCTATCGGTGCTTGTACAATAACAATTCCTGTTTCGTCATCGATTTGATAACTGTCTATATGTGTATCTGCAATGAGATTTTCAAAAGAAACTCCGCTAGTTTTATTTTCTTCTTGTACTTCGACGTTTTCTTCTGTAACATCAGCTTCATCATCATTTGGACTTTCCAATTCTAATTGCGTTTTTTGCACTTCTGGTTGATTTTGTTCGGCTTTTGTTTCGCTTTGTTTACGTACCGGCTCTACAATAAATACACCAAATAACACAAACAAAATAACTGCAATACCTGCTGAAATCCATCCCTTTTTCTTATCTTGCTGTTTTTTTAAAAAATAATATGCTAGCCCTCCAGCGATTACTATTCCTAAGGATAGTATTGTTTTCATTATGTATTCCTCCTTTTAAATTTTCCAGCCACGGAGATAGTCATGCTGGTTTAATTTACCACTCTATACTAATGTCTTGGCGGACGGTGAGGGGCTTTTTTGTTTATCTTAATGCTGGGTGTTCCCAATAATTGTCGGCAACATCAGGCATTTTATCAATTATAAAGTTTTCAAAGTTTATCTTTTCAACTGTTTCCTTCGATATATCGTAAACAATTGCTCGATCTTTTGAAGTTTCTCCATAATCATCAACGAATTCAGCTTGATATTCTATGTAAATTGTACTAAAATCTTCACCTTCAATTTTTTCTAAAAATTCTGTTGTGTTAACATTCGCAGAGTTTTTATCCATGTTTTTTGAAAGTCCAGCTGTTTCGGTAGTTATATTGTAGTGATTAGAATCGCTTTGATATTCAAACTCATTTAAATTATCTCCAAATACTTCCTTAGCTGCTTCTTCGATCTTTTCTTCAGTAGTTAATTCAGGTTCTGGTTCCTCTTCTTGTTCTTCTTTTTCTTTCGCTTCCTGCTTTATTTGTTGTTTTTCGGCTTCTTCTCGTTCTTTCTTTTCTTGCTCTTTCTTTTCTTGTTCTTCCTGTATTTCTTCATGCGTCACCTCTTCAGTTTCAGGTTCTTCTGATTCAGCTTCCGATTCGTCTGTTTCGCCTATGCCAGCTATGGCCAAGACTACAAAGACCGATAACCAAACTTTCCAGTTTTTATACCAGACTTTGTCGCCTAACCAATTTCTGTAAATATTCCAGACCTTCTTAAAGAAGTTTATTACTGTTTCCATATGTATTTCTCCTTTTAAATTTTCCAGCCACAGAGATAGTCATGGCTGGTTTTAATTATATAATAACTTTTCCTAATACATTAAAATCATCTGTTTCTTATATGACAATATCTTCGTATTTTTTTGTTTAACGATATCAATCGTACATCTTTTTCATTTAATGATTCTAGACGTACGTCACTATTTTTTCTAAGTTTCTTCATTGTTATACCACCGTTAACTGCAAATACTCCAATTTCCCCATTTTCAAGTTCTGGTTGTCGGTGATATTTTATAATGTCACTATCAAAAAACTCAGACTCCATACTGTCCCCATTGACTAGCAGATTAACTGTTTTAACACCAATAAACGGTATAGGTTGCTGTCCGTTGATCGGCTCACCTGCTGCTGTTTGTTCGAAATAATCATCGTTGTATTCTTCTTCAAGACGTTGTTCTTCCGATTCGTGCTCAGCATGATTATACACTTTTTCTTCTTCGATCATCATACCAAATACCGGGCCAGAAGCCATGAAGCGTTCGAAATCAGGATAAAAAGGTTTATCTAGTAAATGAGCGTAATGTTCAACGATAATTATTTTATATAAGTATAACATAAGACTTCAGACATAATAAAAACGATTGAGCATTTTAAAATAAGAAATCATTTATTCAAGATTTAAGCAAATACTGAATTTAAGCGTATAAAAAAATATAAGCCTATCGGAACAACCGATAGGCTTATACTTAAAAATTCAAAAAATTATTTTGCGCGTTTTACTTCGATTCGATAACCATCAGGGTCCGTTACAAAGAAGTAAGAAGGTGTTCCACCTGAAAGACCTCTTAACTCACCAGTTTCGTAAGCAGAATCTTTACAAACTTCATGCATTTTTTCTAAGTCGCTGACAGTTACTCCTAAATGACTGAAGCCATCTCCTATAGTATATGGCTCTGCGTCATAATTATAAGTGAGTTCAATTTGTACAGAAGAACCGGGAGAATTCAAATAGATTAAGTCAAACTTATCTTCTGGGAATTCTCGGCGGCTAGCCACTTCAAAATCGAATAGATTCGTATAGAAGTCTAAAGTAGCATCAATATCTCTCACACGCAGACAAATCTCAACTAGTTCTTGATTCACAATATCATCCTCCAATAATTTCTTACCTTTATTCTAGCATGAATGGCTCATATAAACATTTTATTCATTCGTGATTAGGGGAAACTTACAAATTCACTTTAGATCCGAAACTCCACTAGGGGACTAGTTATTCTTGAAATGGGCTTTTTTGTGTATCAAAGTGTCTCATTGAATGCTCTAAACTACTGTCATTTCCATTACTACTCAGAAAACGGTAATGGTTTTTATTCATCCAGTTATATTAACTATTTCTTTCTAATATAGTTTTTATAAAAATAGTTTTTTCTTCAGCATATTTATGTTTGTATTGCTTATTAGTATCTGCTAATTTAATTTTCAAACTTTCATATTCATCTCTTGCTTTATGATGTTTTCTGAGATAATCTCTAAAATTCAATTGTTCTAAAAGATGTTTATTTCATGTTGATACATATGAATTTGATGTGTTCTGGGTTCTCCTTTAGTAAAATAGTATCGATCAGGTAAAATATTTGTACCGTGAGATGTATAACCAATTGATTCTAAAGCTGAAAGACACTTTTCAGCATCACTAAATTGATCAAGTTCAATTGCAATATCAATGATTGGCTTCGAACTTAAATGTTTTACTGCAGTGCTACCGATATGATGGATATTAATAATATAGGAACCGAGTTTATTTTGAATTTGTTCTTGTTCTAATAAAAATTCTTTTTCCCATTCACTGGTCCATGGAACTAAAAATACTTCACCTTTAGGCAAACCAAGCATATATAAAAACTCCTTGTATGAATTTATGTTATTAAGTTTGATCTTTTTCGTCTGATTATTATCAATGTAAATTTTAAGTCTTTAATTTTTCATAAACTTCGTAAATTATCTGCTATGTCTTTTTTTCTTCTTTGTAACCTGAATATAGCCACTCATTGTAGTTTGGATATTAAGTAGAATTTCTATTCTCTGTTTTAAATTTTTAATAATATAAGGAAAAGCTCATGTACAGATTTATTAACTTGAATTATAAAATTGAGCTAGAAAAACAAATAGCATTTGTGATACGGTGTCTGTGTTGATTTTATTTTAACAAAAAGTATTTAGTTTTAGGAGGATTTAATAATGTGCACGAGCATCGCTGTAGTAGAAAGAATTTTATCTCTTTTATAAGATTATATATAAGGGGGTAAAGTGCACTATGGGGATTTTTTCAATTTTTGTAGTAAAAAAGTTCATTATCAACCCGGCAGTTTTGGATCGGTTATAATGAACTATTAAGTTTAGTCGTTATAACCCATTAAAGAGAGGTTATAATGAATATGAAAAATCCTAAAGATTCTCAAAATTTTATTACATCTAAAAAACATGTTAAAGATATACTAAAAAATACAAACTTCACAGAACAGGACAACATCATTGAAATTGGTGCAGGAAAAGGTCATTTTACTGAAGAATTGGTTTTAATCAGTCAATCGGTTTTAACGATTGAAATAGATGAAAAGTTAGCAAGAATCACGGAGCAAAAGCTCGAAGCGTCAAATAATTATAAAATTTCGACGATGGATTTCTTGCGCTTCAATTTTCCTAGAAACACTGATTATAAAATATTTGGTAATATCCCATATAATATCAGTACGGAGATTGTTAAGAAGATTGCTTTTGAAAGTCAAGCAAAATATAGTTATTTGATAGTAGAAAAGGGTTTTGCAAAGCGATTGAAAAATATTCAACGAGCTTTAGGTTTATTATTAGCTGTTGAATTGGACATTAAAACAATTAAAAATGTACCCCGTCATTACTTTCATCCTAAACCAAATGTTGATTCTGTATTAATCGTTTTAAAGCGTCATCGTCCTTTAATTTCGAAAAAAGATTATGCGCTTTATAGAAAATTTGTTTATAAATGGGTAAATAAAGAATACAAATCTTTATTTACAAATAATCAATTAAGAAGAGCTAAACAACACGCTAAACTTAGCAATCTTCAAGATTACTCCATCGAACAGTTTATTTCTATTTTTAATAGCTACAAATTATTTAATTAATCGGATAAAAAACCCTCGAATTTATTACCATTCGAGGGTTTTTTCGTGCTAAAAGAGTTAAGGCATTGGTTTACTGCCCATACAAAAATGGTTATAGATGACATAATTCAGGAATCAAAACCTTTAAAATATTTAAAACTTGTCTCGAAAAGGGAAGTGGACAAATAATTTTCCACTAGAACATTCCTTTAGACTTTTAAAACAAGAGATGTGTATTATGATGAAGAAACTAATTCATACACAGAACTTAAAAAAAGAAATATATTCAAGATTATAATGCGAAATGAATTACAGCAAAGTTGAGCGGCTTATCTTCAATGTTATTTCGAAAACAAAACACTCAATTAGCTACATAAATATTAAATTGAATAGCCCCTAACTTTTGAGGTTTATCACAGTTAGCTACAATAATACTTTTTAAGTTCTTATTAATCTAAATTATCGATTGCGTATTGAGCTTGTTCTTCAGTAAATTGCTCGCCGTGTTCTGAAGTTAGTTGATTATGTAATTCAGCATCAGACATTGGCATCATTTCTTGATAATTTTGAGCAGACTTTAAAGCTTGCTCATTATAATCAACATCCACGTTTTCAATTGCATATTGAGCCTGCTCTTCAGTAAATTGTTCACCAGCTTCTGAAGTCAGTTGTTGATATAAACCAGCTTCTGAAAAAGCCATATCATCTACATAGTTCTGAGCAGATTTTAAAGCCTGTTCGTCGTAATCAACATCAACATTTTCCATTGCATATTGAGCCGCTTCTTCTGGATAGTTTTCTCCGTATTCAGATGTTAATTGATCATATAAGCCGGCTTCCGAAAAAGCCATGGTATCCACATAGTTTTGAGCAGATCTCAGTGCGTTTTGATGCTCTCTAGGAACATCTTCAGCTTCTGCTTCATCTTCCTCAGGCTCTTCTTCTACTTCATTACTTACTTCAGTAGTTTGTTCAATCGTATCGGTATCATCAGTAGCTTCAGATGTTTCGCTATCATCGCCACCACTTCCAATTGCAATAAAGACAATAATTACTATAAGTGCAATAAACCACCATCTTTTATAAAATGGTTTCTTTTCCTTCACTGTATAGGTTTTCCCATCTTCACCTTTGATTGTTTTCTTTGCCATTATATATTCCTCCTAATTTATTTTATTAGCCACAAAAATTAATTTGTAGCTATCTATTTTTTAAAAGTTGTTCCACAATCATTGCATCTCCAATGATTATTTTTACCTTTCTTACCAGCAAAACCAGCTAATAAATTTCCACCTACGGCTTTACCGATTGAGAAGTTCTTCTTAATCATTTTCTAAAAAAGCCACACCTAAACTTTTACATCTAGGACACTTAATTTTTTTCTGACCAATAGACTGACGACTTATATCATTTAATTTTTTCAGATGCAGTCTTAGAGGTTTTATTTATTGCTTTTGAGCTTATATCTGTCGTTTTTCTAATCGCTTCACTTGTTTTATTCAATACTGGATTAATTTTATCTGCTGCTTTATTCAAGCCATTCCACGCTTTTTAAAATTTATTATCTTCCGACATATTAAAATCCACCTTCTTATTTTAGCGGTCACAAAAATAAATATACTTTTGTTCGATAATGTTTCTTTATATTCTTCATATGTACCTTTATTTACTTCCAAAATATATTTGTAATCCATACTTAGTCTATTGAATCTAAACTGTTTCAGATTTTTGGAATCTTAATCGAGTAATTAAAATAGAAATTAATTCGATAAGAGTAATAACAAGTCACTCTAAAATAGGAATAAATAAACCACTAAAGAGCGTGGTTTTAGCGACAGATAAGGAGTTCTATCCTTTTTAGCTTCGATCGATCTGCAATTAGAACAGTGGATAATAACTTAGCTGTATTCATTTGAACGCTGCCTTTTAAAGTTGAGACCATATAAAAATTCTCATCTCATAGTTATTTATCTTCTCTTTTTTTAAGCTCTTACATATATTATACAGATGGATTGTGAATAATACAAAAAATTATTAAATGGGAACTTTAGGTTGAGTTTGTTTCACACATCGCGTGTACATATAGAAGTTAATTGAATGGAGGAATTAAAAATGAAGATATATGTAAAAAATTAGCGGGTTTCTAAACACACATACCATTTCGGTCTTCTTTACGAATGGAAGTTTTAATTGATCTGAAATAAAAAGACTGAATTTTCAGAGGACTAGCTTGTTTATAAAATTTTCACGTAAAATTATACTTTTATATGTTAAAATTATTAATAGATTCAAAGGTAGATAATTAACGGAGTGAAATAAATATGAAGAACTTACCGAAACCTATTATTCACGAAATAAACTATACAGAAGATGGACTGAAGAATTTTAGTGATTCTGCAGTAAATTTCAGTAATGAAAATCGAGAATACTTAATTGATTATCCGACGGTATATGTCATTAATAATGAAACGAAAAAAGATACATATAATGTTTATGTTGGTGAGACTTCTAATATTAAAGTTAGAGCAAACCAACACTTAAATAGAAACACAGTACCTGGAGAGCTAGAAAGTCTATCAGATTCTGATTCAAGTTTGATGTATATAATAGGTCATGAATATTTTAATAAATCTTTAACATTAGATATTGAAAATAAATTGATGCATTATTTATCTACAGTACCTCAAGTAGATATGGTTTATAACAGACGTTCAAATCAGCAAAATAAGTATTATACTTCTGAATATTTTGAAGATATATTTTCAAAAGTTTGGCTAGAATTGAGAAAGAAGAATAGGTCACTCTTTCCATTGAAAAGTGTTATCGAAGATTCTGCTTTATTTAAAGCTTCTCCATTTCATAAACTGACTCATGAACAAATTGATGCGAAAGAAAAGATTTATAATAAAGTAGTTGATGCGCTTGAAGACAGTGGGATAGGGCAATTAGTTTTGGTTGCTGGAGAAGCTGGTTCAGGTAAAACAGTATTGATGAGTAGTTTGTTTTATGATTTGAAAAAAGAATTATCAGAAGAAAAAGAATTAAAAGTACATATGATTGTTAATCATGACGCACAATTGATTGTGTATGAGCAAATTGCGAAGAAATTGGGACTTAGTTCCGAAGGGGGATTAGAAACGGTTTTAAAACCTACCCGATTTATTAATAACGTTGAACCTAATGAACCAGTTGATGTTGTAATCGTTGATGAAGCTCATTTATTATGGACTCAAGGGAAACAAGCTTATAGAGGTAAAAATCAACTACATGATTTATTGGAAAGAGCAAAAGTAGTCATTGCAGTATTTGATGTAAATCAAATACTAACGACGGAACAGTATTGGGAAGAGGATGAACTTAAAAAGATTAAAGCAATGTCAGAAGAAAATGATAATTATATCTTCTTAACGAATCAGATGCGGATCGATGCTGGAGAACAAACAATTGAATGGATCAGACATTTAATAGATGACCAAACTGTATTGAACATACCTAAAGATGAAAAGGGCTATGAAATAAAAGTATTTGAAGATGCGAATCAAATGCATGAAGCGATTAAAGAAAAATCAAAGAATCAAGATAGAGGAATTTCAAGAGTTGTAGCAACATTTGACTGGGAGTATGTAGATAAACGTAAACCAGAAGATGAAGAACACTGGATGGTAAAAGATGCAGATTTTAAAATCCCATGGAATTACCAATTAAAGCCTGATAGTAAGAGTGTTAAATATAAGAACTTGTCTTGGGCAGAACAACCTCATACTATAAATGAAGCTGGCTCAACCTACACTGTCCAAGGATTTGATTTGAATTATGTGGGAGTAGTCATTGGTCCCTCTGTTAAATACAGAGATGGAAGGATAGTTTTTGATAAAGATGAGAGTCAAAATAGAAAAGCAAAACAACGTAGAACGTTAAGGGACGGCAGCAAAGAATATTTGGCAGACTTTTTATTAAAAAATGAGTTAAATGTATTATTGACAAGAGGAATACATGGGTTGTATTTATATGCTGTTGATGAAGAATTACAAGAAGTTTTATTAAAATCTCAGCGAGGAGAAATAGAACTTGGATGAATTAGAGAAAAAAATTAATGATTTTAGAGATGAAAGAGACTGGCGACAATTCCATAATGAAAAAGACTTAGCTATTTCTATTTCTTTGGAAGCTGCTGAACTGCTGGAATTATTTCAATGGAACTCAAGTGAGGAAACAATTCAAACCAAACGAAGTGAAATTGAGGATGAATTAGCGGATGTAATGATTTATTCTATGATGCTTGCTTCAAACTTGGATTTAAATATTGAAGAAATCATATTAAATAAGTTGAAAAAGAACAATGAAAAGTACCCTGTAGAGAAGAGTAAAGGGAATAAAGAAAAGTACACTGATTTAGATAACAATTAAAAATTATTACTTTCCCTAAGATAATTCTATAGCATATATGATTAGGATAATACGGATGAAAATCCAGGTATTAGTAATGATTCCCCTAAGACCTTTATTAATCTGTATATGAAGTCAGGTTTGTACATCATTGAAATAGTTAAAAGATTGTATAACAGTGAAGTAATCAAGGCAGAGAATTCTGATGATTATGACCGTCTGAAATATATACTTGAAAATCAAGTGTATGGATTAGCTTCTAAAGAGATTATCTATAGAATTGCGACTAGTTTTATCTTTAATAAATTGACTGAAGGCATTAGTCAAAAGAACTTTGTACATTAGATGCCTATCCATATGCAGAAGATGGAATATTAGAAGAAAAATTAGATGAAGTGTTTGAGTGATACTATTTAAATTAACCTCATATTTTAAAAATAAGATATAGTGATTCTTAATAGATGAGAGTATGAGGCTAAAATATAATTGGAAACCATACAAAATACGAAGGATATTTAAAAATTACAGAGGAGTGAATGAATAGATGAAAAATTACCAACTTCTTTTATAAGTTTTGCAGCATTTGTTCTAGTAGATACTAAAAAGGGACTTTCTGGAAACGAAATAGTCAAATATAGCAATAAGTTTGCATTCGAATTCAATGTGAATATACCAGTGGACTATTATTCTTGGGCAGACTTTGGGAAAGATGTGCCAAATAAGAGGTCTGGATTACAATGGAATTTAGAAGCATTTAACGCAAAACAACAGTTCTATATTATTGATTTTTGTGTGACTTACCAGAATTTGAAGACAATGAAGATGTGAAGGGAGTAAAAATTAAATTGTAGGAGAGATACTCAACCTTTTCAACAGAAAAACTATCAGATGTTAAATTAATTAATAAGATAGCTATAAAAGCTAATAAATATTCCAAATCTAAAGTTTTATATGATAAGGCTGTTCATTTATTTGAAACTAAAGGCGATTCCAGAAATATTTTAGATAATATGCATTTGTCGTTAGAACTTTTACTTAAAGAAATTTTAAATAATGAAAAAAGCCTTGAAAATGGGATGAATGAATTAGGAATATTTTTAAAAATAGCCATATCTCAAAGGAAACTAAAAATATATATGAAGGTATTGAATATTACTTAGGTTATCAAAATTCTGATGAGAAACATAATTATTCTATAAATGAAACAGAAATCGAGTATATAATTTATCAAACTAGTATTCTAATGAACTTATTAATTGATTTAAATAAGTAAAGTTTATTAATTTTGTTAATGTGTATAAGAAATAGGTATGATTATAGTAATAAATCCTACTTAAACTAATATATGGTTTAATAAAAAATAAGGAGGAAACTTTATGTTTCAAGAAGATTATTTTAAAAAAATTAATTCTAACATTCTTCATAATGAAAATTTACGAGAACCTCAAATTGGAGCTTATGTAGAAGCATATAATCATTTTGTTATGGATAAAAATACTAGCCATGCAATAATAGTTTTACCTACAGGGGTTGGTAAAACAGGCTTGATGTCAATTTTACCTTATAATATTTCACAAGGAAGAGTATTAATCATTACTCCCCAGTTAACTATACGCGATACAATCTTAGATAGTATCAATCCCGATGATTATAATAACTTTCTATCTGTTTCTAACGTAATTGATGACCCAAATAAATTACCATCTTTATCAGTATATAATGGGAATGATAGTAAAAAGGATGTAATGGAAGCATCAAATATTGTTTTAACAAATATCCAAAAACTGGAAAGAAGACATCAATCATCAATTATCAATAATTATTCTCGAGATTTTTTCGATATGATTTTAATTGATGAAGGACATCATTCTGAGGCACGATCTTGGGTAGATGTAATTAATCACTTTGAAAATGCAAAAGTTATTAAACTAACTGCAACTCCTTATCGAACCGATGAAATTCAATTAACTGGAAAAGAAATATATAAGTATAAATTAAGCCAAGCAATGAGTGATGGGTATGTAAAATCACTCGAAAAATTTAAGTATATACCAGAAAAATTATACTTATTTAAAGAAAATGATCCTAAAAAATATACTGTCGAAGAGATATTAGAAGATCCAGAATATGATGAGGATTGGGTTGCACGAACTGTAACTTACTCTGACGATTGCAAAAAACAAGTTATAGAGAAAAGCGTAGAAATACTTAATAATAAATTAGAGAATAGTAGTATTCCGCATAAAATAGTAGCAGCCGCACCAAACGTTTTAGAAGCGAAAAAGATAGCAGCAATGTACAATGAAATAGATGATATTAGAGCGATAGCAGTTTCTCATGATATGGATGATAGAGATAAAGCCTTCAAAGATATTGAGAATCATAGATATAATGTAATTGTTAATGTGAATTTACTTGGGGAAGGGTATGATCATAAATATTTATCAGTAGCAGCAATTTTTAAAGTTTACAAGAACCTTCTCCCTTATGAGCAGTTTATAGGTAGAATATTAAGAACGATATCTACAGAAGAGGGTTCAAATTATAATGATAATATTGGAAGTGTAGTTGTCCATGAAAATTTGAACCTAGACGATTTATGGGAATACTATAGAAAAGAAATTCAAGAGAGTGATATTATCAATGTGTTGAGAGAAGACCTTGAGAATGAAGCTGATGGTAAAAATGAAGAGACAGATTCAACATCTACTAATGTTATTGATGTAGATTTTGGATTAGCATTTGAGGATGGTACTGGAAAATTAAGTAGAGAAGTGTATAATGATACAGAGTATCTAAAAAAAGCTGAAGAAGAAAATAGAAAAATGCAAGAAAAAATTAAGGTGATAAGTGAAACATTAGGTGTTTCAGATAAAGAAGCTAAATCCATAGTTACATCTAGTGTTACTGAGAACAGGGTAAAAAGGCCGGATTTAGTATATGAACAAAAAAGAAAAACAACAGATAAAAATATCAAAGAGCAAATAGTGCCTAAATTACTTTTAGAAAATGGATTTAATCAAGATGATAATGATTTAATTAACACGTCTATTTTTTCTCGAGAATATTCTTGGATTGCTAAAAATAACAGAAATAATGCTGCAATGTTAGTAATATATTTTAATTCTTATTTGAAAAATAAGATAGGCACTAAACGAGAACATTGGAGTAGTGATGATTATAAAAGAGCAGCTACATTCTTAGAACAACAAGTTGAATATGTTGATGCAATTATGAGGAGAGAACAAGATGAATGAATTAATAAACGATATTTATAGTTTAACAGAAGATGCTATAATTACTCCTAGAGATTTAGTAGATAACATTAAGCTTGCTAACTATAAAAAAATTAGTTATGAATCTACAAATACTAACGGTTTGAAATGTGAAATGATTACAGAAAATGATGCAAAAGATGAAGTAATATTTAACTATTATTTTGATGATAAAGATTTCTTAATATACGTCGAAGCTATAGAAAATTCTGTTAAAACAGTGATGTTTAATAGAAGTGAGAAATTGAATATTCTTTTAGACAATTATGATTCAGCTGTAGCATCTAGCGAAGTAGTTTAATTATATAAAAATATTAATAGTAATCATAAAACAAAGGCGTATGCGTGAAAATTTAGTCTAAACTATTACCAAAACCATTACTATATAACTATAAATGTTGATGTAAAGGGGTTTTTAATTGAGACCCCTCAACTTCATTTATGAGAAGCGTTGCAAGGGTTGTTAAAAACAGCATTTGTAACGCTTTTTTTATATCTGAAAAATAGAGCTATTTAGGACTTCTAATAGGAAGATACAATGGAAGAAAATTTGTTTAAGACAAACGGCAAAAATAGTGCAGAAATTGAAATTAAATTAACTAAAGACAAGTAGTATGGAAATAGTGTATTCTTAAAAAATGACAGGTACAAAAACTAACTTTTTTATCTAAAATATCTATTCTAGTGTTGAATGTTAATAAATACAGATAACAAAATCACGTGTCTGGCACTTTTAAATGGAGCGTGACTTACACGCATCATGAAGATTTGCTCATAGTAACCATTTCTTTAGCTTTGACTAGTTTCTGATCATTCATAGTCGTCGGCTTGAATATACTTTGTTCGTTGATTTTCCATTAATTGGTTGAATATGGTGGTTAGAATATTTTTAGAGACATCATCTTTTACAGAATGTTCAATGATATTTTGAGCCTTTTCGCTATTCAGTGTAAAGTGTACTTAGGCCATGTAAAGTTCTCCTGGGTATGATTTGGGGTTAAAAACATTGTACCGTAAAAGGACGTTTATATGGTCTTTTATCTTTTACATATTTATATAGACTTTATTGAATTTTTCTTTGTCTCTTGCAGCGGACATACATTAATGAACTAGGAAATGATTTATTGTTATATTGAGTATGGAGGAAGACATAATGGATAGTAAAAAAAGAAAAGAACTAATGTTGCTATATCTAGCTAACTCAGATGATTATATAACTGCTCAAGAATTTAGCGAAAAATTAAATATATCCAAGAAAACTATTTATCGCTCTATTAAAGAAATAAATGAAGAGTCAAAAACGGGGAACTTAATTTATTCAAAAAAAGGAAGTGGTTATAAACTAGATTATGAAAATTATTTAAAAGATCCTCCTAAAAAAATAGGGAATAGTGGGCTTTCTCCAACTGAAAGAAGAAATAGTATAACGGAAGCATTATTATTACATTCACCTAATGAAAAAAAGGTTTATAAATTATATGAAAAATATTACGTGAGTGAGTCTGTTATTTCATCAGATATTCGAAAAATATCTGATCTTTTAAAAAAATATAATTTAACTTTAATAAAACGAAATTATAGAATAAAAATTATAGGAGAAGAGACCGATATACGCAGAGCTATTAATGATTTGATTCAGACAGAAGGTACTATAATAAATGTTGATAAGCTAAAGGAAGACCAAACTCAAGAATATAATAAGTATGATGTAGATTATATTCTTAGACAAATAAATTACATTGAAAGTAAACTGAAAATAAAATTTCCTCATCCGTACGATATAAACATATTTTCTCATCTTTATATTTTAATCAATCGTGTTAGAAAATCAGGAAATAAATTATCAGCGGATGTAAATATTTCTGATGATAATAAAACATTCGAAACGAAATTAGAGAATAAATTATATAAAATATCTGAGCATGTATTGAACAATATTGAAAGATATTTGGATACCAAATTACCATTAAGTGAGACATATTATTTGTATCAATATTTAGTATCTTCAAGAATGCAAACATCATCAGAAACCACTAATTATGATGTTATTAATTCTAATAAGTTATCTAGTGAGGTAGAGGAAGTTACTGATTTCTATATTGAGGAAATGAATCATAGGTTGCAATTAAATTTTAATAAAGAAAATTTATTTCGTGATTTATCTAAGCATATTCAACCAATGCTAAATCGGTTAAAGAATGGTCTCGAAATAAAAAATAGTTTATTGAAACAGATTAAGCTTGAATATGAGCAGATCTATAAAAATATCCAAGAAGTGTCAAAACTACTTTCTAAAAAATTTGATTATGGAACAATTAGCAATGATGAAAACGGATTCTTAACTTTGTATTTTGCGCAAGCATTTGAAGGTACAGAAAATAAAATAAACACTCTTATCTTATGTACTTCTGGAATTGGAACATCAGAATTGTTACGTGTCAAAATATCTAAGCGCTTTCCGGAGTTGCAGATAATAGATGTGACAGCGAGTTATAATGTTAAAGAGATTCTTGAAAAACATCCTGAAATAGATTTTATAATTACTACAGTTAATTTAATGACAACTGTAAACATACCAGTGTTAATGGTAAGTGCAATTTTTAATAATGAAGATCAAAAAAGACTGCAAGATATAATAGAGGATTTTCAAAATGGTCGATAAACCGATATTGACAGAAGTTATTGTGAACTGGGAGGTAGATTCTAAGGAACAATTATTTGAAAAATTTACAAATTATGCGGCTAAATATAACGTAATAAATAATGCACCTAAATTATTAAAAGATATTTACATGAGAGAAGAAATTGGAAGTACATTAATATATGAAAATATAGCTTTACCACATATAAAGAGCAAAAATATTAAAAAAAGCATGTTAAATTTAATCAAATTAAATGACCCCATAAAAAACTGGGATGTAAGTAATACAGATGTGTATGTGATCATTTTTATTTTAGTAAAAGAGAATGAAAATAAAGAAAAATTGAAAAAATTACAAAGGATAATGAGAAAATTTGCTCAAGAAGAGACAGAAAATTTACTGTTAAATGGTAGTAAAGAAGAAGTTGAGCAATTAATACAGTTATGACTTTTACAAGGAGATAATAGCATGGAATTGCAAACGGCGTTAGATTCAGAAATTATAAAAATTAATTTACAAGCGTTAAATAAACAAGAGGTTTTCGAAAAATTAGCAGAACTTTTATATGACAATAATTATATTTTAAATGTCGATAAATTTATAGAAGATGTATACAACAGAGAGGGACAGGGTACAACAGGAATTGGAAATTATATTGCTATCCCACATGCGAAAAGTTCCTATGTCAATAAACCAGGTGTAGCGATAGGGGTTTTAAATGAAGAAATTGAATGGGAAACATTAGACGACAATGGCGTAAAAGTTATTATCTTATTTGCTGTCACGGACAATAATGAAGGAGCTGAAGATTATTTAAAATTATTAGCAACGTTTGCAAAAAAACTAGGTAATGACGAAGTTGTTGATTCCTTATTAGAGGCTAGTACTGTTGAACAAATAATAGAATCTTTTAATTAATAATTAAATACCGAGGAGGAATTGAAATGAAAATAGTAGGCGTTGCAGCATGTGCAATGGGTGTGGCCCATACGTATATAGCACAAGAAAAATTAGAAAATGCAGCTAAAAAAGCAGGACATGACATAAAAATCGAAACGCAAGGGACTATTGGGAAAGAAAACGGACTCACTAAGGAAGAAATTGAAAATGCAGATATTGTGTTATTAGCAATTGATATAACACTGTCAGATCGTGGACGATTTGCAAATAAGCGTATTATCCAAGTACCGACGGACGTAGCTATTAAATCTCCAAATAAATTAATAAAAAAAGCAGAGGAAGTTTTAGCATAAAATATTGTTTAGAAAGAAGAGGTAAAAATGGATAATATTAAAAAGATTAATTTAAAAGAAGATTTGTTGACAGCGATTTCTTATTTAATTCCAATAGTATCAGGTTCAGGTTTTTTAATTGCGATTGGTAATGCTCTGGGTGGTGATGCTTCTATAGATCTAATCCAAGATACATTTAGCATTTGGGATGCATTCTCTGTAATTGGAGCTGCTGGATTAGGCTTATTACCAGTCATTATATCTACTGGTATTGCTTTTTCGATAGCGGAAAAGCCTGGTATTGCTCCTGGATTCATTATTGGATTGACTGCTAATGCTGTTGGAGCAGGTTTCATCGGGGGTATTTTAGGTGGATACATTGCAGGATACCTAGTTTTATCATTAAGAAAATATTTAAAAGTCCCTGATTGGGCAAAAGCATTAATGCCTTTGTTAATTATTCCTTTTGTTGGTTCTCTAATTGGTGGATTAATAATGGTATATATAATTGGTGCTCCAGTAACTTGGCTGACAGAATTGTTAACAAATTTCCTCGTTAATTTAAACACTTCGTCTAGATTAGTTTTCGGTTCTATAGTTGGTATTTTTAGTGGTATTGATTATGGCGGACCAATCAATAAAACAGTTTTTGCATTTGTTTTAACTTTGCAAGCTGAGGGGATAAATGAACCGATTACTGCACTACAATTAATAAATACTGCAACGCCTATTGGTTTCGGCTTAGCACATTTATTTGGGAAAATGGTTAATAAACGAATCTATTCTAATTTTGAAGTAGAAACTTTAAAATCAGCAGTTCCAATGGGAGTTGTAAATATTGTTGAGGGTGTCATCCCATTAGTTATGAATGATATTGTACGAGGAGTTTTTGCTACGGCTGTGGGTGGTGCTGTAGGTGGAGCAGTTTCGTTGACACTAGGTGCTGATGCTACTGTGCCTTTTGGTGGATTTTTGATGTTGCCTACAATGTCTAGACCATGGGCAGGTGTGCTAGCTTTATTAGCAAATATATTGGTAACTGCTTTAACTTTAGTAATTATCAAGAAACCAATAGTGGAAGAAGACATGAATATTGAGTTGGAAACTGAAGAAGATGATATTGATGTAGATGATATTCAGATATTTTAATTTATTTTTATAATAAATAGCTGAATAAAATATAGGAGGAATATTTTTGAAGAAAGTACAATTTTCACCATCACTAATGACAATGGATTTATATAAGTTTAATGAACAAATATCTTTTTTAAATGATAAAGTGGATTCTTATCATGTAGATATAATGGATGGACACTACGTGCCTAATCTCACACTGTCTCCCTGGTTTATAGAAGAATTAAGAAACGTAACTGATTTACCTATCTCTGCACATTTAATGGTGACAGATCCTGCATTTTGGGTTCAAGAATTAATCGATATAAAGACTGAATATATTTGTATACATGCAGAAGTTTTAGACGGGCTAGCTTTTCGATTGATTGACCAGATTCATGATGCAGGATTGAAAGCTGGTGTTGTTTTAAATCCAGAGACGAGTATAGAAGCAATTTACTCTTATATTCATTTAGTCGATAAAGTTACGATTATGACTGTAGATCCTGGTTTTGCTGGTCAACGTTTTATTGATGAAACTTTAAATAAAATTGTAGATTTAAGAGAATTAAGAGAGGAATATAATTATAATTATCTCATTGAAATGGATGGTTCTTCAAATAGAAAAACTTTCAAAAAAATTCATGAAGCTAATCCTGATATTTATATAGTAGGAAGAAGCGGGTTATTTGGTCTAAAGGCAGATATAGAAAAATCTTGGAATGAAATGGTAACAGATTTCCAAGAAATGACTGGAGAAAGTATAAATTAAACAGGAGGAATAATTTGTTTGATAATATTGATCAATTAGCAGTAAATACGATTAGAACTTTGAGTATGGATGCTGTAGAAGCTGCAAACTCGGGACATCCTGGCTTACCAATGGGTGCAGCGCCAATGGCCTATACATTATGGGCCAAGCATTATAATACTAACCCCAAAAATTCACAATGGTTTAACAGGGATCGTTTTGTTTTATCGGCAGGCCATGGCTCTGCGATGTTATATAGCTTGCTACATTTATCGGGTTATGATGTTTCAATTAATGACTTAAAAGATTTTCGACAGCTAGGAAGCAAGATGCCAGGACACCCTGAAGTTCATTTAACGGATGGAGTGGAAGCAACGACTGGACCACTTGGTCAAGGAATCGCCAATGGTGTAGGTATGGCGATGGCAGAAGCTCATTTAGCTGCGACTTTCAATAAAGAGAATTTTCTAGTGGTTGATCACTATACATATGTTTTATGTAGTGATGGTGATTTACAAGAAGGAATTTCTCATGAAGCTGCGAGCTTAGCAGGACATTTGAAACTTGGTAAACTAATTATGCTTTATGATTCCAATGATGTTCAATTGGATGGACCAACTGACAAAGCATTTAGCGAAGATATTCATAAGCGATTTGAAGCGTATGGTTGGGATTATGATTATGTAGAAGACGGAAATAATATAACAGATATTCATGAAGCGATTGAAAAAGCAAAAAAAGTTACGGATAAACCAACAATCATTGAAATTCGTACAGAAATTGGCTATGGGGCTGAAAATTCGGGAACAGCTGAAGTGCACGGAGCTCCTTTAGGCCCAGATGGTATAGCTTTCGCGAAAAAAAGTTACAAATGGAAAGAAAAAGATTTCTTTGTTCCTGAAGAAGTCTACGACCGATTTAATGAGAATATTGTTGACAAAAGTCAAAAACTCGAAGAAGACTGGAACCAATTACTAGAAGATTATAAAAAGGAATTTCCAGAGTTAGCTGAACAGTTTGAACAAGCCATCAGTAATAAACTTCCAAAAGGTTGGGAAGAAAGCTTACCTACATATGAAGAAGGTACAGATGGTGTAGCCACCCGTTCAGTAAGCGGAGAAGTCATTAATGCGATTGCTGAAAGAGTGCCAAACTTTTGGGGTGGATCAGCAGACTTATCAGGATCCAATAAAACAATGATTGATAGTGCTGAAGATTTTTCGTCCGATAATTATGCTGGAAAGAATATTTGGTATGGAGTGCGTGAACACGCGATGGCTTCTGCTTTAAATGGTATTCTACTCCACGGTGGTACGAAATCGTTTGTTTCTACCTTCTTTGTATTTTCGGATTACTTACGTCCAGCAGTTCGTTTAGCAGCATTATCAAAAATACCGGCAATTTATGTTTTGACGCATGATTCAGTTGCGGTGGGAGAAGATGGACCAACGCATGAGCCGATTGAACAGTTATCCAGTTATCGAGGAATGCCGAATGTAACCATGATGCGTCCAGCAGATGCAAATGAAGTAGCAGCGGCTTGGAAAGTCGCCTTAGAGTCTAAAGACCGTCCCACTTTATTAGCTTTAACTCGTCAAGATGTTCCAGTATTACCGAATACAGAAAATTTAGCATCAGAAAATGTTGAAAAAGGAGCTTATGTATTATCACCAGCAAAAGGTGAGACAGAAGGTCTGCTCCTAGCAACAGGCTCTGAAGTTCAACTAGCTATCAAAGCACAAGAAGAATTACTTGAGAAGGGATATGATGTAGCAGTAGTTTCTATGCCAAGTTTAGAATTATTCGAGCTGCAGTCTGATGAATACAAAGAGACTGTTTTACCTGAAAAAGTGAAAAAACGAGTGGCCATTGAAATGGGCGCTTCATTTGGTTGGCATCGCTATGTTGGAGCAGATGGAAAAATTATTGGGATTGATCGCTTCGGAGAAAGTGGTAAAGGCGAAGAAGTTATAGAATACTTAGGGTTTACAGTGGAGAATGTAGTGAAGGAATATCTAACGTTAATTTGAATAAGATAAACTGAATAAATTATTAAGCAATCAAATTATTATGTTTTTTTAAGCGTTTATTATTTTGAAACATTTCTGGAGCCTAAAAATATTGGAAATATTTTTTCTAGGATCTTATAAAAGAAAAATAACCAGAGATTAAAGATGTGCACAATAAGCATTTATCTCTGGTTATTTTCTTTAATGGGGAAATTTATTAAACTAGCATTTTATTTTTTAGTTCTTTACACTAATGAATTAATTCGTTCAACTTCTTCATAGATTTTGTCTTCTAGTTCTTTATCATTCATTATAAATTGCCCCCAACTGCTATAAAATGATCATTAGTTAAAAAATCTTCGAAATTACCTTCATTTACACCACCTGTTGGTAAAAATTGGATATCGTAAAAAGGATCACTGAGAGCCTTAACAACGGATAATCCTTCAATCAATTCTGCTGGGAATAATTTGAAGATGGATAAGTTTGCTTCACTAATTTTTTTGAATTTCATTTGGCGCTAAAATACCTGATGTGATTGGAATGACATTACTTATTGCAAATTTAACAACATCTGAATCATAACCTGGCGAAACTAAGAATTGAGCTCCTGCTTTTATTGTTTGTTTAACTTCTTTAACAGTTCTAACTGTACCAGCTTCAAAAATCACACCCGTAATAGTTGAATATCCTTCAATTACTTTTACTGCTAGATTACTTCGAAACGCAACTTCTACTATTTCAATATTACTTTTTTCAATTAACGTTTTGATATTTTCAATCGTTTCATTATTTTCTAAAATAATAATCGGAAATAATTTAGTTTCTTCTAGTGCTTTTTTATAGCCTTCTGAGGTTATAGTCTATTAATCTAATACTTTTCGAATATTTTGTATGGAAGTTGTGCTTTTATCTTTATCTTTTAATAATAATGATACATATAAAATATCGATTACTGTAATATACACAATTTGAGAATTTAATGCTTCGGATTTAAATAAAGATTCTTTTGAATAAATAATGAAATACGCATCGGCATATTGAATTAACTCACAAAAAGGGTTTCCGGTTAAAACGATTACTTTTGCATCATATTCATGAGCAGTTTGTGCAATTTTAATCGTTTCTTCAGTTTCTCCAGAATGTGAGAAAAGAATAATTGTATCTTTTTCTGTAAACTTTGTTGCTGTACTTAACTGCATATGGTAATCCGCATTGTATACAGTACGAATTGGTGCACGAATAAACTTATGGTAAGAGTTAAATGCTAAAGTAGAAGACCCTCCCTGTCCTGCAAAATGAAGTAACTCTGTATTATTTAAAATATTAATGGCATTTTCTAATTGTTCTTGATCAATTTCAGAAACCAATTTTTCTAAAAGTAGAATATTCGATTGAACAATTTTATCGGTTACTTCCATTGGTGAATCAGATGTATCAATATCAGAAAAAACAGTAATCTTTCTTTCAGGGGTGGTTACTGGCTCTGCTTGGATATAGTTTGAAGCGACTGCTATTTTAAAATCCTGCATTCCAGAAAATCCTAATTTAACAACAAAATTATAAATAGAAGACTGCGAAATAGAAGTCTCTTCAGCCATTTGAGAAAGTGTTTTAGTTGTTACTTGATTACTTTGTTCAATAAAATATTGCGCAATTTTTGTTTCTGTTGTACTTAATTCATTTAATTTAGAAAGAATTAAGCGCTCAATAAAATTTGTTCCCATAAAAATTCCCCTTTTTATCGTGGCAAGTTAAATTTAATTAAAGTATATTATAAAATAAAAAATAATTAATGCAAAACATTGACATAAAAAAAAATTTTTTATACAATGAATGCGGTTACAAAATTATGGAGGGAGAAGAAAGATGAAAGTGGGGTTAATTGGACTTGGAACAATGGGGCTTAACATGGCAGAAAATTTATTGGATAAAGATCATAAAGTCCTAGGGTATGATGTGTCAGGTGAGGTACGAAAAAATGCTCAAGAAAAAAATATTGATGTATATGATTCACAAGAAAAGTTGGTAGAAGCATTAGGTGAAAATAAAATTATTTTATTAAGTACTCCAGCTGGAAAAATTACAGATATGGTTATTGAAGAACTTTCTGAATTGATGAATAGTAATGATATTTTAATTGATACGGGAAACTCATATTATAAAGACTCAATTAAAAATTATGAAAAATTAAAAAATAAATCAATTCATTTCTTAGATTGTGGAACATCTGGAGGGATGGAGGGTTCTAGGTACGGCGCTTGTTTAATGGTTGGTGGAGAAGAAGAAATATTCAAAAAAGCAGAAGAAATTTTTCAAAACATTGCAACTGAAAATGGCTATCTTTACACAGGAGAACCTGGAAGTGGGCATTATGTAAAAATGGTACATAACGGAATTGAATACGGAATGATGCAAGCGATTGGTGAAGGATTTGAAATTTTAAACGCAAGTGACTATGACTTAGATGTTGAAAAAGTTGCGGATGTTTGGTCACATGGTTCCGTTATACGGTCATGGTTGATGGAATTAACACGTGATCTATTTGCTGAAGATGCAAATTTAGAAGAAATTAAAGGAATTATTGGATCAAGTGGTACTGGAAAATGGACATTAGAAGAAGCGTTAGACTTGAAGGTACCTACACCAGTGATTAGTGCTTCAGTTAATGTTCGTTATCAATCTGAAATTACAGATAGCTACTCGGCGAGAGTAGTTGCTGGCTTGCGTCATGGGTTTGGTGGACATGCTGTCGTTGAAAAATAAGAGAGGTAAAAAATGACTCATAAAATAGCGATTGTTAATTCAAGTAGTTTTGGTAAAATTTTTCCTGATCATAATAAACGTCTAGAACAATTAGGTGAAGTGAAAAGATTCGAAGTCAATAGTGAAATTTCTGGAAAAGAATTAGCTGAATTGTTAGCAGGATATAACATTATAATTGCGAGTGTCACCCCAACATTTGGCAAGGAATTCTTTGAACATAAAGATGAAACAAAATTAATTTCACGGCATGGGATCGGTTATGATAGTATCGATATAGATGCGGCACGAGAAAATAATACGATTGTTACAATTATCCCAGCCCTTGTTGAAAGAAATGCTGTAGCGGAACTAAATGTTACAAATTTGTTAAATGTTATGCGAAAAGTTACTGAGTCACAACAAGAAGTTGTAGGAGATAAATGGGAAAATAGAGCAAACTTTGTTGGGAACGGCTTGACGAATAAAACTGTTGGTGTCATTGGTATTGGAAATACTGGTAGTAAGATTGTTGAAATACTTAATTATGGTTTCCAATGTGAAGTTTTAGGATATGATCCGTATAAAACGCACTTAGAAATCGAACAATTTGGTGCTCGTAAAGTAGAATTAGGTGAATTATTAGAAAAATCCGAGATGATTTGCCTTGCAGCGAGTTTGAATGAAGATAATTACCACATGATATCTACCGAAGAATTTTCTAAAATGAAAGATAATGTATATATATCTAATGCAGCTCGTGGAGCTTTAATTGATGAAGAGGCAATGGTAAGCGCTCTAGAAAGCGGAAAAGTTGCTGGTTTTGCCACGGATGTTTTAGAAGAAGAGCCGGGAAGAGCTTCACATCCATATCTAAAATTCAATAATGTTGTTATGACACCTCATATTGCTGCTTATACAATGGAATGTTTAGAAGAGATGGGAAATAAATGTGTAAGTGATTGTGAAGATATAGTTGATGGAAAATTACCATTACGATCAGTGCAGGATAAAAGTAAATTTGTATCTAAAGGAGCATTTCAATCATGATTAATGATATTGAAGTGAAAATTGGACCAGATTTTTACCAATATGGATCAGATGCTTTAGAATACGTCCCTGAGCTTTTAAATATTTATGAAGCGAAGAAAATTTTAATTGTGCATGGAACAATATCATGGGAAAAGGCAAGAAGTCACTTGTCTTTTTTACGAGAAGATGTTGAAAGGGATTACATAACGGAGCAATATAATGGCGAATGTAGCTATCAAGAAGCTGAAAGAATTAAACGAATTATTGAAGAGGAAAATGTTGATTATCTAATTGGCGTGGGAGGAGGAAAATTATCAGATTTAGTAAAATTGAGTGCCTTTTACGCAAATATTCCAGTGGGTATCATTCCAACTTTAGCAAGTAACTGTGCACCATGGGCACCACTTTCGGTCATGTACAAAGAAAACGGAACATCAGAAGGGCATTCTCAACATTATAAGCGTCAAGTCAATTTCTTGTTAATCAAACCTGAAATTATTATTGATGCACCGGTTGATTATTTTATTGCTGGTATAGCAGATACCTTAGCAAAATGGTATGAGTCGCAGTTGATGACATCACAAGAAAATGTTCGAAGATCACCTTTTATTAAACTAGCACGTACAGCTATGAAAATTTGTAAAGATGATTTACAAGAATACTCAACACAAGCACTAGTAGATATAAAAAGTAAAAAATTCACTGAATCATTCAAAATTGTTTCCGAAATCATTATAGCTATTGCAGGAACTGTCGGTGGATTTGGTGGTAAATATGCAAGAAATAGTTTAGGACATGCAATGCATGATGCAATCTCAGCATATATCCCTGAAACGAGTACTTATTTACACGGTGAGAAAGTAGCTTACGGAATTATGTTTCAACTGGCGATGGAAGAAAATTGGGCAGAAATTGATACATTACTTCCTTTATATGAAGATTTGAAGTTACCAAAATCTTTACTGGATATGGATGCGTATCCTCAAAATGAACAAGTATTGGATCAAGTGGTTACCTTAATAAATAATAAAGAAAAAGTTCACTTGTTACCATTTGAAGTTAATAAAGAAAATTTACTTGAAGGAATACATGCACTAGAAAATTATTTTATAAATAAAAATTAAGATATTATTATGGAGGTATATATATGGGCACATTATCAATGTGGCAAAGTTTATTGATCGCTCTTTGGGTAGCGGCAGTAATGTCTAGAGCATTCCTAGGTGGAGCAACATTAACCCTACGATTCTCACCTTTAATGACAGGTCTTATCGTTGGTGTTGTAATGGGAGATGTATCTGGAGCAATGGTTATTACAGCAGCCATTCAATTAATTTATATGGGGGTATTTTCACCTGGAGGAACTATGCCGTCTGAACCTGCAGTGGCAGCATCAATAGCTGTTCCGGTAGCTTTACTTGGTAATATGGAACCAGAAGCAGCTATTGCAGTTGCAGTACCTGTTGGTTTATTAGGTGCGTATGCTTATCAATTTAGATTTTTCCTAAATACATTTATTGGTAAACTCACGGATAGGGCAGTTGAAAATGTTGACGCTGGAGGTATTTCCCGTACAACGATTCTTTACCCTACAATCGCATCGTTCTTACTTTTCGTACCCATTATTTTTGTCGCTTTATACTGGGGAACACCGTATATTGTTCAAGTATTGAGCGCACTAGAAGGTACAGTTGCTATTCATGCTCTTGAAGTAGTTGGTGGAGGTCTTGCTGCAATTGGTATTGCTACAACAATCTATGTTATCGGTCGAGATGACTACATGCTATTTTTCCTATTAGCATATTTCATGAGCGTAATTTTAGCAGATTTAGATGTTACTATGGTTACTTATGCAATTATCGGAACATTAATTGCTGGAATCTTTGTATTAGCTAAAGGTGATGATAGTAAAAGAAATGGTGGGGACGGAGATCCGATGGAAGATGATGGCTTCGTTGAAGAATACGATGATGGATTCTAATAATAATATTTTAAAAAGGAATGATAATTAATGAGCCAAAATACTATGTCGGCAGATCGCTCAAATGCGACACCAGAAGAAATTACTGAACGCGATGTACAAAAGGCCTATCTAAGATGGCACTTTGCGAATGAGATTCCACACTCATTTGAACGTTATTTAGCAGCTTCATTATTATGGGCATTAATGCCAATTTTACAAAAATTATACAAAGATGAAGATCGGTTAAGAGCGGCATACGAGAGACAGTTACTATTCTTTAACACTCAGTTAACCTGGGGTGGAGGAGTTATTACCGGTTTGATGGCTTCTCTAGAGGCGGAACGAGCCAGACAAGAGTTTAACAATGAAGATATAACCATGACTGATGATTTTCTGTACAACACGAAAGCTGGACTTATGGGAGCTTTAGCAGGAATTGGTGATGCAATTGATTCAGGTACTGTACAGTATATTTTCATTGCAATTGCTATTCCGTGGGCACAAGCTGGAAGTGCTTGGGGAGCATTGTTTCCATTCATTGGTTTCGGTTTGTATCAGGTAGCTATTGGTTTATTCTTTGCAACACAAAGTTTTAAAGCTGGTCGAAATGCTACTGAATTAATTCAAAGTAGTGCAACTCAAAATATTATTACTATGTTAACAATTTTAGGTTTATTCATGATGGGTATCTTAGCAGGAAATTATGTCGATGTTACTTCATCATTAGAATTCTCAATTTCTGGAAGACCATTCGTTGTTCAAGAAACTTTAGACTCTATCTTACCTGGATTGCTACCTCTTCTCACAGTTGGTGGCGTATACTTCTACTATAGAGCGAAAGGCCTAAAGGTTACTCAAGCAATGATTGGTTTGACAATTATTTTAGCAGGTTTGGCAATAATAGGAATATTATAATATATTAGAGAGGCTAGGGATTATTAGTATGGGGAAAGTAAGTTTAGCAAGAATTGATGAAAGATTAATCCATGGACAAGTAATGATGACATTAACGCAAAGAGCAGGAGTAGACAGTATTTTCGTTGTTGACGATGTCGTTGCTAATGATAAGTTTATGGTAGATTTATATCGATCAGCCGGTGGAAGAACTGGGAAAAAGACAGTCGTTATGACTACTGATCGAGCAAAATATTACTGGGATAAGTATAAATTTAGAGACTACAATACGATTCTTATCGCAAGAAATGTAGATGTTATTTATGATTTGGTTACACATGGTATTCCCATGGAAGAAATTAACTTAGGTGGCATGTCTAAAAAATCTAACGACCAAAAAATGTATGTAGGTTCAGTTCATGTTACAGAAGAAGATGTTAGAAAGCTTAAAGAGTTGAGAGATGATTATGGTTCGAAAAATATTTACTTTCAATCAACTCCAGCAGCAGAAAAAGAAGATTTAAATGTAGCTATTAAAGATTTCGGTTTAAATTAAGGTCAATACAAATATGACTACAGAAAACAAACTACAAGATTGGTATTTAAGATATGGATTTATTTTAGATAGACGTTTTACGGGTAAACAAAAGGAAAAATTCATACGTTCCTTAATTACGGATGTTACAAGTATTCATATGAATTTAAAAACGGACCAATTTCGTCTGAGTGAAAAAGGAGAAGAGAATACAAATATATACGTTGGCAATGTTGAAAAAGCTGACCAAATTATTTGTACATACTTCGATACACCCTCTCTACATCTGGGAGGGTATCACTTTTTCGATAAGTCTATAAATAAAAGAAATACATTAACCGTTAACTTTACCTTATCTGTTATTTGGTTAATACTTGGGGTTTTATTAACAATGTATGTAGCTATACCAATTTTTAATACATATGGTTTAACAGATATTCGACCAATTTTTTTAATTGTTGTGTTTATTTTCTATTTTATTTTGTTAAATAAATTCTCAAGAGGGATCGCAAAGCGCAAAAATTTAGTGAGAAATTCTTCATCGATTTTATCGCTTTTAGATTTTATGGACAATAATCGAAACGGAAAGAAAAATAAAATAGCTTATGCATTTTTAGATTCTGGGGTGACAAACGATCAAGGCCTTGATCGATTGAAAGAAATTTCAAAAGGAAAAATTTTATTTTTAGACTCTATAGGATCGGAAAATGGATTGTATTTGGTTGGTGCTACTGAAAAAGTCACGAAGGAGTACCCTAATTCGAAACACATAAAAAAAATACAATGGAATGAACTTGAAGATAGTCGAGTTAGCTATTTAATTAGCGCAATCCAAGAAGATAATTTCTATTTGGAAAAGAAAGAAACACGGGCAGATAATATGAATACAAAGAATATAGCAGTGGTATCTGCTTATTTAAAAGAAGTTGTTGGATAGTAATTTACTAGGAGGTTTAAAATGTTTGGTATAGCAATTATTACACATGGAAAAATGAGTGAAGGAATTGCAGATGCATTAGAAGTAATTTATGGTTCTAAAGAAGATGTAGAGACAATGTCTTTATATAAAGATGATGATATTAGTGAGTTAGGCCAAAAAATAGAAAGATTTTTAGACGGAAATAAAGAAAAAGATGGCATTTTCTTATTCACTGATTTACAAGATGCAAGCCCATATAACCAGTCATTATTTGCAGTGAATAAGATGGAAGATCTTGAAAAAGAAAAAGTATATGTTATTTCGGGAGTTAACTTACCGTTGATTCTAGAAGCTGTTAACCACAAATTAATTGGATCATCAGTAGAAGAAACTGTTATTGCCTTAAAAGAACAAGCTGAAACAAGTATCGATTTTCAACAAGTTCTATATAACAATAATGAAGACGATTTTGATGATGGATTCTAAATGAGAAATATTGAATGATTTGGAAAAGTCCAGTCGGTTCTAGAATCGGTTGGACTTTTTATGTATCTGATATTTTATGTTACCTAGTGATAAGAGATTTTGACAAATCCGCCGGTAGGAATTTTTAGTGAAGACAACGCTGACCATTATAAGGTAAAACTTGAAAATAATTGGAATTGATATGGATCCAATAGACGCAAACGATTAGATGTTAGGTGAAAAATATAAAGTAATCATTGGACTAGAAAATGTAAAAAACCGCTTGAAGATACTACAAAGAAAGTATCAAAATGGATTGAATTATTAGGATCTGAATATTTAAAAATATATTATGGCTTTGCGAACACATACAATGCCTTTAATAGTCGTATAGACTTAGCTGTATCAGACTTTGCAATAGCTAAGAAACATGGTAGTAGCCATTCGTTTAAAAGATAGTTTACTTGGAGAATATCATGGTGATAGCCACGTAAATTTTAATAAGATTATCCCATTATTGATTTAAAATAAGGTGCAGTATTACACAGCGGAATTATTTTTAAAAAATAAACAAAATAGTGAGATGAAGCAATTCAAGTTAATCAGTTGTTAAGAAGTTTTTTGATATAAATAGAGGAGAATAATTTTATGACAGCAGATGTAGGAGTTATTGGACTTGGCGTAATGGGTTATGGATTTGTGATGAATTTAGAGGAAAATGGATATAATGTAGCAGTGGCCAACTATGAGCACGAAATGATTGATGAAGTTATTCAGCGTCATCCATCAGCAAACTTAATTCCAACTTATTCTTTAGAAGACTTCATTGAAACTTTAGAAAGACCTAGAAAAATTTTCTTGATTATCAAATCAGGTAAACCCACAGATGATACAATCAATAGGCTGATAAAATTATTAGACGAAGATGATATTCTTATTAATGGTGGGAATACACACTTCGAAGAAACGATTGAGTGGACCAATAAACTAGAAAAATTTGGATTAAATTATGTGGGACTAGGAGTTTCAGGCGGAGAAGAGGGAGCTCGATATGGAGCGGCTCTTATGCCAGGATGTAGTAAAGAAACTTATCAGCAAATAAAACCCATATTAGAAAATATAGCAGCTAAAGCACCTCAGGATGGGAAACCATGTGTGACTTATCTTGGAACAGATGGAGCAGGACATTTCACAAAAATAATACACAATGGGATCGAATACAGTGATAGTCAACTTATTGCGGAATCTTATCATTTAATGAGACATTATCTAGGTTTGGACGTTGAAGAATTATCTGATATTTATGCTGAATGGAATCAGGGAGAATTAGAAAGTTATCTTGTTGAGATTACTGCTGAGATTTTAAAGAAATACGATGATGAAACAGGTAAACCTATGATTGATGTTATTTTAGATCGCGCAAAAAGTAAGGGAACAGGGAAATGGGCTTCCCAGACAGCGTTGGATATTCACATGCCGTTTTCTGTTGTGACTGAAGCTGTTTTTGCTCGATATACTTCTGAATTAAAAGAAGAAAGAGTGAAAGCAGCTGAAATTTATTCTTTAGAATATGGTACTTTTAATGGAGATGTAAAATCCTATGTGGAGAAAGTTAGAAGAGCTTTATATTTTGCGAAAATCATGAGTTATGCTCAAGGATTTGCTGTCTATCATAAAGCAAATGATATTTATGAGTGGGAATTAGATGAAAAACGCATTGCTGAAATATTTCGAGCAGGTTGTGTAATTAGAGCTGCCCTACTTGAGCAAATTGCACAAGCATATAGCAGAGATAGTCAATTAAAAAACTTATTGCTTGATCGCTACTTTATAGATATTATTAGTGAATATTACCAAGATACTCGAGATGTAGTTGCAGATGCGATGAAAAATGGATATCCAATGCCAGGAATGGCATCAGCGATAGCGTATTTTGATAATTATAGATCAGAAGTTATGTCGGCAGATATGGTACAAGCTCAAAGAGATTATTTTGGAGCCCATACATTTGAAAGAGTAGATAAGTCTGGAAGTTTTCATTATGAATGGTTCAAATTATAGTTAATGAGTAAACTGTTCTCTCTTTAAATCGGTGAAGGATTTTATAACCCATCTAGCCACTTAAAATAAAAAATCATGTAAATTTCATGGGTGTAAAGGGGAGCAGAAGATCTCTCAGTTCAACTTTCACCGAATTTAAGTGAATAAAGGAATATATGTTCCAATATTAATAATAGAAAATTCATTACCATGCAAGATAAAGAAAAAACATCATTGATAATAACAATACGATGTGTGTCGAACATACTATGTTTCAAAAAAGACGTTTTGCAGTAGACAATTTGAAAAATCAAGAAAATCTTAATAAATGAATACACCCCACTATCGAACTTACTTTGATAGTGTGGGTGTATTTTTTATCCCTGATTCATGCTCTTAGCGATGGTATTTTTCCATCACTTTAATGAGTTCGGGTAGATATTCGGGTAAATCAGGTGGTCTTCGACTTGAAACAAGTTGTCCATCCGTAACAACCGGTTCATCCACCCAAGTTGCTCCTGCGTTTGTCATATCATCTTTAATTCCTGGCGTACTTGTGACTGTTTTGCCTTCTAAAATATCAGCAGAAATAGTTACCCAGCCTGCGTGACAGATTTGTCCGATGGTTTTATTGTTCTCATGCATATGCTTGACAATATTCTTAACTTCCTCATGACGGCGAATTTTATCTGGCGCCCATCCACCAGGAATAATAACCGCATCATATTCTTCGGGGTTAACGTCACCGTAAGCATAATCCGCCTCAACAGGAACGCCATCTTTTCCGATATACGTCTGGTTAGCTTCGGGACCAACTAAATCAACTTGAGCACCTTCTTCGCGCAAGCGGATCACAGGATACCAAAGTTCTAAATCATCAAACTCATGGTCGACTAACGAGATGACTTTATGATTCTTTAATCGCAATTTTTTCCCTCCATTCTTTTTTACTCAAACAGCCTCTATTGAGCTGTTAGTAATTAGTGTACAAACTAACCCTAGCAGATGAAGCGTAAAATAACAATTCAAAAAGCTTTAGAATGCTTGAAAGGATAGCGGAGGAAGCTATCCAAAAAAGAGCGTTGTATGGTATAATAGGGACAGATTTAAAATGAATATTGAGGAGGAACTCCTATCGAATCTCTGAAATTAGACAACAATATTACAACTTTAGACTTTGAAACGACGGGCTTTAGTGCCCAACACCATGAAATTATTCAAATCGGGGCAGTGAAATACAGAAATGGGGAAGAAGTGGACCGTTTTGAACGCTTTGTCGAACCTTTTTATCCCATTCCTTGGAAAATAACAGAACTAACCGGTATCTCTACCGAAATGGTTATGGGCGCGGCGCCTATTAAACAAACCTTACTTGAATTAAATGATTTTCTGCAAGGTGAAACGATCGTGGCTCATAATGCTTCTTTTGACATGAAGTTTTTGATAGAAAATTTAAAACGTCATGAAATTGATCATGAAAATTTCAAAGTAATTGATACGGTGAAATTAGCTCGTAAGAGTATTGCAGGTGTACCGAACTACAAACTACCGACTTTAAAATATTACCTCGGGATTAATGTAGGCTCGCATAATGCCATTGAAGATTGCTTAGTGACCGGTGCCCTTTATTATCATTGTAAAAATGTGCAAGAAACCTATTTATAAGATGGATGAAAGAGCGTTTTAAGTAAAACGCTCAGTTCCATGATTACAAGAAGCTCCCTCTAGTTATTATTTCATTTCTAGAGAGGAGCTTTTTTTATTTCAAAATTATTGTGAACGTTCACTGTTTGTAAACTTTTTTCTAGACTAGAATGCCATTCAGTATCAAACAGT
>CAUWGX010000017.1:0-36341 GCA_963558565.1 uncultured Atopostipes sp.
GTAAAAGGGCTCTTACATGGCCTTTTATCTTTTACACAATTATATGGACTTTATCCATGATCAAGTCCATAGTAATGTATAAGATTTTATAGTTTATCCATATATCTTTGACGTACAAATAGTGCTATTAAATATTGCCAATATATCTCTTGCAGTGTCTTGTTTTCCCATTCTATCTTAAAGTACTTATTTAATTCCGGTTGAAGTTTTAATAATAGTAGACATGCCCAAGTTTCATTAGATACTCTGTTTATATTACTTGCCTCTTTTAAGTTATTAGTATAGAGGGCGATTTCATCAAGAAATGGGTAGCCTTCACTTTCACTTAAGTATTCTTGAATCTTTTGATTAGCATAATGATCGATTCCCTCAGTGCTTATACCGTATGGAAGAAAATACCTCTCATTATGGTTTAAATGCATTGTTTGAACCTCATAGGCATATTGACAAATAATATTTTCTTTTAAATTTTGCAAGGATCTCAGCTCTAAATCTCTCTCATCACCAAACTCCATATCCCAATTTACAAAATCAAAAATCTCTTGTATTGTCCAATATTCTATAGTTTCTCCATTTGCATAAGTTTCATTTATTATTTCTCTAGGATATCGTTCCATTACAGCAGTCTTTAGTTCTTTTAAATATAGTTTATCTACTTTCTCTGGAAAGTTTATTTTTTCATTTTGTAAATATTTTTCTTTATCCTGAATCAGTTTAACAAGTTTTACAGTCACTAATTCAAGTTTAGAAATAATTATTCTTATAGGTTCAATAATATCATTTTCTATCCATATACCTTTATATTTCACTTCTCCTAAACCATCTTCTGAGATTTCATCTTCTATACGAAGTTCTAGTTCAATATCTCCATCTATTATCCTAAATGCTGATTTTTTTTTTAAATGAACATCTTCTAGATAGACCCCCTTAGATATTCCAAATTTTTTAAATGCTTTATCTGTTGTTCTTAAAGTATGTGCAGTTGTTAAACTTCTTAACGCCCTAAAAAAATCTATTTTTTGACGTTCTTTTTCTCGGTTTTTAGCATCTTTATTATCTGGTTGACCATACAAATCATTATATCCACTTTTTACAACTTTAAATACATTTTGAATTTCGTCAAAGGCGTTTAGAACTTGATATCCTTTCACTATTAATTCGTAATACCAACTACTATCATAGACATCATTTTGATTTATTTTTTCAATCAGTTGATTTAAATCTTGTACCCCTAAATTAATATTTATTAAAGCACTAAATAACAGTGACTTATTTTCACATTCCTTATATAAATCTAAAAATCGAAAGAGTTTATCTCTGAATGAATTATAATGTTTATTTTCTATCTCATGAATGTGTTTAACCATTTTCTTACCCCCTTAAAATTTTAAATAATCATATTTAAGCTGTATTAACTTACTCTTCTTCAAAATAAAAATCATTTAACTCATACGTAGTTACTGGGGTAACATAAAACTCATACTTAGCCACTAAGTCACATATATCATCACCATTAATCAAAGTAATAACACGTGTTCCAATTCTTGATGCTTCAATAGCAGATCTTGTATAGTCTGAGGTAGTTATGAAGATTCCATATTCTGCATTATATTTATCCATTGCTCCACGGAATTTATCTATCTCAGGAGAGCTTACTTTACCTTCCCAACGTTTTGCTTGTAGTGCAACACGAGTTGTTCTAAAGTCATCTGCAGTAATGTATCCAAATCCGTCAAGGCCACCATCGGCTGTAGCCTGTATACCAATTGACTTGTCTAACTCTATCCCCATGCGATTCATTAAACCTCTAGCAAACATCTCAAATTTATGAGGTGACATATTTTTAAGTGCTTCTTTAAGTTGATCTCTCCATACCTCTTCTATATCTTCTGTATCGTCTACTTCTTCTACCTCTATCTCTGTCGCTTCAGTAATTCTCTTCTTCGCTATTCGTTTTTGCGACTCTTCATCCATTGCTGGTTCAGAAATGACGCGTACTTCTGTTAACGGATCAAATATTTCTAAATTAACTTTTCGACCTTTTTCTGTTAGCTCAACTTCACCTCTTCTTGGATACCTTACAAAATCAGCTAACATTAGATGTTTAATTGCAAAATTAAATTGATAATCAAATGGTTTATACTCATTCCCAGTTTGTTTTGACTTTCTAGTATAATCAATATAATCTTCAGGAATAAGTGTAGAATTATCATATATATTACGTTTTACTTCTTTACGTTTTTCAATTCCTCCTAAGTCAGTCAAAGATTTTATAACCGCTTTCATAATTAAGTTTTCTCGTTCATTATTTGTATATTCGTCCATAATTTTTGGTTTCATAACTATAGTAACTCTCCTTTTTAGAAAACCCCATATCCTTCAGCGTGGATATAGGGTTTAGTTAATCGATTATCTTTTACCTAATAATTTATTTGTCTATTTATACTTCTTTTTTATTTCCACCATGTACTCTGGCAATGTCTGTACAAGCTGCATAGTGTGTATCAATGGACTAACTGCTGGTTTTCTAGCTTCTTCATAATTAACACTTCGTTGTAGGTCTTCAATATAAGGAATAATTTCTTTTTTATTTAAAGAATATTCTTTAACAGATTCAGATAGTAAGTTCGCATCAAGTCCCCAATCTTTCGCAATTTCATCAATTTCTCTTTGGACTTTATTTTCTTTCCATTCTTCAAACAAATCGTCAAAACGTGAATTACTAGATAGATTTCCGGTTACTAATTCAGTGTCCACAAACTCTTTTAATAATTTTGCCTGATCATCTTCACCCATATCACTTAATTCTTGGATTTGCTGGTGGATAATGCGTAAAGTTTCGGTATCGACTGTCTGGATTCCATCTTGATGACTCACTCGATCCCCAATCAATCCTAAAATATGATCTGCATCAATAACTTGTGTACCTGATAGCTTAGCTCGACCAACTAAGGGCTGAACTGGTAAGATTTCAGTGTCATCTTCTTCAGGCTTTAAGTTTTTATAAGCACCAATATATTTCATCCACTGATGCTCATCTATACCAAAATCTGTATCATTCCATTCATACTCATAATACTGCTGAACAGTATTTAACTGTTGATTTGCTTGCGTGAATGATTCAATGAAATTATCCAATTGCTCATTGTTTGTTTCTAAATCTGCCCAATTTGTTGGATCTGGTAGTACTTCTTCCATCCATTCAACTGCCTCTTTAAATTTATGAACAGCAACCTCATAATGTTCAACAATTGCTAGACTACTTGTTCCACCAGACCCATACAGTGTAAGTGCACTATTCACTTGCTCTTCTGTTATAGCAGGATATTTGTAATTAATTATTGTTCCAAACTCTTTCATGGGACCTTGCACGCGATTTGTTCTTGAATAAGCTTGAATTAGGCCTTGTAGCTCAAGTGGACGATCTACATATAAAGTATTGACATACCTTGAGTCATAGCCTGTCAGTAACTGATCTGCCACAATAATCAAGTCAATATTTCGTGGATTGCGTCCACTACCTCCACGAGTCGATCGGACTACTAAATCTTTGAAATAACTGTCGCCATCTTCTATGCGAAACTCAATACCTGTAAATTTACCATAGTCTTTAAACATTTCACTGATCACATCAGGTGAAATACCATCAGGGTCATTTTCATTTCCAAAGCTAAAAGTCATCGCAACATTTAAATCGTAGTCCATCTTAGCTAATGCTTTTTTAAATTCATTATAGTAAGCAATAACTCGATCCTTATAGGCAACAGTCAAAATGGCATTAAAGAATTTTTCTTGGGATTGGAATTCCCAGTTTGAAAGTATTTCTTCCACTACTCGAGGGATATGTGTTTCATCATGGTAAGATAATAATTGTTTTTCTATAGCCATTTGTTCAATTTCTGCATTTGACTTGTTAAGTAACTCTCGCTCAATGGCTCTTTCTCCAAGTTCGGGTTTATCATTTAAAACTTTATCCGCTAAATCTTCTCTTAAACTAGAATAATCTTCGAACTCGCCTGTATTAATATAATCCACATGAAAACCTAAAACATTCCCATCCCGAATGGCTTGGTCAATCGTATAACTATGCAATTCTGGACCGAAAAGTTTTTCAGTAGTGTCAATGACCTCACTTTGTACATTAATCATTCCAGTTGATTTATTCTCATCAAATAATGGCGTTCCAGTGAAACCATAGAAAAGTCCATTTTTCTTAAAGTAACTCTTAATATTCACCATCATTTTACCCATGGTGGTTCGATGTGCCTCATCAATGATAAATACAATCTTTTTATCGGCTAGACTATAATTCTCATTATCTTTTAAATCTTTCACTAAAGAATCCAGTTTAAAAGTCGTCGTCACAATAATTCCACGTTGTTTAGAAAGCAATTTCTTTCTTAGATGATATGTATGAGTCGTGTCGTCAACCGTTACAGATTCATAAGCAGCATACGCTTTAAAGTTTGCACTTGTTGCTGCATCTAGTGAACGTCGGTCCACAAGAAACACCACTTTATCAAAACCACCTCTAGTCGATAGGAATAGAGCTGTTTTAAAACTTGTAATTGTTTTCCCGGAACCGGTTGTATGCCAGACATAGCCTCCATGACGAATACCATCTTCACCCCATCCTAAAGCAGCTCGTTCAACCGCTTGTAAAGCATATACTTGATAGGGACGCATAATCATATGTCTACGATTCTCTTCATCTTCTGCTTCATCAATAATTAAATAATCTCCAACTAACTGATGAGCCATTGGTATCATTAAGAAGCGTTCAACAACTTTCTGCCAGTCATTTATAGGATTATTATCGGCATCTGCCCACTGAAAAACAAAGCTTTTATTAAAGTCATTAATAGACTTTGGTGTCGCAAAGTAGCGTGTGGCTACCTCAGACATAATAACCATCATTTGGGAGAAAGCCATGAAATTATTGACAAATTCTCCATCACGATAGTAGCGTTTAAATTGTCCAAAAGCTTCGTCTAAAGATTTATCTGTTCGCTTTTGTTCAATGTTAATTAGCGGCAAGCCATTAATTAATAAAACAACATCAAATCGATTCCCGTTCTCACTCTCCACTTCTCGAGCAATTTGATAGCTTGAATCACCACCACGGACTTGAGACTTTTTGAAAATTGTTAATGTAATTTGTTGTCGAGTAATACTTGGATGATCATCTCGGTAAATTCCATCAATTTTTCCAGTTGAGCCTTCCATCGCTAAGAGTTTGGCTGCTTCAAAACTATTATCAATTTGTTTCACCTTTGCCATTACTTGTTCAAACTCAGCATCACTTAAAGGAACTCCTTCTAATTGATCGGCATTCATCCGATTTAATTCATGACGCCAATTTTCAATTAAGTGATTGACCGTTACGCGTTGTTTATTCCCATCTAAATGATCAGGTGCTTTCCATTTATATTTTTCTAATTCACGAACAAATCGATCTTGAAATGCTTGTTCTGATGAAGTTTTCTGTTGCATTCAACTCTTCCTCCTTTCTAAACAAACATATCGTTTAGATACCCTTGTTTTAGCTTTTCTAACTTTGCTAATTTCTCTTCTTCAATAGAGATTTGATTATCTAGATTCTTAAAGAATTGTCCGATTTTTTCTTGTTCCAAGAATGAAGGTACTTGAATAGGTACTTTATTTAATACATCACGAGTTAGTTGTGGTTGGGCTCCCCCTGTGATATATTTCTCTAGTCGTTGAGATGAGAGATAGGAATACAAATATTTTTTATTAATATTTGTATTCCTATCTCTCATCTACATTTACAACCATTGAATTACCAGTAATCCAAACTGGGCCAACTACATAGCTAGGATTTCCTGCATTTTCACCTCGTGCTGATATGGTGATTTGATCTTTCTCATGGTTTGCATTTGAGTAATATCCAATATATCCATTTGCACCAAATACAGGTATTCCACTTGATTGCAGAGATGTTCTACTTATCGTTTGAGGCTGATATAAATTACCTACCTCGCCTAAACTATATTCTTTCCATGGTTCTTTAAACCCTTCAAATCGTTTCTTTGGATATTTCTCTCCTTCTTTTGGAAACATCTCCGAAAGATAAGCGGATTTAAGATCTTTTACTTTATTAATTTTTTTTCGATGTGATATTATTAAATTATCTATTTCCTCAAAATAGGTACCTATCTTATTAGCTTCATCTTCATTAGGAAAATTAAACTTCATTTTTCTCAAATTTCCAGTAGTAATCTGATTAATAGTTGCACCTAAATCTTTGTATACTTCAATTTGAAATTTATTCGTATCTAATAAAGCATTTATAAATTTTGAAGTATTGGACCGAATACCTGTCATAAAAGCACCAATGACAGTATTTTCCATAGGTGTTTTAACTTGTGCATTTTTCCCTATTAAATGTCTTGATCCATTTCGCACAACTACAATGATATCGCCAATCTGAACATTTTCAGAATTTGCTATTGTTGAATCTACGTATACATTATCTGCATTCACAATCTCACTATTTTTGACATTAGATGACCGAATCACTAAAGTACCAGGTTCTTCTACAATATTACTAGGCGAATAAGTTAAACCTGAATAAAAGTTAACCATGTCCCCTAATTCTTTATTTTGCCAAGGTTGTGAATCTTCAAATTCTTTAAATCTCATTTTAGGCACTAATTTCTTTTCTCTACTCATCTTCTATCACCACCAATTGATCGGCCATTTCTTTAAAGCTGACTTCAAGCTCTTTGTATTCAACTTCTAAGTCATCTAAAGTATCTTTATATCGATTGTCTAGTTCTTTTAAGGTATCTAACTCTTCTTTCAGTGGCTCTTCGATAAGGCGAATCATATCTTCTGTTAGGTCACCAAACCATTTTTTATACACTAATTGATCAATCTCTTCATCCGTTAGTTCCAAAATACGGTTTTGCACTTTCACATCGAGTGCTTGTGTTTTTTCTCGTCTGGTTCGATTAATTTTTGTTCGTTTAGATAAGAGGTCTAGTACTCTTTGAACTAATTGATATTCCTCAGTATCTTCTTCATAGTTCTTAATTTCTTTGCGAATACTTCCAACGATGAATGAATTCTTGCTTGCGTTTAACGATTCACCAAGAATTTCATTCTCAACAGAATCTTCCACTTGGGCTGATTCAACTAGCTCATCAAGTGCTGATTCAACTTCACCAATTTCTGATTCAACTTCTTCAATTAGTTTCGCTTCTTCTGCATAGAGTTCTTTACGAATTAAATCAACTGGTACTAGCGTTCCAATCCAACCGTCTTGTTCTTCACGTTTGTTTTTACCCATTCCTTTAGTCACGATATTTGGTTCTCTTGAGCGACCTAGTTCATAGAAGTCACCTGCTGATATTTTTTCTACATCTTCTGTTAGATAATTTTCCCATAGTTCAGCGACTAACTGATAACCATCATAAACATTTAAATGCTTAAAGTTGGAAAGTATCTCTTTAATTTCTGCTAACATTTCTTCCATTAATGGACGAACCTCTGCTGGGTCATCTACTTGCTTTATGATTGGCCAGTAATGGATGATATAAGCATTAATTCGCTCAGTCATTTCCGTTGCTTTTTCTTTCATTTCTTCACTATTTAAAACACTTTCAGTTAGTTCATCTATTTCTTGATTTAACTCATAGTAATTTGGTCGAATCTCTTCTAAAGCATTTCTTAAAATATTTGGTGCAACTTCATTTAGTACATGAAGGTTTTCTATGTTTTCTTTTGGTATTCCACCGTATAAATGTGCGTCTACATCATGAGGAATCTCTTCATCTGGTTGCACTACATAGCGTGGGATATTTAGGTTGTATTCATTTTCTATTATTTCTTCTCTAGAAACATTATAGCTATATCCTTCAATTTCTTCTCTTGATAAATAAGTATCCACAATTTTGGCAATATCTTTTTCTTCTAAAACATTTTGCTTGCCTATTTTAATAAAGTCTTCTGATGCATCAATCATAAGAACTGGTTCATCAAGTGCACGGTTTTTCTTCAAAATCATGACCGCAACTGGAATACCGGTGTTAGTGAACATATGTGATGGCAAGCCAATCACAGTATCAATATAATTCTTCTCTAGTAGACGCTGACGGATTTCTCCTTCTGCACCTCCACGAAATAACACACCATGTGGTAAAACAATCGCCATGGTTCCTTCTTGTCCTAAGTGGAACAAACCATGTAACAAGAAAGCAAAATCTCCTCGACTTGGTGGTGGAAGTACCCCGGCCACTTCAAAACGTGGATCACTGACTGTCAAGTCGAATCGATTCCACCCTTTTACAGAGTATGGAGGGTTCATTACAACTGCATCAAATTGAACGCCCTCATTTGGTCGTTCTGGATCTTCTGGCCAATCCTCAGCCAAGGTATCACCATTTTTAATCGTCATCTTTTCAGGGCGAACTCCATGAAGCAGTAAGTTCATTCGTGTTAAGTTATAAGTTGCTGTGTTCTTTTCTTGACCATAGTAAGATAGATTTCTCTGTTCATGTGCATCTAAATGTTTTGCAACAGTTAAAAGTAATGATCCAGAACCAACTGTTGGGTCATAAATCGAACGAATATCTGATGACTTCGAAACGATTCGAGCCATTACTTCACTTACTTGCTTTGGTGTGTAGAACTCTCCAGCTTTTGCGCCAGATTCCATCGCAAACTGCCCAATAAGATATTCATAAGCATCTCCTAAGATATCACCTTTTTGTAAAGCAACCATGTTTAAGTCGGCAAATAGTAGAATTAAACTCTGAATATTTCTACTACGTTCATTTAAATTACTTCCTAAAGCTGTGTCGGTCAAATCGATTGTTGAGCTAGAGAATAAGCCTTTAAAATCGTCTGCACCTTCTTCTATAACAATAGTACGCTCAAAGTTATGTAGACTATCTGTTACTTTTTGTACTTCAAATTCCCCATTATTAATATCCATTAACCAAGTTTGATATAAGTATTCTGGTAATACATAATAACCAAGTAAACTTTGAATCGTATTATTTAATGCATCACCATAAGCATCATGAGCTTCTTTATAAGCCTTAACCAATTCCCTTTCGCTTATATCGTTGCCTAACTGTGAACTTTCTTTAAACGTATTAAGAGTTTTATCACTTAAAAATTTGTAAAACATTAATCCAAGCATATAGTCTTTATAGCGACTCGCATCCATTGAACCACGTAATTCATTTGCGCCATCCCATAAACGACTTTTAATTTCTTCTGAAGTTATCATTATTAATTTCTCCTCGTATATAGTAACTATCTATTTTTTGTAATTTTTGAAACAACTGCTAAACGATTTTTACCGCATTGCTGTCTTATTATCGTTGTATATTCATTGTTCTTAATAATTTTATCTTGATTATTTTTATATATTATCATTATATTCTCTTCTAATTCTTCATCAGTGAGATTATCGGCCCAATATTGATCAATAATTTCATTAATTACTGATGCAACTTCCCGTTGAGTTCGATAAAACTTTTTCACTTCCACAGAATCACCTCTGTTTTATTAAATTCTTACTTTTATTATACTTTAGATATGCTTGTGAAGCTATAAATTTAGTAATTTCAAGAAAAATAACCCCATTAAGTTAGATTTTAACTCTACCTTTTTGGAGTTACTTCATGATTGATTAATATTATTTTTTATTTCTACTTCTTATTCATCTAAAAACTAAAAATCAAAATTTACAATCAATATATATCACTCAAGTAAAATATTAATCCAATCTAATATTTCTTCAACACTAATAGTAGAAAACAATACTATTGAGCCAGAATCAGAGATAGAAAATTTAATTTCAGTAGCATTAAATGGGTAAACAACAGCAATAGTGCTAAGTTCTCCAGCATTCAACATTAATTCATACATATCTGTATCTGTAACTCTATTTCCAGACAAACTACTTCCATTAATAGTTTCGATAAGTAAATTTCTGAACTGTGCTCTCTTAACATTACTAGAATCATCAATAATTTCCATAAGATCAAATATTTTTCTTTCATACGTGACGTTGAAAGCATTCGAAATAAATTCTTGAATGACATCTGCACTTTTCTTATTTGCTAATACAATTAAGGTCCAATTATTAATATTAAAAAAAAGTTCATAGGCATTATTAATAATTACTTCTGTGATATCTGTATTTAAAACCCTTGCTCTTAAAGATACTACTTCATCCATTCTAACCCTACATCTTTTATAATCATTAATTGTCTCATTTACAAAGAGTTCAAAACCTAACGTTTCGGTTACATCATTAACTACAACTTCTTTATTGCTCGAATAATTTTGGATTACATCTTCTTGCATATCGAATAAACCAACTAAATTATATACAGATACAGATTGCATTTCTTCTCTCCTTAAAAAGCTAATATTATTTCTGCAACTAATTTTATCTCAGAGTAATTAGTATCAACGTAACTTATATTATTAAGACCTATTTGAATATCATTATCGTTTTCTATTGTTATTCTGTCAAATACTGATGATGATAATACCATCACAAATTGTTTTATATTATCAATTTTTATAGTAGAGACACTCGGCCCAATAAACGGATTTTTCTTTTTGAAAGAAGATATAAATTGGAACTTACTTGGTTTAAAAATAGCATCTTTTTCCATATCATCTAATATAAGACCTATCCTATGTAAATTTAGTTTAGCAGATTTATACGTGGAATTACTATTTTTTATATAAATTTCTAATCCATAGCCATTTTCATCGAACTCATCAAAAGCTATTTGAAAAATTAAGGTGTCATATGAAAAAACAATTTTGTCCTTTGACTTACTAATTATTTTTGATTCTACTTTAGTCTTGTTTCTTATATACTTTGCAATTTGATCTAAATTGGATAATGTAGACGATGATAGGATAGTTAGCTCAAAGTTAACATCTCTTTTCCAAGAAAATAGTTTATTAAACCATAGGAAAAATTTAATTTTATTAAAATAGAGCCACTGAAAAGCAGAATAAATTAATCCTAAAAAACCGGTTATTGCTAATATATTATTCAGTATTTCAAACATAGCATTCACCTTTTCTAATATTTATATTAAGACCAAAAAACGTTATTTATTAAATTCTTACTCCAATTATACTTTAGAAACATTTATTTATCCATAATCTTTAAAGAGATTAGGTTATGTCTTTACCTACTCTTAAAATATTCTTTACATTTATTTTCAAAATAATAGTTTATAATGAGCATTTAGAGACGTTTTCAATCTTTAAATAAGGTAATCCATGCACTCCGACGCCTCAAAATGCTCACAATCACCACTATAGTATAGGTGTTAGTTATAACTTTTAAGTTAAAACTATTCAACTGCTTTAGATCTGACTTGAAACTTCATTGTACATTGACTAATTTGATAGTACCTATAAAAATTTTAAAATGCTGTTTTGGAGTTCTTTATTAGTGAGTAAACTTTCTTTTAAAACTTCTCTATATTAAAAGCTTGTATCCATATATCTAAAAATTCAGATATGTTTTCATAACCATTGTGTTTAGACATTTTTTCTAACATTTTATATGTTCTTGGACTCAAACTGAATGTATACTCCTTATTTGAGTTCTTATTTATGTTTAACTTTGAATTTAGCTCAATCAGTAACCTTTCATAGTTTCAAAATTGTGTCCTTCATTTAAACTCTTCATTCCTCTAATCTCACTATCCTCATAAATACCACTACTAAAGGGTAGTAAATCACTTGCATATTGAAGTATATTTTCATTCGCAACCTCACTAGATTTATTATTATCATGAGTAAACAGTGTTCCTAAACTTTTAAAATGATAACCTGCTCTAAGAGTTTTTTCATTTAATAATTTCGCATATTTTATTGTACTCATAAGCTCTAGATGCGATGGTTTACTGTTTATAATCACTCCATCGGAAGCAGATAATGCATTATCTGAAATTAGCCCCATATCAGTGCTGGTATCAATTTAAATAAAATCATAATCACTTTCAACACTCTTCAATACTCTTCAATACTGATTTTAGTATACTCTTTTATCATAAGTGCTATTGGCTAAAAGATGAGCTAATATTGCTGTAGTTGTTGTCTTTCCGACGCCACCTTTAATATTCCAAAAGATATAATCATCAATCATTCGTCTCCTTCTAAAAATTTCATAGTGGTAATGAATTATTTCTGTACAAACCCATTCCCTAGTTCTGCTTTACATTTTTCTTTTTACTTTTCTTCTGTTTCCGTTTTTGATTTTTGTCTTCATTTTCATTCCTTAGATTTTCCATTTGTGCTCGCATGATATCCTCATACAGGTTGATATTCTGCATTAGGAATCCTAGATTAATCTGATTTGTACGGTTATTGTCCTCAGCAAACATAAATTTACTATCCAATAAAGCTTCGCCATTCTTACTTACTTCATTCAAAAAGTACTCACGCATACTTTCGTCGGATACAACATCATAGATTTCTTTCAACTGATAATCATTTTTTATTTCATCTAAATCATCTTCAGTGAATAGATTATTATCGAATTTGTATAGGTAGGTTAAGCCTATTCTTTGTTCGTGAGTATTGAATTTATTCACTTGCTCTTCGTTGGCAATTCGCTCGATCTTTTCTAACGATAATTTATTTCCATAATAATCAATTGTTTTAGATAGTTGTTCTTTCTTTTGAATAGAGAACTTTTCTAAATCTAAGGTAGGATATACACTCTTCAAGGTAGTATTATAATACTGATCCATTACTTGAATTGTTTGAAGCCTCACATAAATGATATAGAAAACACACTTTACTAATGTTGTTTTAGTAAGGTGAGAATTTATAATAGAGTATCAGAAAAAGTAGATTGTATTATGTGGAAAAAAGCAATCGCAGAAGTATAGGTACATTATTTTTGGTGTTAATCGGGACAGGAGCAGTGGTCTTTGGGGACAGTATGCTAAGTATTGCCCTAGCATTTGGTCTTATCGTCATTACTATGGCCTATAGTATCGGAACCATTTCGGGGGTTCAAATGAATCCAGGGGTCAGTTTAGCCATGTTTTTGAACGGTCGCATGAACTTCAAGGGGTTTATGGTTTATGTCGGTGCACAATTAGTTGGGGCAGTGCCCGGCTCAACAATCCTACGATATTTTCTTATCCAGTCAGGAAAAAATGCAACGAATCTCGGGGGCCACTATTTTAGCGGAAGATTTAACTGCATCTAGTGGAGTGAATTTATAATTAAATTTATTCTCACTTTTCTCTTTGTGTTTGTGATTTGACCGCAATAAAAATGGCAGACATCTACTCCGATCAAAGATTAGATTAAGTCTGCCATTATGCATTTGGACGATCTATGCATTCAAATTTTAAGTTAATAAAACAGTTGATAAAAGGTTCTATCACATAATTTTCGTCTCTTTTTATTTAATATTCGTAGCCATCAAACCAATGTTGTGTTTTGTTTGCAAATCTGACCAATAGTAACATAGCAGGAACTTCTATCAAAACACCTACAACGGTTGCTAAAGTTGCACCAGAATTTAATCCAAACAATGCAATTGAAACAGCTACAGCAAGTTCAAAAAAGTTACTCGTTCCAACCATAGCTGCTGGTGCTGCAATGGAGAATGGCAATTTACACGCTTTTGCTCCACCGTATCCGAGGAAAAATATGACAAGATTTTGAATGATTAGTGGAATAGCAATTAATAAAATATGGAATGGATTACTTAGAATTCGTTCACCTTGGAATGAAAAGATAATAACTAAAGTTAGTAGTAAACCAATCCGTGTGGTCCCATCAAATTTATTCACAAAATCTTTTTCAAAATAATCGTCACTTTTTTGCTTTACCACGTATTTTCGAACAATAATTCCTAAAGCCAAAGGAATTACAATGAATACAAAAATAGAAAGTAACAGTGTGCCCATCGGAACGGAAACATTTCCTACCCCTAATAAGAGTGCAACGATTGGAGCATATAGGAAGAGAACGATAATATCGTTTACGGACACTTGCAATAACGTGTACGCTGGATCTCCTTTTGTTAATTCACTCCAAACAAAAACCATAGCTGTACAAGGCGCTGCGCCTAAAAGAACAGCTCCAGCTATATATTCTCTCGCTAGTTCTGGACCTAAAAATGGTCTGAATACCACTAAAAAGAAAAAGGCAGAGATAGCAAACATTGTAAATGGTTTAATCAACCAATTAATGGTTGTTGTTAAAATTAATCCTTTAGGTTTTTTGGTTGCATTGACGATACTACTAAAATCAATTTTTAACATCATTGGAAAAATCATTAACCAAATTAAGATCGCTGTTGGAATAGATACATTATAATATTCAAATTGACTTAAAAATTCTGGAATGGCAGGAAAAACCTGACTTAATAACACTCCTACAACCATAGCAAGCGCGACCCAAAGGCTTAAGTAACGCTCCCATAGCCCCATACCGCTACTTTTTTGTGATACTGTTTCTTGTACTTCATTTTTCATCTTGACTCTCCTCCAAAATCTAATTTTTTTTGACCAAGAACGACAGAGGCCAAACGACCTTACTTCGCTCTACTTTCTTTTTCTTTACAGACACAATCAGTTGTATATAATAATAAATAAATCGTTCCTTAATTGTCCTGTTCTGAAGTTTCTTCATTAACCGATTCATGCTGCCAGATATTATTTTTTAGCAAAAACCTTTCCTACGTTCACTAATATCTCGATATAGTGGGATAAAGTCGGTTATGTGAAAACAAAAACCTTTAAAATATAACAGCTCCACATTTCTTCGCATGACAACATGTCCAAAACCTTTCCTCATCTTGGTTGGGACAAGGCTTAATTCTTTTGTATATTCTTCGTAATTTATTGCGTTAATCTTTCTATTAAACTATAGAGTCTTCAGTTTCTTGCAAAGAAACATCTAACCAATCAGCAATTTCTTCATTCGTTGGATATTCACCTGTTTTAACAATGTCTCCATCTAATACAGTAATTGGCAGAGCGTCTTGTCCTTCATTTTGCATGGTGTCTATGACGTTTTGATTTCGTACAAACGAATTAGGATTGGAGGCAAGATTGTAACGGACCATCATTACATCGTCTTCTTCTTTTACTTGTTTCATCACACCCGTAATACGTAGTAAATCCTCGTCTACTGATGGCCCGCAAACTCCGGTACTACAGCATAGGGCAGGTTCATAAAGGGCTAACTTTTTCATATTGATCTTCCTTTTCATTTATTGTTGTATGACAAATACATCTTTCCGAACTTGAGAAAACACTTTGAAGGACTTCTGTTATCTCGGTAGATAATTCTCGATTCACCGAATAATGATGCCAAGTTCCTATTTTTTCAGTAACAATTAAATCCGCATCTCTTAATACTTTTATATGATGAGAGAGAGTTGGTTGGGTAAAGTCAAAGTGTTCAAGCAAATCACAAGCACATAAAGTTTCACAAGATAGTAAATCAAGTATCTTAACTCGATTTGGATCGGATAAAGCTTTCATCTTTTCAGAAAATAATTCATAATTCATTTACATTCTCCTTTGAAATTAAACAATTGTAGCAAGAACATCATCTTTTAACTCAAAAGGACTCCAGTCGATGACCGCAAAATGTCCATTTGATAATCCATCGACACGTTGGATCCATTCTTCTTCCGATTTTGCACGAGCTAACAATGTTTCATTTGTAGTCCCTGTTGATAATAAACTGTTATTAACCACCCACCAAGTATGTGCAATCCCTGCACGATCTAAATCTTCTTGCAGACGAATCGATTCATAGACCGGTGTATTTTCAGGTAATGTCACCATGACCACTTCTGTTTGATTGTGATCTTGTAAAATAGGCAGGAGTCGGGTAATTGATTCTGGTACTTCTCCAGAAGTTCGCTCCACCTCTTGGGCGTAACTTTGAGAAGATTCTAAAAGTAAAAGTGTGTGTCCAGTAGGCGCAGTATCAATAACCACCACATCTGCTTCCGTCATCGAAACAATTTCAGCAAATTTTCGAAATACCGCAATTTCTTCTGTACAAGGTGAGTTTAGATCTTCTTCTACATAAGCTAAGTCCTCTTCCGACATTGATTCACGCGCTTTAGCTAAAACTTCATTTTGGTAAAGCTCTAACTCTTTTTTCTCATCAATATGGCTAATTCCAAGAGTATCTGATTCATGCACAATATAATTTAAGTGAGCGGCAGGATCGGTCGTTGTTAAATGCACTTTTTTACCTTTTTCTACAAGACCTTTCGCAATGCTGGCTGCAATGGTTGTTTTCCCTACGCCACCTTTACCCATTGTAAAGACAACTCGTTTGTTTGTGTTGTATAAATCATCAATAACAGTTTGTAAGCGTGGGAACTCCTGAGCCTGCACTTCTTCATGCTTGATTTCAGGTTGTTCTTCACTAAGTAATAAACCGATACTTTCAATACTTGCTAGATTATATGGTCTTAATGGAATTTCAAAAGTAGGCAAGTTTTTAAGATTTTCAGGCATTTGCTTTAATGACTCTTGTTGAATGTCATAGTATGTTTGAGAAATCGTATCTGTTGGATTTTCTAAAAGACCATTCACAATCAGTTTTTGGTTTTCAACCCCTAATGCTCGTAATTCTTCGGACGCACGATTGGCTTCGACTAATGGTCCTTCTTGAGGACGAGTCACGAGGATTAAAGTTGTCATTTCAGCATTGGCAAGTGTTTCTACTGCCAGGCTATAACTTTCTCTCTCTTCATCCAAACCAGATAACTGACCCATACAGCTTGTACCGGTAGTATTTTCATCAAAGTAGTTTGTCCAAGCAGAAGGCAGTTGTAAGAGTCTCAATGTATGGCCGGTAGGTGCTGTATCAAAAATGATATAGTCGTATTGATTAGATATATCAGGGCTCGTTAAAAATTTTGCGAACTGATCAAAAGAAGCAACTTCTGTCGTACATGAACCACTTAATTGTTCTTCCATATTTTGAACTGCAGCGTCTGGCAGGATTCCGCGATAAGGACCCACAATGGATTCTTTATATTCTTCTGCAGCACTGACTGGATCAAAGTTAGCGACTGTTAAGCCAGGAATTTCTTCAATTTCTGTTCCGTTATCATCTAGTTCTCGTTCAAAAACATCTTGTAAATTACTGGCAGGGTCTGTACTCACTAATACAACTTTGAAACCATCATTTGCTAATTGAATGGCCGTTGCACTAGCGGCAGTTGTTTTCCCGACGCCACCTTTACCCGTATAGAATAAATACTTTGTATTAATATGCTCTTTTGGATTAAAAATTTCCATTCTATTTTCCACTCCTTTATTAAACTATTTGGACGAAATGATTGATTTTTCTTCAACCATCGACTAACCACGTATATAGGTGATTGTCTATATAATGAATATATAGGCACCTATCTATGTATTGTATGTAAATCGATCTCTATGATGCAAGAAAACTTGCAATCTTTCTCTAGATTTCATATACTTTACTCACATAGATACTTGTCAATGTATTAAATATAGATGAGTCTCTATGTTTAGTCAAGCCATCTTATCATTTTTATTTACCTCATTTTATCGAAGGGTAATTAGGGATATCTCTTGAAAAATCCCTATCTCCTTTAGCTACAGGTAAATAATAAATGAATACAAAACTATCAGGAGGAGTACCACAAATGAAAAAAATAAATCACAAAAATATCAATGATCAGCAACTGGTTGATGTTCGAACACAACATGAGTACCAAGCTGGACATCTAAAAAATGCACTTAACCTGAATCCAGGCAACTTCAAAAAGTATGCGACTTATTATCTCGATGTAAATCAACCAGTTATCTTTATCGTTGGTTCTGAGGAAGAAAGTCATTTAGAAGAACTTTCTGAGTCTGCTGATGCACTAGGTTTTACTCAAAACAATGGCTATCTTTTGATAGAGGAAGTACCCAAAGAAAACTTAAAAACAACGGAAACTATCCCTGCTGAAGATTTCCTGAATAAAACTGATAATTTTATATTACTTGACGTTAGACATCCAGATGAAATTACACGCCCAGCACCTGAGAAGAATTTGGTCAATATTCCATTTGAAGATTTAGTTAATGATTATCAATCACTGGATACGAGCAAACAAATTTTCACGCTTTGTGGATCTGGTAACCGAAGTACTGCAGCGGCCTCTTTCCTTGAATCAAAAGGATTAAATCCTAAAGTAATTGAAGGCGGAATGAAAGCCATTCAAGAAGTTGGTAAATAGTAAATTATAATATGTTTTCAAAAAAATGGCTTTGCAGATTCTTACAGAAACTGCAAAGCCATTTTTTTATGTTTTATTGTTAGTAAAGATTGCTGTAACAAGTATTTTGAAGGCATTTCAAGTCAAGAGCAAGGTAGTTTGTCTGTTTGCTTTTCTGTAAACGTTCATTAGAAAAAGGCACTTTCCACTTGCACTATTTTACCCTGCACAACACGATAATTTTGAAATATCATTATTATAACCAAGCGCTGCAAGTTTCAATCCTTCCACCATCGTTAAATAGGGAGCCATTGTGTCCGTTAAATCCTCGATTGTTAACCCAAATTTAACAGCTAATGTGCCTGCATAAATGACTTCACCTGCATTTTCAGCGACGATATGAACGCCTACTATTTGTTGATTTTGAGTATTGACAACAAGTTTGATTAATCCAGTTGTATCATGATTAGCTAATGCCCTTGGCACATTATCTAAATCTAGGATTGATGTTTTAACATCTATACCTATATCTTTTGCTTGTTCCTCTGTTAACCCAGCTGTACCTACTCCAGGATTTGTAAATATTACTCCAGGAACAGCGGATAGATCGATCTGTTTATTTAAACCACCAATTGCATTATCTGCTGCAATCTTGCCTTCATATGCTGCTACATATACAAATTGAGGGCCTAAGGTAACATCTCCTGCCGTATAAATCCGATCATTGCTTGTCTGCCCATATTCATTCATTAAAATTTCATAGTTTTCCCCGATATCAACACTAGCGGCACTTAAATTTAAGGCGTCTGTATTCGGACTTCGACCGGTCGCAACTAATACTTGGTCAGACTCAATCGTTTTTTGAATACCGTTTTTAGTGAGTGTTAGTTTTTTAATATCACCGTCTTGTACGATATGGTCATAATTTATACCCGTAATAACCTGTATGCCTTGTTCATGCAGGGCTTTTTCGACTGCTGCCGAAACTTCTGGATCATAATCTTTTAGTAATTGTTTACTTCTCTGTACTAATGTTACTTCGGCACCTAAATTGTGGAATAATTGACCGAGCTCTAGCCCAATATAACCTGCCCCAATAACAGTCAATCTTTCTGGAACTTCTTCTAGCTCTAATAAAGTTGTACTCGTTAAATAATCGACATGTTCAATTCCAGGAATTTCAGGAATGAATGAAGTTGCACCTGTTGCAACTAAAAAGCGTTTTGCAGTTAATTTTTCTCCATTTACTTCTATGGCATTATCCGCAACAAATTTTGCTTCGCCTTCAATTAAATCAAAACCATACTCATCGATTAAATCAATATATTTTTGCTGACGTAGTGTATCGACTAATTCATCTTTTTGTTTCACTAATGCTTTTAAATCAACTTCTCCAGCTGTTGTTTTTAATCCATTGAATGGATTTTCTTTAACTAACTGATTAATGGAACCTGCTCGAATCAGCGTTTTAGATGGAACGCAACCAATATTTACACAAGTTCCACCGATTGTATCACGCTCAACCATCCCTACTCTCGCGCCATATTCAGTCGCTTTAATGGCCGCTGAAAAAGCTGCACTTCCAGAACCTATAATCAGAAAATCATAGTCATAATCTTTTTCATTTTTAAGTGCCAACACGGGTTGAGAAGTTATTTCTTCAATTTTTTCTATCTGATAATGTGTTTGTTCAATCGCTTTTTTAATATTTTCAATTTCGACAGTGTCAGCTAAATCAAATTCTGTTTTTCCTTCACGATAACTCGTTTTTATATCTTTTGCACCAATGTTTTTAAGTGCCCTTGTCACATGTTCTTCACAACTTGTACAAGTCATACCCTGAATACTTATCTTATATTTCTTCATACGGAAACTCCTCTATTCATCATTAATTAATGTTTCAATAATCGGACAGGCATACATTTCTTTCTCATTTGGACAACATTCTTTTAAGTCGCCTAACATTTTTTCAATCCGTTTTAAATCTTCTATTTGTTTTTGGACTTCTGCTTGCTTTTGAGAGACAAAATCAAACATGTTTTGGCAACGAACACTATCTTGATCGACTACACCTAGCAATTTATAAATTTCTCTTAGAGAAAAACCAAGGTCTTGTATTTGTTTAATGAATTTTACTCGTTTAATATCCTCATCTGAATACAATCGATAACCAGAATCTGTACGAGTTGGTTCTTCTAATAATTTTTTGTTTTCATAATATCGTATTGTTTCTTTGTTAACGCCACTTTTTTCAGCAAACTCACTAATAAGATACATCATTTTTCACCTCTATACTATTATAAACCATGTACTATGGTACATAGTCAAGGTATATTTATATTTTTTAAGAAAACTTACTCTTTTAATTTTCTCCTTTTAATTTTCTGGAAGATTTTTTAATTTTCTGTTAAAAGTCATTATATAAATTCAATAGATTCTATTATTGCAAGAAAATCAAATAGTTAATAATCAAACGAACGCTTGACTATCTCCTCATGGAGGATGTATAATATCTACACCATAATCAAATGAATGTTTGAATGAGAGGTGAATGAAATGACTGAAGTCTGCCAAACAACCATTATACATCCTGAAAAAGTAGATGTAGTAAAAAATAAATTAGAAAATAAAAATTTATCGAATTTACTTGTGCTAGGAAAATGCTTTAGCGACCCTTCAAGGATTAAAATTTTCTATGCTTTAGAAACCTTCAAAGAAATGTGTGTCTGTGATTTAGCGGAGATCTTAGACGCTAGTATTGCTACGACGTCACACCATTTGCGCTATTTAAAAAAGCAAGGCGTGGCGAAATCACGTAAAGACGGAAAAGAAGTCTACTACTCTTTAGCGAATGAAGAAATCCTTTCGACTATTCGTATAGTTTTAGACATGCCAAACAGCTTATCTTTGACGTCTTAATTTGGAGGAGAATATTTTGTTACAAATTATTTTTTCAGCGATCGCTGTGTATATTTCGACCAGCATCGATTATTTATTTATCTTACTGATTATTTTCTCGCAAGCCTATACACAAAAAGGACTTCGTCAGATTTATTTCGGGCAATATCTTGGAACCGGCATTTTAGTAGCCATTAGTTTATTTGCTGCTTATGTGCTGAATTTTATCCCCCAAGATTGGATGATCGGACTTTTGGGACTCATTCCTATCTATTTAGGTATCCGAGTTGCTATGGGAAGCGAAGAAGAAGCAGAAGAAGAGGAAGTCGTGGAGAAGTTAGAGTCCAGAGGGTCCAACCGTTTGTTTTGGACTGTTGCTTTAATTACGATCGCTTCCGGTGGAGATAATTTAGGGATTTATATTCCTTATTTTACCTCTCTATCTGTTTCTGAAATAGTCATTGCTATAGTCGTTTTTGCTCTATCGATTGCGGTGCTTTGCTATATCAGTTATCGATTGGCAAAAATTTCGTTTGTCTCTGAAACATTGGAAAAGTATGAACGAATTATTGTACCGATTGTCTTTATCGGTTTAGGAATCTTTATTATGCTAGAAAACGGGACCATTCAAACACTATTCGGTTTATAAGGCTCGTATGTGAAAGGAAGAAAACGATGAGCGAAAAGAAGAAATCGCATCAGTGGCTCCTGGAAGGAATTGACTGCGCCAATTGTGCTGCTAAAGTGGAGCGAGGGGTGGCTTCCATTCCTGGCGTCACTGAAAGCAATGTGAATTTCATGACAGAAACCTTGAGGTTTGAGGTTGCTGATGATCAAGAAAACTTAATCTTAGTCAATATACAAGAAAAAATTAACAAGTTGGAACCCGACGTGACTTTAAAAAACAAAGCAGATGGGCAATTGATTAACATGAACCCAGCAATTGTTTTGGAAAGTCAATCCAAAGAAGATGAGGAAAGCCATCATGAATGGCTATTAGAGGGAATTGATTGCGCCAATTGTGCTGCCAAGATTGAGAATGGCGTGGCTGAAATAGATGGAGTCATAAATAGTAACGTGAATTACATGACCCAGACATTAAGCTTTGATCTTGTGGCAGAAAATGACGCTAAAACTCTTTCTTCGGTTAAAACTAAAATTAAAAAACTAGAACCTGATATCATCCCTCTTATAAAAGCTACAGGTCAGGAAGTTGGAGAAGACAGGGGTCTCCAGTCAGAAAAATCGGGTCAGAAACAGAATCACAAAAGACCAGAAAATTGGGGAATTAAGTTAACCATCGGTCGCTTAATCCTTGCCGTGTCAGTGCTTTTACTGGCAAGTTTTGCCCCCATTACCCCTTCCCTTTCCTTTGGTTTGTTTGTGGTCGCTTACCTTGTGGCCGGTTATGATGTGATTTGGCGAGCCGTTCGAAATATCTTTAATGGCCAAGTCTTTGATGAAAACTTTTTGATGACGATTGCGACACTTGCTGCCTTCTATGTGCAAGAATATCCCGAAGCAGTAGCCGTTATGCTTTTCTATCAAGTGGGCGAAGTTTTTCAAGATGTGGCCGTAAACAAATCACGTCGCTCTATCGCAGACTTGATGGATATTCGTCCGGATTACGCCAATATAAAGTTAGCCGATGGCAGTACACGCCAAGTTTCACCAGAATCGATTAAAGTCGGCGATACCATTCTCGTACGTCCAGGCGAAAAAGTGCCCTTAGACGGGAAAGTGGTCGTCGGTTCTTCCGCTATGGATACGTCTGCTTTAACCGGTGAGTCAATGCCCCGAAGTGTTAAAGAAGGTGACGACGTTTTAAGTGGTTTTATCAACAAAATCGGCTTGCTAGAAGTCGTGGTTGAAAAGCCCTTCTCAGAGTCAACCGTGACAAAAATTCTCGAGCTGGTTGAGAATGCAAGCAGTCGTAAAGCACCGACCGAACAATTCATCACGAAGTTTGCTCGATACTACACTCCGATCGTGGTCATTTTAGCCGTCTTATTAGCTGTTCTTTTACCATTGATTGTTCCTGAAATGACCTTTAATGATGGAATCTACCGGGCAGCCATTTTCCTCGTTATTTCTTGTCCTTGTGCCTTAGTTGTTTCTATTCCTGTCGGTTTTTTCGGTGGCATTGGTGCTTCTTCACGTAAAGGTATTTTAGTGAAAGGTGCCAACTTTTTAGAAGGTTTAAACGATGTCAAATATGTCATCATGGATAAGACAGGTACCTTAACCAAAGGAAAATTTGAGATTACCGATATAGAAGCTTCAGAAGGCTTTAGTGATGAAGAACTTTTAGAACTAGCAGCTTATGCTGAAACCCATTCTTCGCACCCGATTGCGGATTCCATCAAAGAGCGTTATGGGAAAAAAATTGATGAACGTCGAATTGATGAATACAATGATATTTCAGGACATGGAGTCCAAGCGATTGTTGATGGAAAAGAAATATTAGCAGGAAACGCAAAATTAATGGCCAAATATAGTATTCCCTTTAAAGCAGTAGAGGAAGTCGGAACGATTGTTTATCTAGCCATTGATGGAGCCTATGCTGGTTACCTTTTAATTGCCGATACGATTAAAGATGACGCTGCAGAAGGCATTGCCTTAATGAAAGAAAAAGGCGTCGAACACATTATCATGCTTACAGGCGATTCAAAAGCGGTGGCCGAAGCTGTTGGGAATAAATTAGGGATCGATGAAATCCACTCGGAACTTCTTCCGCAAGACAAAGTGGAGAAAATGGAAGAAATTATGGCGCGCAAAAATAAAAAAGATAAAGTCGTTTTTGTGGGCGATGGTATCAACGATACGCCCGTACTGGCCCGTTCAGATATCGGGATTGCGATGGGTGGCTTAGGATCAGACGCAGCCATTGAAGCGGCGGATATCGTTATCATGGACGACAAGCCTTCTAAAATTGGATCGGCTATGCAAGTCGCCAAAGATACTCGCCAAATTGTCTGGCAGAACATCATTCTGGCTCTGGCTATCAAAGGGGTATTCTTGATTTTAGGTGCCTTTGGTGTCGCTTCGATGTGGGAAGCTGTCTTTGCAGATGTAGGAGTAACAGTAATAGCAGTACTGAATTCTATGAGGATATTAAACAAATAACATTTTCAATTCGTTTTTACAATCTATAGGTTACCAGAAAATTTAATAGCTAGTGACCTATTTTTACAAATCGAAATGAACAAAAAAGGCAGCGATTGTAGTTTATCGCTGCCTTTTTTGATTCTAAAATAGTCCTTTTTTCAATATATAAATACTTTAACTGCCATAAGCATACCCTTTTTCCAGTTCGTCTTTACTTGTAGTTATTTCTATTGTGATATGATTCTTTACACCCGATGTATGGGCAAGCTCTGCAATTTCTTCTTTGATTTCCCTAGCCTTGTTTATATCGGAAGAATCTATAAGAACCGTAACGATAAGGGCATTTTCTTCTCCGTCCAGTGACCAAATGTGAAAATGAGAGAGGGCCTTTACAGCAGGAATATTGTTAATGGAGCTCGCCAGGTTCTCTACGTTTACATTTTCAGGCGAACCGTTCAATAAAATTTTCATTGTGCTTAAAAATTCAGGTACAGTTTTATAGAGGATAAAGAGTGCAATTAAAATCGATAAGATTGGATCTAATCGATAAGCCTCGGTAAAGTTTATTAGAATACTCACAACCAAGACCCCGATCCACCCTAATACATCTTCTAGCATATGCAGGTTCAACATGCCTTCGTTTTTCGAAGTTCCTTTGCTTAAAATCCAAGCCGCATACCCATTTAACCCAATCGCCACGAGTGAAAGCCAAAACATGCCGCTGTAATTAACCGGTTGTGGATCAATCAAACGTGGGATACTTCGGTAAATCATAAAGAATGAGCCACCGATCAGCACTACTCCAGTTATCAGCGCCCCTAATAATGAAAATCGGTTATAACCAAAAGTGAACTGTTCATCTTGCTGTTTTTCTGAGTACCCCTGGAAAAACCAAGCGAAACCAATTGAAATGGAATCCCCTAAATCATGAACCGCGTCGGACATAATTGACACACTGTTGAAAAGAGACCCAAAGAAAAATTCAGTTATAGAAAAAATAAAGTTGATAAAAAAAGCAATTTTTATATTTTTCTTCGGTTGATTTTGGTGCGAGTGCTTTTCTTGTTTCTCTGATTTTGAAATTTTAAAAACCTCCATTTAGTTTTATATATTATTTGCTCTTATTGTTCTAGTTCGTTGATATGAGTTAAGACTTGTTCGAGAATACTGAAAACATGAAGATCATCAAGACTGTAAACCATGCTTTTCCCTTCTCTCCTTGCCTTCACTAAACGCGAATCTTTCAATATTTTTAGTTGGTGTGAAATCGCGGACTGTTCCATATCCAATGCAAGCACAATGTTTCCAACACTGAGTTCTTTTTTCTGTAAGAGAAAGAGAATCGACAAGCGTGTAGGGTCACTAATCACTTTGAATAATTTGCTTATTGATTGAATCTTCTCTTTATTGATTGGCGAAGATGTTGATGTATGCATATGCTCTTATTCCTCTCATATGATTTTCCGTTCATATATATAATACCACATGGGTAAAACGATGCAAGTTTTTGGTTTATAGACTAAATTAAGACTTTTGTATTCATAATAGTAGTCCATTTGAACAAGAAGCATCTTGTCTTGACAAAGCTCATACAGTGAGTTAATATGATTTCGTAAACATATGAACGAAACTTAATATGTAAATCATAATCATTCCGATTTACAAATAAAAGGAGATGGATACTGGATAAGCCCAAACCATATAAATCCTTGCTTTACTTAAGCAAGCATACGAGATCAGAATTTGCAAAATATAAAAAAGTCAACAAAAATCAAATAAATTATATAGAAAGGTGATAGAAATGGAAAGTATCCAAGATCAACAAGCTCAAGAAAAACACAATCACAATCACGATCATGACCATGATCACGGGAAAATGCCAATCGTTTTATACTTTATTGGTTTAGTATTAGCAGTGATCGCTCTATTTTTGAATGAAGATTATCAGTTGCTACAAAACATTTTATTTTCAATCGCTACAATCAGTGCGGGGTATCATGTCATTATTCTTGAAGGCCTTGGGGAAACAATTGAGAACACAAAAGCAAATAATAAGTTCACGCCTAATTCTCATATTTTAATGGGATTAGCGGCTATAGGAGCTTCAGCAATAGGGAATTTTTGGGAAGGAACGTTGTTGATTCTCATTTTTTCAGGCGCACATTTCCTGGAAGATTACGCTGAAGGAAGAAGTAAACGAGAAATCACGAAATTACTCGAAATGAATCCAACGACTGCTCGGTTAATTTTGCCTGATGGGAATACAAAGATTGTTGATGTCAGTGAATTAACAGTGGGAGACCAACTTCAGGTATTAAATGGTGACCAAGTACCCATTGATGGAGTCATTTTATCTGGCTCTACTTCCATTGATGAATCGTCCATTAATGGTGAAAGTATACCCAATGAAAAAACAAAAGGAGATACCGTTTTTGGGAGTACGATTAATGGGACAGGCACGTTTACAATGGAAGTCACCAAAGAAAACGAAGATACAGTCTTTTCAAAAATTTTACAATTAGTGAACCAGAACCAAGATAATCAAACAAAAGCTGCAAGTATTATCCAAAAATTTGAACCGAAATACGTCACAGTTGTTTTAATTGCCATTCCCCTGTTCGTATTATTGGCTCCTGCTCTATTTGATTGGACATGGGCACAAAGTATTTATAGAGGATTAGTTCTTTTAGTTGCAGCTTCACCCTGTGCTTTAGCAGCAGCTACCGTATCGGTAACCTTATCAACGACCTCTAACCTGGCCAAAAATGGAGTCCTTTCAAAAGGTAGTTCTTATCTATCTCAATTAGCTGATACTCAAGCAATTGCGTTTGATAAGACCGGAACTTTGACCAAAGGAAAACCTGAAGTAACCAATTATTATTTTGCTGATTCCGTGAACGTAGAAAATATGATTGATATCGTAGTAGCTCTTGAAAAAGAATCCAATCACCCCTTAGCAGATGCCATTCTAAGAAAGTTTGAACAAAAAAATCAACTGACTATTGAAGTAGAAAATCAGATTGGTAAAGGGTTGACAGGAGATTACAACGGCAAAAATTATCGGATCGGAAAACCAACTTCGTTTAACGAGGTTGCAGATGAATATATTCGTTTAAATAATGAATGGGCATCAGAAGGTAAAACAGTCGTATATGTAGCAGAAGATGAGAATGTCATTGGACTTATAGCTCTCATGGACGTTCCAAGTGAACATGCAAAAGACACCATTAAATACTTTAAAGAACAAGGCATACACACCACTTTAATCACTGGCGACTCAGAAATGACAGGAAAAGCAGTTGCGGAACAATTAGAAATAGATGAAGTAATCGCGAATGTCATGCCAGAAGATAAATCTCGAATTATAGACGAGCAAAAAGAGAAATACGGCTTAACAGCAATGGTGGGTGATGGTGTAAATGATGCCCCAGCCCTTGTGAATGCAAATGTAGGGATTGCCATGGGAGACGGAACCGATGTAGCAGTAGAAGTGTCTGATTTAGTTTTAATGCAGGATGACTTATCTAAATTGGTTAAAGCTCATGGAATTTCTTCTAAAATGAATCGTGTCATATGGCAAAACATTCTTTTTTCAATGGCAGTCGTAGCCTTTTTAGTTGTAGTGAGTTTATTAGGTCTAACAGATATAGCGATCAGTGTCATTATTCATGAAGGAAGTACTTTGGTCGTTATCTTGAATGGACTCCGATTGTTATCCGCCAAGTAATTAAATAAATCAATGTTTAGAATGAAAATTGTCACTTTAGACGTTATATCCTGCTTGTTGTGGCTGATGTTTTGCAATTTAACTATTATTACGGATATATTCCAAAGTTTTGTGTACTAAATAGATTAAAACCTAAAAAAGGGCGGCAGACTCTTACAGGAACTGCAGGCCCTTTTTTGTTGTCTAATTTGTTACAAAGACTGTTGTGACGAGCATTCAGATCGCATTTCAAATCAAAAGCAAGGTCATTGTCCGTTAAATCGTCTCTAAATCACTTACTAATAACAGTAAAGTTTCATATTTATTACTTCTAGAGTACTTCTTTTACAAGTTCTAAAAGAAACTTAAATTTCAAGTTTAAGTTAGCCATTTGAAAATAAAAACCATTACCCTTTTCTAAGTAGTAATGGAATTGGTAATGGTTCGTATCATTTACGAGTTCTCGATAAAACAAAAAAGCCCCACATCAGGAATAAGAAATTCCCTAGTGGAGCTTTGTATCTAAAATGGAGTTGAGGGGGGGGGGCTCAACCAAGCCCCTTCACATCAACGTTTATAGTGCTATAGTAATGGTTTTGGTAATGGTTTAGACTAAATTTTTCACGCATACGCCTATGTTTTGTGAAGAAAAAGCCTTAACCACACTTTAGAATTTCTACTCTATTTGAAGTATATTTTATGCTACATAGTTATAAAGTTTCCTAAACACTTCTCTTTACTATCAATCCGTTGTGTTTTGTACCTATTTTCAGTAATCTATTACAGAACAAATCCGAGTGTTTTTCGTATTAACTGTAAATGAGTCATGTGAATTTCTCATGGTTTGTTTGGTAACTAAATCATAGGCGTTCATTGATCTTTTTTCATTTCAAAAGCAAAAATAGTGTCAATTAATCAAAATTAGCCCATCAATACCATCTATTATAGAAACAATTTGACAAACAAAAAAGGAACACGCAACTGTACTTTGTAAATTTGCAGTTACTTGTTCCTTTTCATCTATATTGTATTAGTCTTCCTCTTCATCGTGGTAATCATCATCTTCTAGGGCTTCTTTTCCTAAAAAGGCTTGCAACATCCAGATTTTTGTATCTAAGTCATCTTTAAATTCAATTAGCGTATCCTCAAAGACAACATTCTCTTCTTCTTGCGCCAAGTGAATGGCACGAATCGTTAATTCACGAGTTTCTCTGAAATCATCGATGATATTGTCAACCATTTCTTCGGCTTTTATATATTTATCTGCTGGATCTTCTGATAGCATAGAATACTCGACAAGCTCTTTGGTTGTAGAAGCTGGTTTATATCCTGAAGCTAGCAGTTGTTCAGCTAAACGGTCAAACCATTTTTCATTATCATCATATAGTTCCTCAAATTTTTCATGTAAAGTAAAGAAGTGAGGTCCCTTTACATACCAATGATACTGATGTAACTTCACATGTAGTGTGTGAATATTCCCTAAAAGATGGTCTGTAATGGCTGCTGCATTTATTTTCGTATGATGCACATGATCTTTATATTCTTGTTCTTCTTTTAATCTTTCTTGTGGTGTTTTTTCTGACATGATTCATTCCTCCATTATTTTTTTGATTTTTTAAGTAAACCTACGCGGCTTTTACACGCGATCTTTTTACGCCATAACCTAAGTCTTGGATAGCTTTTTCTATGTCTTCAATTGATACAGTGTCGTCGAAGTTTACTTTTACACGGCTTGCATTGAACATCACTTTCAAGCTGTCTTTATCCACACCGTTTAAGTTACCAACACCATTTTCGATTTTTTGTAGACATGATGGACAAGTTAACGTTTCTAATTGAATATTTGCTTTTTGCATGATACATTCTCCTTTGAATTTTTATTTGTTATTTATTCATTCGATTTACCTTATTGGCATCTATAGTATATTAGCTATTCAAACTTTTAATCTTAATCTACATCAATTTAACGAGGTATTTTGTATTTCAATATTTTCATTTCTTACCTCTTATGCATCTATTCTAATCGAAGACTAGATAGATTGAATTGATGTAGATCAAGAATTAGTATTAATCTCCTAATTGTTTCTGAAATTTGTTCGACTATATTATATTGGAAATTCTACCGTAATCTATTTAGTTTTTATTGTATTTTTTATGCATGAACCTCTTTTGCGTTCGCCGTTTCTACATCAGTTCCTTTGAGTCTGTAGCGCAATAGTCTCATACCGTTTAAGATAACGACTAAGATACTTCCTTCGTGTACTAACATACCGATTGACATGTTCATCCAGTCTGAGAAGAAAACGGCTGCTAGAAGAACAAGTACAGTACCTACTGCAATGACAATATTTTGTTTCATATTATTGGCGGTTGCTTTAGTTAAGCCTAAAGCGTGAGGCAAGCGGCTCATATTTGAGTTCATTAAAACGACATCAGAAGTTTCAATAGCGACGTCTGTTCCGCTACCCATTGCGATTCCAATATCCGCAAGGGCTAATGAAGGACTATCGTTTACTCCATCACCAACGAATGCGACAATTTGACCCTGAGCTTGGAGTTCTTTGAGGTAGTCTGCCTTATCTTCTGGCAGTAAGTTTCCATGGGCTTCTGTTAATCCTAATTCTTCAGCGACTAAATCAACAGTACCTTGGTTATCTCCTGATAGTACGATTAAGTTCTTAACACCTAAAGCTTTCATCGCTTGTAAATCTTGTTTAATCCCTGGGCGAATTTGGTCACGAATCCCCATTAGAGCTTTCAACTCACCATCGACTGCTGTAATAACTAATGAGTTTCCACGTTTTTCGTAGGCTTCAAAATCTTCACGAGCTTCTTTTGTTAATTGGATATTTTCTTTTTCCATTAAAGCTACGTTTCCTATTGCAACGCGGTGGCCATCGACTTCTGCGACGATTCCTCCACCTTTTACAACGTTTGTTTCATCTACTGGATACATTTCAATATCGCCTAACTGTGAAAGAACCGCTTTTGCGAGTGGGTGATCCGATTCATTCTCGACACTTGCCAGATAGCTTAGTGCTTGATCTGCATCCCCATAGGTTTTAAATTCTGCAACTTCTGGGTTACCTACAGTTAGAGTTCCTGTTTTATCAAATAGAATCGTATCAACTTTACTAAAGTCTTGAATTACTTCTGAACCTTTTAATAATACACCATTTTTTGCACCATTTCCGATACCAGCTACGTTAGAAACAGGTACTCCAATGACTAATGCACCTGGGCATCCGAGTACTAGTATTGTAATGGCCAACTCGACATTTTGACTAAAAATCCACACGATAAACGCTAAGACTAAGACGGTTGGTGTATACCACTGCGAGAACTGGTCAATAAAGCGTTCAGCTTCTGATTTTGAATCTTGAGCTTCTTCGACAAGCTCAATAATTTTACCGAAAGTTGTATCTTCTCCTACACGGTCTGCACGAATTTGTAGGGTTCCATTTTCTAAAATTGTACCTGCGAAGACTTCTGAATCTGTTTCTTTTCGAACCGGATCCGCTTCACCAGTGATTGATGCTTCGTTAATGTGACCTTCACCAATAACAACCGTTCCATCAACTGGAACTTTTCCACCTGTACGGACTTGTAGGATATCGCCTTCGTCAACATCCCATACATCAACTTCTTCAAATTCACCATTTTCCATTTGTTTAAAAGCTACTTCTGGTGCCATTTCTGTCAATTCTTTAATCGCTGAACGAGTAGAGTTCAATGTGCGAGCCTCTAACCAGCTACCGAATAAGAATAAGAACGTTACGATAGCTGACTCTTCATAGTTTTGAATGAGGAAAGCACCGATTACTGCGATGGTTACTAACACATCAATTGAAATTACTTTTACCTTTAAAGCCCCAAAAGCTTGAATGGCGATTGGTGCCACCCCTAAAATAGATGCGATAATGAATGCGATATTAAAAACTTGTGTGTTTCCAAAACCAAAGTGTGCAATAAATCCTATAACGATTAAAATTCCTGAGATAAGTGTGATTTTATTTTTACTGCTTAATATTTTTTGCTGAAAACCCATTTCTTTCTCCTCCTAGTTTGTACTTGTTGACTACAGTATACCCTGAGCTTTTTCATTTAAAATTGACCCCAATCAACTTTCATACGTTATTATATTTTCTTTGCTGAATATCCAATCTCTTCAATCTTATGAAGAATTTCTTCTTCTGATATTTTATTGTCTTCAAATACTACTCTTGCTTTGCTTCTATCAAATAAAATTTTTATTGTTTCTATCCCCGTTAATTCATTTACATTGTCTATGATTTTTTGCATACAAGATGGACAGGTCAATTTTTCTAATTGAAGCGTTATCGTCGTCATCTTCTCTCTCCTTTATTTTTTTAGTCATTACTCTGAATGTTTTGATTACACAGTTAGTATAGACCGAATATTTTGTTTGCGAATTGATTTATATCAATCTTTTACATTCATTTAAACATTCGAATAAAAAAATCACTATCCGTTAAGATAGCGACTCTTTTTCTTTTATGCACCATGTTCATCTTGTAGAATCTCAATTTTTTGAAGGACAGTATCTATACTATTGGGATCTAAATTCGAATCATCAAATTCCGCTCCATGCCCTTGAATCAGCATATTTAATTTCGGCTGCAAGCCAGTAATATCATGCGCTGCTTCTGGTATTTCACAGTTATGCGCGACTAACAAAGCGTCTGCTTTTTCGTGAAAAGTATCTAAAGAGTCTAAAGCCATATTAGAATCATCAAATGTTACACCATGGTCTTCCAGTAAAAAATTTAATTTTCTATTTATGTCATTTGCTATATTTTTGTCCATTTCTATAAATCCTCCGTATTTGTATTTTTGTTACATCTACAGTCTACAAGAGATAACCGCTGTAATAATTGATGCGTATCAATAAACTGTGTTATTATTAGAAATACTTTGAATGTATAGACACCGTTCTAAAACAAAATTTAAATTTGAATATAACTAAAGATACAATGGTTGAAAATTTAGATGTAAACGGATATACGTACTTTAGGATATTATCGTACAGCGGTGCTCGAAAATCAGAAATACTAGCTCTTAAATGGTCCGATATTGATTTTGATACATCTACACTCAATATCAACAAAACACTCACTAGAGGCTTAAATAACAAGATTATCGTGCAACCTACGAAGACTGTGAACAGTCGAAGAGTAATTGATATGGATTATGACTCGATGAAGCTATTAAAACAGTGGAAGATGCATCAAGCTCAATTCATGCTGAAACTAGGGTTTAATACGAATACACCCAATCAGCATGTTTTCTCGAATACGAGAAATAACTTCTATTCGATTAATGTACCAAATGACCGTATGAGAAATGTACAAAAGCGTAATGGACTCAAACAAATTACCGTTCATGGGTTGCGGCACACCCATTGTAGCATCCTCTTCTCTATGGAAGCTTCAATAAAAGATGTACAGGCTCGCCTAGGACACACGGATATCCAAACAACAATGAATATCTATGCTCATGTCACAAAAGAAGAAAAGAAAGACACAGCAGATAAATTTGCGAAGTTTATGGAGAACTAAGCTTCTATTTACGAATTGGAGAGGAGGTTAATTATTAGTAAAAAAGAAGTGGAATTTTCAGGATTAAGTATGATTATGAGTCTTATCTTTCTTGTTTTAGTTTTGGAGCAGTGCATATTTATTGGCTAGGGGAACCTTTTAAAAGCTTGTTAAGTATTCTAATAAGCATATATTTTAATTTATACATGGGCTTTTCTGAGTAAAACCTACTCGACTACCATTTTATTTGCGGTACAATTTGCTTACCCTAACTTCAAAGGAGTTTTAACAATTGAAAAAAACTATTAACCGAGCCAAGCTACTCAATCCTATTGTTCTTGTAATTTATACAATTGCTTGTTACTACTTAGCTCAATTGGCACGCTACGGTGGTATAAGCCGTCGTGTTCCTATTATTATTGCCACATTTATTCTACTATTTTCATGGTTCATCTACGCTATCTACAAAACAAGGAAACAAAAGGACACTCAGCAAACTCAAAAACCAGATGAGAAATTTATGAAAATTATTCGATTGTGGTCTTATATTGCACCGCTTCTTATTGGTGGCATCACTCTGTCCACCGGCTATCATATTTATCAAAGCTCAATTCCCTATAACGGAAAATTATCTTGGTACCTTCAGGAATTTAACTCTGAACGTGTAGTCGTTTTTGAGCGTAATAATATTTATAAGGATGGACTAAATGGATTAGTAGAAGTTGTTAGCGAAGAAGTAGACCTTCCAGAAGAATTGTATATTGCTGAAGACGTTTCACTTACTTTTACTAGCGACGGAGAAATCACTGATTTTTATGGATTTTTGTATGGTGAAGACGAATCAGGCGGCATCGATACTTATTTAATTACTTATGATGAAAACAAAAGTGATCAGTTGGAGATTCATTTGGATAACTATGTAGATGCTACTTATGATGAAGATAAAAAATTTCAACCTTTACTCAATGGTTTAAACACTACAGCGGTTTATGAACTTTTTGGCGATCAGACGGATAAGACGTTAATTCTTTCTTACGGAGGTTTTGAAACTCGCACGGATAACTTCGAATTAACTAGATATTATGATGAAAATGGTTTGGTCGATCGTATACGCCCTCGTAGGGAAATTCATGTAGGCTATTCTTTTGTAATATATTTTGAAAATTTAAGTTTTGATTTTCCAACTTATTTTATTTCATATGACCCTGAATTGATTCAAGAATTTGATGAACAAAGAGCACTTGAAGAAGCACAAGCAAATGATCCTAATTATTTCTCAGAAGAAGAAATTGCCGAAGAAACCTTTTTAAATGAAGAAGTTGGCTATCAGTTAGTGATTCTTGATGCTATGACAGGCAGCCGCTATTACGGCTTACGACATACGACAGATGGTGGCCAGAATTGGAATATGCTAAATTCTGATCCTTTCCTTGGGTCAACGGGAGTTGCTGATGGCATCCATTTTATTGATGAAAATTTAGGATTCGCTATTCTTTCTCATAATGGTGGAGCGAATGCTAATTTATTTCGAACTGCTGATGGTGGCCAAACTTTTGAAAGAGTTGAGCTGCCTCCTGTGATTGTCGAGCAAAATGACAGTGAATTCGAGCCTTTTGACTATCCCGAATTACCTTATGAAGAAAACAACCAACTCATTTTGTATGTCAACCAAGGTATAGACGGTGATTACTTAAATAATGCGCGAGCGCGTTATGTTTCTGATGATAATGGGAGTACATTTGAGTTCATTGAAATTGAATAAACCTTGCAAAAGAGTTAATCCTTAATATACAGTGTTAAAACAAATAATAATTTTTATAAAACAATTAACATTTAATATCCTTGATTTCATAAAGCATAGGCGTGTGCGTGAATGAAAGGAAAAGATAATAATGATAAAGAAATATAAATTAAAAAATGGCGACACTCGATATATGTTTCATTCATACATTGGGGTTGATCCAGTTACAGATAAAGATGTCTATCGTAAGCGAAGTGGCTTTAGAACGAAGAGAGAAGCAGAAATTGCTGAAGCCAGATTGATTAATGATTTTAATAAGAATGGTTTTCCATCTCAGAGGAAACGAAGTACCTTTAACAACGTTTATGACTTGTGGTTAGAATCTGAATATATAGATAACGTTCAAGAGTCTACACTCAATAAAACAATGCGCGATTTCAAAAATCACATTGTCCCCTCTTTTGATGGTATGAACATTCGTGAAATAAAACCTGATCATTGCCAATCGGAATTAAATAAATGGCGTGATAAGTTAGTCAATTACAGACGTATAAAGAATTATGCACATCGTGTGTTTGATTATGCATTAAGAATGGATATTATCGACAGCAATCCATTCGATAAAGTGACTGTTCCTAAACGGATTGAAACGATTGAAGAAAGTGAATTTGAGAATTTCTATAGCAAAGAAGAATTAAATGAGTTCTTAGAATATGTAAAAGAAGATTTAGATCTGAATTGGTATACCTATTTTAGATTATTAGCTTATAGTGGCGCTCGTAAATCGGAGCTGTTGGCTCTTAAATGGTCAGATATTGATTTCGATACATCTACCCTCAATATCAATAAAACACTCACTAGGGGCTTAAATAATAGGATTATCGTGCAACCTACGAAGACTGTGAACGGTCGAAGAGTAATTGATATGGATTATGACTCGATAAGGCTTTTAAAGCAGTGGAAGATGTATCAAGCTCAATTCATGCTGAAACTCGGTTTTAATACAAATACACCCGATCAGCATGTTTTTGCGAATACGAGAAATAACTTCTATTCGATTAATGTACCAAATGACCGTATGAGAAA
>CAUWGX010000018.1:0-7936 GCA_963558565.1 uncultured Atopostipes sp.
ATTCGTCACTTCTCTGCTTTTTGATGAATGATTCGCACTTCATTCGTCACTTCTCCAGTTTTTGATGAATGAACCACTTTTTTCTTGTTCTTTTCTAATATGGATTCAATAAATTCCAAATGTTTATCAAAAAAGCATCGAAGTTCAAAAAACTTCGATGCTTTCTCTTTTTTTATTCAGCTTCCTCAATATCTTCGGCTAAATTTTCATAATCGATCGTTGCTTCCATAAAATCATTATTGTTTATAGGGAAATGTTGTTCTAAAGATTCCATGGTTTTCCATTCAATACTTCCTTTTTCAAACGTAAAATCTAAGACATGCCCGCCGAAATCTTGTTCATCACTTAAAAAATGCAGATGAAATTCAGGGACAGCGATAGAACCAAAAATTTCTGGAGTATAAAAACCAATTAACACTCCGTCTACTGTATCGCGAGTAAACTCTGCTTGGTCTTTCGCAGCTTCTACTAACCTCGGATAAGGTTTTTCTTGTTTTTCAACTGAGCGACAATGCATTTTCTGAAAAGTTCCCCTTACTTTTAGGGCTTGAAAAGTATTTACACTGGAAAATGTTTGCTTCAGTTTTCCTTTTAATTGATCACTGGAAAGTCTTTCTGTGACTACTGCTTCCCCTTCTTTTTCAAAATTCGTCACCGCTACATATGGCGTTTTTATCCTTTTGTCGATTTCACGAACCGTCCCATCTACTTTTACTTGAAAAGGTGTTCCATCCACAATGATTAATTCACCATCTAAACCATCCAATGTACCGATCCCCATTGTATTGTTAGCTGTCAATACTTCATTGAGCATGAGCGTGCCCTCAAACATACCGGCCATTAATGCGCCAATCGTACTATGTTGAAATAACGTATCTTTCAAAATTAGCCTCCTTCATAGCTTGTTATTTTCATTATAAATGAAAAAGCCTTGTTCGTTTAGTTTTACGAACAAGACTTTAATATATTTTTGACATTAAAGAGAAGCTTTATTCTCACTACGAACAAGTGCCCAAGATTGTTTCAAAGTATTAACAAAATTGGTATCTGAATAAATAAGGACATTAGCACGATAGAAAATTAAAGAAACGTAGGCAAGGACAACTGTAAATATGACACTTCCCCCGATTGAAAGCCAAACATGGAAATTAGAGACCGTGTTCGTTGCGATTCGAAAAGGCATCACAAAAGGCGTTAGAAGTGGAATAAAGGAAGATACAACTACTACGATATTCTCTGGTTGAGCCATAGCGAATAAGCCAATATAGAATCCTAAAACTACAATAAGGCTTAAAGGAGTGGCCGCTCGGTTGATGTCTTCCGTTTTTGTAATTAAAGAGCCTAAGAAAGCGGCAATAAACATAAACATCACGACGCCAACGACTAAGAAAACGGAGGAGAATTCTAAGAAATCAGCAATAATCGATCCTACATCTAAATCGCCCACCAATGAAGTGACGAATTCATGATCTTTGAAGTACATAAATGCACCCACTCCAAGGATCACATAGAATAGAATATGAACGACCATTACTAAAAATACTCCAATTATTTTCCCGAAAAAGTGCGTGGTGGCGGTTGTACTCGATAAAATAACTTCCATCATGCGAGTCCCTTTTTCACTGGCCACTTCTTCAATCACTGTCGCCGCATAAAACATAATAAACATCATAATGACAATGTTAATAAAATAAGCACTTCCTACTTCAATCGCATTAGCGATACCATCTTCTTCAACAATTTCTCCATCATCAATAGAAACAATATGATTTTCAACATTTACAGGTTCATTTAAACTTTGAATTTGTTCAGGATTGATCCCTAGTTCTTGAGCTCGTAGCATGATTTGTCTACTTGATAAAGCTTGTTCAATCAGTGGGAGATGGTTATCTAAATCACTACTATGAGTGACCGTAGCCTCTAAACTGTCCCCTTCCCAATTAGCAATTAAATAACCGTCAATGGCTTCATCAGCTAATTCTTCACGAGCAGCTTCCTCTGTCGTAATTGAATCGACGACATTGATCGACTCATCGCTTTCTTCGACAAGTTGCATCATTGTAGAATCTTCACTAATGACAGCGACATCGACATCCGCTGTATCGGCTAGTGTTGACCCCGCAAAATAACCAATACCTACAATAACAGCAATAAGAACTAATGGGCTGAGTAACATCGAGATAAAACTGATAGATTTAGTAATTTTTAAAAATGTATCTTTTATAAAAATACCTAATTTATTCATTATTTTCACCTGCAATCTGTTTGAAAATTTCTTCAAGGGTCGGTGGTTGTTGACTAAAGGTTGGAATGTAACCGTCACGTGTCGCTAATTCAAAGATCTGTCGACCAACCTCTGCATTTTCTAGTTCAAGATAATAAGTAGTATCATTCATTGTTTTTACTTGTTTTACACCTTCTATATTCTTCAACTCAGCTTTCGATAAAGGCGATTCTAAAAATAAGCGAGTACGTCCAAAACTTTCTCGAATTTCGTGGATTGTTCCATATAATACTTGCTGACCGTTTTTCAGCATGACCATATTGTCACATAGTTCTTCTACATTATTCATATTATGACTTGAGAAGATAATACTAGCGCCGCGCTCTTTTGCTCGACGTATCCCTACTTCTAACAGCTCCGCATTTACAGGATCTAAGCCACTAAAAGGTTCATCCAAAATAATTAAATCCGGTTCATGAATCAGTGTACAGATCAACTGCACCTTTTGTTGATTTCCTTTTGAAAGGGACTTGATTTTATCTTTTCTTGCTCCAACGACTTTAAATTCATCTAACCAGTCATCGATCAGTGGTTCAATTTCTGACTTTTTCTTTCCCCGAAGTTGTGCAAAGTATAAAATTTGATGTTCGACAGTCATTTTTTGATTTAATCCACGTTCTTCCGGCAAATAGCCTATATGGTTAAAAAATTCTTTTGAAAAAGGTTTTCCTTTCCAACGGACGGTACCACTATTTTGGCTCAGTAATTTCAAAATGATTCGAAAAGTCGTTGTTTTCCCGGATCCATTTTGTCCGATTAACCCCATAATTTGTCCTTGATCAATCGTAAAGTTTACGTCATCCACGGCTTTCAATGAACCGAATGACTTCGATAAATCTCGCACTTCTAGCATCTTTCCACTTCCTCTACAATAAATTATCCTTCAATAATTTTTATATAAATATTTCTTGCTCTCGGTCCATCAAATTCGGCAAAATAGGTACTCTGCCAAGTGCCAAAAATAGGTTGTCCTGCTTCAATAATAAGCGTTTCACTAGCCCCAATTACTGAAGATTTCATGTGGCCATCTGAGTTGCCTTCCATATGAATATACTCTTTATCATTTGGAAAAGTTTTATTTAAACCTAACTCTAAATCTGTCTTCACATCGGGATCAGCATTCTCATTGATCGTAATGCCAGCTGTCGTATGTGGACAATAGACAACTAGAAGCCCATTTTGAACCTGGCTTTTAGATAGAGCATCTTGTATATGCTCATCGATATTTAAAAATTCTTGTTTTCTACTCGTTCGTACTTGATACTGATATAAATGGCTCATCTTATTTTATTCCTTTCTTTTTTGATCGTAATGCTCTAAAAAATGACGTCAACATTTCGCTACATTCTTCTTGTAAGACACCTGCTTCTACCTTTGCTTGATGGTTGAACTTTTCTTCTTCTAATAAATTCATTAAGGTACCCGCAGTTCCTCCCTTATAATCGGGAGCACCATAATAAACATAAGGAAGCCGCGATAAAACAATCGTCCCACTACACATTACACAAGGTTCTACAGTAACGAATAAAGCACAATCTTCTAAGCGCCAATTATTCAGTGTTTTATTTGCCTCGTCAATCGCTAAAATCTCTGCATGTGTAATGGCTCTGTTTGTTTTTTCTCTTTGGTTATATCCCCGAGCAATCACTTGTCCGTCTTTTACGATAACTGCTCCAATAGGGACTTCTGCTATTTCTTTTGCTTTTTCAGCTTCTTTCAGAGCTTCTTTCATAAAAAACTCTTTTTCTTCCTGAGTATACACAAATTCACCTCACTGACAAATAATATTCATAATTCCTTCAAATTTTACCATAAAAATAGTCGCTCATAAAAGTAGAATCATTTAGCCGTACAGCTAAATGTTAAATAATAATACCTTCATCAATGCGCAAGTGATTAACTATCAAAAAAACCCGCTATTCACTTGGAATAACGGGTTGATCTAATCTTCTATTTTATGAAGTTACAGTTGCTTTTTCTTCATCTTCTGTATTTGAGTTTCCTCGGTGTCTTAAGGTTAATTTTCCTTGTGAGCCACCAACGGTTACTTTATCGCCAGCTTTAATACCGCCAGAGATGATTTCATCACTCAACATATCTTCCACATTCGTTTGGATCGCTCGACTGAGCGGACGCGCTCCATATTCTGGGTCGTATCCTTCATCTGCGATAATATCCAAAGCAGCGGACGTAATGCGTAATTCGATGTCTTGTTCTGCGAGTTGTTCAATTAAATCATTGGTTAATAATTTAACGATTTCTTGTAGATGCTCTCGATCAAGTGCATGGAACACAATCGCTTCATCGATACGGTTTAAGAATTCAGGTCGGAAGTAATCTTTCATTTCTTCACGAATTTTTGATTCCATTGAATCATGATCAAATTTTCGCTCAGCAGCACCGAAACCTACTTCTTTTTCATCACGTAGTGCTGTCGCACCCAAGTTAGAACTCATGATAATAATAGTGTTTTTAAAGTCAACTTGACGACCTTTTCCGTCTGTTAAAATACCATCATCTAAAACTTGCAATAGAATGTTAAAGACATCAGGATGTGCTTTTTCAATTTCATCAAGGAGCACTACTGAATATGGTTTTTGACGAATTTTTTCGGTTAATTGTCCTCCTTCATCATAACCGACATATCCTGGAGGAGAACCAACTAAACGACTTGTCGCATATTTTTCCATATATTCAGACATGTCGATTCGAATAAGATCATTCTCTGAACCAAACATCACTTCTGCCAGAGATTTAGCTAATTCAGTTTTCCCGACACCAGTTGGACCTAAGAACATAAAGGAGCCAATCGGACGGTTTGGATCTTTAATTCCACTTCGAGCTCGACGAACAGCCTTCGAAATAGCTGTCACTGCCTCATCTTGGCCAATCACACGTTCATGAAGGGATTGTTCTAGATTCATCAAGCGAGTACTTTCAGTTTCTTGAAGATCATGAACGGGAATTCCTGTCCATTGCCCTACAACTTCTGCAATCGCTTGACCTTCAACAACCGGTCTTTCTTCAGTAGTATTTTCCATTAAGTGTTCAATTTTATCTGTTTGGTCAATTTCTTTTTGACGAATTTTTGCTGCGACTTCAAAGTTTTGATCTGTAATAGCTTGTTCTTTTTCTCGAATGAGTTCAGATAATTCATCCATTTCCTTCTTATAAGGAGATTCACCATCGCTTAAATCTAAACGAACTTTAGCAGATGCTTCATCCATTAAATCGATGGCTTTATCGGGTAACTCACGATCTTGAATATATCGAGAAGAATAAGTGACTGCAGATTTAATAGCATCGTCAGAAATTTCAACATTATGATGGTCTTCATAACGTTCTTTTAGACCATGTAAAATCGCCACTGTCTCTTCATTCGTTGGTGCATTAACTAATACAGATGCAAAGCGACGCTCTAAAGCAGCATCTTTTTCTATATACTTCTGATACTCATCAGAAGTTGTTGCCCCAATTGTTTGTAATTCTCCACGCGCTAAGGCTGGTTTTAGGATGTTTGAGGCATCAATAGCCCCTTCTGCTCCTCCAGCACCGATTAAAGTATGAAGTTCATCGACAAATAGAATAACATTGCCGTCCTCATAAATTTCATCGATAATTTTTTTCATGCGTTCTTCGAATTCACCACGGTATTTCGTACCCGCAACAAGTGAACCCATGTCTAAGGCCATTAAACGCTTATTAATTAAAGTTGGTGGAACTTGTCCGCTAATAATTTTTTGAGCTAACCCTTCTGCTATAGCCGTTTTTCCGACTCCAGGTTCCCCTACTAGCACCGGGTTATTTTTAGTTCGACGACTCAAAATTTGAGTGATGCGTCGTACTTCATTTTCACGACCAACAATCGGATCTAATTTATCTTCGCGTGCTATTTTCGTTAAGTCCCGTGCTAAAGAATCTAGCGTTGGTGTTTTTGATTTATTAGGTGCTTTGCCAGCTGTCTGGTTTTGTGTATTTCTTCTAGCATTTGGTTTTAAGCTAACACCTAATTTTTTCGAAATCGTTTGTCGTACTTTTGACAAACTTAAGTTTAAATTCTTCATAATTTGAGAGGATAAAATATTTTCATCCCGTAAGAGTCCTAAAAGTAGATGTTCAGTACCTATTAGAGGACTATTTAGTCTGCGTGCTTCATCGGCTGCATAAGACATGATTTGACGAGCTCGTGGAGAATAAGGAAGAACAACATCTCCTAGATCTTGCTCGTTATTATTTTCCATTGGTCCATAATCGATTAAATGCTCGATTTCATCACGTACATCTTCAGCTGTTAAAGTAGCTTCTCGTAATGTATTCCCAGCAATTCCATCCTCTTCCAAGACTAGACCTAATAATAAATGTTCCGTTCCTACAGTACGATGGCGGAGCAATTTCGCTTCATCTTGTGCATTTTGCAATGCTTTCTTTGCTCGGTTAGTGAATACTTCTCTCATTATTATTATCCGCCTTTCAGGTGTTTTTTAAGATTAATAATCTTATCATTGATAATAGTATATTTGCACGAATTTTCTTGTCGATTAATTGACTACCACTAAAATTATTTTGATCAATGGCAGCCAGCATAATCTGCGCTTCTCTTCGAGTCATAAATTCATTCTCATACAACGTCTGAATCATAATTTCAGCTTCTTTTTCAGAAATTTGGTCACCAATGAGTTGGCTCATTCGTTCCAGCATTTCTGTATTACTTTTTACTTGCATTTTTATAATACGAATATAGCCTCCACCGCCACGCTTACTCTCAACCGCATAACCATGTTGTATAGTAAAACGTGTATTGATTACATAATTAATTTGTGAAGGAACACAGTCAAATAAATTAGCTAACTCACTGCGTCTAATTTCAACTCTTCCACTTTCGTTAATCGCTTTTTTCAAGTATTCTTCAATCATATCAGACATATTTCTATTTTTCATTTGTCATACTGAAAAATGAACATTAAATTTTTCAAATAGTATTTTCTATCCTACAGACTTCTGTTGCAGTGTTCAAGTTTTTCAGTTTCCTCCTGTTCATACAAGATTCAATATTAAATTAAAGTCTGACTATTCTTGACTATATGTCTAGTATATCAGGTTTTACCGTATTTTAAAAGAAAATCGACGTGAATGGAGTCATCAAATGAGAAGAATTAGTTGAAAATGAAGAAATAATGTGAGTTGTGTAAAAGATTATAGAGGATTATATAGAAAATGCAAGTCATATCACCTTTTTAAAAAATAAATACACTTTTATTTAAAATAACTAGCGATAAGCCTTCTTCGTACATTAAGAATACAAAATGATTGATCTTTCCAAGCGATTTTCACACAAACTTTCTTTTGGAAGCTTGCACTCCGTTAAGGAAGTATAGGACTGAAAACTTCTCAGAGCAGCTGAATAACGTTGTCCAGTCTATGTAAAGTTTCCAAAACCTATACACAACAAAAAACAGAACACTATATTCAATAATGTCCTGTAAATCTTGGTATTAAATTGTTCGCTAATGATTCTACACACCCTGAGGGAGTCGAACCCCCAACCCCCTGATCCGAAGTCAGGTGCTCTATCCAGTTGAGCCAAGGGTGCAGAAATAAAAAAAGAACGGCAACGTCCGGCTTTCACAAGGGGCAACCCCTCACTATCCTCGG
>CAUWGX010000019.1:0-6249 GCA_963558565.1 uncultured Atopostipes sp.
TATCACAGAACTTAGTGGTATTATATATTAAGTATCAATTATGGTAGACTTAAATAATTATTAGATTAAAGAAAGAGGTATATTTATGAAGGTGGTGTCAATTATTTTAAATATTGATGTTGTCGTACCTGGCAAAGATTCGGAATATACAGATTTTGATTATGACAAAGAACTTTTTAAGCGATTAGCAAGTTTGTTAAATGATATAAGCGGCGAACTTATCCGAATAGGTTCCAGTCAAATGATAGATGTAAAATTAAGAACAAATAGTAATTATGAAGTCGAAACAGTCTATACTTATGACGTGAACATATTGGTTAAAGGGGATAAAGATAAGTTAACCGATACTTAATACTAAGTAAGAGTAATAAAATCTAATTTACTTATTTATTATATAGTTGATCTTCCACCACTAATTTTTGACGAAGATTATGTAGGAATGAATGGACAACTTGAATCAGAAATCGGTGAAGGCTCAATATTTACTATTCAACTTTTCACAGAGTAACTTACAAAATTGTAAGTTTTATAGAGCACATTGTAAGGATAGATAAAGGCAGCTTTCAAAAAGATTCGATAAACTAGGCTTGTAAATTCAAAGGAGGAAATTGAATGTTATTAGATGTAAAACATGTTAAAAAAGTTTATCGAACACGAGGAACAAAGACGTTAGCTCTGCGAGATGTTGATTTTGGTGTAAAAAAAGGTGAATTCGTAGCGATTATGGGAGAGTCCGGTTCTGGGAAATCAACGCTTCTTAATATCGCAGCGACCTTTGATGAACCGACGGAAGGAAAAATTGAATTAAATGGGCAAGATTTAAGTAAAATTCCTAGTGACGATATTGCCAAATTTCGCCGTGAAGAATTAGGGTTTGTTTTCCAAGATTTTAATGTTTTGGATACTTTTAATAATAAAGATAATATTTTACTGCCCCTTGTTTTATCGGACGTTGCGCAAGATAAAATGGCCGAACGGATAAAAACAGTGAGCGCATTTTTAGGAATTGAGCATTTACTTGAAAAATATCCGTATGAAATTTCAGGAGGACAAAGACAACGTGTTGCTATCGCCCGGGCATTGATTAATGAGCCGAAATTATTACTAGCCGATGAGCCGACGGGGAATTTAGATTCTACAACTTCCGCTCAAATATTAGATGTCTTAAGAAGTGTCAATGAAGCAGGAAATACCATCATGATGGTAACACACTCTTTAAAAGCCGCTTCAGAAGCTGATCGGGTGTTATTTATCAAAGATGGAAAAATTTTCCATGAAATTTACCGTGGTGGTGCTAAAAGCCAGGCGTTTCAAGAGCGAATTGCAGATAGTCTTTCAGTGCTCAATGACCGAGGTGAATCCGAATGAAATTCTCCATCTTAAATAAAGTTGCTTTTAGAAGTATTCTGTCGCATAAACGACTCTATTTTCCCTTTCTACTAGCTGTTTCATTATTATTTTCTTTGGAATATATTTTGTTATCACTTTTACAAAATGATTATGTGAATGAATTCCATCCGGACCTCTCTATTATTATTGGCATGGGTGTCTTCTTTTCGACCTTGCTGATTGTCATTATTACCTTGTATACCAGTAATTTTATTCAAAGCAATCAGACGAAAGAATTTGGGTTATATACAGTCTTAGGTCTTGAGAAAAAGCATATACGTTGGATCACGCTTATTCAAACTTTCTTTAACTGGGTAGTGACTTCAGTGCTGAGTGTTGTGTTGGGTTATTTAGTGGGAAGCTTAATGTTTGTTGGTTTGAACCGGCTTATGCAAGATACTGGAGCAGGCCTGATGGATTATCCGTTTCAAATAGAAACGGCCTTAGGCACCGCCTTGGTTTTATTAAGCACTTTCTTTGTCAGTTTTATTATTCATGTGTTTAAAATTGCGCGACTGAATCCTATCGAATTACTCCGCAGTGCTCACGAAGGTCAAGGAGAGCCAAAAGGGCGCTGGTGGTTGATGGTTTTAGGGTTGGTGAGTCTAAGTGGTGGCTATTATATTGCGCTAACAACGAATGATGTTCTAGGCTCTTTACAAAATATTTTTATCGCGATCTTTTTAGTCATTATAGGGACGTATCTTTTGTTTCTTTCATTGACTATTTTCATATTGAAAGCTTTACGAAAGAATAAAAAGATTTACTATAAACCCAATAATTTCTTATCTATTTCTGGCATGCTGCACCGAATGAATAATAATGCAGTCAGTTTAGCGAGTATTGCTATTTTAAGTAGCGGGGTTATTTTAGTAATGGGACTTACTTTATCTCTTTTCCGTACAATGGAATCTCAAATTCAGGGAGCCATGCCCTATGATTACGAAATTAGAACGGTAAGTGCTGAAAGTTATGAAAATGATCCTTCTGAAAATGAAGAGATTTTGAATCAAGTGATTACCGAAGCTAAAAATTATGGGGAAATTTCAGAGGATAATATTCGTACAACTCTGTCAGTCGGTGGTTATTTAGATGGGAGAAAACTGTCCCCTTTACCGGCAAATAATACGCCTGAATTTGAAGAGTTAAGTGCAGCCGGACAACCGCTTTATATTATTGTTGAAACCATCGATTCTTATAATAATTATATGCAGCAGTCCGAAACAATTGATAAAAATGAAGTGTTGATGACATCAAATTTATTAGACCTTGAAGATTTTCCAACATTAGAAATTAATGGAACAGAATATAATACAAAACCAGTGGCAGAAACTGTCATTCCTTCAAACTATGGGGTAGAAGTATTATATTTAGCTTTGCCTAGCGAAGAAGAAGTAGAACAAATTCGTGAAAACCACCTTCTCTATAACACATACGAAGAACGTTATGAACCGTATTCGTACACAACAAGTGCCACTTTCAATGTAGAGAGTGATCTAGACGAAGTCGATACATTCTTACGCGAAGCTGGAGAAGAACAGACTTTAGCTGTAGAATCTCAAGAAGATATCCGTCAATCGATGTATACCTTATATGGCGGCTTGTTCTTTATTGGGATGGTTGTCAGTACAGTATTGATTATAGGAACTGTTTTAATGCTTTACTTCAAACAAGTTTCAGAAGGCTTTGAAGATAAAGAAAACTTTAAGATTATGCGACAAGTTGGTTTACCTGAAGATTTAATCCAAAAAACGATTCGCTCACAAATCGTATGGATTTTCTTGTTACCTATTGCCGTGGCAGTTATTCATAATCTATTCGCTTCAAAAATTATTTATATCTTGCTTGGTTTGTTTGGAACAAGAGATTTTACCATCTTTAGTACAAGTTACTTTGGCGTTTTAGTAGTTTTTGCGGTTGTTTATTTAATCTTTTATCAATTCACTTCTCGCACTTACTACAATATTATTAACGAATCAGAATAAATCAAAACGATGAATCACAGAGAACACTTTTTATTAGATTTTGTCTTTTGAATCTATGAAGAAGGTGTTCTTTTTATGATGAGATTTCTTTATTGGCTCATTTTTTCGTATTATCTGAGGCTTGAAAATATATTTAAAAGAGCTAATGGAGACTCATTAAAACTAAAAAAACTACAGGTCCTTTTTTTAAGGCCTGTAGTTTTTGTGTGTTCTGTTATAAATTAAGGGGTTTTTTCAATTCCGGTAATACCAACGGCTCCTGGCCCACCATGGCTTGAAATAACAGCTCCCGTTTCTAGCCATTTGTTTGTCGAAACGCCATATTCTTTTAGGAGTTCAAAAATACTTTCTCTCTGCTGTTCGTCAACATCCGGTGCGCCTCCAATAAGTACTGTTTCAGGATCAATGTTATTGTTTTTGAAAAAGTCATTGATCATTTTCTTTAAACACCGTTCAAAAGAACCACGATATTTTTTCCCTGAAACAAGATAGCCATTTTCTAAAACAATGGTGGGGTGAAGTTTCAAGAGATTAGCTCCATGAAAGGCTAGGTTTGAAACACGGCCACCTGCTCTTAAATAGAGTAATGTTTTAGGTAAAAAATGCATATGGGTACGGTCACGGATATCTTCAACAAAAGCGATCACTTCTTCAGGTGTTATTTCAGGATGATCTTCGATAAACTCCGCAGTTGCTTTGACGACAGCCGTTAAACCCATACTGACATGTTTGGCATCGACTAGATGAATATTTTCAAATTCTTCCGCTGCAATATTGGCGGCATTGAAGGAAACAGTAGTGACGGCAGAATAAGCGATATGAATAATCTGAGCTTCCGGATGATCAGCGAAAACGTCGCGAAAGACTTCTGTATTATCTTGTGGAGTCGAGCCAGACGTTTTAGGAAGTTCACCAGTTTCTTCATAATAATCAAATACTTTTTGAACATCAAAACGTCCATCATCATATGTTTGTTCGCCCATTGTTACGTGCATAGGAATGATGTATATATTATAACGCTCAATGATTTCTTTCGGTAAATCTGAACCACTATCTGTTGTAATTATAAATTTTGTCATAATAACCTCCGTTATGTGGGAAGAATAAAGTGAATATTTTATTTATTATATCATAAAAAATGAACAACAAGAAGAAATTGTCTAGAAAGGAGAGAGAAGACAGCGAACGTTCATCTTATTAAAAACCTGTTGGAAATTCTTTCTAAGTTGTATTTAAGGGCTGAATTTGATAAATTAAAATAGATAGAATGAAAGATCATAGCATATAAAACTGCTTTTAAGTAATGGAGAACCTTATTTTTGACAAGAAGGAATGAGTAGAATGGAAAAACAAGCATATTATGATTCAATTTATAGAACAATTAAAAAAGGAGAGCGTCAGAAATTTCGTGATTTATTTTTAAAATTACACGAACGAGACCAAGTCGATGTTTTTCATCTGCTCTATCCCGATAAAAAAGTAAAAATTACAGAATTTTTAATGCCGTCTGAGTTTGCTTTATTATTTGAAGAAATGGATTTTGACGATCAATTAGCAGCTTTTCACTATTTGCCGGCCCCTTATTTGCAAAATGTTTTTTCCTATATAGCGGATGATGACGTCGTGCAATTCATCAGTGAACTAGACCCAGAAAAACGTCATGAGGCTTTAGAAGTGATGAAGCCAAAAGATTTGGCAGCGATTGAATCGCTCTTAAAACAGGAACTAGAAACGGCTGGAGCGATCATGACAACAGAATTAATTCGTGTATCTACAGAAGATACAGCGGATGATGTGATCGCTGATATGCGTATGATTGGCGCGCAAGCCGAAACGATTTACTATATTTATGTTGTTAATCAAGAGAATCAATTAACCGGCGTCCTTTCTTTACGTGACCTCCTTCTTTCACCTGGGAACACAAAAGTCGAAGAGATTATGAATACACAGACGGTTTCAGTTTCTCAGGAGACAGACCAAGAAGAGGTTGCGCGTATTATCCAAGAATATGATTTATTAGCTTTACCTGTTATTAATGATGAAAACAAATTATTAGGGATTGTCACTGTCGATGATGTTATTGATATTATTCATGATGAAATGACTGAAGACTTTCACCGTTTTAGTGGGATAACCACCCCAGAGGAAGAAAGCACAGAAGGGGAAACGATCTTACAAATGACGCGCAAACGTCTGCCGTGGATTATTATTCTAATTTTCCTTGGTTTAATTTCAGCGAACCTTATTAGTGCCTTCGAAGACACCTTAGAACAGGTTGTTGCTTTGGCCGCATTCATGCCGATTATTTTAGATTCTGCAGGAAATGTGGGTACCCAGTCTTTAGCTGTTTCGGTTCGTCGTTTAACTTTAAATGAAAAACAAGACGAAAGCTTCTTAAAAATGTTAGGAAAAGAATTTGGTTCAGGCATCTTAATTGGATTTGCTGCATCGATCGTTATTGGCATTTTATCTTACTTTCTTTATAGTAATCTTATTTTATCATTCATTATAGGGGCATCTTTGTTGGCCACATTGAGTATGTCTACGGTTATCGGAGCGGTTGTGCCTTCAATTTTTGATAAAATAGGGATTGACCCAGCAGTGGCTTCTGGTCCTTTTATTACCACAATTAATGATACCTGCGCTTTAGTGATTTATTTTAGTTTAGCCACTTATTTAATCAATCATCTTTAATAAAGAATCACTTAAGATATCTATATTTTAAAAAATAAGAAGTAAAACCCATAAAAACACTTTAGTTTTTGTGGGTTTTTTCATTTTCTAAGTTAAGAGGTTGTAAAGCAGTTTAATTTTTGGTTAACAAATCATTTGAAAAATTTACATAACCTTAACCCCAATTGTCTTTACTAAATAT
>CAUWGX010000020.1:0-2402 GCA_963558565.1 uncultured Atopostipes sp.
TTTTAAATTATCAATATCAAAAACCATATTATCATCAATTAAAACTTCTTCCATTTTCAGCCTGTATCATAGCTAAACAAATCGAGTTGTGTGTCCGTTTTTGGGCGTTCTGCTAGCTTGTTTAAAGTCTCTTGAATGAATGTATGTTCTAAGTCAAAAAACTCTGACAGCGCCTTTATATAGCTTTCTTTTTCTTCTTTTTTTACTTTAATGATCGATAGCAACAATGATTTAACACTAGCAAGTTGAATGCCACCATTTCTTCCTGGTTTAATCTTAAAGAAAATTTCCTGATTCGCCTTCAGTACCTTCAGCAATTTATCTAATGTCCGCTCAGGAATGCCTAGCGCTTCTCTAATCTCTTTTTTAGTCGTCACCAAATAAGGCTTGTATACATCACTTTTTTCGCTAATATAAGCCATTAAATCTTCTTTCCATTCTGACAAATGAACACGTTGACGTTCACTTCTTTTTTTCTTGAATTTAAACCACCCTTGACGGACAAATAAATCTTTACTGGTTAAATCACTTGATACCCAAGCTTTGCAAAGAATGGTAATGTATTCCCTATTAGCCCCTTGATAGTTTTCTGAATAGGCACTTCTAACAAGTTTAATCACTTCTTTTTCTTCTAAGGGTTGATCTAATCGATTATTAAACTCAAACATATTATATTCGCACGTTTCGATTGAATAGCCTGAACTAAAGTAGGCTAAAGAGAGGGTAAACATGACGTTATTACGCCCTATTAAACCCTTTTCTCCTGAAAATTTCGTTTCGTGCAATAAGAGATTAAACCAGGGTTCATCTACTTGTTTTTTGCCTTCTGTACCGCTTAAAACCGTTAGACTTGAACGAGTAAAGCCCTTATTATCTGTTTGTTTGAAAGACCAATCTTGCCATTCTTTGAAAGAATAACGGTAATTGGGATCAAAAAATTCTACATTGTCCGTTCTTGGTATACGAGCAATCCCAAAATGATTGCACGTTAGATCAACTGGCAAAGACTTTCCAAAATATTCTCGGATATTTTGCGAGATTATTTTGGCTGCTTTGACAGATTTAAATTCTGATTTTGAAGTCACATAAACTGGCGTTTCTAAAACAAAATATGCTTGATAACCTTTATCAGATTTGATAATTAACGTAGGCATAAAACCTAAATCAATAGCTGTTGTTAAAATATCGCTTGCTGAAATAGTTTCTTTTGCCGTGTGAATATCAAAATCAATAAAGAAGGTATTGATTTGTCTTAAATTGTTTTCAGAATGTCCTTTCGTGTATGAACGGTTTTCGTCTGCATACGTACCATAACGATAAACGTTTGGTGTCCAATGCGTAAATGTATCTTGATTTTCGTGAATCGCTTCTTCGGAAGTCAGAACAACGCCACGTCCGCCAATCATGCTTTTTTTTGAGCGATACGCAAAAATAGCCCCTTTGCTTTTACCTGGCTTGGTAGTGATTGAGCGAATTTTACTATTTTTAAATTTGTACTTTAACAAGCCGTCATGAAGCACAGTTTCTACAACAAAAGGGATATTCATTCAGCTGTTCTCCTTTCTTACGAAAATTAATTAGTTAGAAGCTACGATCAAAGTTGAATCACAACAAAAAAGGCAATCAACTAAGTTTTTCTTAATTGATTGCCTGGTATCTTCTTAAAGACTTGAAATTCCCTCAAAAACCCGATATAATGGGTTTACAGATATTTAAGTATCTGATTAATAAAGTAATTAAATACTTTACCAAATTTCGGGTCTCGACTTCTTTAATTGATTGGTGGTAATCAATTAAGGCTCGCAACTTATTTTCTTGGCGGAAAATAAGTTGGTCGTGGCTCTTTTTTTGTATTCTTTATTCAGTTCGTTGTTTCGTTATATCTAGTATACCGCTTTTAAAAAAAATAAGCAACAATTTCGTTAAATATATTAACGACAATCATTGCTTCTCTTCTTCTATTTGCAACTCTACTTGTTCTAATTCATTAGGAATTAAGTCAATAACTAAGGTTGAGTTTGTCAATTCTGCAATTCGTTCCAATGTTTTTAATGTCGGATCTGATTTTCCTGATTCAATCAATGAATAATTTGATCTACTCATTTCTAATTCTTGGGAGAATTTTTCTTTTGATTTGGTACCTCTCATCTTTTTTAAGCTTTCTCTAAATGCTAGTTCCAAGTTTCTCCCTCCTGTTTATGTAAATATTTTGCACGTTTTCCATTTAATTATATCGTTACACCTTGTAAATCACAAGTGATTAATCACAAATCACTTGTGATTAGTGATTGTTATTGGTGTTGCCTAGAACGATTCTAAGCACATGTTTAATTTTAAAGTGGGCAATTATCTTGGGTCTTTAATTTTTGTGGGGGTCAGACCTTCGCTCTAAATATTTGGGG